>NZ_NRRV01000051.1 GCF_016583825.1 Thiohalocapsa halophila | reverse complement strand
TCGTCGCTGAGCCGGCGCGCCGGTTACCGCCCGCGCCGGCTCAGCGACGACGGTACACCAGGTCGAGCACCTCGTGCCCCAGACGCTCGCCGCGGCGCTCGAACTTCGTCGGCGGGCGGCTCGCCGGGCGCTCGGCGAAGCGCCCGGCGCCGGCGGTGTTCTCGAACAGGGCCGGCATGGCCTCCAGGACTGCGCGCATGTGCTCGGCATAGGGCGCCCAGTCGGTGGCGGCGTGGAAGATGCCGCCGGCCGTGAGCGCGCGGGCCACGTCCTGCATGAAGTCCGGCTGCACGATGCGGCGCTTGTGGTGGCGCTTCTTCGGCCACGGGTCCGGAAAGAAGAGCTGCACCGCCGCGAGCGATGCCGCGGGGAGCCCGCCGTCCGGCGGCGGCCGCAGCAGGGCACGGGCGTCCGTGCGCATCACCCGCAGGTTGGTGAGCCCCAGACGCTCGACGGCCAGCAGCAGGTGGCCGACGCCGGGGCGGTGCACTTCGAGCCCGAGATAATTCCGCGCCGGGTCCGCCGCCGCCTGCGCCGCCAGGGACTCGCCGTTGCCGAAGCCGATCTCCAGCACCACCGGCCGCGGGCTGTCGAAGAGCGCCGTCGGGTCCAGCAGGGTGCCGGGCTGCCAGTCCACGCCGAAGCGCGGCCAGAGCGTCTCGAAGGCCCGCTGCTGCCCCGCGGTGAGCCGGCCTTCGCGCAGCACGAAGCTGCGCACTGGGCGGTGATGGGGCTGGTCCGGGTCGGCGAGGTGGGTCACGGGCGCTAGGGAGCGTGCGGGTGTCTGGTGTGCCGGAGTGCAGCAGCAAGCGCCGTCAGGCAAGCAGGCAGCGGGCCGAGCATGCGGCCGGGTACCGGTGGGCGCATCGCCGCGACGGCAATACTGCGCAGGCGCGGGGCCGGCGCTATGATCGCGCCCCATTCTACCCCCACCCGCCAGCCGAGACCCGTCAGCAGCACCGCCATGCCCCGCATCAGCGTCCACGACTTCTACGACCACGTCCTGAGCCACTACGGCGACACCGCCGAAGGGCTGCACTACCAGTCCGCCAGCTCCCAGCAGACCCGCTTCCGCGTGCTGCGGGAGCTGCTGCCGGAGGACCTAAGCGGCCTCACCCTGGCGGACCTGGGCTGCGGCTTCGGCGACTTCCTGCTCTACCTGCAAGAGCATGATGAGGAGCCGGGCGCCTACATCGGCATCGACCTGCACGAGCGCATGGTCGAGGTGGCCCGCGAGCGCACCGGCGCCGAGATCCGCCAGGCCGACGTGCTCTCCGACCCGTTGCCGCCCGCCGACTGGTATGTGTGCAGCGGTGCGCTCAACAACCTGACCCTGGAGGAGACGCGCGAGGCCGTCGGGCGCTGCTATGCCGCCGCCGGCACGGGCTTCGCGTTCAACCTGCTGCACGGCAAGGACAACTCCCAGACCTTCAACTACCGCCAGCCGGCGGAGGTGGAGGCCTGGGCCGCCGAGCTGGGCGCCGAGGTGACCATCGTCGACGGCTACCTGCACCGGGACTTCTCGGCGGCCTTGGTGAAGCCGGGCGCCTGAAGGCGGCGGGGCTGGGCGGCCGGGCCAGGCAGACGGGCTGGGCGGCCGGCGCCGTGATGCCGATCAGCCATAGGCGTGTCCCGGGTCGGCGCTGGCTTGCCGGCGTCAACGTGCTTTAATTGAGCCAAGCGAAACCCAAGCGCCTGACCGCTATGTCCAATCTCGCCGAAATCCCTTACATCACCGTCGACGATTACCTCGCCGGCGAGGCCGAGTCGCCCATCAAGCACGAGTATGTCGCGGGCGAGGTCTTCGCGATGGCCGGCGCCGGCGACGAGCACGTCACCATCGCCGGCAACCTGTTCGCACTGTTGCGCTCGCATGTCCGCGGCGGCCCCTGCCGCGTCTACATCGCCGACATGAAGCTGCGCGTCGAGCGGGCGGACGCCTTCTTCTACCCGGACGTCTTCGTCACCTGCCACCCGGGCGATGCGGAGCGCCGCACCGCCAAGCAGCATGCGAGCGTGGTGATCGAGGTCCTGTCCGAGCGCACCGAGGGCTATGACCGCGGCACCAAGTTCGCCCACTACCGCCGGCTGGAGACGCTCAAGGAGTACGTGCTCGTGGACTCCCGCAGCCGCAGCGTCGAAGTCTTCTCCCGCCGCGACGACGGCTGGCTGTTCCAGGCCGTGCCGGAGGGCGGGCGGCTGCGGCTGGAAACGCTGGACTTTGCCTGCGGCCTGGACGCCATCTACGAAGACGTGACCTTCGAGCCGGTCGAGAGCACAGGGGATTAGGGAGCCCGGGCAGCGGCTGCTGTCGACAGCAGGCGCAAGCCCGGCGAAATCGGCGGCATGCGAATCGACGCCGATCAGTCGTCCAGGGACAGCTCGATGCCTTGGTAGACGGCATCGACGGCCATCTCGCCGCCGATGCTGTCGAGTCGGAGCCGGTCGCCCGCGCCGTACACCTCAAGCTCCCAGTCGCGGTCCCGGCGGTAGACCTCGACCCTGGGCTCGTCCTGGGCCACCAGCACGTACTCCATCAGGCTCGGCAGCTTGCGGTAGGCGTAGAACTTATCCGACCGGTCCTTTCGCTCGGTGCGTTTGGAGAGGACCTCGATCACCAGCATCGGGTGGTCGGAATAGTACGGGTCTTCGGTGTAGGGCTCGCACTCGACGTGCAGGTCCGGGTAATAGAAGCGCTCCGTGTCCAGGGTCTTGATGCGGACCTTGACCTCGGTGGTGAATGCCTCGCAGGGCAGGTTTTCGGTGACATCGTCGACGAGCCGCGACAGGCGCTTGGTCAGGCGGTTGTGGGTCTTGCTGACGCCCACCATCGCGTAGACGACCCCGTCGACGTATTCGTGACGGACGTCCGAGACGCGCTCACCGTCGAGGTACTCCGCGACCGGGACATGGGCGACTGGGAGCGCTTGGGACATGATCAGCTGCGTCGCGCAGTGGCCGCTGCCCTAGAAGAACGTCCCCTCGATGGGCGAGGACGCCGACGCGAAGCGCTTGGCGAGCATGCGCCCTGCCAGATAGGCCTCGCGGCCGGCCTCGATGCCCTTGCGCATGGCGCTGGCCATGAGCACCGGGTCCTTGGCGGCGGCGATGGCGGTGTTCATGAGCACGCCGTCGCAGCCGAGCTCCATGGCGACGGCGGCATCACTGGCGGTGCCGACGCCGGCGTCCACCAGGATGGGCACCGAGGCGTTCTCGACGATGGTAAGGATGTTCAGGGGGTTGCGGATGCCGAGCCCGGAGCCGATGGGGGCCGCCAGCGGCATTACCGCGCAGCAGCCGAGGTCTTCGAGCTGTTTGGCGATGATCGGATCGTCGTTGGTGTAGACCATGACGTCGAAGCCGTCTTTGATCAGCACCCGGGCCGCCTCGATGGTCTGGAGCATGTCCGGGAACAGGGTCTTCTGGTCGCCGAGCACCTCCAGCTTCACCAGGTTGTGGCCGTCGAGCAGCTCCCGTGCCAGGTGGCAGGTGCGCACGGCGCTGTCCACGTCGTAGCAGCCGGCGGTGTTGGGCAGGATGGTGTAGCGCTCCGGCGGCAGCACGTCCAGGATGTTCGGCTCCTCGGCGCTCTGGCCGATGTTGCTGCGGCGCACGGCGACGGTGACGATCTCCGCGCCGCTGGCGTCGATGGCGCGGGCGGTCTCGTCCATGTCCTTGTACTTGCCGGTGCCCACCAGCAGACGCGAGCGGAAGCTGCGGCCGGCGACGGTGAAGCCGTCGGTGGCCGCTCCGGCGGGGATGGCTTGATCTTGGGGCATTGGGGGTCTCTGGCTGTTGAGGCGTCCTGGGCTTGAAGCGTCCTGGGGTGGGCGCCGGCCCGCGCAGGCGTCAGCCGCCGCCGACGGCATGGATGATCTCCACCCGGTCGCCGTCGTGCAGCGGATGCGCATCGAGCCGGCTGCGCGGCACCAGCTCCTGGTTCACTTCCACGGCGATGCGCCGGCCCGTCAAGCCCAGGCGGTCGATGAGCGCGCTCATGTACAGGTCGTCGGGGATCTCGGTGGCTTCGCCGTTGATGGTGATCTGCATGGCGGCGTTGGCGCTGTTACCAGTCGAGCGGGAGATGTTAAGCACGGAATTTTACAATAGACTCCCTGCCTTGCAGCAGTACGAAAACGTAATGGGCGCGGGCGTTGCTGACCCACGGCGCCCGCCCGATGACGAGGACGGACAGTTGGCCACTTGGTCTGAGGATCTCATCCCCGTCGAGCGGGCACGCACGCTCGATGGCCTCTTTCACCAGCGCGTGCGCCGCTCGCCGGAGCGCGTCGCCTACCGTTGGTTTGACCGCCAGTCCAACGACTGGCGGGCGCTCACCTGGCGCGAGACCGCGGCGGCGGTGGCGCGCTGGCGCACGGCCATGGCCGCCGAGGGCCTGGAGCCCGGCGACCGCGTGGCCATACTGCTGCGCAACTGCCCGGACTGGGTGGTCATCGACCAGGCGGCGCTGTCCCTCGGGCTGGTGACGGTGCCGCTCTACACCGACGACCGTGCGGACAACGCCGCCTATATCCTCCAGGACGCGGCGGTGAAGCTGCTCTGCATCCAGGACGCCAACCGCTGGCGTCGGCTCGCGGAGGTCATCGGCGATGATCCCTGGCCGCAGCGGGTGGTGATCGTCGACGGCCGCGAGGGCGCCCGCCAGCAGGCCGCCGGGGACCCGCGGACGGTGGCCGCCGCCGACTGGCTGCCGGCGGCGGGTGCCGGCCGCGCACTGCCGGCGGAGCAGCGCGACGGCGACCCCAACGCACTCGCCACCATCGTCTACACCTCCGGCACCACCGGCCGGCCCAAGGGGGTGATGCTGAGCCATCACAACATCCTGAGCAACGCCCACGGCGCCGTCACCGTGGTGGATGTCTATCAGGAGGACGTGTTCCTGTCGTTTCTGCCCATGTCGCACACCCTGGAGCGCACCGCGAGCCTGTTCCTGCCCATGATGACGGGCTCCGAGGTGGCCTATGCCCGCTCCGTCACCCAGCTCGGCGAGGATTTGCAGGTGATCCGCCCGACGGTGATCATCGCCGTACCGCGGGTGTTCGAGCGCGTCTACCAGCGCATCCAGGGCCAGCTGGAGGGCCGCTCCAAGCTCGCGCAGCGGCTGTTTCGGCTCGCCGTGGACGTCGGCTGGCTGCGCTTCGAGATGAGCCAGGGCCGCCGCGGCTGGCACCCGAAGCTGCTGCTCTGGCCGCTGCTCAAGCGCAAGGTGGCGGCGCCCGTCATGGCGCGGCTCGGCGGGCGGATGCGTGCGGCGGTGAGCGGCGGCGCGGCGCTGCCGTTCGAGGTGGGGCGGGTCTTCATCGGGCTCGGGCTGCCGCTGCTGCAGGGCTATGGCCTGACGGAAACCAGCCCCGTGATCTCCGTGAACCCGCTTCAGGACAACCGCCCGCAGAGCGTCGGCCGGCTGCTGCGGGGCATCCGCGCGCGCATCGGCCCGGACGAAGAGCTGCAGGTGCTGGGGCCCTGCAACATGCTGGGCTACTGGAACAACCATGCCGCGACGGCCCGCATCATGAGCGCGGACGGCTGGCTGCGCACCGGAGACCAAGCGCGCATCGACAACGGCTACATCTACATCACCGGCCGTATCAAGGACATCCTGGTGCTCTCCAACGGCGAGAAGGTGCCGCCGGGGGACATGGAAATAGCGCTCGGTTTGGACCCGCTGTTCGAGCAGGTGATGGTCATCGGCGAGGGGCATTCGTACCTCAGCGCGCTGGCGGTGCTGAATGCCGACCTCTGGCCCGGCCTGGCCCGGGAGTACGGCCTCGCCCCCGAAGACCCGGCGAGCCTGGACGACCCGGAGCTGCACAAGGAGATGCTCCGGCGCATGCGCGAGGCGCTGGCGGACTTCCCCGGCTATGCCAAGATCCGCCGCGTGGGCCTGACGCTGGAGCCCTGGACCATCGACAACGGCCTCCAGACCCCCACCATGAAGATCAAGCGCCACCAGGTGCTGGATCGCTATCAGGGCACCGTGGAGCGGATGTACGAGGGGGAGAGGGGCTAAGCTCGGAGGGCGGAGGGCCAAGCAAGACACCTTCAGTCGCAAGCCCCCGTCCTCAGCCCTCAGCCCTTTCCTTCAATTCATCGCTCGCCCCGCGCCCGGCCCTTGCCGCGGCAACCAACTCGTGCCTACAATCATCCGCCCACGCGGGTGTAGTTCAATGGTAGAACCTCAGCTTCCCAAGCTGATGACGTGGGTTCGATTCCCATCACCCGCTCCAGCTTCCCCGCCGTCATGCAGCGACTCTACCAGGCCGCCAACCGTATCGAGGCCCAGCTGCTGAGCGACTTCCTCGACCGCCATCTGGTCGACAACACCATCCTCGGCGACTACCTCACGGGCGCCATCGGCGAGCTGCCGGCGGATGTCTACCCGACCGTGTGGATCGTCCACGACGACGACCTCGAGCGCGCCCGTGAGCTCCTCGGGCGCTTTCTGGACGATCAGCATCGTGAGCCCGCCGGCTCCTGGGTCTGCCACGGCTGCGGCGAGCTGGTAGACGGCAGCTTCGACATCTGCTGGCGCTGCGGCGGTGAGCGCCCATGAGCGCCGGGCCGGATAGGCGCCGAGCGCTGCGGGTCGCGTTGGTCGCCGCGGGCGCACTGGCGCTGGTGCTGGCGGCGCTGCTCGCCGCCGCGCCGGCGTTGGTGGACCGCGAGGCCCTGCGCGAGCGTATCCAGGCGGAGGCGAGTCTGGCGCTCGGCCTGCCGGTGCGGGTGGGCGCCGTCGCCGATCTGCGCCTGCTGCCCCGTCCGCGCATCGTGCTGGGTCCGGTGCGCGTCCTGGCGGCGGGCAGTGATACCGCGGCACCGCTCGCCGCAGCCGAGCGCATGCGCCTGGAGCTGGCGCTGGCGCCTTTGCTGTCGGGCCGCGCGGAGCCCGTGCTCTTGCAGGCCGACGGCATCGCCCTGCAATCGATGACCCCGACCCGTCGCCGGATGTCGCCCCCCCGCATGCCCCCCTCTATGCCCCACTGGCTCGCGGCGCTGAGCTTACCGAGCGCCGAGGTGCGGGACGCCGAGCTGACCCTGCGCTATCCGGCGGGCGCCCGGCGGCTCAGCTGGCCCGTCTTTGGCGAGCCCGGCCGGCCGCCGCGCTCGGCGGGCACCGGTCCGATCACCGTGTTGGCGCTGTTGCCGCTGATCACCGACGACGGCCGCCTCGCCGGCACCCTGACCTTCGGCGCGCAGGCCGAGACCGATGACCTGCCGGCGCTGACGCTGGCCCCGCTGCGGCTCGCGGGCGCCGATCTGCGCTTGGGCTCGCTGCTCGGCGTGACGCCGGTGCTGAGCGCCGAGCGCGCCGTGCGCAATGCCCCCGGGGTCTGGCGCGTGAGCGGCCTGGCGCTGTCCGAGGGTGAGCTGGACCTGCGCGGGGAGCTAGTCCTGGAGCCCGCCACCGGCGCGGCGCCGCGATCCGCCGTCGGCGCCGCCCGCGCTCGGTTCAGGCTCGCGCCGCTGGACCTGCGCCGCTGGCTCGCCCGCCACCTGGACGATCCCATCCCCGGCGCGGCGGACCGCCTGCGGTGTGTCGCCGCCGCCGTCGATGTCGAGCTCGTCGCGGGTCGGCTCGACGTCGCACCCCTGGCGCTGCGCCTGGACGACAGCCAGGCCCGCGCCGCCGCCAGCCTGCGGCTGGGCCAAGCGCCCCGGGCCGCGGCGGCGCTGCGCCTGGACCGGCTGGACCTCGATCCCTACCTGCGGGCGCCGGCACAGAGCGCCCCGGACGCCGCGGCTTCCAGCCTGGCCGGCGCCGACTGCGCAGCCATCGCCGAGGCGGCGGCACCCGGCCCGGCGCAACCGGATTTGCCGGCGCTGCCGCAGGGGCCGGATGCAGCGGACCTGGTGCTGGATCTGGGCGCCGAGTCGCTGCGGGCGGGCGCGCTCGCCTACGGCGATCTCGGCGTCAACGCGCTCCAGCAGGGCCGACACACCGTCCTGGACATCGCCGCTGGCGCCTTCTACGGCGGCACCCTCAAGGCCCGAATCGAGCGCATGCAGCGCCCCGCCGCACCCCCTCGACAGACGCTGCGCGGCGAGGCGACGGGCGCCGACCTCGGCGCACTGCTGACAGACCTCCAGGGAGAGCCGCAGATGACGGGCACCGCCTATCTGACCGCGGAGCTCGCCGCCGCCGGCAGCGATACGGAAGCGTTGCGCCGCGACCTCTCCGGCAGCCTGCGCCTGCGCGTGGCAAACGGCCGGCTGGCGGCGCTGGACCGGGCGGCTGCGAGCTTCGGGCCGCTGCTGTCCACCGTCGGCATCGAGGTCACGCCGGACACCCTCGCCATCTCGCGGCTGGGGCTCAGCGCCGACGGCGAGGACGGCGTCTTCCGCAGTCAAGACATCGACGGCCGCGTGCGGCTCTTCGCCCTCGCCGGCACCGGCGCCCTGGACCTGCCCGCGGAGCGCGTGCAGGCCGATGTCACCGCGACCCTGGTGCAGCCGCCGGACGGGCCGGATTTGAAGGGCCTCGCCGGTATCCAGGTACCGATCCGCATCACGGGCCCCGTCACCGCGCCCGAGGTGGATGCCGAGCTCGGCCCCGCCGTGGCCGAGGCCGCGCGCCGCGCCGCCCGCCGTCACCTGGACGGCGACGGCAACGTGCTGGAGCAGCTGGAGGACGCCACTGGGGTGCAGGGCCTGGAAGAGGGCCTGCGCAACCTGTTCGGGCTCTAAGCCCGCTTGGCAGGCGACTCGATGCAGCCGCGCGCAAACCGGACCGATCTCCTCGCGGAGCTGCCCGCGGAGCCATGGCAGGCGGCGCACTTCGCCGCGGCGCTGCTGGCCTGGTTCGACGAGCACGGCCGCAAGGGTCTGCCCTGGCAGCGCCCGGCGACGCCCTATCGGGTCTGGGTCTCGGAGATCATGCTCCAGCAGACGCAGGTGGCCGTGGTGATTCCCTACTTCGAGCGCTTCATGGCGCGCTTCCCGGACCCGGCGGCGCTGGCGGCGGCGGACCAGGACGCCGTGCTGCACCTGTGGTCCGGTCTCGGCTACTACGCCCGCGCCCGCAATCTGCACAAGGCTGCCCGCCTGGTGATGGCCGAGCACGGCGGGGAGCTGCCGCGGGACATGGCGTCCCTGACGGCACTGCCGGGCATCGGCCGCTCCACCGCCGGCGCCATTCGCTCCCTGGCCCATGGCGAGCGCGAGCCCATCCTGGACGGCAATTGCAAGCGGGTGCTGGCGCGCTGCTTCGCGGTGCCGGGGTGGCCCGGCAAGAACGATGTGCTGGCCCGGCTCTGGCGGCTCGCCGACGCTCTGACGCCCGCGGCGCGGGTCGCCGCCTACAACCAGGCGATGATGGACCTCGGCGCCACCCTGTGCACCCGCACCTCGCCTGCGTGCGGGCGCTGTCCCGTCGCGGCGCATTGCATCGCACTGCACCAAGGCGCCCAGCGCGACTATCCGGCGCCCAAGCCGAAGCGCGACAACCCGGTGCGCCGCACCTGTCTGCTGCTGGTGGTGGCGCCGGACGGGCGCCTGCTCCTGGAGCGCCGAGCGCCCAGCGGCGTCTGGGGCGGTCTTTGGGTGCCGCCGGCGCTGGCGCAGCCGCAGCCGGAGCGGCCCGTCGCCGACGCCGCCGCGGACTGGTGCCGGCAGCGCCTGGGCACGGGCCCGGCGCGGCTTGAAATGCTGGCTCCGCGCAGGCATTCCTTCACCCACTTTCACTTGGACATCGACGCGGTGCTGCTGAATCTCCCCGGAGACCAAGCGCCGCCTGCGGGCGCCGCCGGGTCGGCGACGGCGGACCGGGTCGCCGAGGCGCTAGGGGGCCTGTGGGTGGACCCGGCGCAACCCGGCGACCTCGGACTGCCGGCGCCCATCCGTCGGCTCCTCGACGACGCCGTCGCCCAGCTGCAAAGCGCCGATGCCCGCACCGCATCCCACGACAACGGAGAAGCCCAATGACACGAATGGTTCAGTGCGTGAAGCTCGGCCACGAGGCCGAAGGACTGGAGCGCCAGCCCTACCCCGGCGAGATCGGCAAGCGCGTGTTCGAGCACGTCTCCAAGCAGGCCTGGGGCGACTGGCTGAAGCACCAGACCATGCTCATCAACGAAAACCGCCTGAGCCCCATGGACCCGAAGGCGCGCAAGTTCCTGGAGGAGCAGATGGAGAAGTACTTCTTCGGCGAGGGAGCCGCGATGCCCGAAGGCTACGTGCCGCCCAAGGAATGACCCCCAGTCGCTGATCCGCAGCCGCTGACCCCCGCGCCGGCATCCCGCCGGCGGTGCTCGCGGGGTCAAAGCGGTAAAGCAGTGCGCGAAGCGGCTCGAGGGCGGGCAGTCGCCGCCGATTCAGCGCTCGGCCGCGGTGTCGTGTCTGCGCTCGCCCCTCAGGCTTTCGATAATCAGCATCACCACGCCGATGGTGATGGCACTGTCGGCGACGTTGAATGACGGCCAGGGATTGAACAGCGCCAGCGGAATGAAGGGCAGGTAGACCTGGATGAAGTCCACCACGTGCCCCAGCAGCATGCGATCCACCAGGTTGCCCACGGCGCCGCCGACGATGAGCGCGAGCCCCGCCGCGAGCCAGCCCTCGCCCGGCTTCAGGCGCAGCAGCCAGACCACCAGCACCAGGGTCACCGCCAGCGCGAAGGCCGCGAACAGCCAGCGCTGCCAGCCGCCGGCGTCCGACAGCAGGCTGAAGGCGGCGCCGGTGTTGAACATCAGCGTCAGATTCAGATTCGGCACCAGCTCGACCACCTGGTAGGGCTCGAGCCACGCGAGCACCAGCCACTTGCTGGCCTGGTCCAGCAGCAGGACGACGAGAGAGAGCCAGAGCCAGTGCTTCACGGGTGAGGGATGCGCGTCGGACCGAGATGGGGCGCGCATTGTGGGATCATCGCAGGCGCTTCGCCACCTATTTCATCAACGTCCGCTCTGCGTGATCGGATGTCTGAATTCAGGGTCACCCTTGCGGCAGCTCGATAGGCCCGCGTTCCTCGAGGCCCGCGGCGCGTGCGGCGAGCAGATCGACGAATCGCGGATGCTCGCCGATCAGCTCACTGATGCGGACTTGGAGCCCGGGGTGGGCGGCCTCGGCCTCGGCGACGATGTCGGCGATGTCGCCGCCGGGTCCCGCATGCCGGCCGGGGGAGATGAACTCCATGGCCAGCACCACCTGCCGGGGCTGCTCGCCTGAGGCCGCTGCGCCCAGCTCCGCCAGGGCCTCGGCGAGCAGGCGGCCGTTGAAGGCGTACTCGGCGCCTTCGCGGCGCTCCATGACTGCCTCGCCGACTTCGATCTTGGTGTCGGGCGTGTCGGCCAGCGCCGCAGCCAAGCCCTCGGCGAGCCAATGGCGCACCGCGGTCACCGCCGGCAGCGGCGAGCCGTGGTCCACCAGCAGGACGTCGACGGCAGGGCTGCCGTGCGCCGGCAAAACCCTGCGGACCTGATCGGCGAGGATCTCCACCAACAGCGGCTCGCCCGCCGGCAGCGGGCACAGCGCATCGGCCACCCGCACCTCCAGCGGGCCCACCTCGGCGGCGACCCGGCCTGCGACCTCGGGCACGAAGGCGCTGATGGCCCGGCTCGGCCCGAAGAAGAGCGGCACGATGCCGAAGCTATCCTCGCCGGCGGCCACCTGCGCACGCAGGAAGGGCTCCAGCGTCTGCGCCGGCATGCCGTCCAGCTCCTCGGGCGGAATGCGCGAGGCATGCAGGGCGGAGACGGGCTGGACCTCGGTGCCGAGCTGCTCGCTCAAGTGGTGGGCGAGGCGGCGGAGATTGCGGGTCGCGGCGGGGCGGCGGGAGCCGTTGTCGAGCAGGAGGAGCATTTTGGGCTGTGCAGAAAGCTTGGCGTTGCCCAGGTTATGGAGGCGGCGGTCGGATCTTGCCAGCTGCGTTGTCCTGATTGCGCAGGCTGTCGATCCATACCGAGGTATCGATCAGATACACGTTAGTCTTCCGTGCGCAATGCCTTGTGGTCGTAGCTCGATGTTTGTGCGTATGTTTGGCACCCTGATTGGTGTGCTTGGATGTGTAAATTCCAGTATCGCCACGCCGCCACGCTAGGACGTGAGCCTGTGCTCAGGCAGGCGGCAAGCCCTTGCCCGGGTTGAGGATGCCGTTGGGGTCGAACTGGCGCTTGATGGCGCGCATGAGGTCCATGGCCACAGGGTCCAGCTCGCGGTCGACGAAGTCGCGCTTCTCCAGGCCCACGCCGTGCTCGCCGGAGAGGGTGCCGCCGAGCTCGACGACCAGGTCGAAGACGGCGCTCAGGCAAACGGCGGCGCGGGCCATTTCGTCGGGGTCGTCGGGGTTCACCAGGAGGTTGACATGGATGTTGCCGTTGCCGGCGTGGCCGAAGTTGACGATGGTGATGGCGTGCTCGCGCGAGAGGTGCTCCAGGCCGTCGATGAAGGTGGCGATGCGGGCCACGGGCACCACCACGTCCTCGTTGATCTTCTTCGGCGCCACGTGGCGCAGCGCCGGCGACAGCGCCTTGCGCGTGCGCCACAAAGCTGCGATCTCGTCCTTGTCGGCGGCGACGGCGAGCTCGATGAGTCCGTCGTTGCGCGCGGCGGCGCCCACGTCCTCGGCGGCCGCGTCCACGCAGTCGGCGGGGCCGTCCACCTCGATCATCAGGAGCGCACCGGTGCCGTCCGGCACGCCCAAGTCGGAAAACCGGCGCACCATGTCGATGGCGGCGGCGTCCATGAACTCCAGCGCGCAGGGGGTGATGGGCTGGGCCATGATGGCGGCCACCGCGGCGGCGGCGCTGTGGATGTCGCGGTAGGTGGCGCGCAGGGTGCGCTTGGCCTCCGGCAGGGGCGTGAGCTTCAGCGTCGCCCGGGTCACCAGGGCCAGCGTCCCCTCGGAGCCGATGATGAGCCTAGTCAGGTCGTAGCCCACTACGCCCTTGCTGGTCATGACGCCGGTGCGCAGCCGCTCGCCGGTGCCGGTGACGGCCTCGAGCCCCAGGGTATTCTCCCGCGGCGTGCCGTATTTGACGGCCTTGGGGCCGGCGGCGTTGTAGGCGAGGTTGCCGCCGATGGTGCACACCGCGGCGCTGGTGGGGTCCGGCGGCCAGAAGAAGCCGTGCTCGGCCGCCGCGCGCTGGAGGTCGTCGTTCACCACCCCGGGCTCCACCACGGCCAGGCGGTTCGCCGGGTCGATGGCGAGGATGCGGCTCATGCGCTCGAAGGAGACGACCACGCCGCCCGGCTCCGGCACCGTGGCGCCGGTGGTGCCGGTGCCGAGCCCACGGGCGGTGAGCGGGATGCGGTGCGCGTTGCAGACCCGCACCACGGCGGCCACCTGCTCGGCGTCGGTGACGAAGGCCACCGCCTGCGGCAGGCACTGCCGGCGGCTGTTGTCGTAGCCGTAGGGCCAGCAGTCGGCGGGGTCGGTGAGCAGGCCGCCGGCGCCGACGGCGTCCGCCAGCGCCTGGCGCGCGGCCTCAGGCAGCGGCGGTTGATTGGGCCGGGCGTTTGGGCTCGATGTATTCAAAGACTTTCACTACGCGCTGCACGCCCGGGATGCGGCGCACCTTCTCTGCGGTGGCGTCGCCTTCTTCCGGCGTCACCAGCCCCATCAGGTAGATGACGCCGTTTTCGGTGACCACCTTGACCCGCAGGGCGTCGAAGCCGGGGAGCTTGATGGATTGGATGGCCAGCTTGGCCCGGGAGGTGAGCATGGCGTCCTTACCCAACTGCCCGATGCCGATCATGGGGCCGATCTCGACCTCGTTGTAGACCTGCTTCACCTTGGGGAGTTGCGCCACCACCCGCGCGTACCGATCGGCGATCTGCGCCGTCTCGGCCTGGCCGGTGATGAGGACGGTATGGTTGTAACTGGTGGCCTTGAGCTGGCTGTCCTCGCTGAGGTCCGGGTTCTTGAAGTAGGCATCGCGGGCTTGCAGCTCGATGATCTCGTCGTCGAGCACCACATCGGCGCTGCGCCGGTCATAGACCACGGCGGCGCTGTAGGTGGCCCCGGCCACCACCATGGGGCCGCAGCCCGGCAGCGCCAGGACCGCCGTGGCCGCAAGGACCAGGGCGGCGGTGAGCGAGGGGATGCGCGGGGGTCGGGTTCCGTTCATGCGGGAGCTCCGTCGAAGGCATGCCGGATCCATTGCACCTGCCCGTCGGCGCTGATGGCGACGACGTCGAAGCGGCAGGGCAGATCCGTCGGGTGACGGCTCAGATAATACCCTGCGGCGGCCACCAGCCGCGCCTGCTTGCGCCGATCGACGCTGGCGGCGGCGCCGCCAAAGCGAGCACTGGCGCGGTAGCGCACCTCCACGAACACCAGGGTGTCGCCGTCGCGCATGACGAGGTCCAGCTCGCCCTGCCGGCAGCGGGCATTGGCGGCGACGAAGCGCAGTCCTCGGCGCTCCAGGTGGCGGCGCGCGGCCTCCTCGTGCCGGGCGCCGGTGGCCTGCTTGTTGCCGCGTGATCGGAGCATGCTGAATGACGGCGCCTGCGCTGCTGGTGGCTGCTCATCCCTAGCATAGCGCGGCCGCTGCCGGGAGCGTGTGCCGGCGCCCTTGCCCTTGTCGCGGGCTGTCAGCACACTGACCCTGTGGCGGCGCGGCAGCCGATGCCGGCGGCTCGCGTCGAGCCGGTCCGGGGCCTGGCGCCGCCTTGGGGTGAAACGATACTTGAGCGAGGCAGCCGGTGAGCGGCGAAGCGGGTGTACTCTATGTGGTGGCCACGCCCATCGGCAATCTGGGCGACATGACCCCGCGTGCCTGTCAGATCCTGACCAATGTGGATCTGATCGCCTGCGAGGACACCCGCCACAGCCGCCCGCTGCTCACGCATTTCGGCATCGCCACGCCGCTGGTCGCTTACCACGAGCACAACGAGGCCGCCCAGACACCGAAGCTCCTGGAGCGCCTCGCCGCCGGCGAGTCCATCGCACTGATCAGCGACGCCGGCACTCCGCTGGTGAGCGACCCCGGCTATGTGCTGGTGCGCGGCGCCCGCGCCGCGGGCATTCGGGTGCTGCCCGTGCCCGGTCCGAGTGCGCCCATCTGTGCCCTCTCCGCCGCCGGTCTGCCCAGTGACCGCTTCCTCTTCCTCGGCTTCCCGCCCCGCACCGAGCGGGCGCGGCGGGAATGGATCGGCGCCGTGGCCGCGGAGCCCGGCACGCTGATCCTGTTCGAGGCCGGCCGGCGCGCCGCGGCGACACTGGCGGACCTGGCAGCGGTGCTGGGTCCGCGGCCGGCCGTGCTGGCCCGCGAGCTCACCAAGCGCTTCGAGACCCTGTTGGACGGGGCGCTGCCCGAGCTGGCGGCGCAGGTGGCGGCGGACCCCGAGCAACAGCGGGGCGAGGTGGTGATCCTGGTGGCCGGGCTGCGGGACACGGACCAAGCGGGCGCCGCCGCCGAGGAGCAGCGCGTGCTTGACATCCTCGCCGCCGAGCTGCCGCTGAAGCAGGCCGTGGCCCTCGCCGCGCGGATAACCGGCGGCAGCCGCAACGACCTCTACCGGCGGGCGCTCGCGGCGCGTGGGGACTGAGTCTTTCCCGGCACGCCAGGCTGACTCGGCGTAGAATACTGCGTGGGGAGTCGGCCAGGCAGTCGCGCTCCCGCGGCCGGCCTGCCGGGCGCGGGAGGGAGGAAAGTCCGGGCTCCACAGGGCAGGGTGCCAGGTAACGCCTGGGGGGCGCGAGCCCACGGAAAGTGCCACAGAAAACAGACCGCCGAGCCTGCTGCACGGCAGGTGGTAAGGGTGAAAAGGTGCGGTAAGAGCGCACCGCGCCGGTGGCAACACGCGGCGGCACGGTAAACCCCACCCGGAGCAAGACCAAATAGGGGAGCACGCGGCGCGGCGTCACAGCCGCTGCCGCAGCCTGCGGCCCGCAGGCGCTCCCGGGTAGGTCGCAAGAGGCGTGCGGCGACGTACGCCCCAGATGAATGACTGCCCGCGACAGAACCCGGCTTATCGGCCGGCTCCTCCTTCTTCTTCTTCCGCGCTGGCCATCACATCGCCCGGCGCGCGGACATCGCGCGCCCCCGAATCCGGTGTGGATGTCGGTTCGAGCCCCCAGCAAGCTGTGCGCTAGTGCACGAAACGGTGAGCGAGCCGCCGAGACGGCGGCGCGGTGCCACCGCAGGCAGCCCGGGAGGCCGATGCAGCCAAGCGACAGCGGGCGGTCGATGCCGAGCAGGCCGCCTGGCACGCCGCTTTGCTGCCGCAGACGCGGCGCCTGGCACCCCTCCCCACTTCTCTCCCCGATCCCGCCCGGGCGCCCGCTCGGCCTGCCATCCGTGGCCGTATGTCAAGCTCAGTGCGCGCTTTAAGATGGACAACTATGTCTTTGATAAGGCCGGCCATTGGGTGCTTTACTAGCCGCTTTAGATTATGAGGTTAAGTTTCTGACATGGCAGCGAAAAAGAGCACGGCAAGCCCTTGACCGCACGCTGCCGCTCTCCTAAACTGCCGGGCAAGTGGGGAGAAGTGGGGAGTTCTGGGGCATTGTAGAGTGGATGTGCGCAGCCGACGCGGTCGAGGCCCATGAGGTTCTACGGGACATTCTTTTTGAGCCTCGACGCCAAGGGGCGCATCGCCATTCCGGCAACGGAGCGCGCGAAGCTCGAAGAGCTCTGTTGCTCGCGCGTCGTCGTCACGGCCGATCTGGGGGACCGCCTGCTGGTGTACCCCGAGCCCTACTTCGACGAGCTAGCGGACCGGCTGAACCAATTGCCGAGCCTCAAGCCCACCACCGAGGCCTTGCAGCGCACCCTGCTCGGCTACGCGAGCTACGCGAAGCTCGATACCCAGGGACGGGTGCTGCTGACGCCGGCACAGCGGACCCTGGCGGGATTGGAGAAAGAAGCAGTCCTGATCGGGGTGGGGAACCGCTACCAGCTATGGCGCAAAGACGCCTGGGCGGAGCAGCAGAAGCGCGATCGCGAGCTCGCCGCCGCGGCCTTGGCCGAGGAGCCGGAGCTTGCCGATTTCCGGCTTTAGCGCCCGACCCCGACCCCGACCCCGACCCCGAGCCGGGCGGGGCAATGCATCGAGGCGACAGCCACCCGCGGACGGGCAGGCGGCCGAAATAATCAGATAAGACCAATCCGCATGGACTCGCGAGAACACATACCGGTCCTGTTGGGGGAGAGCATGCAGGCCTTGGGGGTAAGAGCGGATGGCGTCTATGTGGACGCCACCTTCGGTCGCGGTGGGCACGCGCGCGCCATCCTGGAGCGCCTCGGCTCCGGTGGCCGGCTGCTGGCGGTGGACCGCGACCCGGACGCCGTCGCCGCCGGTGCGGCGCTTGCGGCTGCCGAGCCGCGTCTGACGCTGCGCCGGGCGCGCTTCGGCGAGCTGTCGCGCCTGGTGCACAGCGCCGGGCTTTCGGGGCGCGTGAACGGGCTGTTGGCGGACCTCGGCGTGTCCTCGCCGCAGCTCGACAGCCCCGAGCGCGGCTTTGCCTTCAGCGCCGAAGGCCCGCTCGACATGCGCATGGACCCGAGTGCCGGCACCAGCGCCGCCGACTGGCTGGCCGCCGCGGCCGAGCGCGACATCGCCCGCGTGCTCAAGGACTATGGCGAGGAGCGCTTTGCCAAGCGCATCGCCCGAGCCGTCTGCGCGGCGCGAGGCGAGTCTCCCATCACCACCACCGGGCAGCTCGCCGCGCTGTGCGAGCGTGCGGTGCCGACCCGAGAGCCGGGCAAGCACCCGGCCACACGTACCTTCCAGGCCCTGCGCCTCCAAGTGAACGCCGAGCTCGACGAGCTCCGCGCGCTGCTCGCCGGCGCCTGTGATTGGCTCGCCGCCGGCGGGCGGCTGGTGGTGATCAGCTTCCATTCCCTAGAGGATCGTATCGTCAAGCGCTTCATCCGCGACGAATCCCGCGGTGCGTCCCTGCCGAAGGGGCTGCCCATCACCGACGACCAGGTGCCGCGCCGCCTCAGGCCCATTGGCGGCGCGGTGCGCCCCGGCGACGACGAGGTGCGGGCCAATCCCAGGGCACGCAGCGCGGTGCTGCGGGCGGCGGAGCGCCTGGCATGAGCAGGCAGCAAGGTTCCGGCGGCGCCCGCGCAGGGCTGGTGGTGGCCCTGATGCTCGCCGCTGCGGTGCTCGCCTCCGGTGTGGCGGTCATTCACGTGAAGTACCTGACCCGGGAGGAGTTCGGGACCCTGCAGCAGGTGCGCGCAGAGCGCGATGCCCTGGACGTGGAATGGGGGCGCTTGCAGATCCAGGAGGCGGCGCTGACCTCCCACACGCGCATCGAGGACAACGCGCGCACCCAGCTCGACATGATCATGCCCGCCGGCGGCGAGGTGCGGGTGGTTGAGGTCGCCGTACCGGAGGCTGACGATGCGCTTTGAGCCCGGCCGAGCCCGCGAGCGTATGAAGGCCCGGATGCACCGGGTCGAGATGGCGCGGCGACGGCCGCCGAACTTCGCGGTACGCCGGGCGGTGCTCGGTCTGATGCTCACCGCCGCCTGCCTGTCCGTGGTTGGTGCGGCCTTCCATCGCCAGGTGCTGGAGCACGAGTTCCTGCGCGACGAAGGCGAGAAGCGTTTCCTGCGCGAGCGCGAGATCGCCGCACGCCGCGGCATGGTGACGGATCGCAATGGCGAGCCGCTGGCCATCAGCACGTCTATGTCCACCATCTGGGCGGACCCGCAACAGCTCGCCCGGCGACCCGAGGCCCTGCCGCCATTGGCAACTGCGCTGGAGGTGCCGGTGGACGACCTCTCGGCGCGGCTCGACGCCTACGTCGAGCAAGGGCGGCGCTTCATGTACCTGCGCCGGCGAGTGGAGCCCCATTGCTCCGAAGCCGTGCGCGAGGTCACCGATAGCTACCGCATCGCCGGCATCGGCACCGACACCGAGTACCGCCGTTTCTATCCAGGCGGTGAGATCTTCGGCCAGGTGGTGGGCTTCACCAATGTCGACGATATCGGCCAAGAAGGCATCGAGCTGGTGTTCGAAGACAGGCTGCGGGCCGACCCGGGCAAGCGCCGGGTGATCCAGGATGGCCGTGGACGGGTGGTGGAAGAGGTCGAGCAGATCAAGCCCCCGTCCCATGGCGAGGACGTGGTCCTGAGTCTGGACCGGCGGCTGCAGTTCCTGGCCTACCGTGAGCTCAAGCGCGCCGTGGCCGAGCATCGCGCCAAGTCCGGCACTGCGGTATTGCTGGACGTGACCACGGGCGAAGTGCTCGCGATGGTCAACCAGCCGGCCTTCAATCCCAATGCAGCGCGCAGCGAGCCGGTAGAGAGCCGCCGCAATCGCGCGCTCACCGACGTCTTCGAGCCCGGCTCGACGATGAAGCCGTTAGTGGTGGCGACAGCATTGGAGGCGGGAGTCATCAGCCCGCGTACGCCCGTGAGCACCGCCCCCGGAGTACTGCGCGTAGGCGCAAACCGCGTGCGCGACATTCGCAACTACGGCCTGCTCACGGCCACCAGCGTGGTCACCAAGTCGAGCAACGTGGGTGTTGTGAAGATCGCCCACAGCATGGACCGCGCCGTGCTCTGGCAGAGCTATGGGCGGCTCGGCTTCGGGCGCATCACGGGTGTCGAGTTCCCGGGGGAGCGCACCGGCTTCCTGCCGCACTACGAGGGCTGGTCGCGCTTCGAGCATGCCACCCTGGCCTTCGGTTACGGCCTCAACGTCACCTCCCTGCAGCTGGCCCAGGCCTATGCCGTGATCGCCAACGACGGCGTGCGCCTGCCCGTGTCCCTGCGCCGACGGGATGTGGTGCCTGCCGGAGAGCGGGTGTTTTCCGTCGACACCGCAAGGGCCGTGCGCGCCATGATGGAGACCGTGGTGTCGAACAAAGGCACGGCGCGTCGCGCCAAGATTCCGGGCTACCGCGTCGGCGGCAAGACGGGCACTGCCAAGAAGGCCACCGGACGCGGCTATGCCGCCGGCAAGTATCAATCCGTCTTCGCCGGCCTGGCGCCCATCTCACAGCCGCGTTTTGTCATGGTCGTGATGGTGGACGAGCCCCGCGGCGAGTCCTACTACGGCGGCATTGTCGCCGCACCCGCGTTCGCCAAGGTCATGCAGGCGGCGCTGCGGCTCTACAACGTGCCGCCGGACGACCCGCAGGCGGAGCTGCTGCTCGCCGGGCTCAAGCGCGAGGGCGAGGAATGAGCATGGCCGGCGTTCAGCGTGCGCCGAGCGCGGCGAGCTGGCCCTTGGCCGAGCTGCTCGGGGGCTTTGCCGTGCTGCCCTTCGAGTCCGGCCCGCGGGTGTCCGATCTGACGCTGCACAGCGCTCAGGCGCGGCCCGGCTGCCTGTTCCTCGCCTGCGCCGGGCGTCGCACTCACGGGCTGGTCCATGCCGCGGAGCCCGATGCGGACTGGGGCGAGACGGAATTGGCGCGTCTCGCCGGGGACCTATCGCTGCCGGTGATCCCGGTACCGAGCCTCGCAAAGCGCGCCGCAGACAGGCGCGGCGACAGTCGCGGCCGGTGGCTCGCTGCGCTTCGGGGGGAGCGCTGCGACGGCCGCGACGCCGTTGCCAGGGAGGGAAGCAGGAGCGAGGGGCGAGGGGCGAGGAGCGAGGAGCGTCTGGCCCCGGGAGCAAAGCACCGAAGCGCGTCAGCCATCCGCCGGACACGCCGGCCCGAGGCCGCCCGAGCCGAGACGACCCTCAGCCCTCAGCCCTCAGCCCTTCCACGATGGAGTGCCTGCTGATGCTGCTTTGGCTCACCGACTGGCTGGGGCAGTTCGACAGCGGCTTCTACGTCTTCCGCTACCTGACCCTGCGCACCATCCTCGGCGTGCTGACGGCCCTCGGCGTCTCGCTGCTGGTGGGACGGCCGCTGATCCGCTGGCTCAGCAGCTACAAGGTGGGGCAGGTGGTACGCGACGATGGCCCGGAGAGCCACTTCTCCAAGGCCGGGACGCCCACCATGGGCGGTACCCTCATGCTGGTGGCCATCGGCTTCAGTACCCTGCTGTGGGCGGATCTCTCCAATCGCTTCGTCTGGGTGGTGCTTCTCACCACCACGGGCTTCGGGGCCATCGGCTTCGTCGACGACTATCGCAAGCTGGTGCTCAAGGACCCCAAGGGGCTGCCGGGGCGCTGGAAGTATTTCTGGCAGACCGTCGTCGGCCTGTCGGCGGCGCTGTACCTCTATTTGAGTGCCACGACGCCGAGCGAGACGGCGCTGCTGGTGCCCTATCTGAAGGACGTGAGCATTCAGCTCGGGCCACTGTTCATCCTGTTCGCGTATTTCGTGATCGTCGGTGCCAGCAATGCGGTGAACCTCACCGACGGGCTCGACGGCCTCGCGGTGGTGCCCACCGCGATGGTGGCCGGAGGCCTCGGCATTATGGTCTATGCCGCCGGCAATACCGAGATCGCCGACTATTTGCGCATCCCCTATGTGCCGGATGTGGGCGAAGTGGTGATCTTCTGCGGCGCCATCGCCGGGGCCGGCTTGGGCTTTTTGTGGTTCAACACCTATCCGGCGCAGGTATTCATGGGCGACGTCGGGGCACTGGCCCTCGGGGCCGCCCTCGGCGCCGTGGCCGTCGTCGCCAAGCAGGAGCTGGTGCTCTTCATCATGGGCGGCATCTTCGTGCTGGAGACGGTCTCGGTGATGCTGCAGGTGGCCTCGTACAAGTTGACCGGCAAGCGCCTCTTTCGCATGGCGCCCCTGCACCACCACTACGAGCTGAAGGGCTGGCCGGAGCCGCGGGTCATCGTGCGCTTCTGGATCGTCACCGTTGTCCTCGTCCTCATCGGCCTCGCGAGTCTGAAGATCCGATGACCGCGCACGAGCCCACAATCCCGGACCTGACACCCGCCGCCCTGGCCGGCATCAAGGCCTTGGTGGTGGGCCTGGGCCCAACCGGGCTGTCCTGCGCGCGCTGGCTGCACGGCCATGGCGCCACCGTCGCCGTCACCGACAGCCGAGACGCGCCGCCGGCGCTGGCGACATTGCGCGAGGAGCTGCCGGATGTGGCGGTCATGCTCGGCGGCTTCGACGACGCTGCCTTCGCCGCCGCGGACGTGGTCATCGTCGGGCCGGGCCTGGCGCTGACGATACCCGCTGTGGCCAAGGCGATCGCCGGCGGCACCCCCGTCGTGGGGGACGTGGAGCTCTTCGCCCAGGCCGTGGCAGCGCCGGTGGTGGGCATCACGGGCACCAACGGCAAGAGCACGGTGACGACGCTGCTCGGGCAAATGGCGTTGGCGGCGGGCAGGCGCACCGGTGTTGGCGGCAACCTCGGCGAGCCAGTGCTCAGTCTGCTCGCCGACGATGTCGAGCTCTACGTCGTCGAGCTCTCCAGCTTCCAGCTGGAGACCACGTATTCGCTGCCCTTGGCAGTGGCGACGGTGTTGAATCTCTCGCCGGATCACATGGACCGCTATCCGGACCTCGCCGCCTACGGCGCCGCGAAGCAGCGCATCTTCCGGCACGCGTCGCGCGCCGTGGTGAATCGCGACGATGCCGCTTCGCAGCGGCTTGCCGCGGGGGTGGCCGAGCAAACGGGCTTTGCGTTGGGGGCGCCGGCGGCAGCCGACGACTGGGGTCTGTGCAGCCATCGAGGGGCCGACTGGATCTGCCGCGGCGGCGAGCCGGTGCTGGCGGTGGACGACCTCGTGCTGCCGGGCACCCATAACCTGGCCAATGCACTCGCGGCACTGGCACTCGGCGAGTGCTGCGGGCTGCCGCGTGAGCCCATGCTGGATGTGCTGCGGCGCTTCCGCGGGCTGCCCCACCGCAGCGAGCTAGTGGCCGATCACAACGACATCCGCTGGATCAACGACTCGAAGGGCACCAATCCAGGCGCGACGGTGGCAGCGCTCTCGGGGCTGGTGCCGGAGCCGAAGCGGCGCAAGGCCGTGCTCATCGCCGGCGGCGACTGTAAGGACGCGGACTTCTCGCTGCTGCCCGACGCCATCCGTCGGGCGGCGCGTGCGGTGGTGCTCATTGGCCGCGATGCCGACGACCTCGCCGCCGCATTGGCAGACACCGTGCCGCTGCACCGGGCCGCCGATATGGATACTGCGGTGCGCCAGGCCGCCGCGCTGGCGCAGCCCGGGGACTGCGTGCTGCTGTCGCCGGCCTGCGCAAGCTTCGACATGTTCGACGACTACCGTCAGCGTGGCCGCGCCTTCGCCGAGGCGGTGGCGAGGTGGGTGCCATGAGTCAAGTACTAGCGCCCGAAGCGAGCGCGGGCCTGCGGCGGCGCTCCGAGCGCAGCCCCGCGATACTGGATGCAGGGCTGCTGGTAGCGGTGCTCTGCCTGCTCGGGCTCGGCTTTGTCATGGTCACGTCGGCTTCCATGCCCATGGCGGACCGCAACTACGACGACCCTTTTTTCTTCGTGCT
Organism: Thiohalocapsa halophila; assembly: GCF_016583825.1. Classification (GTDB taxonomy): domain Bacteria; phylum Pseudomonadota; class Gammaproteobacteria; order Chromatiales; family Chromatiaceae; genus Thiohalocapsa; species Thiohalocapsa halophila. The sequence continues at coordinate 18,811 of NZ_NRRV01000051.1, read as the reverse complement.
GCGACACGGCGTGGCGCTGGCACTGGCGCTCACCTGCGGCGCCGTCTGCTTTGCGGTGCCGAGTAAGGTCTGGGAAAACGCCGGGCCGCTGTTGATGCTGCTCGCCATCGGGCTGCTGGTACTCTTGCTGGTGCCCGGGGTCGGGCGCACGGTCAACGGCGCCACCCGGTGGATTCCGCTCGGCCTCATCAATTTGCAGCCATCCGAGCTGGTCAAGTTCACGGCCGTGATCTATCTGAGCGGCTATCTGGTGCGCCGGGAGCTGGATGTGCGCACCAGCCTGATGGGCTTTCTGCGGCCCATGCTGTTGGTCGGTATCGCCGGCATGCTGATCATGGCGCAGCCGGACTTCGGTACCACGGCGGTGATCCTGGCTACCGCTATGGCGCTGTTGTTCCTCGGCGGCGTCAGCGTGCTGAGCTTCGTCTTGCTGGGTCTGCTGCTCACCGCCGGACTCGCGGCGCTGATCATCATCGAGCCCTATCGGCTGCAGCGGGTGACGTCTTTCGTCAAGCCCTTCGACGACCCCTTCGACACCGGCTACCAGCTGAGCCAGGCACTGATCGCCTTCGGCCGCGGCGAATGGCTCGGCGTCGGCTTGGGCAATGGCATCCAGAAGCAGTTCTACCTGCCCGAAGCGCACACGGACTTTCTGCTGGCTGTCATGGGCGAGGAGCTCGGCCTGGTGGGCGTGCTGGTGGTGGTCGCGGTGTTTGCGTACATCACCTGGCGGGCCTTCGTCATCGGCGCCCGGGCACGGCGGCAGGGGGACTTGTTCGGCTGCTATGCGGCGCACGGCTTCGGGCTGCTCATCGGCCTGCAGGCCTTCATCAACGTCGGCGTCAACACGGGCCTGCTGCCCACCAAGGGCCTGCCCCTGCCATTCATGAGCTACGGCAGCAACGCGCTGATCGTGGCCGCGATGGCCGTCGGCGTGCTGCTGCGCATCGACTTCGAGCTCCGGCGCCGGACGGTGGACCCGATTCCGGAGGGCGGTTTGCACCGCGAGCGCCCGGCACCCTCTGATCGGCCGTTGCGGGAACGGCAGAAACGTGAGCGGGGGGCGACATGGCGACGTGGATGATGCAGCGGCCCGGCACGCAGGACGCAGGGTCGAGCAGGGCGCGCCCGCACCGCGCCGAGCGTCGGCCCTCGCCCCTCGGTCCTTGCGTCGCGGTGATGGCCGGCGGCACCGGCGGCCATGTGTTCCCAGCCCTCGCCGTGGCCGAGGTGCTGCGCGCGCGCGGCGCCGAGGTGTTCTGGATCGGCACCCGCGCCGGCATGGAGGCGCGCCTTGTGCCGGCGCAGGGCTTCGAGATGGAGTGGGTCGGTATCCAGGGCATACGCGGCAAGGGCGCCAAGGCCCTGCTGACGGCGCCTGTGAAGCTCGCCGCCGCCGTGCGTGCGGCCGCCGGCATCCTCAGCCGCCGCGGGGCGCGGGTGGTGCTGGGCATGGGCGGCTTCGTCGCCGGCCCCGGCGGGCTCGCGGCCAAGCTCCAGGGGCGGCGCCTGGTCATTCACGAGCAAAACAGCGTGCCCGGGCTCACCAACCAATGGCTGGCGCGGCTCGCGGACCGGGTGTTCGAGGCCTTCCCCGGCAGCTTCCCGGCCGCGCGGCGGGCGGAGGACAGCGGCAACCCGGTGCGCGCGGCAATCGCCGCGCTGCCCGCGCCCGCCCCGCGGCTCGCCGGGCGCAGCGGGGCGCCGCGGCTGCTGGTGGTGGGCGGCTCCCTCGGCGCCAAGGCGCTGAACGAGACGGTGCCGGCGGCGTTGACACTGCTGCCGTCGCAGGCGCGCCCGCAGGTGCGCCACCAGGCCGGCGAGAAGACCCTGGACATCGCCCGGGCGGCCTATGCCGAGGCCGGCGTCGCTGCCGAGATCACGCCCTTCATCGACGACATGGGGGCCGCCTATGCCTGGGCGGACCTGGTGGTCTGCCGCGCCGGGGCGCTGACGGTCTCGGAGATCGCCGCCGCCGGCGTGCCGGCCGTCTTCGTGCCCTTCCCCTATGCCGTGGACGACCACCAGGTGGGCAACGCCCACTGGCTCACGGATGCAGGTGCGGCGCGGCTTATCATCCAGAAGGACCTGACACCGGCGACGCTGGCCGAGCATCTGCGGGAGCTGCTGACGGATTCCGACAAGCGTCTGGCCATGGCCGAAGCGGGGCGCGCGAAGGCCAGGCTGGATGCCGCCGAGCGCATTGCTGATGCGTGCCTGGAGCTGGCGGGCGCCGCGGAGGGTCGCTCATGAGCCCGCACCGCACCCACAGCGCCAGCTACATGGGCCGGATGCGGCGCATCCACTTCGTCGGCGTCGGCGGTGCCGGCATGAGCGGCATCGCCGAGCTCATGGCGAACCTGGGCTATGCGGTCCAGGGCTCGGACCGCCGCGACAGCGCGGTGACCGACCGCCTGCGCGGGCTCGGTGTGGAGATCTTCATCGGCCACGCGGCCGGCCACGTGGCCGAGGTGGATGCCGTGGTGGTCTCCACCGCCATCGACCCGAGCAACCCGGAATTGCTGGCCGCGCGCGAGGCGCGCCTGCCGGTGGTGCGCCGGGCCGAGATGCTCGCCGAGCTCATGCGCTTCTACTACGGCGTGGCCGTCGCCGGCACCCACGGCAAGACCACCACCACCAGCCTGATTGCGAGCGTGCTCGCCGAAGGCGACCTGGACCCGACCTTCGTCATCGGCGGCCTGCTCAACAGCGCCGGCGCCAACGCCCGCCTCGGCACCAGCAAATACCTGGTGGCCGAGGCTGACGAGAGCGACGCGTCCTTCCTGTTTCTGCAGCCGATGCTGGCGGTGGTGACCAACGTCGACGCCGACCACATGCACACCTACGGCGGCGACTTCAATCGGCTGCGCAGCACCTTCGTCGAGTTCCTGCACCACCTGCCCTTCTACGGTCTGGCGGTGCTCTGCGTGGACGACGACGAGCTGGCCTCGCTGCTGCCCCTGATCGCCCGGCCGGTGATGACCTACGGCACCCGCGCCGATGCCGACGTGCGTGCCGCCAACATCCGCCAGCAGGGCACGCGCATGCTCTTCGACGCCCATCTGCCGGGCGGGGCGGTGCTGGCGGTGGAGCTGAGCCTACCCGGGCGGCACAACATGCTGAACGCGCTGGCGGCCATCGCCGTGGGCCTGGAGCTGGGCGTCGACGCGGACGCCATCCGCCGTGCGCTGGCCGCCTTCCAGGGCGTGGGCCGGCGCTTTGTCGTCAGCCATTGCGACATCCGCGGCGGGCGTGACGTCACCCTGATCGACGACTACGGCCACCACCCCACGGAGCTCGCCGCCACCATGGCCGCTGCCCGCGGCAGCTGGCCCAAGCGGCGGCTGGTGCTGGTGTTTCAGCCGCATCGCTACACCCGCACCCAGGAGCAGTTCGACGACTTCGTGCACGTCCTCTCGGAGCCCGATCAGCTGGTGCTCTGCGAGGTCTACCCCGCCGGAGAGCAGCCCATCGTCGGCGCCGACGGTCGCAGCCTGGCCCGCGCCATTCGGGCGCGCGGTCGGGTCGATCCCTGCTTCGCCCAGGACCTGGACGAGGTCGTCGAGCTGCTGGACGCCACCCTCGCCGACGGCGATGTGGTGCTGGTGGCCGGCGCCGGCGACATCGGCGGTCTGGCGGCACGGCTGCCCAAGCTGCTGACGGCGGAGGACGAGGATGCAGGCTGAATGCGCGTCTGCCGCCAAGATGCTGTTGCGCAGCCGCCACTCGGGCAGCCTGCGCCTGCGGCTCGGCTGCGGGGAGCCGCTGCACGGGCGCCTACAAGACGCAACCGCCCACCGCCCGCAGTCACCGGCGCCGCCGCCACCGCCGGGCCTGGAGCGCGCACCGGCATGACAAGCACCGGGCGCATGGGGCTGAGTGGTGAGCTGCGCGGAGAGCTGCGCCGGGACGAGCCGCTGGCGAAGCACACCAGCTGGCGCGTCGGCGGCCCTGCCATGCGCTTGTATCGGCCCGCGGACCGGGACGACCTGATCGCCTTCCTGCGTACCCTGGATGCCGACGAGCCCCTGCTCTGGCTCGGCCTCGGCAGCAACCTGCTCATCGACGACACCGGCTGGCCCGGCACCGTCATCGAGACCCAGGGCTGCCTCACGGCGATGGAGCAGGTCGAGCCCGGTCGGCTGCGCCTGGAAGCCGGCGTGTCCTGTGCCAAGGCGGCGCGCTTCGCCACCCGTGCCGGCCTGGTGGGGCTCGAGTTCTTCGCCGGCATCCCCGGCACCGTCGGCGGCGCGCTCGCCATGAACGCCGGTGCCTGGGGCGGTGAAACCTGGCCCCACGTGGCCCTGGTGCGCACGCTGGATCGCAGCGGCACGCTGCGCGAGCGCGGTCCGCAGGACTTCGAGGTGGGCTATCGGCACGTGGCAATGCCGGCCGGCGAGTGGTTCCTGGAGGCCGAGATGGTGCTGGAGCGCGGCGACACCGAAGCCGCCCAGGCCCGCATCAAAGAGCTGCTGGCCCGGCGCGCGGCCACCCAGCCCACGGGGCTGCCGAGCTGCGGCTCGGTGTTCCGCAACCCGCCGGGGGATCACGCGGCCCGGCTCATCGAGGCCTGCGGCCTCAAGGGCCTGCGCATCGGCGCTGCCGAGGTCTCACCGAAGCACGCGAACTTCATCATCAACACCGGCAACGCCGAGGCGCGGGACATCGCGCGGCTCATCGATCACGTGCGCGCGGAGGTGGAGCGCCGCCACGGCGTCCGGCTGATACCCGAGGTGCGTCGGGTGGGGGATTTCCAATCATGACGCTGGATTCGGCCCAATTCGGCAAGGTGGCCCTGCTGCTCGGCGGGCAGGCGGCGGAACGCGACATCTCACTCAAGAGCGGTGCCGCCGTGGGTGCTGCGCTCAGGCGTGCAGGCGTGGATGTGCAGGACATCGACCCGGGCCCGGACGTGCTGGAGGTCTTGCGCGACGGCGCCTTCGACCGCGCCTTCATCATCCTCCATGGCCGCGGCGGCGAGGACGGGCAGATCCAGGGCGCGCTCGAGTGCATCGGTATGCCCTACACGGGCTCCGGCGTGCTGGGCTCGGCCATCGGCATGGACAAGTACCGCACCAAGCTGCTGTGGGCCGGTGCTGGTGTGCCGACCGCGGATTTCGTGCTGCTGCATGGCGAGGCGGACCTGGGCGCCGCCGAGCGGCTCGGCTTCCCGCTCATGATCAAGCCCTCCCAGGAGGGCTCCAGCATCGGCATGGCCAAGGCCGAGAGTCCGGTGGCCCTGGCCGAGACCTGGCGCGCCGCGGCGAAGTACGACCGCATCGTGCTCGCCGAGCGCTGGCTGCCTGGGGCCGAGTACACCTGTGCCATCCTCGGCGGCGAGGCCCTGCCATTGATCCGCCTGGAGACGCCGAACAGCTTCTACGACTACGAAGCCAAGTACTTCTCCGACACCACCAGCTACCACTGCCCCTGCGGTCTGCCGGCGGCTCGGGAGTCGGAGCTGCAGGCGCTCTGCCTGCGCGCCTTCGACGCCGTCGGCGCCTCCGGCTGGGGGCGGGTGGACTTCATGCTGGACGCCGTCGGCGAGCCCATGCTGCTGGAGGTGAACACGGTACCAGGCATGACCGACCACAGCCTGGTGCCCATGGCCGCCAAGGCCGCCGGCATCGACTTCGATACCCTGTGTCTGCGCATCCTGGAGACCACGCTGCCGGAGCGCGCGCGGTGAGCAGTCCGCAGACACAGGCTCCGGTGGCCCATGCGGCGGCGGCCATGGCGGCGACCCCGCCACCGAGCAGCGGCGCGCTCATTGCCCGGCTGCTCACCGCGCTGGCCATCATTGCCGCGCTCATCGGGGCCGGCGCACTAGCCCTGGATTGGGAGCCGCGGCTGCTGCCCATCCGCGTGGTCACCGTGGACGGCGAGATGCACGGGCTGTCACGGGAGTCGCTGAAGCAGACCATCGGCGAGCACATCGACGGCGGCATCCTGACCCAGGACCTGGTAGCGCTGCAGCAGCGCGTGGAAGACCTGCCCTGGATTCATCGCGCCAGCGTGCGCCGTGTCTGGCCGGACCGGCTGGTGTTCTCGGTCAGCGAGCACGAGGCCATGGCGCAGTGGGGCGACAACGGCCTGGTGACCAAGGACGGGATCGTCTTCCGTCCCCGCGATGGCCGGCTGCCGGCCGGGCTGGTGCGCCTCGACGGCGCCGACGCCATGGCGTCCGAAGTGGTGGCGCGTTACCGGCGCTGGCATCCGAAGCTCGCCGAGCTCGGGCTCATCATCGACGCCGTGGTGCGCAACGCCCGTGGTGACTGGACGCTCACGCTCCTCGGCGGCACCGAGCTGTATTTGGGCACGGACGACATCGAGGCTCGCTTCCAGCGCCTGCTCGCCGCCTACCCGCAGGTGGAGGCCATCGGCATCCCCACCCGCATCGATCTGCGCTACACCAACGGCTTCGCGGTGCGCTGGGTGCCGCGCGCCGATGCCCGGCCCGAGCGCGTGGCCGCAAACATTTCACGGGAACGGAGCTGACTGGCATGCCCAGACGTAGTGAGAAGAACCTCCTAGTGGGACTCGACATCGGCACTTCGAAGGTGGTCGCCCTGGTGGGCGAGCTGAAGGCCGACGACACCATCGAGATCATCGGCATTGGCACCCATTCCTCCCACGGCCTGAAGAAGGGCGTGGTCGTGGACATCGAGTCGACGGTGCAGTCCATCCAGCGCGCCGTCGAAGAAGCGGAGCTGATGGCCGGCTGCGAGATCCACTCGGTGCACGCCGGCATCGCCGGCAGCCATGTGCGCAGCTTAAACAGCCACGGCATCACCGCGATCAAGGACCACGAGGTGGTGCAGGCGGACGTGGACCGGGTCATCGACGCGGCCCGCGCCGTGGCCATTCCCGCGGACCAGAAGATCCTCCACATCCTGCCCCAGGAATTCATCATCGACGACCAGGAGGGCATCCGCGAGCCCATCGGCATGTCCGGCGTGCGCCTGGAGGCGCGGGTGCACATGGTCACGGGGGCCGTGAGCGCCGCCCAGAACATCGTCAAGTGCATCCGCCGCTGCGGCCTGGAGGTGGACGACCTGGTGCTGGGGCAGCTCAGCTCCAGCTACGCCGTGCTCGGCGACGACGAGAAGGAGCTCGGCGTCTGCCTCGTGGATATGGGCGGCGGCACCACCGACATGGCCGTGTTCACCGACGGCGCCATCCGCCACACCGCCTGTATCCCCATCGCCGGGGACCAGGTCACCAACGACATCGCAGTGGCCCTGCGCACGCCCACCCAGCACGCCGAGGACATCAAGGTCCGCCACGGCTGTGCGCTGTCCTCCCGCGGCGTCAACGAGGACATCGAGGTGCCGAGCATCGGCGAGCGCCCTGCGCGCCAGCTCTCCCGCCAGACCCTCGCCGAGGTCGTCGAGCCCCGCTACGAGGAGCTTCTGACGCTGCTGCAGGGGGAGCTGCGGCGCAGCGGCTTCGAGGACCTGGTCGCCGGCGGCGTCGTGCTCACCGGCGGCGCCGCGAAGATGGAGGGCCTACTGGAGCTGGCCGAAGACGTGTTCCACATGCCGGTGCGCTTAGGCGTGCCCCAGTACGTTACCGGCCTCGAGGACAGCATCGCCGACCCGGTCTACGCGACCGGGGTCGGCCTGCTCATCTATGCGCAGCAGCACCGCTTCTCCGCGGGCTCCGAATATGCGGAAGCCCAGGGGCTCTGGGGACGAATGCGGCGCTGGCTCGGTGGATAAAGGCGGCACAAAGAACCGCCGCCGGTCGCTGCGCCTCGGGCGGCAGCGGCCGGCATCGATAAGGGGGAAGCAAACAAGCGCGGGGTCTCCTGCCCCGCCGGCCGCAGGATGGCGAAAGCGCACACCGCCTGGCGAGAGCGCGCGGTGGCGATAGGAGTCGGGCGTACCCACCCCGCGGCCCGAGGGGACGGCAGATCCGGCAGGCAATAGCCAACAGCAACACCAGAGGCAACGCATCATGTTCGAGCTCATGGATACCCAGACCCAAACCGCAGTCATCAAAGTCATCGGCGTCGGCGGCGGCGGCGGCAACGCTGTCAATCACATGGCCGCCGCCAACATCGAAGGCGTCGACTTCATTTGCTGCAACACCGACGCCCAAGCACTCGACAACGCCACCGTCAAAACCATCCTCCAGCTCGGTGCCGGCATCACCAAGGGCCTGGGGGCCGGGGCCGATCCGGACATCGGGCGCAAGGCGGCCGAAGAAGACCGCGATCGCATCAAAGACGCCCTGGAGGGCGCGGACATGGTGTTCATTACCGCCGGCATGGGCGGCGGCACCGGCACCGGTGCCGCACCCGTGGTGGCCGAGGTGGCCCGCGAGCTCGGCATCCTGACGGTGGCCGTGGTCACCAAGCCCTTTCCGTTCGAGGGCGGCAAGCGCGGCAAGACCGCCAGCACCGGTATCGACGAGCTGGGCAAGCACGTGGACTCCCTCATCACCATCCCGAACGAGAAGCTCCTGCAGGTGCTGGGCAAGGAGATGACCCTGCTCAGCGCCTTCAGCGCCGCCAACGACGTGCTGTTGAACGCCACCCAGGGCATCGCCGAGCTGATTACCCGGCCCGGTCTCATCAATGTCGACTTCGCCGACGTCAAGACGGTCATGTCCGAGATGGGTGTATCCATGATGGGCACGGGTGCCGCGAGCGGCGAGAACCGCGCCCGTGAGGCCGCCGAGGCCGCCATCAACAGCCCGCTGTTGGAGGACATCAACCTCGCCGGGGCGCGCGGCATCCTGGTGAACATCACCGCCGGCCTGAGTCTGTCCATCGGTGAGTTCGACGAGGTGGGCAACACGGTGCGCGACTTCGCCGACGACGATGCCACCGTCGTGGTGGGCACCGTCATCGACCCGGAGCTGGAGGACGAGCTGCGCGTCACCGTGGTGGCCACCGGGCTCGGCGGGCGCCAGGCCGGGATGGCCGCCGATGAGCCCAAGATGCGCTTGGTGAACAGCCGCGACGGCGAGGGCGTGACGCCGGACTACCGCGACATGGACCAGCCCGCTTATATCCGCAACAAGCGGGTGGCGGCCGCCGGCGGCGGTGGCGGCGACCAGGGGTCGGACCTCGACTACCTGGACATTCCGGCCTTCCTGCGACGTCAGGCGGACTGATGCGCGAGCCCGGCCGGGGCGTGCGTGACCGCGCGCGCCGGCCGCTCGCCCCGACCACGCCCCGGACGGCGGTGAGCGATCACCGTCGCCCGGGCCAGGCCAACGGGTTGATCTAGGACAATCCCTAGCTTCGTAACACGAGGAAAAACAGTCGTTTCTCTTGCAGTCGCACTCGGTGCTTGATAAAAATCCGGGAAATCCCTAACCTATGCCTGTGGGAGGGGTTGCGCGGCGTGGGCCTTAGGCTGCGTCCGACCCCCGGAACAGAGCACCAACCGGATCCGATCCGGGCGGTTCCACCTGGACGGCCCCGAGCGGGACGCTGGGACCAAGCGACGAGGGGAGCGACAGTGATCCGTCAACGCACGTTGAAGAACGTCATCCGCGCCACGGGCGTTGGGCTGCACACCGGCACCAAGGTGTATCTCACCCTGCGTCCAGCCGCGGCCGACACCGGCATCGTGTTCCGGCGGGTCGATCTGGATCCACCCGTCGATATTACCGCATGTCCCGCGCGGGTGGGAGATACGCGGCTGTCCACCACACTGGAAGCCGACGGCGCGCGGATCTCCACCGTCGAGCATTTGCTCTCGGCCTTCGCCGGACTCGGCATCGACAACGCTTATGTCGACGTCAGCGCCGGTGAGGTGCCCATCATGGACGGCAGCGCCGGTCCCTTCGTCTTTCTGCTGCAATCGGCAGGCATCGAAGAGCAGAACCGCCCCAAGCGCTTCATCCGCATCAAGCGCACCGTCTCTGTCGAGGACGGTGACAAGCTGGCCCGTTTCGAGCCCTTCGAGGGCTTCCGCGTGGGCTTTTCCATCGACTTCGAGCACCCCGCTTTCACCTCCCGCGTGCAGTCCGCCGTGGTGGATTTCTCCAGCACCTCTTTCGTGAGAGAGGTGAGCCGGGCCCGGACCTTCGGCTTCCTGCGCGACATCGAAGCCCTGCGCGAGCAGAACCTCGCCTTGGGCGGCAGCCTCGACAATGCCGTGGTGGTGGACGACTACCGCGTGCTCAACGATGACGGCCTGCGCTACGAAGACGAATTCGTCAAGCACAAGATCCTCGACGCCATCGGCGACCTCTACTTGCTGGGCCGTCCCCTCATCGGTGCCTTCATCGGACACAAATCCGGCCACGCGCTGAACAATCGGCTGCTGCGGGCCTTGCTCGCGCAGGAAGACGCCTGGGAAGAGGTCACTTTCGAGGATGCCGACTCGGTGCCTATCCGGTTCGGCCAGCCCGCCCTGGCGGGCTGAGTCGCCAGCACCAGCCGGCCGGCGCCGCCTGTGGCCGCACCAGATCAGCCCGCGGCATCGGCCCGCGGCGCGCGGCGCAGTGTCTCGGCGAGGCGGCGCAAGCTGCCGGCAAGGGGCGTGTCGCCGAGGGCGGCTGCGGTGTGCTCCAGGGTTTGGGCGGCCTGACGGGTCGTCGGCGCCTCGGGCGCATCGCCGGCGCGCGGTGTTGGCGCCAGCGCAGGCAGGGCTGGCGTCGGCTGGGCGCGGACGCGGCAGTCGGTAACCGCGTCACCGGCTGCGGCGAGCGCCGGCAAGAACTGAGGCGAGAGAAACCTCAGTCGATCCACCCAAGCGGGGGAATCACAAACCAACGTCAGCAGACCCTCGTCGAGGGATGCCTGCGTGCAGTGGCGGGCGACGGACGCCGGCAGCAGCGCGCGCACGCGTGAGAGCAGCGCGTCGCGCCGCTCGATTTCGGCCAGCAGCGCCGCGGCGGCGTCGCTGCCCTGAAGGAACCGACGAACGTGTCGGGCGCGGGTCGGCATGGAAGGCTCCGCGGTATGACAGGAGCGGCCCACTGGAAGATCCGTGTACTGCTCCGTCCGATGACAAGACCTTGGGGGGCGAGCAGCCGACAGGGCCCAGCTCGCGGACAAGCAAACTCCGATAAGAGCGTAGCAGCAGATGCAAAAAGCAACGACACCCAGCCCATTGCGGGCGGCCGGTCAGACCTCGGTTTTCCTGCTGGTGATCATGGCGGCGGCCCTGGTGGCCGGCGGCATCGGCTTTTGGCTCGGCAAGTACCGCATCGCCGAGGCCGACCTCGCCGCCGCCGCAAGGACGGCCCCGCCGCCGGCGGCTGACCCCTCGGCGGCGCGGGCCGCCGCCGACATCGATGCCGTCGCCGCCCGGGTCGGGGCGCTGCAGGCAGAGATCATGCGCATCAATGCCCTCGGCCAGCGGTTGGTGGAAATGGCCGGTCTGGACGAAGAAGAGTTCGACTTTGCCAATCCGGCGCCGGCGGGCGGTCCGGACGAGGCCGTACTGCACAAGACCAGCGTTGAAAACGTCGCGCAGGATCTGGCGAAGGTGCTGTCGGAGCTGGATGACCGCAAGCGCAAGCTGGTGCTCCTGGAGACGCTCATCATGGAGCGGGACCTCAAGCGCCACAGCACGCCGGAGGGCTGGCCGCTGCGCATCGGCGGCGTGGTGACCTCCAAGTTCGGCTACCGCCGGCATCCCATCACCGGCCGTCGCAGTATGCACAAGGGCATCGATATCGCTGCCAAGCACGGCACCGATATCGTTGCCATGGCCGACGGTATCGTCATTTTCTCTGGCCGCAAGGGCGGTTACGGTAAGATCGTCGAGGTGCGCCACGCCAACGGGCTCGAGACCCGGTACGCGCACAACCACCGTAACCTGATAACAGAAGGTGACATGGTGCGCAAGGGCCAAGTCATCGCCAAGCTCGGCTCCACGGGTCGCTCCACGGGGCCGCACATCCACTTCGAAGTCCGGCGCAACGGCGAGGCGGTCAACCCGATGCAGTATCTGGACCTGAGCAAGAAGTCCCGCGTCGCACGCCTCTGACGCCTGATCGGGCGCTCCATCGAGCGCGCCCGCCCGACGCCGCGCCCGCCGCCAGGCGGGCGCGGCGTCGTTGCGTTTCCGTAACCTAGCACCACCAGCGCGTCGTCCCTCCTTCCGGTATCCTGTAGAGATTTCTTCACGCCGCTGAGGTCCCTTCGCGGGCAAGTCATGGGTATCAACGTCTTCAAGAAGCTCTTCGGCAGCCGCAACGACCGCATGGTCAAGAAGCTGCTCAAGACCGCCGAGTCCATCAACGCCCTGGAAGACGCGCTCGGGCGCTCGAGCGACGCCGAGCTGCGCGGGCGCATCGAGCGGCTGCGCGAGCGCGCCAGCGCCGGGACAGGGCTGGACGACCTGCTGGATGAGACCTTCGCCGTCGTGCGCGAGGCCGGCAAGCGCGTACTGGGCATGCGCCACTTCGACGTCCAGCTGGTGGGCGGCATGGTCCTGCACGACGGCAAGATCGCCGAGATGCGCACCGGCGAGGGCAAGACCCTGGTCGCGACGCTCTCGGCTTGTCTCAATGCCCTGCCCGCCAAGGGCGTGCACGTGGTCACGGTCAATGATTACCTCGCTCGCCGCGACGCCGCCTGGATGGGGCAAATCTACGACTTTCTCGGCCTCACCGTCGGCGTCATCAACAGCTCCGGCGGCGGCAGCCCGGATACGGCGTCCTTCATTTACGACGCGGCCTTCGAGCCCGCGCAGGGCGAGGCCGGCTACCGCCATCTGCGCCCCTGCACCCGGCGCGACGCCTACGGGGCCGATATCACCTACGGCACCAACAACGAGTTCGGCTTCGACTACCTGCGTGACAACATGGCCTTCACGCCGGACCAGCGGGTGCAGCGCGATCCCTTCTACGCCATCGTCGACGAGGTGGACTCCATCCTCATCGACGAGGCGCGCACGCCGCTGATCATCTCCGGTCCGTCCGAGGGCAGCACGGATCTGTACAAGCAGATCGACCATATCATCCCGACCCTGACCCGCCAGGAGCCCATCAAGAACGAAGAGGGCCAGCCGGACTTCGGCCCCGGGGACTTCTCCGTGGACGAGAAGTCGCGGCAGGTCTACCTGAGCGAGGAGGGCCACGAGAAGGTCGAGGCCATGCTCACGGACATGGGCCTGCTCGGCGAGGGCGAGAGCCTCTACGACGCCTCCCACATCGTGCTCATGCACCATGTCTATGCGGCGCTGCGGGCGCACGCGTTGTTTCAGAAGAACGTGGACTACATCGTCCGCGACGGGCAGATCATCATCGTCGATGAGTTCACCGGCCGCACCATGCCCGGCCGGCGCTGGTCCGAGGGGCTGCACCAGGCCGTGGAGGCCAAGGAGGGCGTGCCCATCCAGCCCGAGAACCAGACGATGGCGTCCATCACCTTCCAGAATCTGTTCCGGCTCTACCCCAAGCTCGCCGGTATGACGGGCACCGCGGATACCGAGGCCTACGAGTTCCAGAGCATCTACGGTTTGGAAGTGGTCGTGATCCCCACCCACATGCCCATGGTGCGCGACGACCGCGGCGACCTGGTCTACCTGACCCAGGAGGAGAAGTACCGGGCCATCATCGATGACATCAAGGACTGCGTCGAGCGCGGGCAGCCGGCCCTGGTGGGCACGGCTTCCATCGACACCTCGGAGCTGGTCTCCAAGCTCTTGAGTCAAGAGCAAATCGATCACGAGGTCCTGAATGCCAAGCAGCATGAGCGCGAGGCGGGCATCGTCGCCCGCGCCGGCGAGCCGGGCGCCGTGACCATTGCCACCAACATGGCCGGCCGCGGCACGGACATCGTGCTCGGCGGCAACCTCGACGCCGAGCTGGAAGAGGTCGACGACGCCGCCGAGCGCGAGCGCATCAAGACCGATTGGCAGGCCCGCCACCAGCGCGTCATCGCCGCCGGCGGCCTGCATGTCATCGGCACCGAGCGTCACGAGTCCCGGCGCATCGACAACCAGCTGCGCGGGCGCTCCGGCCGCCAGGGCGATCCGGGCAGCTCGCGCTTCTATCTGTCGCTGAAAGACAACTTGATGCGCATCTTCGCCTCCGAGAAGGTCGGCAACATGATGCAGCGCCTCGGTATGCAGGAGGGCGAGGCCATCGAGCATCCCTGGGTCACCAAGGCCATCGAGAACGCCCAGCGCAAGGTGGAGGGGCGCAACTTCGACATCCGCAAGCAGCTGTTGGAGTACGACGACGTCGCCAACGACCAGCGCAAGGTCATCTACGAGCAGCGCCGCGAGCTCATGGACGGCGAGGACATCTCCGAGACGGTCGCCGCCATGCGCGAGGACGTGCTGACCAACCTGATCAACGGCTATATCCCGCCGCAGAGCTTGGAAGAGCAATGGGACGTGCCCGGGCTGTCCGAGGCGCTGGCGGAGTTCTTCGGCGGTGATTGGCCCATACAGCAATGGCTGGACGAGGATCACGATCTGCACGAGGAGACCCTGCGGCGGCGCATCGCCGACACCGTCGCCGGCTACTACGCCGAGAAGGAGAAGCTCGTCGGCGCCGACACCATGCGCCAGATCGAAAAGGCGGTGATGCTGCAGACCCTGGACAGTCAGTGGAAGGACCACCTGGCACAGATGGACTACCTGCGCCAGGGCATCCACCTGCGCGGCTACGCACAGAAAAACCCCAAGCAGGAGTACAAGCGCGAAGCCTTCGAGATGTTCTCGGCCATGCTCGCGAACATCAAGCAAGAGGTCGTGCGTACCCTCTCGCGCATGCAGGTGCGCTCGCCGGAGGACGTGGCGCCGGCGGAGCCCCGCCAACAGGACTTCCAGTTCAAGCACGAGGCCTTCTCCGGGCTGGACGCCGCCGCCGAGCCCGCAGCCGCCGGCAGCGGTCAGCCGGCGGGCGAGGGGGCACAGCAGGCCCAGGCGGCCGCCGCCGGGCAGCAAACGGCGCCGGGCGCCGACCATCAGCCCTATGTGCGCGGTGAGCGCAAGGTGGGCCGCAACGAGCCCTGTCCCTGCGGGTCCGGCAAGAAATACAAGCAGTGCCACGGCAAGATGGCCTGAGCCCGGTGGCGACACTGCGTATTGCCGGTGTGCGCCTCGCCGCCGGGGCCGCCGGTATTCGTTATCAGGGGCGCGACGACCTGGTGCTCCTCGCGCTGCCGCCGGGGGCGGAAACGGCGGCGGTCTTCACCACCAACGCCTTCTCCGCGGCGCCGGTGCAGCTGGCCCGGCACCACCTCGCCCAGACGCCGCCGCGGTGGCTGCTGATCAACTCGGGTAATGCCAACGCCGGCACCGGCGCCCGCGGCCTCGCGGATGCCGAGACCTGCTGTACGGCGCTGGCTGCCGCGGGCGACTGCGCCCCGGAAGAGGTCCTGCCGTTTTCCACCGGGGTCATCGGCGAATACCTGCCCGTGGAGCGCATCGCCGCAGCGCTGCCGGCGCTGGTGGCCGGGCTGCGCGAGGATGGCTGGGCTGACGCCGCCAGCGCCATCATGACCACGGACACCAGACCCAAGACGGCCACCGCCCGCTGCGATGTCGGTGGCCGGGAGGCGACGGTGGTGGGCATGGCCAAGGGCGCGGGCATGATCCGCCCGGACATGGCCACCATGCTCGCCTTTCTGGCCACGGATGCCGCGGTACCGCGGGCTCTGCTGGAGCGGATGCTGCGTGAGGCCGTCGCCGACAGCTTCAACGCTATCAGTATCGACGGCGACACCTCCACCAACGATGCCTGTGTGCTCTGCGCCGCCGGCACCCTGGACGCCCCGGCGGTGACCGAGGGCACGGCGGCGGCGGACGCCTTGGCCGCCGCCGTGCGAGCGGTTTGTGACGAGCTCGCCACGGCCATCGTCCGTGACGGCGAGGGGGCGAGCAAGCTGGTGACCCTGGAGGTGGCGGAGGCGGCGACCCGCGCCGAGGCCCGCGCCGTCGCCGACACCATCGCCCACTCGCCGCTGGTGAAGACGGCGCTCTTCGCGTCCGATCCCAACTGGGGGCGCATCCTCGCCGCCGTCGGCCGCGCCGGCGTGTCCGGGCTCGACATCGAGCGGGTGCGCATCTGGCTCGACGACTGCCTGATTGTCAGACGCGGCGGTCGCGACGCCGGTTACACCGAGGCCGCCGGGCGCGCCGTCATGGCCCGCGACGCCTTTTGCATCCGCGTGGCGCTGGGGCGGGGCGAGGCCGCAGCCCGGCTGCTCACCTGCGACCTGAGCTACGACTATGTCCGGATCAACGCCGAGTACCGGACCTGACACCGAGCCCGCTGCCCCCCAGCGCCGAATCCATGTCGCCGCGGGCGCCCTGTTGGACGCGACGGGCCGGGTGCTGGTGACCCGGCGCCCCGGCAATGTCCATCAGGGGGGCTTATGGGAATTTCCCGGCGGCAAGCTGGAGCCCGGCGAGGTGGCCTGGGCGGCGCTGGTGCGCGAGCTGCGCGAGGAGCTGGGTGTCGAAGTGCAGGCGGGGCGCCCGCTGATCCGCGTCCACCACGACTACGGCGACCGCCGCGTGGTGCTGGAGGTCTTCCTGGTGTCGGCGTTTGCCGGTGAGCCCCGCGGACTGGAAGGCCAGCCGTTGGACTGGGTGGCCCCGGCGGCCATGGACCCGCTGCATTTCCCCGCCGCCGACAAGCCCATCATCGACGCCCTGCGCCTGCCGCCGCGCTATCTCATCACCGGCCCGGACCCCTGCGATGTGCCCGGCTTCCTGTGCCGCCTAGAGACCTCTCTGGCAGCCGGCATCGAGCTGGTGCAATTGCGCGCCCACGCCATCGACGACCCGGCCTACCGCGAGCTGGCCCGCAAAGCATTCGACCTGTGCGAGGCGGCGGGCGCCAAGCTGCTGCTGAATCGCGACCCGCAGCGGGTGGCCGATCTGTCCGCGCACGGGCTGCACCTGCAAGCGGCGGCGCTTCGGCGGCAGCGGGAGCGCCCGGCGGATGTCGCCTTGCTCGGCGCCTCCTGCCACGACGCGGCGGAGCTCGATCGGGCCGCTGCGCTGGGGCTGGACTATGCGCTGCTGGGCCCGGTCATGCCAACGACGACGCATCCGCAGGCCGCCACCCTGGGCTGGCCCGGCTTCGCGGCGCTCGCCGATCGGGCTGCGCTGCCGGTGTATGCCCTCGGCGGCTTGTCCGAGGGCGATCTGCAGCGGAGCTTCGCCCATGGTGCCCAGGGGGTCGCGGCGATCTCCGGCTTTTGGCGCGCCGACTGACGCCACCATCGGTGCCGGTCGCCTGACGGTCATGGAGCGGGCCGCCATTGCAGCGACGGACGCCCTGGAGCTGGCTCGCTTCATTGGATCTTCACGCAGCGTCAACATCAACGCAACAATCGCAGGCCACCATGAGCGGTATTTAAACCCGCAGTGGTGGTTGGTATGCGTGCAGAGCCGAGCGCCGGCAACGTCGAGCGCCTTCATCCCCTCAAATACCGCAGCATCTGGATCTCGGATGTCCATTTGGGCTTTCGTGGCTGCCAAGCGGAATTCCTGCTGGACTTCCTGCAAGCGAGCGAATGCCGCCAGCTCTATTTGGTCGGAGATATCATCGATCTCTGGGCCATGAAGAGCGGCGTGCATTGGCCGCAGTCCCACAACAACGTCGTGCGGGCCGTTCTGGACAAGGCGCGCAGCGGTACCGAGGTGATCTATGTGCCCGGCAATCATGACGAAATCTTGCGACCACACATCGGCAGCGATTTCGGCAACGTCGCCGTACGCGACGAGATCGTCCACACCACCTGCGACGGGCGCGAATTTCTGATCCTGCACGGTGACAAGTTCGACCACGTCGTCCAGCACGAGCGCTGGCTCGCGGTGCTCGGCGCCCATCTGTACGACCTGCTGCTGTCGGTGAATCACCGCTTGAATTGGATACGCCGGCGCCTCGGCATGGGCTATTGGTCACTCGCCGCGTATCTCAAGCACCGGGTCAAGGACGCCGTCAGTTACATCGGCGACTTCGAGCAGGCGGTGGCCGACGAGGCCAAGAGCCGCCAGGTCGACGGCATGATCTGCGGCCACATCCACCATGCCGAGATCCGCGAGATCGACGGCGTCACCTATTGCAATTGCGGCGACTGGGTGGAGAGCTGCACGGCATTGGTGGAGCACCACGACGGCACCATGGAGCTCTTGCGCTGGACCGAGGAGCAGGAGGTCCTGACCACCGAATGGCCCTTGTCCGCGACCGCGTCGGCGGCGATGGCCAAGGCGGGATGAGCCGGCGCCGTCAGTCTTCTTGCGCGGCGGCGGCGGCGGCGGCCAGCAGCCCCCGATAACGTGCCCAATCGAAGGCCGGCCCAGGGTCGGTTTTGCGCCCCGGGGCCACGTCGCTATGGCCGACGATGCGCTCAGGGGTGATGGCGGGAAAGCGCCGCATGATCTGCCTGGTGACCCTCGTGAGGCGCAGGTATTGGACGTCGGTGAAGGGCGTGTCATCGGTGCCCTCCAACTCGATACCGATGCCGTAGTCGTTGCACTCGGCCCGGCCCTGCCAGCACGAGCGCCCGGCATGCCAGGCCCGCTGCCATAGGTCCACGAACTGTAGCGTCTCGCCGTCCCGGCGGATGAACAGATGCGCCGAGACCGGGCTGCCCGCGACGGCGTCGAAGTAAGGATGCGCCGTCGGGTCCAGCTGTCCGCAAAAGAGCTGCTCCACCCATGGCCCGCCAAACTCCCCGGGCGGCAAGGAGATGTTGTGGATCACCAGCAGGTCGATGACGTTGCCCTCCGGACGCTCACCGAAGTGCGGCGATGCCACGCGGCGCACGCCATCGAGCCAGCCGTCCGAGTGCAATGCGTCCTGACGCGCCATGCCGCCCCCCAGTGTCGCCCCCCAGCACTGGGGCCAGCACTGGGGGGCGACACTGGGG
>NZ_NRRV01000050.1 GCF_016583825.1 Thiohalocapsa halophila | reverse complement strand
TACGGGGTACGGGGTACGGGGTACGCAGTCCATCAGTGCGACGCGCGAAGTGCAATGTGCATGTCGCGGCCAGCCTTCAGCCCTCAGCCCTCAGCCCTCAGCCCTCAGCCCTCAGCCCTCAGCCCTCAGCCCTCCCGAACCAGTACCCTCACCGCCACGCATTTCAAACTTCAAAAGAGTGGGCATTAGGACGCAGATCCGGTGCACTCCCAAACCGTCCATCAGGAATGGCTAGAGCATCGCGTCGGGACTGCCCGCTTTGCCGCTGGCAAGGGTCGAAAGGGTACCGTCCGTCAGCGCATCTTGCACCACAACCAGGCTGGTGCTTGTCACAGGCTGCGGGTTGGGGTTTGTATGGAGACGAAGCCCGCCATGTCCGACATCCCCTGACCGGCGTCTCGGGACGATCAGGTCGATCTTGCGGGCGGAGCAGGCCTATGCGACGGTCGACACATGTCGCGGCGACGATGCGGGTGTCGCGCTGCCCTCGCCGGCGGCGCAAAACAAGGCGCCGGATCGGATGCCCCCGCTACGAAATCAAGTGCTGGACCATGCATCCTACCCGCGGCGTGGGTCGTGTGGGACGTGGCAGACCCCCGGGGCAGAGTCCGGCGAGTAGAACAGGCCAGCGTCAATGCCACCGTGCCGGCAACCGCCGGGCGTCGGGCTCGATGCCAGGTCCCGGAACATGCGGCGCACAGCATGAAGTGCTATAGAAGCGACGAGGAGCATCCTTAAATATCATGACGATTCAACCCAGCCGCATTGTCATCATCGACGACCACCCGCTGGTTCGCGCCGGTCTGCGCAGCCTATTCGACCAGGAGCCGGATCTGACCGTGTGCGCCGAGGCGGGCAATGTCCGCGACGCCATCGAGGAGGTTCGCACCCAGAATCCGGACCTGGCGCTGATCGATATCTCGCTCGACGACGGCAACGGCATCGAGCTCATCAAGCGCCTCAAGATGCACGCGCCGGAGCTCAAGATGCTGGTGTGCTCCATGCACGACGAGTCCCTGTTCGCCGAGCGCGCCATCAACGCCGGCGCCCGCGGCTATGTCAACAAACATCAGGTGACCGAGCAGATCCTGGAGGCCGTGCACCATGTCCTGGCAGGCCGCATCTACCTGAGTGAGCAGATGGTGGAGCGAGTCATCAACGGCTTTGCCAGAAAGAAAGACGCCGGCAGCTCCAGCATCGAGACCCTGAGTGATCGCGAGCTGGAGGTTTTCGGACTCATCGGGCAGGGTCTGTCCACGTCCAAGATCGCCGAGCGGCTGCACCTGAGTGTGAAGACGGTCGAGACCCACCGCGAAAAGATCAAGCGCAAGCTCCAGCTCGCCACGGGTGGGGAGCTGATCCGCCACGCCGTGCAGTGGCATATCGAGCAGGCTTGAGACTAGGGGCTAGGGTCGAGCCCAGCAAGCCTTCGGCCCTGAGCCCGCCGCGGACCGCCGGCGGGGTAGCTGTCGCAATCGGGCGTCCGCCCGACCCCGACAGCCACCGGACGCAGACCGATGTCAAACCCAGACGCAGACCCCAGGGTGCAGAGGCCCGACGCTGCCGACGTCCCCGAGCGACGGCGCGACCACCCGCAGGCCCGCAATCACCCACCCGGCGCGCCGGTGGTGGGCGTGGTCTGCTCCGCCGGCGGGCTCAAGGCGCTGAAGGCGCTCTTCGCCGCCGTAGCGCCGGACAGCGGTCTCGCCTGGGTGGTGGCGCCGCACTTGGCGCCGGACCAGCCCAGCATGCTCGTCGAGCTGCTGCAACAGCACACCAGCATTCCCGTCGAAACCGCTGCCGAGAGCCTCGCACCGGCCCCCGACCATGTCTATGTGTCGCCACCGGCGCAAGCGCTCACACTCCGCGGCGGACACATGCGCCTGACGCCGCTGCGCGGCAGCGAGCCGTCCCGGGCCGCATTGGACCGCTTACTGGTCTCGCTGGCGGAAGACCGGGGCGTCGCGGCCATGGGCGTCGTGCTCTCGGGCACCGGTGACGCCGGCGTCGCCGGCCTGCGCGCCATCGTCGACGCCGGGGGCTTCACCGTGGCGCAGCTGCCGGCGACGGCGGACTACGCGGCCATGCCCGAGGCCGCCATCGATGCCGGTCTTGCCGATGCGGTCCTGACGCCGGCGCAGATCCCTGCGGCGCTGCTGGAGCACGTCGGCCCCGGCGACGGTGCCAGCGCGCTGTTGGGATTCTCCGCCGAGCCCGCGGAGCAGAGCGCGCTGCACCGTATCCTGGAGCTGATGCGCACCCGCACTCGGTACGACTTCCGCGACTACCGCCAAAGCATGGTCGGACGCCGGATCCGCCGGCGCATGGAGCTCCTCGGGGCCGCCCGCAGCGAGGATTACCTGGCCCTGCTGCGCGCCGAGCCGACGGAGGTGGAAGAGCTGTACCGTGAGCTGATGATCGGCGTGAGCGGTTTCTTCCGCGATCCGGACGCCTTCGGCGCGCTGCGAGAGCAAGTCATCGAGCCGCTGGTACAGGGCCATGCCGACGAGCAGCCGCTGCGCGTTTGGGTGCCCGGATGCACCACCGGCGAGGAGGCCTACAGCATCGCGATGCTCTTGCTGGAGACCTTCGACGAAGGCGGCCGTGCCGCGAATGTGCAGGTGTTCGCCACCGACATCGACGAGGCCGCCCTGCAGCAGGCCCGACAGGGCATCTATACCGAAGCGGCCCTGCAGGACCTCAGCACGGGGCGCCGGGAGCGCTTCTTCACGAGCCTCGGCGGCGCGCGCCGACAGGTGGTGAAGCCGCTGCGCGAGGCGGTGGTCTTCGCGACCCAAAACCTGCTCACCGACCCGCCCTTCTCCCGCATCGACCTGATCAGCTGCCGGAATGTACTGATCTATCTAAAGCCGGAGGCGCAGGAGCAGATCATCGCCCGCTTCCACTTCGCGCTCAACGAAGGGGGCTTTCTGTTCCTCGGCAGCAGCGAGGCCGTCGGCCGCTATATCAACCTGTTCGAGGCCTTGTCGCCGCGCTGGCGAGTCTTTCGGCGGATCGGCCCGAGCCGACAGGATTCCATCGGCATTGCGCCGGGCAGTACGCAGACGCCGGCGCCGAGCATCGCCTCGCAGCCGGCATGGGCACCGGAGCAGAGGGTCGACGTCAAAGACACCGCGCGCCGGGTGCTGTGCGAGCTGTACGCACCGGCGTCGGTATTGATCGACGCGGGTTACGAGGTCCTCTACTACCACGGCCCCACCGCGGACTACCTGGAGATGCCGAGCGGCGAGCCGACCCGCTCGCTGCTCGAGCTGTTGCGCAAGGGCCTGCGCACGCCGGTGCGCGCCGCCTGCCAGACGGCGCTTCGCGACCGCGGGCCGGTGCGCGTGGCCGAAGCCGAGGCCGTGCGCGGCAACACCCGGGTGCCGGTGGAGGTCCTGGTGTACCCGGTACGCGAGAGCCGCCTCGCCAAGCGGCTGCTGCTGGTGACCTTCCGCGACAGCGGGCCGGCAGAGACGCCGCTGCCGGCCGAGGTGATCGAGCAGACCGCGGGGGAAGCGCACAGCACCATCGATCAGCTGGAATTCGAGCTGCGCGCCACCCGGGACGATCTGGAAAGCACCATCGATGATTGGCGCAGCGCCAACGAGCAGCTCCGAGCGGCCAACGAGGAGGTCATCTCCACCAACGAGGAGCTGCAATCCGCCAACGAAGAGCTACAGACCTCGCAGGAAGAGCTGCAATCGCTGAACGAGGAGCTCACCACCGTCAACAGCCAGATGCAGGAGAAAGTGACGGAGCTGGAGCAGCGCAACAGCGACATCAACAATCTCATCAACAGCTCCAACACCGTCACCGTCTTTCTCGACCGCGAGCTGCGTATCAAGCTGTTTACGCCGGCGTGCCAAGCGCTGCTCAACCTGCGCCCCAACGACCAGGATCGCCCGCTCGCGGAGCTGCAATTTCGCATCGACGACCCGCACCTGCTGGCGGACTGCCGCTCTGTGCTCGAGTCCTTACAATCCGCGGAGCGCCAGGTGGGCGACGGCGCCGGTCGCCAATGGCTGCGCCGTGTGCTGCCCTACCGCGACGCGGAAGACCGTATCGACGGCGTGATCATCACCCTGGTGGACATTACGGCACTGGCCGCCGCAGAGGCGAAGCTGCGCGCCAGCGAGCGCCACTACCGGCGCCTGTTCGAGGATGCTCCCATCCAGACGCTGGAGCAGGACTGGTCTGGCGTGTCAGAGACGCTCAAGGCTCTGGGGCCATCGGCGGCGGATCCGGACTACTACAGCGAGCATCCGCAGGTCCTCGCCGATTGCCGCGCGGGCATCCGCCTCACCGCCATCAATGCAGCGGCGCGCGCACTGCTCGGCATCCCGGAGGACGTGGTAATGCCACGGCAGCTGCCGGCGCTCTGCTGTGCCGGCCAGCTCGACAAGCTGTTGGCCGCCTTCGCCGCCGGCCAGCGCGTCGCATTGTGCGAGGACGTCATCACCGACGCGGCGGGCCGAGAGCTGCCCATGCTCTGTCAGTTCGCCCTCATCCCCGGCAGCGAGACCAGCCTGGAGCGGGTGCTGGTGATGATGCTGGACCTTTCCGCCCAGAAGGCCCTGGAGCGCCGCCTCGCCGACAGCGAGCTGCGCCTGCGCCGGGCGCTGCAAGTGGTGCACGAGGCCGTCTGGGAGTACGACGTCCTGCGCAACCGCCTGTGGTGGAGCGACGAGTACGAGCGCCAGTTCGGCAAGCCCGATTCCCCGCCGTCGCGGGTACGGGACTGGTGGGTCCAGGGTATCCATCCGGCGGACCGGGAGGCCGCCCAAGCCAAGGTTCAGGCCGCCATCGACGGCACCGCCGACGACTGGCAGGCAGAGTACCGCTACCGCCGCCCTGACGGGGACTATGTCGACGTGCTCGAGCGCGGCGCCGTGGATCGGGATGCCGACGGCAAGGCCATGCGGCTGCTGGGCTGCATGCTGGATGTGAGCGATCTCAAGGCCACCCAGCAGGCGCTGGCGGAGCGCGAGGCGCGGCTGCGCGCCGTGCTGGACGCCGCCGCAGACGCCATCGTTACCACCGATGCCGAGGGACACATCCAGAGCTTCAATGCCGCCGCGGAGGCCATGTTCGGCTACAGCGCCGACGACATCTCGGGCACGTCGGTACGCAAGCTGTTGTCCGCCACAGACGCTGCGCAGGCGGACCCGCTGGTGGACCGGGAAGACCGCCAGCCGCAGCTGCTCAATGGTCATCGGGCCACCGGCGACGACTTTCCGCTGGAGCTCTCGGCCCGCTTCGATCCGACCCAGAATCTCTGGGTGCTGGTGGGCCGGGACGTCACGGAGTGGCGCCGCCTGGAGCGGGATGTCATCGACCTCAGCACCCGTCAGCAAGAGGAGCTCGGCCGCGAGATCCACGACGGGCTTGGCCAGGAGCTCACGGCACTGGTGATGCTCGCGCACAGCCTGCGCCGGCAGCTGGACCAACACCAGGCTCAGCAGAGCGCCGAAGCCTTCGCCCAGCTGGAGGACTATCTGCGCCATGCGCTGGAGAGCTGCCGCAGCATCGCCCGCGGGCTGTCCGCGGAGGTCTCGGCGCCGGGGCTGGAGAACGCCCTCGCCGAGCTCGCCGCCGGCATGGAGCGCGCCTCGGGTATCCCCTGCCGCTTCACGCATACCGGCCCGAGCGGCGCCGTCGGCGAGCACCAGGCCGCCCACCTCTATCGCATCGCCCAGGAGGCCCTCAGCAACGCCCTGCGCCACGCCGAAGCCAAGCATGTGGATATGTCCCTGGAGGTGGGCGAGACCGAGCTGACCCTGCGCGTGCGCGACAATGGCCAGGGCATTGCACCCGACGCCAAGCGCGGGCTCGGACTGCGGCTCATGGCCTATCGCGCCGGTATGCTCGGCGGCACCTGTGTGGCCGAGCCGGCGGCGGGCGGCGGCACCCTGGTGGCGTGTCGGATCCCCAGCGCCCGCTGAGCTCGCAGCCCGCGCAGATCTCTGCCCTGCGTCTCCGTCTCCTGCAGGCAGGCCCCGACGGATAGATCCACGGGATTAGCAGAGGTTGCTCGATTTGTCGCGACCCCGGCATGGCCGCACTTGAGGTCCTGGGTCATGGTGCGCGAGCGTCATGGGCGAGCGCGCTCGGCGACCCGGTCCAGAAGGCCGCCGCAGCGGCCCGGTGGCCCCAGGGCCATCAGTCAAGAACCACCATGCGTAGGAATCCATGCACATGCCGAGAATTCAACCTGCCGCAGCGGCTTTGCTGACGGCATTGGGCGCCGCGACCGCGGCCGCCGACACCGACCCTGCCCAGACCTCGGCGGCCGCCGACGGCGGCAACGAGGCGAGGCTGCTCAGCAACACACGCCAGCTGATCTTCGAAGGACGCCGCTCCGGCGAGGGCTACTTCAGCGCCGACGGGCGCTACATGGTGTTCCAGAGCGAGCGCGAGCCCGGCAACCCCTTTTATCAGATCTACCTGCTGGACCTGACCACCGGCGATACCACGCGCATCTCCACCGGCACCGGGCGCACCACCTGTGCCTGGATTCACCCGGACGGCCAGCGGGTGCTCTTCTCCTCCACCCACCAGGACCCGCAGGCCGCGGCCAAGCAGCAGGAAGAGCTGGACAAGCGCGCCGCCGGCCAGGGCAGCCGCTACAGCTGGAGCTACGATCCCACCTACGAGATCTATGAGACCGGCATCGACGGCGGCCCGCCGCGGCGCCTCACCAACGCCCGCGGCTACGACGCCGAGGGCTCCTGGTCCCCGAGCGGGGAGACCATCCTGTTCGCCTCCAACCGCCATGCCTACGCCGCGGACGCGGACGCCGCCACCCAAGCCGCGGTCGCAGAGGACCCGTCGCGCTTCATGGAGCTCTATGTCATGGACGCCGACGGCGGTAATGTCCGCCGGCTCACGGACAAGGAAGGCTACGACGGCGGGCCCTTCTACAGCGCCGACGGCAGCCGCATCGTCTGGCGGCGCTTCGAGCCCGGCGGCAAGACCGCCGAGATCTGGACCATGAACGCCGACGGCAGCGACCAGCGCGCCATCACGGACCTGGGCGTCATGTCCTGGGCGCCCTACTTCCACCCCAGCGGCGACTACATCGTCTTCACCAACAACGCCCACGGCTACGCCAACTTCGAGCTCTACATCGTCGACGCGGAAGGCGAGCACGACCCGGTGCGGGTCACCGACACGCCCGGCTTCGACGGCCTGCCGGTGTTCACGCCGGACGGCGACCAGCTCGCCTGGGCCAGCAGCCGCACCGCCACCAAGCAGGCGCAGATCTTCATGGCCGACTGGGACGACGCCGCCGCCCGCGAGCTGCTGGGGCTGCCGCCCGCCGGCGCCGCGGTCGAGCCCGAGGCCACCGAGGCGGCACCCGCACCGGCCCCGGACCCGGCCGACGCCCCGGCGCTGCCCGCCACCGACGCCGCCGTCAGCGCCGCCGACCTGAGCGCCCATGTGCACGCGCTCACCGCCACCGCGATGGCCGGGCGCCGCACGGGCACCGCGGGCAGCCGGCTCGCCACCGACTATGTCGCCCGCGCCATGACCGCCATCGGGCTCGCGCCGGCCGCCGCCATCGCCGGGGAGCCCGGCGACAGCTGGCTCCAGCCCTACAGCTTCACGGCGGGCGTGACCCTGGAGGACGGCACCCGGCTTGCGCTGCTCGGTGCCGACGGCGCCGAGCAGCCCCTCGCCTTGGACCGGGACTGGCGTCCCCTGCCCTTCTCCGGCACCGGCGCCGTCGCCCCGGCAGCCGTCGTCTTCGCCGGCTACGGCATCGTCGCGCCCGGCGACGACGGCAGCCAGGACTTCAACAGCTACGGCGAGCTGGACGTCGCCGGCAAATGGGTGCTGGCCCTGCGCGACCTGCCCGCCGACCTGCCGGCGGCGCGCCGCCAGGACCTGGTGGAATACGCCGACCCCCGCTACAAGGCCCTGATGGCCCGTGAGCAGGGCGCGCGCGGGCTCATCCTGGCCCCCGGGCCGGACACGCCTGTAAAGGACCAGCTGCTGCCCCTGGCGCAGGAGGCGGGTGCCGGCGGCGGCAGCCTGCCGGTGGTCTCGCTG
Organism: Thiohalocapsa halophila; assembly: GCF_016583825.1. Classification (GTDB taxonomy): domain Bacteria; phylum Pseudomonadota; class Gammaproteobacteria; order Chromatiales; family Chromatiaceae; genus Thiohalocapsa; species Thiohalocapsa halophila. Next base: position 34,530 of record NZ_NRRV01000050.1, on the reverse strand, counting down.
TCGGCCGCGGCGGCGCAGCGCCTCACTGCGGCGGCCGGGGCGGACCTGCGGGCGCTTCAGGCCCGGGCCGACGCCGGGGAGCAGGCCGCCGTCGCGCTCGACGGCGTGCAGCTGGCCGCGGACATCCGGCTGCGCCCCACCACCGGCCAAGACCGCAATGTCGTCGGGCGCCTGCAGGCCGGCGAGGCGCCGAGCGACCGGGTGCTCGTCATCGGCGCCCATGTGGACCACATCGGCGACGGCCAAGGACTCTCCTCCCGCGACGCGCTCCAAGGGCGCGTCCATCCCGGCGCCGACGACAACGCCTCCGGCGTCGCCGCGATGCTGGAGATCGCCGAGGATCTGGCCGCGCGCCGCCGCACCGGCCAGCTGGACCTGGCGCAGGACATCGTCTTCGCCGCCTGGACCGGCGAGGAGCTGGGCCGCCTGGGCTCGGCCGCGTTCGTGGAGGCGCTGGCGGCGGCCGCCGGCAGCAGCGACGGCAAGGTGGCATCGACCGTGAGCGCCTATCTGAACCTGGACATGGTGGGCCGCCTCGACGATCACCTGTACGTGCAGGGCGTCGGCTCCGGCGACGGCTGGCGCCGGGAGCTGGAGCGGCGGAACGTGCCCGTGGGCCTGCCCCTGCGCCTGCAGGCGGATGCCTACCTGCCGACGGACACCACGTCCTTCTATCTCGCCGGGGTGCCGGTGCTGAGCTTCTTCACCGGCGCCCATGCCGACTACAACACCCCGGAGGACACGGCGGAGAAGCTGAACTACGACGGGCTGACACGCATCGCCCGGCTGGTGGGACTGATGTCCACCGCCCTCGCCGGGGGGGCCGATGCGCCCGCCTACGTGGCCCAGGAGAAGCCGGGCACCGGGGCGAGCCGCGCCAACCTCAGGGCCTACTTCGGCACCATCCCGGCCTATGCCGACGCCGAGGTCGCCGGCGTGATGCTCGACGGCGTCGCCAAGGGCGGGCCGGCGGAGGCCGGGGGTCTGCGTGCCGGCGACGTCATCACCGCCGTCGCCGGGCGCAGCATCGAGAATATCTACGACTACACCTACGCGCTGAACGCGCTCAAGGTAGGCGAGCCGGTGCTGGTGCAGGTGCGCCGCGAGGGCGAAGCGGCCGAGCTGACGGTGACGCCGGTGGCGAGGCAGTGAGAGGGATAGGGGCTAGTCCGTAGGTCGGGCTGAGGCACGAAGCCCGACGCTGCGCCAAACGCAACCGCCCGATTGTCGGGCCTCCTGGCGTCGGCACCGACCTACGCCTTGAGGGTCCGTAGGTCGGGCTGAGGCACGAAGCCCGACGCTGCGCCGAACGCAACCGCCCGGTTGTCGGGCCTCCTGGCGTCGGCACCGACCTACGCCGCAACCATTATCGGGCGGTGCGCGGTCCCGCTTCAGCCCTCGTCCTCCTGCTCGCCGATGCGCACGGCCAATAGGTCGCAGACCTCGTGGCGCAGCAGGGAGCGGGAGATGGAGCCGAACAGGTTGCCGAGCCAGGTATGGTCCCGGGCGCCGACGATGATCAGATCCACGCCGAGGTCCTTGGCCACGTGCTCGATGCTGCGGCCGGTGGGGCCGAACTCGACGATACGGTCCTCCGCGGGCACGCCGATGCGCTCGCCGAGACCGTCGAGCTCCTTGCGGGCCACGTCCACCAGCTCGCGCTCCAGGTCCAGGTCCGACGGCAGCACGGGCTCGGCCATGAAGGCGCCGCCGGCGAGCTCGGTCTCAGGCGGGACGTACTCCACCACATTCAACAGTGTGAGCTTGGCATCGAAGCGATCGCGCATGGCGAGCGCACGCCGCACGACGACCTCTGACTCCGGTGCGAAGTCGACGGCCAGCAGGATATGCCGGTAGGGGTTCTCGGACATGGCGCCCTCCTCGAGTAATTGGGATTCCACCACCAAAGTATATGAAGACCGGCGCGCATGCCTACCGCTGTGTCGATCCGGCGGCCTTGGTCCGCGCGCCACAGATCCGCATCGCGGATGCCGCCGCATCCAGGTCCCTGTAAGATTCCGACCGATGCAACCCCAGCCGCCGCTGTCCCCATGCCTCGCCACGTCACGCCCCTGTCCCTGTCCAACCACGACGCCTACCGCCGCTGGCGGGATGCCAAGCTCGCGGACCTGCCCGAGTCGCCGGCGGACCTGGTGGTGGAGGTCGACGACCCGCGCCGGCTCACGGACGCCGAGGCCGAGGCCATCCGCGAGTGCTGCCGACGCTGGAACATGGCCGTCTATCGCAGCCGGGTCGGCGACGACCCGGACAAGGCCATCCCGCGCCTGCTCGGCGCGCGCTTCGGTCTGCAACGCCTCGACCACAATCCCGGTGCCGACGAGGACGCCATCACCGCCGTGACCATCCAGTCCGACGCACTGCACCGCGGCTTCATTCCCTACACCGATAAGCCCATCGCCTGGCATACAGACGGCTATTACAACAGCCCGCAGCGCCAGATTCGGGCCTTCATCCTGCACTGCGTGCGCCCGGCGGCGGAGGGCGGTGAGAACGCTCTGCTGGACCCGGAGATCGTCTACATCCGGCTGCGAGACCGCGACCCGGCGCACATCCGGGCGCTGATGCACAGCGAGGCCATGACCATCCCGCCGAACGTCGTCGACGGCGAGGAGCTGCGCCCCGCCAGCACGGGGCCGGTGTTCATGAGCGGCGAGGGCGGCAGCCTCGCCATGCGCTACACCGATCGCAAGCGCAATATCCACTGGCGGGACGACGCCGCCACCACAGCTGCGGTGGCCGCGCTGCGTGAGGTGCTCGCCGCCGAGGATACACCGGTGCTGCGCCTGCGCCTGGAATCCGGCTGGGGGGTCATCTGCAACAACGCCCTGCATACGCGCACGCGCTTCAGCGATGCCGGCGAGCCGCGCATGCTGTACCGCGGCCGATACTACGAGCGCATCCAGGGGACCTGAGCCGGTCAGCGCCGCCGCAGGTAATAGCGCAACAGGGCGGTAGTCGACGTATCGTGCTCGCTGCTGACATCTCCCGCCTGGATCTCGCTCAGAATCACCCCAGCCAGCTGCTTGCCCAGCTCCACGCCCCACTGGTCGAAGGAGTTGATGCCCCAGACGATGCCCTGGGTGAAGATCTTGTGCTCGTAGAGCGCGATGAGTGCGCCCAGGGTGTGGGGCGTGATCTGCTCCACCAGCAGGGTGCTGCTGGGCCGATTGCCGTCGAACTGGCGCTGGGGGGCCAAGCGCGCGGCCTCGTGCGAGTCCATGCCGGAGGCGAGCATGGCATCGCGGGCTTCCTCCAGCGTGCGCCCGCGCATCAGCGCCTCGGTCTGCGCGAAGCAGTTGGCGAGCAGCTTGGCGTGATGGTCGCCAATGGGATTGTGGCTCTTGATGGGCGCGATGAAATCCGTCGGAATCAGCTCGGTGCCCTGGTGGATCAGCTGGTAGAAGGCGTGCTGGCCATCGGTGCCGGGCTGGCCCCAGACCACGGGCCCGGTGGCATAGCCCACCCGCGCGCCGTCGCGGGTGACATGCTTGCCGTTGCTCTCCATGTCGCCCTGCTGAAAATAGGCCGGGAAGTGCTCCAGGTACTGGTCGTAGGGCAGGATGGCGTGGGTTCGCGCACCGGCGAAGTCGATGTACCAGACCCCGAGCAGCCCCAGGATAACGGGCAGATTCTGCTCCAGCGGGGCGGTGCGGAAGTGCTCGTCCATGTCGTGGGCACCTTTGATGAGCGCTTCGAAGCGCTCGAACCCGACGGCCAGGGCAATCGGCAGCCCGATGGCGGACCACAGCGAATAGCGACCGCCCACCCAGTCCCAGAACTCGAACATATGCTCGGTGTCGATGCCGAACTCCGCCACCTTCTCGGCATTGGTGGAGACGGCGACGAAGTGATTGCGCACCGCCGCCTCGGAGCCTAAGCCGTCCACGAGCCAGCGCCGGGCGCTCTGGGCGTTGGTCATGGTCTCCTGGGTGGTGAAGGTCTTGGAGGCGACGATGAACAGCGTGGTCGCCGGGTCGAGGTGCTTGAGCGTCTCGGTCAGGTGGCTCCCGTCGACGTTGGAGACGAAGTGCGGCCGCGGCGCTTCGGACTGATACGGCGTCAGCGCCGTGCAGACCATCTTGGGGCCCAGATTGGAGCCGCCGATGCCGATGTTTACCACGTCGCGGATGGGCCGCCCGGTGAAGCCCTGCCAATCGCCGCCGCGCACGCGGTCGCTAAAGGTGCGCATGCGCTCCAAGACGCCGTTGACGTCCGGCATGACATCGCGTCCGTCCACGGACATGGGACGGCCCGAGCGGTTGCGCAGCGCCACATGCAGCACCGCGCGATCTTCAGTGCTGTTGATGTGCTTGCCGTCGAACATCCGCGCCCGCCAGGTCTCCAGGTCCGCCGCTCGGGCGAGATCGAAGAGCAGCGTGAGGGTCTCGTCGGTGATGATGTGCTTGGCGAAGTCCAGGTGCACGCCAGCGGCATCTGCGCACAGGCGCTCGCCGCGGTCCGGATCCGCGGCGAAGAGATCGCGCATGTGCATCTGCGCCATGCGCTGCCAATGCGCGGCGAGGGCCTGCCAGGCCGGGGAGGAGTCGATGAGCGCCATGTTTACAACCTCGTTCCTGCCGGGATGGGGACCGGAATTGCCGATCCAGCAGCATGCTCCGAGTCTGGACCCGTCCACCGGATCGATGTATTTCACCGCTGGCGGCTGCGCACAAAAAAAGGGCGCAACGCGCCCCTTCTGTCGTGCCGAGGGCCGTCCGTAGCGGGTATAGCATACCCGCTGCGGTGGGCTCCAATCGGCGCTTCGCCGATGGCCGGCTCAGGCGTCCAGATTGTCCAGCGCCTTCTGGAAACGATTGGCATGGGAGCGCTCGGCCTTGGCCAGGGTCTCGAACCAATCGGCGATCTCGTCGAAGCCCTCGTCGCGCGCCGACTTGGCCATGCCCGGGTACATATCGGTGTACTCGTGGGTCTCGCCGGCGATGGCGGACTTCAGGTTGACGTCGGTGCCGCCGATGGGCAGGCCGGTGGCCGGGTCGCCCACCTGCTCCAGGTACTCCAGGTGCCCGTGGGCGTGGCCGGTCTCGCCTTCGGCCGTGGAGCGGAACACGGCGGCGACATCGTTGTAGCCTTCCACGTCGGCCTTGGACGCGAAGTACAGATAACGGCGGTTGGCCTGGGATTCGCCGGCGAAGGCGTCTTTCAGGTTTTGTTCGGTCTTGCTGCCTTTGAGCTCCATGTTTGGATCCTCTGGGTTGCGTGCTGAGCGGTGCTCAGGGATGGGGGTCGCCGATGGGGTCGCCGTCAAGGTCCTGCTGCCGCGAGCGCGGCGTCGGCGCGGGCCCGCGCTGCTCGCTGGCGCCCGGAGGTGCTCGCGCATGAGCGCCGGCGTGACTATCGCCGGAACATTACCCCTCGCCAAATGGGGCAGCAATTGTTTGTTCCAATGGTCCCCATAGTACGACTTTATCCGGTGTCGAGCTGCGATTGCTCGGGCCCGCCGGTCGGCTCCCTGGCAATCCCGTCCCCCAGATTCGCAGCACGCACAGCGGCTGCCACGGCATCGACAGCCCCCAAACGCGGGAAGGACTTACGCCACGCGAGCGCCACCCGGCGCGACGGCGCGGCACCGTCGAAGGGCCGGGCACAGACGATCTGGCCGCCGAGTCGATCCTCGCGGGCCGCACTCATGGGCAGCACAGTGATGCCGACGTTGCTTGCGACCATGCAGCGGATGGTCTCCAGCGAGCCGCCCTCGAGGCCGCCGTCGATACCCGCCGTACCGCCGTTGGCGCACTGTGGGCAGATCTCCAGGACTTGATCGCGGAAGCAGTGGCCGGGCCCCAGCAGCAGCACACGCTCCCCGGCCAGTGCCGCCGGGTCGATGGCCGGGCGCGCCGTCCAGGGATGGCTGCCGGGCAGCAGCACCACGAAGGCCTCGTCGTACAGGGTCAGGGTCTGGATGCCCGGCTCGTCGAAGGGCAGGGAGATCACGATCACGTCCAACTGGGCACGCTTTAGCCGATCCGCCAGCACCGCCGTGAAGTTCTCCTCGATCATCAGCGGCATGGACGGCGCCGTACGGTTCAGCGCCGGCACCAGGCGCGGCAGCAGATAGGGCCCGATGGTATAGATGGCGCCCAGGCGCAGCGGCCCGACCAAGGGATCACGTCCGCTGCGCGCGACCGCCAGCACGCCTTCGGCCTCCTCCAGTACTCGCTGCGCCCGGGCGACCACGGCGGCGCCGATCTCGGTGATGCTGACCTCGCCGCTACCGCGCTCGAAGAGACTGACACCGAGCTCCTCTTCCAGCTTTTTGACCGCCACACTGAGCGTCGGCTGGCTGACACAGCACGCCTCGGCGGCGCGGCCGAAATGCCGCTCGCGGGCCACGGCGACGACATAGCGCAGCTCGTTGAGCGTCATCGGTCAGGCTCTCCGGGGTTGCTCGGCACGCGCCCTACGTGTACGTTTCGCTACGAGCGGCTCGCCCGTACGGCGCCAACGTCCCCACCGGCACGGGAACAAACACCCTGGATGCGCAGGTGCGGGCTGCATGAGCGCCGGCCAGGGCTCCCGGAAGACGTCGGCTGTGGCTGCGATGCCTATCACGAATCGGTAATAGTTACTTGCCCACGGCGCCGGCCCTGATACAAGCTCGGGGCTCGACGCCCATCAGGGGCGGCTCCGAACGATAATCCATGGCCGACACCGACGCACCAACGCCGCCCGCGGGCGACAGCGGCCACGCGCAACAGCAGCAGCCTGCAGCCGCACCGTACCGGCTTTTACAGCTGACCGACCTGCATTTGTTCGCGGACCCGCAGCGGCGCCTGCTCGGGCAAAACACGCGGCGCACGCTGGAGTCGGTCTTGACACTGGCCCAGACCAAGTACTGGCCGCCGGACGGCATCGTCCTCACCGGCGACCTGGTCCACGACGAAGAGCCGGGTGCCTACGATGTCTTGCGCCGGCGCTTCGACGGCTTGCGAATACCCTATCACTGCATTCCAGGCAATCACGACCGCCTGGACCTGCTTGTGGGTCATCTGGACGCCGGCGCCGCCTCGGCGCTGCGCCTGGTCACCGCCGGCGCCTGGGACCTGCTGCTGCTGGACTCCACCCTGCCGGCGCAGGCAGGCGGACACCTGGATGAGGGCGTGCTGGCGGGTATCGCGGAGCATGCCGCAGCCGCTAGCAAGCGGCCCACGCTGGTGTTCCTGCACCATCACCTTGCGCCCATGGGCAGCCATTGGATCGACACCATGCAGGTGGACAACGGCGCCTCAGCCCTGGCTGCGCTTGCGCATCACCCGCAGCTGCGTGCGGTGATCTGCGGCCATGTGCACCAGCATGCCGAGCAGGAGCACGGCGGGGTGCGTCTGCTGGCAACCCCGTCCACCTGCGTGCAGTTCCTGCCGGACAGTGATCGGTTCGCCCTGGACACGCTCACCCCCGGATACCGCTGGCTGGACCTCTATCCGGACGGGCGGCTCACCACCGGCATCGAGCGCACCGCGGCCTACCCCGAGCCCCTCGTTCCGGCCACCGAAGGCTATTGAGCAGCGTCGCGGACAGCGGCGATCGCGCCCGATCCGAGCCTGCTCCGCGCCCGAGCGCATGGCGTCAGATCCGGGGCCGTGCGAGGTCGAGCGCCACCGCGTCGCCGACGGTGATGCCGTCGCACCCGTGCACCATGCGCACCGCAAGCAGCTCCACCCCGGTGGCGGCGGCCGCCAATAGGGCCTCGCCGTAGGCGGGGTCGATGTCCCAGGCGGGCGCGAAGCGCTCGCCCTCGGCGCGATTGAGCGCGAACAGCATGACGCCGCGCCGCCCGCCGGCCACCGCCGCCGAGAGCAAGGCGAGGTGCTTGCGCCCGCGCTCGCTCTTGGCATCCGGAAAGCGCAGATGCGGCCCGTCCAGCAGGGTGACGTTCTTCACCTCCACCAGGGCGGCTGGTCGGCTGCCCTCGTCGAGTGCGATGTCGATACGCCCCGCCTCGCCGCCGTCCGCAGCGAAGGCCACTTCGCGGCGCAGCCGCCCATAGCCCGCGAGCGCGGAGATGCGCCCGGCGGCGATGCCCTCGGCCATGACCTGATTCGGGCGCTGGGTGTTGACGCCGACCCAGCCGCCGCCCATGTCCACGCGCTCCAGTGTCCAGCGCAGCTTGCGGCGCGGATTGTCCGCCTGCGAGAGCTGCACCGGAGCGCCCGGGCGCCAACAGCTCAGCAGCGTGCCCGTATTCGGCACATGCGCGTCGACACGCTGGCCGCCGGCGAGCTCGATCTCGGCGACGAAGCGGTTCGGCCGGGCCAGGATGCGTCCGGCGTGCAGTGCGGGCAGTCTCAGCGCAGGCGCTCTCGCGTCAGCCGGTGGTGAAGCCGCTGAGGGCCTGATAGGCCAGGGTCTCGCAGGCCACGCCCGTCACCTGCGCCTGGGGCGGGCCGCGGCGCAGCCACTCGCGCAGGGCGTTGACCGCCTCCGGCTCGCCGCAGGCGAGCACCTCCACGCGGCCGTCCGGCAGGTTGTGCGCGTGGCCGCTCACGCCGAGGCGCAGCGCCTCCTCGCGCGCGGAGGCGCGGAAGAAGACCCCCTGCACCTGCCCGGCGACGGTGCAGCGCAGACAAATGGCGTTGTCGGTGTGCTCCGATGTGGTCATGGCGGTTTCCGTCAGCGGCTGCGGTGAGGGTCTAGGTTGATGCCGATGATTGGCCTTGCCTTACCAAGATCGGCACGGCGCTCGAAAGCTCGAAACCGCTGCCGATGCGTCAACATCATCGCAAACGGTCTCCGGATTCCTGGGGCCGTGCACTCGCGCGCCGCTTGGGGGCCGTGCACTAGCGCGCCGCTTGCCGGTCATCCGCCTGCGCGCGCTTGTACTTGGTGAAGGTGGTTTCCTTATAGGCTTCGTCGACGACATAGCGGCCGAGGAGCATGAACTCCTCTGCGTCTCGGGTCGCGCCCGTGTAGCGGGCCACCAGGTTGCCGTCGAGGTCGAAAAACGCGAACACCGGGGTGGCGCGCACGCGGTGGTCCTGTAACGCGAAGTCCTTTTGCGCCTTGGTCTCGCCGCTGAAGGTCGTCACCTCGATGTCGCCTTCGACGTCGACGGGAAAAATCAGGAAGTGCTCCTTGAAGTAGTCCTGCACCCCGGGCTGATTCAGCACCGTGGTCTTCATACGGTGGCAGAACGGGCATTCGTCCATCTCGAACATCAACAGGATGCCCTGCTTGCCTTCGTCGCGGGCGAGCGCGAGCTCTTCGGTGAAGTCACCGAAGGTCTGATCGAAGAAGTACTGGCCAGGGTCGCGGCTGGCGGCGGCCTCGATGCGCTCCAGGCCGGCGCCGAGCACGAGCAAGCCAAGCAGCGCCGCCAGCAGGGCGCGCGCGCCCCGGCGCGGGTTGGGCATGTGCGTCTGGGTCATGGGAGACCTCCCGGATGGTGAAGGCCCGAATTGTGCTGCGCCCGCCCAGCCTTTTCAACGCCAAGCGCTCGATGCTCGCCGCAGCAGCGCCAGTCGGGCTGCGGCACCCGCTGGCGGGCGCGGGCACGGTCGGGGCGCTACACTGCCCGCGGCGCGGCGACCCATGCCCGTCCATGCAACCGCACACGGAGCCGTCCATGACGGACTTGCTGCTACAGGGCGCGCGCGGCGTGCTCGGCATCACCGCCCTGCTGGCTTTTGCCTGGGTGCTGAGCGAAGACCGTGCCGCGGTGCGCGCGCGCTTGGTCCTCGGGGGACTGACCTTGCAGCTCGCCGTCGCCCTGCTGTTGCTGAAGCTGCCGGCGGCACAGCAGTTGTTTGTGGCCGTCAACGCACTGGTGCTGGCGCTGAGCCAAGCCACCGAGGCCGGCACCAGCTTCGTCTTCGGCCACCTCGGCGGCGCCGCGGCCCCCTATGAGGTGGCCTATCCCGAGAACAGCTTCGTCCTGGCCTTCCGCGCCCTGCCGCTGGTACTGGTCATCGGGGCCCTGGCGGCGCTGCTGTTCCACTGGCGCATCCTGCCCGCAGTGGTGCGGGGCTTCGCCTGGCTGCTGCAGCGCAGTCTCGGCGTTGGCGGTCCGCTCGGGCTCGGTGCCGCGGCCAATGTCTTTATCGGCATGGTCGAGGCGCCGCTGCTGATCAAGCCCTATCTCACCGCCATGAGCCGCAGTGCACTCTTCGCACTGATGACCACGGGCATGGCCACCATCGCCGGCACGGTCATGGTGCTCTACGCCGCCCTGATCGGCGATGCGGTCTCCAACGCGCTGGGCCACATCCTCACGGCCTCCCTGGTGAACGCCCCGGGGGCGCTGGTGATCGCGGGTATCCTGGTACCGGCGGCGCGCAGTGCGGGGCCGTCGGCCGCCGACGACCTGCCCGCGGTCGGGCAGCGCTATGCCGGGGCCATGGACGCCGTGACCCGCGGCGCTCTGGACGCCCTGCCGCTGCTGCTGAACATCATCGCGATGCTCATCGTGATGGTGGCGCTGGTGAGCTTGGCCAATACGGCCCTCGACTTGCTGCCGGCGGTGGCCGGTGCGCCCCTGACCCTGGAGCGATTGCTCGGCTGGCTATTCGCGCCGGTGGTCTGGCTGATCGGTATTCCCTGGCAGGAGGCCGCCGACGCCGGCCGACTCATGGGCATCAAGACAGTACTGAACGAGCTGCTGGCCTACATGGAGCTGGCGGCGCTGCCCGAGGGCACCTTGAGCGAGCGCAGCCGGCTGATCATGACCTATGCCCTGTGCGGCTTCGCCAACTTCGGCAGCCTGGGCATCATGCTGGGCGGCCTGGGCACCCTGGCACCCGAGCGGCGCAGCGAGGTGGCGGCACTGGGGCTGCGCGCCATTCTCGCCGGCACCTTAGCTACGCTGATGACCGGCGCCCTGGTGGGGATGCTGCTCTGACCCCCGCCGCTGGCCGACCGTGCCGGCGGGGGCGGCGATCAGTTGTCCTCCGCGGGACGCTCGAGCACGAACATGGGCTTGGTATCCGGGCCGATGTCGTGGGCGGTCGGGTCCAACGGCGGGATGCCGAGCGACGGTCGCACCTTCAGCGACAGGCCCGAGAGACCGGCGCTTCGCATGCGCCTGGCCCGCTCGCGCTGGGTGAGCCCGCGGTACTTGCCGCCGCCCGCCTGGGCCATGGCCGGAGTAAGGCTGATGCCGGTGATCTGACGTGCCTTGCCGGAGTAGGCGCCGACGCCCTTGCGGCTCAGATAGGCAGTGAGCACGCGATGGGTGTAGCGCTGCGTCTCCGGATAGGTGACGAAGCCGCCGTGGCGCGCCAACGCGCCTTCGCCAGCGTTGTAGGCCATCACCGCCTTGCCGATGCCGTAGCGCGACACCAGCCGCTTCAGGTGCCGGGTGCCGATGCGCACATTGGTCTTGGCGTCGAACAGCGCCGCCACCGAGTCCACGCCGTAGTCCGCAGCCGTCTCCGGCATGAGCTGCATCAGACCGACCGCCCCGGCATGGGACACGGCGTGGGCGTCGTAGCCCGATTCCGCCCGCACCACGGCGTGCACCAGATCGCGCTCCAGGCCGGAGCGCTTGGCATAGCGGTCGATGAGCGCATTCACGGCCGCGCGGCTCGGCCGCGGGGTCTGCGGCGGCTGCGGCAGCGCGCTTGGCTGCGCCTCACCGGCGGCTGCCGGCGACTGTGCGCGGGTGCTCTCGCCGGCTTGCGCGGCGAGCGGCTGCGCCGCGACGGCGAGCAGTCCGAGCACGCCAAGGCCAAGGGGCGTCAGGCGCAGCCTTGCGCGGGCGTAGGGAATGCCCGACGACGGCGGCGGCGCGGACCCTTGACGAAGGTCCTGCTCCTGACGAAGGTCCTGGTCCCGACGCGACAGCGCCTTGCGACGGCGTCCCCTGGCTGCTCGGCTTGCGGTTCGGTGCTGGCTCCGGCGCGCTACTGGCATCACGGCTCGCTTCTATAGTCAGTGGACGATCCGACCGCGATTGCCGCAAGGCCCCGCGCATCGGTGTCGGTCAGGTGGTGGCAGACGGCCGGCGCTTGCGGAAACGGCGGCCGCGACGGGACCAACGGTTGCCTAATGACAGGCAATAATAGACCTTATGAGCCCAAGACCCATAATCTTTCAGGTGCTTGCGACGTACATTTTAGGTTGTTTAAGCAGTTGCAATCGCGCGTTGACAGCACCGAAAATGGTCGGGCCTCGCACCGAATGGATCTCAGCATCCGCCCATCGGGGGTTCAAGGCATCGCCCCGCCGCTGAAACCTACCGCCGCCGCGTTGGAGCAACGCCGCCCAGCATGCAGTTGGAGCCCGATCATGGCGCCGTCGAGCGCTCGACCTCGAACACCGACGACCCTGGCCCCGCCAACGGTGCCATTGCCGAGGTGGGCGGGCGCACCTGTATCTATATGGACGGGTACTGGATCAAGTACTACGAGCCCCCGCCGGAGGGCCTCCAGGCCAAGAAGGCGCTGATCGAGGCGCTGACCCGCCGCCTGTTCAACCACGTCGAGCACGGTATCAACATCCCGGGCATGCGCCTGGCGGAGGCTCGCGCCGCTTACGAAGGGGAAATGGACCCCGAGCGCAAGCGGGTCAATGGCGCCATGCTCGCCGGGGCGCTGTTCAACCGCGCCACGACCATTTTCACCAAGCTCGTGGAGCTGCAGGCCGATGGCGTCCAGGTGGAGCCCGACGACGCCTTGATGCAGGAATGCGGCGACTATCTGCTGGAGGCCCTGGAGCTCGGCCGCTTGGTGCGCCACCGCGGCGGCGACGAGGGCATCGACGAGCTCTGGGGCGAGCCCTTCAAGGCCTTCAGCCAGCCCATCGCCACCTTCTACCAGAGCCGCTACGTGAAGATCGCGCAGACCATGCGCGATATCGACCGGATCACCGCCACCATTGCCGCCACCTTCGACGGCAGCACCCAGCTGCCGACGCTGCGCCCACTGCTGGACGACCTCGCCGAGGCCGCCAAGCGCAAGACCGAGATCCTGCGCACGGACCCCGTGATCTTCACGGTTTGGCCGGCATTCGTCGTAGCCAGCGACAAGCTGCGCCGCGTGCAGCCCTATCTGCCGCCGGCGCCGACCCTGCGCCAGATCCACGAGGCCCAGGAGAGCAACCGCATCCTCAAGGTGGGCACGGCCCTGGTGAGCCACATCGTGCGCGCCCGGGTGCCTATGCCGAAGAGCACCCGCGAGCTGATCGACCAGTGCGACCGCTTCCGGCGCAGCTTTCTCGACCACCAGCCCGGTGCCGCCGAGCCCGGCGCGCCCGGCGCCGAGTCCGACACACCCGGGGGGGAGTCGCCGCTGGGCTGAAGCCGCCCCCATTCGCACCGCCACTCCCGTGGGAGCGGCCTCTGGCCGCGACGACAGTGGCAACCGCCTCAGCGCATCGTCGCGGCAGGGATGCCGCTCCCACAACCGCAGCCGCCGTGGGAGCGGCCTCTGGCCGCGACGCCCGTGGCAGCCGCATCAGCGCACCGTCGCGGCAGGGATGCCGCTCCCACAACCGGAGCCGCCGTGCGAGCGGCCGCTGGCCGCGACGCCAATGGCAATCGCATCAGCGCAGCGTCGCGGCAGGGATGCCGCTCCCACGAACGCCCCAACGCGGTGCAGCCACCAGGGCGCGCGCACCAGCATGAGCACCCGCACTAGGACGAGGTCGCGGCAAGCGGCGTCGCGCCACCGGCACCATTTTTGCTTTCACCGGCGAGTACAGCAAGCGACATGACCGGAGCACCAGCGCATGGGGGCAGCCTTGGCGCAGACCGTCAGCGCCGCTCAGCCGCGGCGGATCCTCAATCACGACATCATGGGCTGCACCGCCGATGGTGTCACCGGCAACCATCTCTACTCGGGGCGCGCCCTGGGCCTGAGCCAGCCCGGCGACGTGCTGCAGCTGCATCCGGACCTCGCCGGCGAATGGGACGCCATCAGCGCCCATTACCGGCGCATCGGCCTCAGTCACACCACGGACGTGCTCTGGGACCTGAGCCATGCGCAGCTCGCGCAGTACCCGGACCATGACGTGTCGGTGTTCTTCTTCGGCCCGGACGAGCACGCGGTGCGCCCCGACCAGCGCTGGCTGGAGACCGTCGCGGCCATCAACTCCAAGAACACCTTCATGGACGTGGCCGAACGGCTGGCCGTGCCCGTGCCGCTGACCATTCCCTTCGCCACCGTCGATGCCATCACCGAAGCGGACATCGCCGCCGCACCCTTGCCCTGCTATCTGAAGGCCGCCGTCTCGGTGTCCGGCGTCGGCATCCACCGCTGCGCGGACGACGCCGAGCTGCGGGCGGCCATCGGTCAGTTCTCGCCCGACACGCCGGTGCAGATCCAGCAGGAGGTGGTGACGGACGTCTTCCTGAATCTGCAATTTGATAGCGATGCCCGGGGCGTGCGCCGGCACGCGGCCACCGAGCAGGTGCTCGCGGGCTGCGTCCACCAGGGCAACCGCCACCCGGCCCGACACACCCCCTGGGACAGCGTCGAGCCCATGGCGCAGTGGCTGCATGACCAGGGCATGCGCGGCGTCTTCGCCTTCGATGTCGCCGTGGTGGGCGACGACACGGCGCCGGAGTTTCTCGCCATCGAATGCAACCCGCGCTACAACGGCGCCAGCTATCCCACCGCCGTCGCCCACAAGCTCGGTATCGACGTCTGGCTGGCCAAGGCCTACCACACCCGCCACCGCAGCCTCTCGGCGGTGGACTTGAGCGGCATCGAGTACGACCCCGCCACCGGCACCGGCATCATCCTGGTGAACTGGGGCCCCATCCTCATCGGCAAGCTCCTGGTGCTCATCGCCGGCGACGAGGCCACCCAGGCACGCCTGGAGCAGGAGCTGCTGATGCGGCTCTGACGCCGCCGGACTCGGCTTTGCCGTGGCCGCCCCCATCCTCGGCCCAAGCGACCGGGTGCCGGCGGCGCCCAATCCTTTCAGCACGGGCGCCACGGCGGCTGCCCCAACAGGCGCCCCGCGGGGCGCCGAGGTTCGCCACAGCATGCAAGACAGCTTCTCTCTGATGGTCCACGGCGGCGCCGGGGCCCTCGACAACGTCAAGGACGAGCGCATCGCGGTGCGCTATCTCGAGAGCATCCGCGTGGTGCTGGAGCACGGCCGCACCATGCTGCAACAGGGCGCGAGCGCCGTGGAGGCGGTGGAGTCCTGCGCCTCGCAGCTGGAGGACGACCCGCTGTTCAACGCCGGCTGCGGCTCGGTGCTGAACGAGAACGGCAAGGTCGAGATGGACGCCGGCATCATGGACGGGCGCGACCTCGCCGCCGGCGCCGTCGCCGCCGTCGGCAACATCGCCAACCCGGTGCAGCTCGCGCGGCTGGTCATGGACGGCAGCGAGCACGTGCTGCTCATCGCCGAGGGCGCCCTGCACTTCGCCGAGCACTGCGGCATGAAGCTGACGCCGGATCACTACTTCTTCACCCCCGACCGCATCAAGCAGCTGGAGCAGGCCAGGCTGCGCAAGCGCATCATGTTGGACCACGACGAAGAAGGCGACGAGCAGAAATACGGCACCATCGGTGCCGTGGCCCGCGACCGCGCCGGCAACCTCGCGGCGGCCACCTCCACCGGCGGCATCGTCAACAAGCGCATGGGCCGGGTCGGCGACTCCCCCATCATCGGCGCCGGCGTCTATGCGGACAACGACACCTGCGCCGTCTCCGCCACCGGCTATGGCGAAGAGTTCATGCGCACCGTCTTCGCCAAGACCATCGCCGATGCGGTCGAATTCACACAGGTGGACGCCGCCGGCGCCGTCGACTACGGCATCGGCTTTCTCAGCCGCAAGGTCAAGGGCCGCGGCGGCGTCATCTGCATCGACGCCGCCGGCCACTGCGCCAGCGGCATGACCACACCGAAGATGATCCACGGCTGGATCGAGCACGGCGGCGAGACCATCTGCCGCTTCTGACCAGCCGCCACGCCGAGGCTCAGCGCCGCGCAAAATCCGGGGACGGTAACCCCAATTCCGAGGTAACCGTCACGGACAAATCTGCGGACGGTAACCTAAATTCTGAGGTAACCGTCACTTCAACCCGCCGCGGTCCGCGCCGCGTCCAGCTCCCGCGCCAGGGCGATGCGCTCACCGATGTCCGTCGGCAGCTCGCGCATGGCCTCGATGACCTTGAGCCGCTGCTCCAGCCCGCACTGGTTGGCGATCTGGATGGCCAGCCCGGGCCGGGCATTGATCTCCAGCATCATGGGCCCGCGGTCCTCGTCCAGCACCAGGTCCACGCCGCAGTAGCCGAGCCCGGCGAGGTCCGCACAGCGGGCGCCGATGGCAAGCAGCGCCTCCCAATCCGGAATGGCATGACCCACCAAGGGCGTGCCGAAATCCGGGTGCTCGTCGACGACTTGATCGCGGACCACGCCGTGGCCCGTCACACCGCTCGCGAGCGCGATCCCGACGCCGACAGCGCCCTGGTGTAGGTTCGCCTTACCGTCGGAGGCCCGTGTCGGCAGCCGCACCATGGCCATCGCCGGGATGCCGCGGAAGATCAGCAGGCGGATATCCGGCACGCCGCGGTAGCTGATGGCATCGAACAGCCGGCTCGGGCGGACCCGGTACTCGACCATGGCTACATCCGGGATGCCGCCGAGGGAGTGCACGCCGCTCAGGATATTGGAGACGAAGTACTCGATGTCCCGCAGCGTCAGCGCCCGACCGTCGCCCTTGATGAAGAGCCCGCGGCGGCGATCGGTGACCACCAGCACGCCGTCGCCGCCGCTGCCGTGGGCGGGCTTGATGACGAAGGACTCCGGCGCCGCCAGCACGCGGTCCAGGTGGATCAGCTCGCCCTGGAAGCGTACCGCGCCGTAGAGCTCGGGCACCGCCAGGCCCGCCTCCAGGGCCAGGCGCTTGGTGGTGAGCTTGTCGTCCACCAGCGGGTACTTGCTGCGCGAGTTCCAGCGCATGACATAGCGGCGGTTGCGGGCATTGATGCCGAGCACGCCGTTGCCGCGCAGCGCCCGCCAACGCCCGAGCCAGCCGCCGCTGCCGCCGGCTGAGGCTCCCTGCTCGGGTAGGCTCGTCATCTGTCAGCGAGCCCGTGCCAGGGCGCCGAAGCGGAACAGCTCCGTCAGCCGGTAGCCGCTGTAGGCCCCGAGCAGAAGCAGCACCGCCAGCACCACCAGCAGCAGCTCCGGGAAGTAGAACATCAGGTGCTCCAAGTGCGGCTCGTTCATCACGAAATAGCCGCACACCGCCACCAGCAGGGAGCCTGCCGTCTCCTTGGCCGTCTCGCCGAAGCCGCGCTCCTCCCAGACGATGGACATGCGCTCGATGGTCATGGCCAGGATGACCATCGGAAACAGCGCAATGGACAGCCCCTGCTCCACGCCGAGCCGGAAGCTCAGCACCGTGATGGCCAGCATCAGGCATACCACCACCACCAGGATCACCGCCAGCCGCGGCACCAGCAGCAGCCGCAGCTGCGCCAGGGCCAGGCGCAGCGACAGGCCGACGAGCACCAGGGTCAGAAACAACGCCAGCCCCCAGGCGAGCTGGGTCTCGCGGAAGGCCAGGGCGATCAGGATGGGCATGAAGGTGCCGAAGGTGGGAACCCCCACCACCACCCGCATGAAGGCCACCACCAGCGCTCCCAGCGGCAGCATCAGCACCACGTGATAGAGGTTCTGCACGGACACCGGCAGCCGCGTCAAATCGATGCCGAAGGGCTGCACGGCAAAGGCGGCGCCGGTCAGCTGCGCCACGTCCATCTGCGCCACCCGCGTCTGGGTGGTGGAGAAGCTCAAGCCCACATCGCGCACGTCCCGGGTGCGCAGGAGATCGGCGTCGTCGTAGCGCCAGATGAAGAACCCGGGCGGGTAGCCGGGCGCGCCGGTGACGACGTTGTAGCCGCGCCACTCGTCGCCGTTGTGCACCTCCAGCCAGGGGATGAGCTGCCCTTCCACCAGCGGGCGCTCCAGCGGCAGGCCGTAGGCGATACGTGTCGGGATGCGCGCACCGGCGAGGATCTCCGCCACCAGGTGCTCCCAGCTGCGGCGGTCGTCCACGTTGCGGATGACCTTGACGTTCTCGTCGTCCGTGTCGGCCAGGATCCGCAGCGTCTGCTCGGTGAAGGAGAAGACATCCGCGGACTGCTCGCGCGCCTGGCTCAGCACCGCTTGGATGGCCGAAGCCAGCGGCTCCTTGTAATCCGGCACCGGCGGAAAGGGCGGCACCGAGGCATCCGTCACCACCGAGCCGCCCAGCACCCTCACCTGGTAGTACAGGGCCTGCGGCCTGGTGGGCGTACGCCGCAGCGTCCACGTCGCTTTACGGGGGCGGCCGTCGGCTTCGAGAATGGCGAGCCCGTAGCCGCGGGAGACGAAGTTCTCGTCGATGACCCGTTCCATCGACACCCGCGGCGGCAGCAAAAACTCCACCTTGGACGAGCCGCCGTCACCGCGGAAGCCGATACGGGCCTCGACGGTCCAGACCGTGGTGGTCAGCTCCGGCAGCAGCGGGACGTCATAGTGCACGGCTTTCAACACCGTCATGCCCAGACCGATGCCCGCCAGCAGCAGCGCCATGGCCGCCAGCGGCGACAATCGGGCAAAGAAGGGCGCCGGCATCAGTCGGCGTCCTTACCCTTCGCATCGACGTCCGACGCCTTGTCCCTGGACTTGGCAGACGGGCAGTCATAGGGCAGGAGGAAGGTCTCCGCCGAGTTGACGAGAAAATGCTCGCGCAGGAACTCGCGCCCCAGCAGCACCGGGTAGTTCAGGTTGGCGCGGTTGTCCAGGCTGACCTCGGCGTCCATCAGCTCGCCGTCCAGACAGAAGCCGAGCCGCACCGTCACCCGCTCCTCCGGCGGCTTGCCGGGGGCGCGCTTGATGCGGACCTCGCCCTCGATGGGCAGGTCGTAGGTCAGCTTGTCGCCCGCCTGCTCGGTGTGGTCCGTAAACAACGAAAAACGCACCCGCTCCACCCCGGCGCGCTCGAACCGCTCCACGTCAACGGCATGGATGGCACTGGACTTCGCGCCCGTGTCCAGCTTGGCCGTGACCCGCACGCGATAGGGCTCCAGCCGGACGCTTTGCAGCCAGCCCGCCTCGCGAAGCCCCTGGCTGGGCCCCTCCTCGGCGCTCATCGCGGCTGTGGACAGGCAGAGACCGGCGGCGACAACGGCCGCGGACCAGGAAGCAACGGAATCGAGGAGGGTGGGCATCATATTGCGACGGGCATGCGGCCAAGGCTGCTGATGGGCGGCGGTCACGGCTGTCCGCGCGGTTCTCGGTCAGGGTCTTGGCCGACGGGACGGCGCGAGCCGCGAGCCGCCTCGGCGCTGGCGGACGAGCCCCGTCCATGGCCGCCGTAAGCTTGCGCGCGGGCTGCACCGGCGGCTGCGCCTATCGGGGCGCGCCGCCCGCGAGCGCGGGACGGGCGTCGCGATGCGCTCGCAGCACGCACACTGGCGTTGTACGCTAAAACCCTGCCGAGCGTGAGCCTAGTCCGGTTGTCGCTTTTCGGCAAGTTTCACCGCGCCGTCTGTTGCATCAAAGCCAACGCCTGTCGGCATTTTGGCCGACTCGCCGGCGATGGATCGGCGATAATGACAGGAGACAGTGCCGCAAGCCGGCAGCAGCCGCCGTATCCGCAAGCCCATGACCCCATTGAAGCTCGGTATCCCCAAGGGCAGCCTGGAGCAGGCCAGCATTCAGCTCTTCGCGCAGGCGGGCTGGCGCATCACGCCGCACACGCGCAACTATTACCCGGACATCGATGACCCGAACATCCGCTGCGCCCTAGTGCGCGCCCAGGAGATGGCGCGCTACGTGGAGCGCGGCACCCTGGACCTCGGGCTGACCGGCCTGGACTGGATGCTAGAGAGTCAGGCCGACGTCGCCGAGGTCTGCACCCTCACCTATTCCAAGGCGTCCAACCGGCCGAGCCGCTGGGTGCTGGTGGTGCCCGAGCACTCGCCCGTCCAGCGCGTCGAGGATCTCGCCGGCTGCAAGGTCGCCACGGAGCTGGTGGGCTTCACGCGCCGCTTCCTCGCCGAGCGCGGGATCGACGCGGAGGTGGAGTTCTCCTGGGGCGCCACCGAGGCCAAGGCCGTGGAAGGACTCGTCGATGCCGTGGTGGAGATCACCGAGACGGGCAGCACCATCCGCGCCCATGGGCTGCGCATCGTCGCCGATCTGCTGGTCACCGACACCCGGCTCATCGCCAACCACGCCGCGCTGGCGGACCCCGAGCGGCGCGCCCGCATCGAGCAGATCGCGCTCATGCTCAAGGCGGCGCTGGTGGCCCGGCACAAGGTGGCGCTCAAGTGCAATGTGCCGGCGGCGAAGCTGGACGAAGTGGTCGCCCTGCTGCCAAGCCTGCACGCGCCGACCGTGAGCCACCTCTACGACAAGGACTGGCTAGCCGTAGAAACCATCGTCGATGCCGCCGCCGTGCGCGAGCTGATCCCGCAGCTCTCCGCCGCCGGCGCCGAGGGCATCCTCGAGTACGAGCTGCGCAAGATGGTCTAGCGCATGGGCCCCAACGCCCAAGGACGCCGGCTGCTCGCCTCGCTGCGAGACGCCCTGCCGCGGCTCGGATCGGGGCGCAGCGCCCGGCGCGACACGGACACCAGCGTCGCCGAGGACACCGGCTTCCCGCGCCGGCCCTCGCTCTTCGACATCTTCACGCTGCGCCCCTACGGCCGCAGCCTGCTGACCCCCGCCGCGGGCGTCTGGCTGGGCTCGGCCTGGGTGGTGATTCTGCTCATGGCCAGCATCGAGGGCTTCGTCTGGGGCGCCGTCGGCGCCTCGCTGGTGCCCTCCGCCGCGCCCTGGCTGCGGCTGCCGGTGGCGGTGTTCATGTTCGCGCTACTGTTCGCCGTCGTCTGGATCGTGGACGCCTCGCTGATTATGTCCGAGCGCCCGTCCTTCGCCCGCCGGCGCCGGCACGCCATGGACGAGCGCGGCGGCATCGGCCCGGTGGTGCGCTGGTATGTCGGCATCGCCGTGCGCATCGCCATCGTCGCCATCTCGCTCTATGTCACGGCGCCCTTCATCGAGAAGCTGATCCGCGCCGACGACATCGCCGCCTGGCACCAGGCGCAGGTGGAGCGCTACTACGAGCAGCGCGACGCGACCCTGCGCGAGCAGGTGCGCGCCCGCGCCGAGCAGCGCGATCAGGGCCTGCTCGGGCGGGTGCAGGCGCTGGAGGCCGACATCGCCCGTCTGGAGGCGTCCCTCGCCGCCGAGCGCGAGCGCCGCGAGCGCATCGAGGCGGAGTTCGCGCCCCAGATCGAGGTGCTGACCCGCGACCTCGCCGCCGCCCGCGAGCGCGTCGGCGACGAGGTCCTCGGCCGCGAAGGGCGCCCCGAGGGCTACGGCCCGGAGGCCCGCAAATGGGACGAGCGCGCCACCCTGCTGGAAGAGCAGCTCGCCGAGATCCAAGCCCAGCGCGAGGAGCGCCTCGCCGGCGTCGAGGCCAGCATCGCCGAGCTCACCCAGCGCCTCGGCGAGCGCACCGACGCCCTACAAAGCGTCCGCCGGGAGCAAGCCGCCCTGCTGGAGCGCATCACCGCCGAGGTGGAGGCGGAGCAGCCGCCGGCGGTACCGCCCAAGCTCACGTTTGCAGCCCAATCCAAGGCGCTGGCGGACCTCAAGAGCGGCCCGGCCGAGGCCGGCGTGCCGCACTTCGAGACCGTCGAGGGCTTCGCCCAGGCGGCGCTGGGCATTCTCTTCTTCGCGCTCTTGGCGCTGAAGCTCTTCGAGCCGCCGGCGGTGCACGCCTACTACAGCGAGGACGTGCAGCTGCATTATCGCAAGTACCTGGGCGGCGGGCTCGACCATATCCCGGGCTTCGATCAATACGCCGATCCGGTGCGCCGCCTCTCGCCCACGGACTTCGCGCGCCTGTGGGAGCGCTGGGAGCGCGACCCCGAAGGCTATGCAACCCGCTTCCAGTCCGTGCATGCCGCCCGGGCGCGGCTCCAGCGCCTGCTGGCGGACAGTCACTACGAGTCGGAGCTGCTCGAGCGCCGGCGGGACGACATCGACGCCCGGCTGCGCCTGGAGCGCCGGCGCCAGGAGGCGGAGCTCGCCGCCCGCGAGCAGGAGCTCGCAATGCAGGCCCGCGAGTCGCAGCGGCGCCTGTCCGCGCAGACGGATGCCGAGCTGGAGCAGCTCGAGCACAAGCGCGCCGAGGCCCGCAAGGCGCACGCGACCGCCCTCGCCGAGATGGAGCGGCGCGCCGAGACCGAGCGCAAGCGCCTGGACGAGGAGCTGGCCCAGAAGCGCGCCGCTTGGGAGCAGGAGCGCGCCGCCGCGCAGGCGGAGCTGGACCTGCGCCGACGCGAATTCGAGCTGGAGGAGCAGCGCGCACGGGATCAGTCCAAACGCAAGCAGATGGCCTTGGACGACCACCGCCGGCTCAAGGAGCGTGAGCTCGCCCAGCGCGCCGACGCCGAGCGCGCCGAGCGCGAAGCCGCCGCCCGCGAGGTCCGCGCCCGGGAGACCCGCAGCCTGCTGGAGCAGGAGCGCGAGGCAGAGGCACGGCTGCGCGGGGAGCTCGCCAACCTCAGGACGCGGCGCAGCGAGCGCGCCGACCGCGCGGCGGCGCTGGATGCGGAAGTGGAGGAGCTCGGCCTGCGCGAGCAGGAGCTCAAGGCCCGGGAAGGGGCGCTGCGCGTGCTGGTGGATGCGCGCGGCGAGCCCCAGTCCGGTGGCGGCCTACCCTTCGCCGGCGACACCCCCGCGCGCCGACGGCGGCGAGCGACGCGGGAGCTCAAGCAATTGGAGCGCGAGCTGGCGGCGCTGCACCGGCGCCAAGAAATCGCCAAGGCCGAGCGCGACGGCGCCAAGGCCGCGGCGGACGACCTGTCGGGGGGCATCGCCGCCATGGAGCAGGAGCTCGCCGGCGTCAGCGCCCGGGTGGAGCAATACCGCGGCACCCTGGACACGCTGCTGCTCTCGCGCGGGTCCTGAGCCCGCACCTGTCGCTGCCCCTGCCGCAGGCGGCCGCTCACATCAGCTTGATCACCATCTCCTGCTTCAGGCCCAGCACCTGGCAGGCGAGATCCAGGGCCTGCTCGGTAAAGATCTCCAGATCTCCCCAGCGATCGGCGGTGTCCACCACGTCGGTCAGCGCCTCGGAGACCACCCGCAGATCATAGTCGCCCATGCTGGCGCGCTCCGGCGCTGCACGCTGGGCGCAGATATAGAGCGACGGCTCCTGGCTGCCCATGGGCACCAGGGCCATGATCCAGCGGTAGGGATGGGGATCGTCGGTATCGATGTCGCCGAGCACAGTGGCGCTGTAGTCGCTGATGTCGTAGCGATGCTTCGGCAGCGCGGTCTTGATGCTGGGGCGTTGCTCCATGGCGGGTGACTCTCCGGCAGCGAGGGTGAGCAAAAGTCTTGAGCGATGCGCCGGAGATGGGTCGCACCGGCGCCGGGCACAAATGCGGCTTCCCGCAGGCCCGGCGCCGCGGCGGGCGGCCTTACTCCTGGTCCCCGCCCATCATGCGCATGGGGGCGCGCATCATGTTCATTGGGTTGAAGCCACCGTTGCCCTCCTCGGCCGGAGGTCCGTAGCCCGGTCCATACGCCGGCGGGTAGCCGCCACCCGGCCCATAGGGCGCATAACCACCGGGCATCGGCCCGTACCCCGGCGGCGGATAGCCGCCGCCATAACCCTGTGGGCCGCCATAGCCGGGTGCATAGCCGGGCGCCTGCGGATAGCCAGGCGCAGCGCCATAGCCAGGTGCCGGCCCGGGCGCATAGCCCTGCGGCATCTGCTGGCCGGGCTGGGGCTGGGTCTGGGGCTGGGCCGGCGCCTGGCCCTGCATCCGGGGCGGCATCTGTCCGGGCTGCTGGGATGCCGACGCCTGCGGTTGGGCCGACTGCGGTGGGGCGGGCTGCGATGGAGCCTGCTGCGGCGGGGCCTGCGGCGCCTGCTGCTGTGGTGCCGCCTGCGCCTGCGCAGGCTGGGCGTTGGGCTGCTGCGGCGGGCTGGGATAGAGCTGCGGCGGCATGGGCTGCTGCGGCGGCCGCTCTTCTTTTCCCATGCCGAACCACTTGGAGGGGTTCATCATTTCGCCGAAGTCCAGTGCTTGCGCGCTGCCGGCGCCGACCCCGGTGCCGATGAGGGCCGCTACGGCGGCGGCAATGGCCGGTTTGGTATGCATGACTGCTGTCTCCTGTCGTGTCCTGGAAACCAAGCCAGGGCGCACGAAACCGAGTCACCCGGGAGCCTGTCTCTGCACCTGGCTCGGTCCCGCTGCGCCGCGACCCGTCGAGTATAGGGAAGAACGCTCGGCGCTTCGGCGATTTCGACACCGCCCGACAGTCGTTTACCATCCGTGGCCTGACGCGACTCGGGTCCAGCAGGACCACCCGGCCCACCAAGCATCAAAGGAGACAGACCCGCCATGGCCCACTGGCTGATGAAATCCGAGCCCGATGCCTTTGGCATCGACGACCTCGCCGCCCGCCCGGACCAAACCGAGCCCTGGGACGGCGTGCGCAACTACCAGGCCCGCAACATGATGCGCGACGAGATGAAGGCGGGCGACACGGTCTTCTTCTACCACTCCAACACCAAGGAGCCCGGCATCGTCGGCATCGCCGAGGTGGTGCGCGAAGCCTACCCCGACCACACCGCCTTCGACCCGAACGCCAAGTACTACGACCCCAAGAGCGATCCGGACAACCCGCGCTGGTACATGGTGGACCTCAAGTATGTCCGCCACACCAAGCGCACCATCTCGCTCGCGGAGCTAAAAGAGATCGCGGCCAATGACCCGGACGGCCCGCTGGCGGACTTCCCGCTGGTGCGCCGCGGCAACCGGCTGTCCATCATGCCCGTCACCGATGCGCAGTGGGCGTTGATTCTGGGGTTGGAGTAGGTACGCCCACCTGCGCGCAGCACTCCCGCAAGAGACTGGGCGGCCTAGGCCTTATGCCACGGACGCGCTAGACCAAATCCGTCAAGTCGATCAAGGCCGGCTGACCGTCGGCTAACGGCACCGGCACTGCCACGAGGTCAGCAACCGTCTCGACATCGCTCCAGCGACCGCCCTCGGGCCGTCGGTGTATGAGCAGCCGCCGGCCGGACAAATCCACTAGCCAGACTTCGGGGACCGCTGCCAAGGCATAGCGCGGCAGCTTGACCTCTCGATCATAGCTGAGGCTGCTGTCGGCGACCTCGATCACCAGCAAGACATCGGCCGGACCGGGGTGGGCGCCGCGATAATAGTCCGCACGGGGCCGCAGCAGGGCGATGTCGGGCAGCGGCTCGCTGTAGTCGTCAAGCCAGATCGGCCCTTGCACCCGAAGCAAGGCCCGCTTGCTCACGACTCCCCCCAAGCGGTTGGCGAGGAGGTCCACCGTTCCGGCGTGTGGATGTCCGATCGGTGGCATTTCGATGACCTCCCCGTCAATCAGCTCCGTGCGCAAGCCGGGGCCGAGGATGCCAGCCTCGCCCATGCGGTGATATTCGGACAAGGACACCCTATGCGCTCGGCCCAGCGTAGAAGGTCGGACAGGTGTTACGGTCGCAGCGGTCATGTGGCGCGGGCCTCCGGCTCATGGTTGATCGCCGATGCGGGGACCGCGGAAGCCATCGATTGCGCTCCGCAGTCCTCGCCGTGATGATGCCAACCTCGGCTCGCGGCGTCAGCCTCGGTAGCGTTCTCGTGCGCCCGCGGTTTGGCGTAAGCCACCTTGATGCCGCAGCGAAATCGGTATCGAAGTCGTCTGACGCTGACGGGACCGCCGCGCGGAGCCGGCTGAAAGCCGGCGCTCCAGTCAGAGGTAAGGGTCGAGCATGCCGCGCAGGTCCACGCGGGCGCGCAGCCGGCGGCAGAGCATGAACATGCCGGCGAACTTGCGCTGCAGGAACATGGTGATGGGCTCGGGCAGATGGGTGAAGGCCTCGTCCATGTACATGTCCCGCCCCTTGACGTACAGGCGCTCGAACAGATCCGAGCTGCCGAAGTCGTAGATGCCGGGCCTCAGCACCTCGGAGGACACACGGATCATCTCCACCAGGGCCTTGGCCGTCGCGGTGTCGACATCCGGGGCCATGAGCCCGAGCGCCATGGCGGCCTGGCGCAGGCCCGCCTCGTCGTCCGCCAGCGCGGCATGGGCCAACGCCCGGTATTGCTCGGCGATCTCGCCGGGCACCGGCAGCGCGGCGCCGAAGTCGAGGAGCACCACACGCTTGCTCTGGGCGTCGTAGAGATAATTACCGAAGTTCGGGTCGGTCTGCGCGAGGCCGAAGTCGAACAGCTCGCGAATCATCAGCCGCACCAGCAGGCTGGCGGCGCGGTCGCGCTCGGCCCGGCTGTAGCTTGACTCGGCCAGGTGGTCGATGGACACGCCGTCGGCGAAGTCCATGGCCAGGATGCGGTCGGTGCTCAGGTCGTCGTGCACGGCGGGCACGAAGAAATCCGCGTCGTCCCCCACCAGCGCGCGATAGCGCATCATCGACGCCGCCTCGGCCTCGTAGTCGGCCTCCTGGTGGAGCTGCACACGGGCCTCTTCCAACAGCGGGCCGATGTCCATGCCCTTGGGCACCATGCCGAGGTTGCGGGCGAAGAAGCCGAGATTGTCGATATCGCTGTCGATGCTCTCGCGCACGCCTGGAAACTGGATCTTCAGCGCGACCCGGCGGCCGTCCTTGGTCTCGGCGCGGTGCACCTGCCCGATACTGGCGGCGGCCATGGGCTGGAACTCGAAGCGCCGGAAGGCCTTGCGCCAGTCCCGGCCCCATTCGCTCTCCAGGATTTTGTTCAGCTGGCTCATGGGCATGGGCTCGGCGCGGTCGCGCAGCTCGGCCATGATCTCCGCCGCCTCCGGTGTGAACATCTCAGTGCCGTCCATGGACATGAGCTGGCCCATCTTCATGACGGCGCCGCGCATACGCGCGAGCCGATCGGTGAAGCGCTTGGTGGCCTCCGGGCTCAACTGGATACGCGCCACCTCGCCGCTGCGGCGCGAGCGAGCCAGCTCCATCATGCCGCGCACGCCGACGCCGGCGGCGAGGTCGGTGGTGGCGCGGCCGATGTGCCACAGGCGGCTCAAGCGCCGGCTCGGTACGCTGCGGCCGGCGCGGCTCGGCGGGTCGATGGCTGCGGACATGGGTTAGCTCCTGTCGAGGTACAGGACCTCGGTTGTAAAGGCTTTGCCTGCAAATGCAGGCGCGAAGGCTGGACGGCAAGCCTACTTGCCCAACCGCCGGCGCGCATTGATGATGCGCGTTGGTCCAGCCGCCACAGGGACAGGCCCCTGCATGGCGCAAGACGTTTCACCCATCGCCCCGAGCACCGCACATGTCCGACTCGCCCGCAGCCGACGCACCGCCGGACGCCGCACAGCCGCCGGGCGCGCACCGGGCGCGCAGGCGCTTCGGACAAAACTTCCTGCACGACCCGGGCACCATCCGCCGCATCCTCGCCGCCGTGGCGCCGGTGCCGGGAGAGCACCTGGTGGAGATCGGCCCCGGCCGCGGTGCCCTGACCGCCGGCCTGCTGGAGGCCGCCGGCACGCTGGACGTCATCGAGCTGGACCGGGGCCTGGTGGCCCCCCTGGCCGAGCGCCTGGGCGGTCTCGGGCAGCTGCGGGTGCATCAGGCGGATGCCCTGCGCTTCGATCTGTGCGGATTGCGCCCGACCGGCGCCGCGGAGGCCGGCGAGCGTCTGCGCCTCGTCGGCAATCTGCCCTACAACATCTCCACGCCCCTGTTGTTCCGCTTTCTGGCGCAAATGGACTGCATCCGGGACATGCATCTGATGCTGCAAAAGGAGGTGGTGGATCGCATGGCCGCCGCGCCGGGCTCCAAGGTCTACGGCCGGCTGTCGGTGATGGTGCAAAGCCGCTGCGCCGTGGCGCGTGTGCTGACGGTGGGCCCTGGCGCCTTCACGCCAGCGCCCAAGGTGGCCTCCGCCGTGGTCCGGCTGGTGCCGCTGCGGCCGCCGCCGCTGACCATCGCCGACCCGGACCTGCATGCCCGCCTGGTGGCCGCCGCCTTCGCGCAGCGCCGCAAACGCCTCAGCAACAGCCTGCGCGGGCTGGCGGACACGGCCCTTCTGGCGCGCTGCGGACTCGACCCCGGGGCGCGGGCGGAGCAGCTCTCGGTGGTGGATTTCGCCCGGCTCGCCAACGCCGCTGCCGGCGCCCGGGACACCACCGACAGCGGTTGCATTCCCAACCCTAATCCCTGAAATTGACGGGTCAATTCGCCGGATCAGCAAGACTCGCGGCGACGCGGGACCGGCGCCAATGAACACTGGACTGTGCTGTCGGGCCTTTGCGCTCGGCCGCCACCGACCGGACAGCGACCACGTCAATCATGAACGACATCCCCGCCCCAGACGATCGCCAGGACGACCGCGTCGACGCCGACGGCGAGGCGCAGGACACCGAAGAGAACGGCAGTCAGCTGGCCCGCGCCTCCGAGGTGCTGCCGACGCTGATCCCGCTGCTGCCGGTGGCCTCCCGGCCCTTCTTCCCGGGCCAGGCGGTGCCGCTGCTGATGGACGCGGAGCACTGGCGCAGCACCCTGGTGCAGGTGGGTGAGAGCGAGCACAAGATCCTCGGCGTGGTGCTCACCGGTGCCGAGTCCTCCGAGGAGTCCACCGCGGACGAGCTCTACGCCGTCGGCACCGCCTGCCGGGTGCACCGCGTCGCCGAGGACGAGGGCAAGCTGCAGGTCCTGGTGGAATGCCTGCAACGCTTCAACATCGAGCGCTTCGTCAACCGCAAGGCGCCCTTCACCGCCCGCGTGGACTACATGCCGGAGCCTCGGCACGAGCCCGAGAGCGAGGTGAAGGCCTACGCCATGGCGGTGATCAACACCATCAAGGAGCTGCTGCCGCTGAATCCGCTCTATGTCGAGGAGCTCAAGATGTTCCTCGACCGCTTCGGGCCGGACGACCCCTCGCACCTGGCGGACTTCGCGGCAAGCCTGACCACCTCCAGCAAGGAGCAGCTGCAAGAGGTGCTGGAGGCGGTGCCGCTGATGAAGCGCATGGAGAAGGTGCTGGTGCTGCTGAACAACGAGCTGGAGCTAGCCCGCGCGCAGCAAAAGATCCGCGAGAGCGTGGAAGAGCGGATGCAGAAGCAGCAGCGCGAGTTCTTCCTGAAGGAGCAGCTCAAGGCCATCCAGAAGGAGCTCGGCATCGCCAAGGACGACCGCACCGCGGAGATCGATAAGTTCAAGGAGCGCCTGGAGAAGCTCAAGCTCACCGAGGAGGCCCAGAAGCGCGTCGACGAAGAGATGGACAAGATGTCCGTGCTGGAGCCGGGCTCACCGGAGTACTCGGTGACCCGCAACTATCTGGACTGGATCACGCTGATGCCCTGGGGCGTCGACAGCGCGGACAAGCTGGACTTAAAGCGCGCGCGGCGCATTCTGGACCGCGACCACTACGGCCTCGCCGACGTCAAGGACCGTATTTTGGAGTTCCTCGCCGTGGGCATCCACAAGGGCGAGATCGCGGGCTCCATCATCCTGCTGGTGGGTCCGCCCGGCGTCGGCAAGACCTCCATCGGCCGCTCCATCGCCGACACCCTGGGCCGGCGGTTCTATCGCTTCTCCGTCGGCGGCATCCGCGACGAGGCCGAGATCAAAGGCCACCGGCGCACTTACATCGGCGCCATGCCGGGCAAGTTCATCCAGGCCATCAAGGACGCCGGCACCGAGAACCCCGTCATCATGCTGGACGAGATCGACAAGATCGGCGCCAGCTACCACGGCGACCCCGCCTCGGCGCTGCTGGAGGTTCTGGACCCGGAGCAGAACCGGGATTTCCTGGATCACTACCTGGACCTGCGCTTCGACTTGTCCAAGGTGCTCTTCGTCTGCACCGCCAACCAGACCGACACCATCCCGGGGCCGCTGCTGGACCGCATGGAAGTCATCCAGCTCTCCGGCTACATCGCCGACGAGAAGCTGGCCATCGCCAAGAAATACCTGCTGCCGCGGCAGATCGAGCGCGCCGGCCTCGACAAGGGCACCGTGAAGCTCGCCACCAAGACCCTGCGCGCGGTGATAGAAGGCTACGCCCGCGACGCCGGCGTGCGCCGACTGGAGAAGCAGCTCGGCAAGATTGTGCGCAAGTCCGCGGTGCGCCTGCTGGAGGGCGAAGAGAAGCCGGTGAGCGTGAGCCCCGAGCAGCTCAGGGACTACCTCGGCAGCCCGGTCTTTCGCGACGAGCGCAAGCTCGGCGGCCCGGGCGTGGTGACGGGCCTCGCCTGGACCGCCATGGGCGGTGCGACACTCTCTATCGAGGCGGTACGCACCCACGAGTACAGCCGCGGCTTCAAGCTGACAGGCCAGCTCGGCGACATCATGAAAGAATCCGCGGAGATCGCCTACGGCTATATCGTCAGCCACGCGAACAAGTTCGGCGCGGACCCCAACTTCTTCGAGAAGGGCTTCATCCACCTGCATGTGCCCGCCGGCGCCACGCCCAAGGACGGCCCCTCCGCCGGCATCACCATGGCCTCGGCGCTGTTGTCACTGGCGCGCAACAAGCCGGCGCGCCGCGTCGCCATGACCGGCGAGCTGACCCTCACCGGCGAGGTCTTCCCCATCGGCGGCGTGCGCGAGAAGCTGATCGCAGCGCGGCGCGCCGGCATCAAGGAGATCATTCTGCCGGCGGACAACGAAGGCGAATACGACGAAGTGCCGGAGCACATCAAGAAAGGCCTCAAGGTCCACTTCGTCAGCCGCTTCGCGGACGTGGAGCCGCTGCTGTTCGGCAAGAAATAAGCCCCGAGAGCGCCCGCCGGTTCGCAGATTGCCAAAAGCGTCAAGCCACGAAAAAAGCCGCCCGCAGGCGGCTTGTCTCGGCGGCGCCCGCGCGCAGGGCGCCGCGGGTACGCAGGGCCGATTATTTGACGGTCACTTCGCCGGTAATGACGTTGCGGAACTCGGCGACGACGCCGTCACCCACCTCGAGCTCGTCCAGCAAGGCTGCATCCTCGACCGGAAAGACACGGGTGGTCTCGGCGCCTTGGATGGTCATGGTGCCTGCGGCCTTGTCGACGCCGACGATCTTGCCGTAGAGGGTCAGGGCATCGGTGATGCTGCCGGCGGGCTTGTCGCCGGGCTCCACTGTCACCTGGGTTTCGCCCTCGGCGCCCATGGCACCGGCGTCGCGCCCGGTCTGCAGCTCGATGAGCGCGGTGGTGCTCTCGGTGATGGTCACCATGTCGCCGATCTTGATCTCTTCCAGGCGCTCCACCTCCGGCGGCACGTGCAGCACCTTGTAGGTGCCATCCGCCAGCTTGAGGGTCATCAGGCGAGTGTTGGTGTTCACCACCATGACCTCGCCCTCGATTTTGGTCTCGATAGCCTCGGCGACCACCGGCTGGGTTTGCAGATCCACCTCGGCATACAGGGGAGCGGCCAGCAAAAGGCTGACGACGGCGATGACGGCGGGCTTGTGGGACATGTCGAGGACTCCTCGTCGGGTATGGGCATACTTGCTGAATGGTTTTTTCGGCCTGGTCACGAGCGCTGCCGCGCGAGGCTGATGGCAGGGTAACCGCCTGGTCGGGCCTGAACAAGCAGTGCCCGTCCCGCCATGGGCCGCTTCGGCCCCATCCGACTCCCCGCGAGCCGGAGGCAAGCCGCCCACGGCGTCGTGGCACTCGCGGTGCGGATCAGAGGGTATCGCCGGGCACTCGCACCCAGCCTTCCATCAGCACCCGGGCACTGCGGCTCATGACGACCTTTTCGATCCGCCACGTGCCGTTCTGCTCCGAGGCGGTGGCGCCGACCTTGAGCGTTCCGGAGGGATGGCCGAAGGTGAGGGTTTCGCGGCCCGCGCCGCCGGCGGCTCGGCTCACCAGTGTGCCGCGGATGGCCGCGGCGCTGGCGATGGCGACTGCGGCGGTGCCCATCATGGCGTGGTGCAGCTTGCCCATGGACAGGGCGCGGACATTGAGATCGATGTCAGAGGCCTCGATGGCCTTACCGCTGGAGGCCGTGTAGCCCTTCGGCTCCGCGCAGATGGCCACCTTCGGCGTGTGCTGGCGGGCAGCGGCTTCGGCGACATCCCGAATCAGGCCCATGCGCACGGCGGCGTGGGCGCGGATGGTCTCGAAGCGCGCAAGCGCCGCCGCGTCGTCGTTGATGGCCGGCTGCAGCTCGGTGCCGTCGT
This sequence comes from Thiohalocapsa halophila, assembly GCF_016583825.1. Taxonomy (GTDB): domain Bacteria; phylum Pseudomonadota; class Gammaproteobacteria; order Chromatiales; family Chromatiaceae; genus Thiohalocapsa; species Thiohalocapsa halophila. The sequence continues at coordinate 2,434 of NZ_NRRV01000050.1, read as the reverse complement.
AGCCCAGATCCTTCGCATTCAGGAATACCGTCGGGATGCCCGCGTTGATCATCGTGACCTCGAAGGTGCCGATGTCCGGGACTTCCAGGGTGTCGATGAGATTGCCGCTGGGGAATACCGCCTCGCCGGGGTCGATGGGGCTCACGAACTCCACCGGTACCTCGGCCGCCGGAAAGGTCACGCCGTCGAGCTCGGAGTCGCCGGTCTCCTGCACTTGGCCGTTGGTGATCGGCACGTGATTGACGATGGTCTTGGCGATGTTCTGCTGCCAGACGTGCACGGCGCAGACGCCGTTCTCTGGGATGCGCGCCGGGTCCACCAGGCCGTTGGTCACGGCAAAGGCGCCGACCGCGGCGCTCAAGTTTCCGCAGTTGCCGGACCAGTCCACGAAAGGCTCGTCGATGGACACCTGGCCGAACAGATAATCCACATCGTGGTCCTGGCGGTCGCTCTTGGACAGGATCACGGTCTTCGAGGTGCTGGACGTGGCCCCGCCCATACCGTCCGTTTGCTTGCCATAGGGGTCCGGACTACCGATGACCCGCAGCAGCAGCTTGTCCCGCGCCTCACCCGGCACCTGGGCGGGCTCTGGAAGATCGTCGAGCTTGAAGAAGACACCCTTGCTGGTACCGCCGCGCATGTAGGTGGCGGGGATCTTGATCTGCGGTGGATGGGGCATGTCTGTGGGGAATTGGCGCAAAGTCAGGCGTCAGAATCGGGCGACAGAGAAGCCCATGGTCCGGGCCGCCGCGGCCATCGTCGCATCGGCCGTTGCCAGGGCTTCCAGACCCAATTGGCGTGCCACGCAGAGGTGCAGTGCGTCCAGGGTGCGAAGCGGATGCTCCGGGTAGCGCCCGATGAGATTGGCCGCATCGTCGAAGCGCGCATCATCCACCGGTCGCACCAGCAAGGCGCCGCTCGCGATATCGTCGAGGAACGCGCAGAAGAGGAGCGTCTCGAGGGCTGCGTCAAAGTCGCCCATGCGCCTGCGGCGGGCGAACAGGCTGCGCATCTCCGCACGCGTCAGGCTGCTGATGACCGCCGAGTCGAGTCCCTTAAGATAGGCGACGAACGCATCCGAGCCCTGCTCGTTCACATACCACTTGGCCAGCGCGCTGGTGTCCAGGTAGGCGGAGCCGGTCTCAGCGCTCATCCCGCTCAGCGCGAATCAGGGCTTCGGAAGGTTCCCGCACACGCGGCATGCGGGCGCGAAGATCGGCGTGGTCCGGCCGCGCGCGACGGCCGCGTATCGGCAGGACGCGCGCAATCGGCTTACCGTGCCGGCTGATGACGAGCTCGCCGGCCTCACACACGAGCTCATCGAGGCGCCCGATGGATGCCCGCATCTCGCGCACGTTGATTTCTCGCATCGCCTGGCCACTCGCTTGTGTCACAATTTTCTAGATTGCAGCACATGGCTGACGGTTCAGCAAGCGAACAGCACGGACCCTGCCGATCGCAGAAGCGCTTTCACTTCCTCGAAGCGAATGCTCGACGCCGATTGCCGCAGCCGCTGTCGCCTGGTGACACCGCTCCCGCGGTGTCACGCATCCGGCGGCGCTCCTGCGCCGCGAGTCGCCGTCGGCTGGCGGGAGCCGTTGCTGAGGAGCTGCCGGGGCGCTTGCCCCAGCCTACACGCCTCGGGAGGGCTTCTGGGGGAGCCGCGCGTACTAACCGTCCATTAAGTAATGTCAGGCCGCAGCGTGGGCATCGAGGATATAGCGGCAGTGCGGATGGCGGAAGAAACCGGCAACCACCTTGGGCAATGCGCACAGGCGCTCCAGCGCCCGCACTGCCTTCTCCTTGAGGTCGACCTTGTTGGCCACCGTCTGCTTGGCGATGTATGCCTTGACGTTGCCCCAGACCTGCTCGTCTGGGTTGAGGTGCGGGGAGTACGGCGGCAGGAAGAACAACTTGAGCCGGCCGTTTTGCGCTTCGACGAACTCCCTGACGATGCGCGCCTTGTGGATGCTGTGGCCGTCGACGACGAGGAACACGGGCCGATCGGCGTCGTTCAGCAGGCGTTGGAGGAAGTCGACGAAGACCTCGGCCGTGGCGCGACCCTCATGCACCATGAAGTGGAAGTGCCCGTCGGGGGCCACTGCCGAGAGCATGTTGATGCCGAAACGTTGGCCGGTGGTGGGCACCGTCGGCGTGCGGGCCATCGGTGCCCAGGTCGTGCCGGCATGATGATCCGAGCGCATGCCGGCCTCGTCGGCGAAGAAGATCCGCGCCCCCACGCGCTTGGCCTCGGCGGCAATCGCCGGGAATTCCTCCTGCTCCCAGCGCTCGACCAGCACGGGGTCACGCTCGCGCGCCCGGCGCAGCGGGCGCTGCGGGGTGAAGCCCAGTGCCGCCATCGCCCGCCCCACGGCCGAGCGCGAGAGCTTGATGCCGAACTCACGCTCGATCACCTCGCCGATCAGGCGCAGGG
>NZ_NRRV01000049.1 GCF_016583825.1 Thiohalocapsa halophila | reverse complement strand
CCCTCGCCCCTCGCCCCTCCCGTATACTCCCACTTTGCCCGCAGTCCCTAAGGAGCAGACCATGTCCCGCACCCCCGTCAAGAAGGTCGTGCTCGCCTATTCCGGCGGCCTCGACACATCCGTGATCCTGAAGTGGCTCGAGCAGGAATACGGCTGCGAGGTAGTCACCTTCACCGCCGACATCGGCCAGGGCGAAGAGGTGGAGCCCGCCCGCGAGAAGGCCCAGGCCGCCGGCATCAAGGAGATCTACATCGAGGACCTGCGCGAGGAGTTCGTGCGCGATTTCGTCTACCCGATGTTCCGGGCCAATGCCATCTACGAGGGCGAGTACCTGCTCGGCACCTCCATCGCCCGGCCGCTCATCGCCAAGCGCCTGGTGGAGATCGCCGCCGAGACCGGCGCCGACGCCATCAGCCACGGCGCCACGGGCAAGGGCAACGACCAGGTGCGCTTCGAGCTCACCGCCTATGCCCTGAATCCGGACATCAAGATCATCGCCCCCTGGCGGGAGTGGGATCTGCTCTCCCGCGAGAAGCTGATGAGCTACGCCGCCGAGCACGGCATCGCCATCGAGCAGAAGCGCGACGGCACCAAGTCGCCCTATTCCATGGACGCCAATCTGCTGCACATCTCCTACGAGGGCTACGACCTGGAGGACCCCTGGGTGGAGCCGGGCGGCGACATGTGGCGCTGGACCAATGACCCGCAGGACGCGCCGGACACGCCGCTGGAGATCACGCTGACCTTCACCCGGGGCGACGTCACCGCCATCGACGGCAAGGCCATGACTCCGGCGGAGGTGCTGGCGGAGCTGAACCGCATCGGCGGCGAGCACGGCATCGGCCGCGCGGACATCGTCGAGAACCGCTACGTCGGCATGAAGTCCCGCGGCTGCTACGAGACCCCCGGCGGCAGCATCCTGCTCAAGGCCCATCGCGCCATGGAGTCGCTCACGCTGGATCGCGAGGCGGCGCACCTAAAGGACGAGCTGATGCCCCGCTACGCCGAGCTCATCTACAACGGCTACTGGCTCAGCCCCGAGCGCGAGATGCTCCAGGCCGCCATCGACCAGACCCAGGCCGTGGTCAACGGCGATGTCCGCCTGAAGCTCTACAAGGGCAATGTGCTGGTGGTGGGCCGGCGCTCAGAGACCAATAGCCTGTTCGACGAGTCCATCGCCACCTTCGAGGAGGACGCCGGCGCCTACGACCAGGGCGACGCCACGGGCTTCATTCGCCTGAATGCGCTCAGGCTGCGGGTGCAGGGCCGGCAGCGCTGAGCCGCCGCCGGCGCGGGGGCGACCTGCCATGATCGATATCCTGGAGCAGGATCGCCCGAAGGCAGCGGAATCCGTCGGCGCCCGCACCCGGACCGGCTCGCCGATCATACCGGCAGCGCGAGCCCTCGAGATCTATGCAGACCTCCGAGCCGGCGGCTACGGGCAGGTGGCACGCCGGCGAAGCACGTGCGCGACTCGAGACCTGGGTCGGGGCGGCGTTAGAGCTGGATGCCGCGCTCGCCTGAGGCGGCCGGGGAGACGCCGAGTGGCTTGTCCCGCGGCGGCCGAGGTCAACGCCCCCCTGCCGCCAGCAGATCCTGAAGCGCCCGCAGCAGGTCTGTCTCGGTGATGATGCCGACCAGGTGGCCGCCGCCGTTGTCGGAGACGGGCAGGCAGCCGATGTGGTCGTCCATCATGAGCGCCACGGCGGTGCCGAGATCCGCGTCCGGGGTGATGGTGGTGACGGGCTTGTGCATGATCTCGCCGATCTCCACCGGCGCCTCCTGGAAGCAGCGGGCCGCGAGCTGAAGGTCGCGGCGTGCCACCAGTCCCGCGCAGTTGCCGGTCGCGTCCAGCACCGGCAAGTGGTGGAGGTTCTTCTCCTGCATGACACTGAAGGCCTCCTGATAGTCGGCGCCGGTCTCGATGGTGACGGGGGCGGGGCTCATGTAATCGCGGACTTGCATTGCAGCGGCTCCTGTTGGTGATGCGTTATTGGGGTTCATATTAGCGCTCGACGCAGTCCCCGGCAGCATGCGCCAGGTGCAAGCGCTTGAGAAGTGTTGTTGATCAAGCAAAGGCCGCCACCCAAAGCTCCGCCACGGTCGCTGCAACACCACTGCCCGCGCACCTTTGCCCTGAATCAAGTGAAATGCGCGCCATGGGTCAGCCGACAAGCGGTACCAGCCGCGCCGGCGCCGCCACAGCCCGGAAGGCAGCCTGGCACAGCGGCGTACCTGGGCCATCGCCCCCGGTACAACCAAGTACAGCCCGGCATCGCGTCGCGGGAGACACCGCGCTGAATCCTGGGTTAGGATGAAGTGCGAGCTGCAGTACGGGTTTTCCAACAACCGGGGGCGGAGGCAAGACCACCAGTGACCCGCGGCATCCGACTGAAAGCGCACACCCACACCGACCTCGGCCACCCCGGCCTGGCGCCGGGCACCTTGCAGGGCGGTATCCAGCTCGCCGACGGCGACCAGACCCCAGACGCCGAGAGCATCGCCGCCGAGACCATCGCAATAGCCCGCGAGGTCCGGCAGACGCTGGAAACCGTCTTCGACATCCTCAGCGCCGCCCTGCCCCCGGAGCGCGGCTGAGCCAGCGCGTGACGCGCGCTGCCCACAGCGCCGCTCCCGCGGCCACCGAAGCGCATACCACCGCAGCGGCGCCCGGCTCAGTCGGCGTGCTTGGCCGCAAAAAAAGACCGCCACGGCAGGGTGTGTACTGCCTGGCGGCCAACTGGCTTGCTGCCCAGAAATCGTGTGCGGGGGCGCTATGCTGGAGACTGCGACGCCGGCGCTCGGCCCCCAAGCGCGCAGCGAGGACCGGCCTCGACTTGTACGTGCGGCGTTCGCGGCTGGCGCCGCATGGGCAGGGCTACAGGAGAAGCAATGTGCCCCCGACGGAGCTCATCGTCGCCCAGGGGCGGCCGCGCGAGGCGCTCGGGTGGTGCCCTCGGACGAACTCCGCTCGACTCAGTCCGTGCCGGTGTCCTGCTCGTCCCTGCCGCGCAGGCGCTCGTTATTGCGGACGACGCCGACGATGAACCCGGCGCTCACGAGCGCGGCAACAACACCGCTGATGGTCAATGCGTCGAAACTCATGGTACTGCCTCTGTTTCCCGCAATTGCGCTGGGGAGATGGCGATTCCTTGGCCATGCTGGCCAAAAATCGCACGGAGCCCGAAAATGCGACTCTATGGCGCCTTCATTTTCAGCGGCTTACGCCGCTGCAAACGACGCGACATCCTGCCTTGGACGGGAAGCGCCCATGAATCGGCGTGTCCCTAGTCTTGCCGCAAGGCGAGCCGCGACCACCACCGGGGCGACGGGGCGACGGCCGGGGTCTTGACCGCAGGCTTAGGATTCTCCACGAGGGCGCTCACCAAGGTATTTCCTCACATACTAATATTGTGACAACTTGTTACAGCGCCGCAGCGCACAGCGGCGCAGCGCAGTAGCCCCGTGCGCCCAGCGATGCCGCTCGCATCCCCTGCACAACGACCTGGACCAAAACGCAAGCCATGCCCGCCGCCGAAGGACCCACCCGCGTACTCGTCATCGATGACGATGCCTCCCTGCGCGAGCTGCTGAGCGATTACTTACGCCAGGAAGGCTTCGACGTGAGCGCCGTCGAGGACGGCACCGCCATGCTCGAATGGCTGGAGACCCACCAGGCAGACCTGCTGATTCTGGATCTGATGCTGCCCGGGGAGGACGGCCTCACCTTGGCGCGACGACTGCGCACCATGGATGACACGCCTATCATCATGCTCTCGGCCCGCGGCGAGGACATCGACCGCATCGTCGGATTGGAAGTGGGTGCCGACGACTATCTCGCGAAGCCCTTCAACCCCCGCGAGCTCCTGGCGCGCATCCGGGCCGTGCTGCGCCGCCGAGCGCCGGCCGCGGAAGCCTCCGCCGCGGAGGCGAGCACCTTCGGCCCGTATCGGCTGGACATCGCCGCCCGCCAGCTCACCCGCGACGGCGAGCCAGTGACCCTAACCGGCAGCGAGTTCGACCTGCTGTGCATCTTCGTCGAGCATCCAAACCAGATGCTGCACCGCGACCGTCTGCTGGATCTGCTCAAGGGCTACGAGCGCAACCCCTTCGACCGCAGCATCGACGTGCAGGTGGCGCGGCTGCGCGCGAAGATCGAGCCCAACAAGAAACAGCCCATCTATATTCGAACCGTCTGGGGCCGCGGCTACATTTTCACGCCTCAGGCCGAGGGGTGAGCCCGTTGCGCTCCCTGCTGCCGGCATCATTGTTCGCACGGGTGCTGCTGACGCTGCTGCTGACCTTCGGCAGCTTCGCGCTCATTACCTTTGTTACCGTCGTCTACTATGCGCTGTTCCCGGTCGTCCAGCGCTCCACGGCGGACCTCGCCGCCTTCATGGAGCTCTCTGCACGCACCCTGGTGCAGCTGCCGGCGGACATGCGCAGCGAATACCGCTTCAAGCTCCTGAACGACTACCAGCTTTGGCTGCGCACCGAGGAGGAGCCGCCCGCCAACCTGCGCCATTACTTCTTTCCTTATGTGCTGCGCCTGAGCCAGGCCTTGAGCGAGCGCACCGGCGCGCAGGTGCAGATGCAAAGCAACGTCATCGACGGCAAGCGCTGGTTCTGGGCGGATCTGGCCACATCACAGGGCCAGGTCTGGGCCGGTTTTCCGCGGGATCGCATCAATACCAAGCCCTTGGAGGGCTTGTTCATCATCTCGACCCTGGCCCTGCTGCTGCTGGTGGTGACGGCCTCCGTGCTGGCCCGGCGCATCACCTCACCGCTGACCCGTATGGCACACGCGGCCGAAGAGGTTGCGAAAGGCCGTTCCCCGGAGCCGCTGCCGGAGACCGGACCGCGCGAGCTGGCGAATCTCGCTAGGCAATTCAACGAGACCAGCCAGCAAGTGCGCGAGCTCCTGGCGGACCGCACCGTGCTGCTGGCGGGCATCTCCCATGACCTGCGCACCCCGCTGACGCGCCTGCGCCTCGCCCTGGAGATGCTGCCCCGACAGACAGACCCGGCGCTGAAGGCGCGTATGGAGCGGGACATCGAGGAAATGAACGCCCAGATCAGTCAGGCGGTGGAGCTCGGCAGCACGCTCGGCGCCGGCGAGCGCCATCGCCTGGACATCGGCCGGCTCGTCAATGAGGTCGTGGGGGCGCGCCCGCGCATCGTCTGGGAGCCGGTGCGACATTGCATCCAAGCCGTGAACGCGCTGGCACTGCGGCGCATCCTCGGCAACCTTATCGAGAACGCGCTGCGTTACAGCCAGGCGCCGGTGGAGGTTCGGCTGGACTGCAACCACCGCGCGGCGGTGATTTTCGTGCTCGACCGCGGTCCCGGTATCCCGGAGGGCGACCGCGACGCGGTGTTCCGGCCCTTCTACCGCCTCGAGGGCTCGCGCAATCGCCGCACCGGCGGCTCCGGGCTCGGCCTCGCCGTCGCCCGCCAGCTCGCGGTCGCCAACGATATGGAAATCCATTTGAGCAGCCGCGTCGGCGGCGGCACGGTCGCCAGTGTGCGGCTGCCGCCGAAAGAGCAGGCGCCGGAACAGCACGACAGCGGCGGTGATACCGCGAGCGCCGCCCCCGCAGCTGCTGCACCGCCGCCGGCGTCCGGGCCCGTCGCGCAAGCCCCGACTGGGCAGCGCACCACGGCCCGCACCCACGACGCCGATGACTCCTGAACGCAGCGCAGCGCAACCACATCGCGCATTGACGCGCTGCGGTTGCGGTTGACGCCCGCTCGGCGCCTGCCTACATTTCGCCGGACATTCGACAGCGGACGCTCGCATCTTCGCCGGGCGACAGGCGCACCGCCGCCAGAGTCCCGGGCCATAACCGCTGATCAGGGGGAGACCATGCTGCAACCCGGCGACTCGGCACCGCCTTTCTCACTGCCCGACGCGGATATGGAGCGCGTCGACATCACCCGGCTCTGGGCGGAGCACAACCTCGTGCTCTGCTTCTACCCCAAGGACGACACGCCGGGCTGCACCATGGAAGCGCTGGAGTTCACGGACCTGCACGAAGATTTCGCGGCCGCCGGGGCGGACATCGTCGGCATCAGCCGGGACACCTGCGCCAGCCACGGTGCCTTCCGCGATAAGTACGGCCTCAGCGTCACGCTGCTCGCGGACACCGACGGCGACGTCTGCGACGCCTATGGGGTCTGGCGTGAAAAAGAGAAAAACGGCATCAAGAAGATGGGCATCGTACGCTCCACCTTCATCGTCGGCCGCGACGGCGTCATCCGCCACGCGCTGTACGACATCAAGCCCAAGGGCCACGCGGAGCGGGTCCTGGAGCTCGTGCGCGAGCTGTGAGCCGCTCCCACGGCGCCTTGATTCGCCGCGCTGTGTCAGGGCGTGGTTAGAGCGCCTGTCCAGCCAAGCTCGGCGAGCAGCCTGCCCCACTGCGCATCGAGCGGTGCTTCCAGATCCAGGGGCAGACCGCTCATCGGATGCGTGAAGCTGAGCTGCCAGGCGTGCAGCAGCAGCCGGTGCAGCCCGAAACGCTCGCGAAAGAAACGATTGTGCCGGCCCTCACCATGGCTGGTGTCGCCGATGATGGGATGGCGTATGTGCAGGAAATGCCGGCGGATCTGGTGCCGGCGCCCGCTGCGGGGCTGCACCTGCATCAGCGCATAGCGGCTGGTGGGGTAGCGGGTAACGGCCACCGGCAGCTCCACCGTCGCCAGGCGCCGATAGCGCGTCAGCGCCGCCCGGGGTGCGCGCTGTCCGGCTGCGCTCGCCTCCGGATCATCCAGCGACCGGTCGATAGCGCCCTCCGCCGGCGGCCAGCCGCGCACCACGGCGAGGTAGCGCTTGACCACCCGTTGCGCCTGGAATTGCGCTGACAGCCGCCGCGCCGCCTCCGCCGTGAGTCCGAACACCAGCACGCCGGAGGTGGGGCGGTCCAGGCGGTGCACCGTATGCACGCGCCGGCCGAGCTGATCGCGGAGGGCTTGCAGCGCGAAGGCATCGGCATCGGCAATGCGGCTGCGGTGCACCAGAAGCCCTGGCGGCTTGTCCACCGCCACCAGGTCGTCGTCGCGGTAGAGCAGGGTGAGGCGCATGGTCACAGATCATCGTCGCAGCGGGAGGCGGCGGGTCTCAAGGCGGCATCGAATCCGCAGATGGCGGCCGGCATGCCCATTCCCTCGGCCGCCGGTGGCCGTTATCGTAATTCGCTGGTCTAGGTCTTGAGGCTCGGCGTGAAGCTCCGCTACTACATTCTGATCCTGTTGCTGCTGTTCGGGCTGGCCCCGTTGATCGTCGCCGTGCTGATCAACCTGCCGCTGGTGCTGGACCGCACGGCGATGTTCTACCAAAAAGCCTACCTGCAGAATCTGCGGGCGGACTTCCGCGATCTGGATCAGCACCTGGCGAGCCGCGACGAGATGATCCGTCTGCTCGCGAAGCTGCCGGAGCCGGGGGTGATCCTGGGAGAGAAGGGCAGCGAGGACCAGGTGGACCGCGCGCGGGCACGCTATACCGGCTGGATCAATCAAATGCTCCCGGATCAGCTGGACGTGATCCAGATCCTGTTCGTGGACGCCGGCGGCAACGAGCGCTTCTGGCTGCGCCGCGACGCCCAGACCCACGAGTGGGAGCCGGCACCGCTGCCGCCGGAGCCGCCGAGCCGCGGTTTCGTCAACGCCGGCATCAAGCTGCAGGCGGGTGAGGTCATCGTCAGCCGCATCCGCATCAATCCCTATGCCGGGATGGAGGACCCGCGCCAGCTCATGACCCTGCAGCTGGCGAGTCCGGTGGGCGAGCGCAGCGGCGCCGATGGACTGCCGCCCGGACTGCTGTTGATGACCATCGACGTCGGCGGGCTCGCCCAGTACTACCGCGACACGCTCTGGGTGACCAACGACGGCAGCTATCTGCGCCCCGGGGAGCCGCTGAGCGACGCGGCAACGGCCTTCGATGAGTTCCCGGGCTTGGCGAAGATCTTCGAGCAGGGCAAGCTCGCCCTCTGGAAAAACCCGAACGGCCCGCCGCTGCTGTGGGTGCCCATGTTCCTCACCGAAGAAGGAGTGCCCCTGTGGGTGGGCCGCCCGGTGGACCCCTCCCCCATCGAGCAGTTCCGCGACGCGCTGATGGCGCGCGTGCTGTCCATCATCCTGGCGTTGGTGCTGGTGGTGCTGCTCATCGCCCGCTGGCTCGCGAACCGGGCCGAGCGCTTCGGCCAAGAGCTCACCAGCGGCGTGGAGTCCATCCTGCGCGACAGCGAGCCGCAGCGGTTCGATTGGCAAGGGCCGCAGGAGGTGCGCGAGCTCGGCCGCCAGCTCAATGCACTGGCGCGCAACCATGCCGAGCACATTGCCACCGAGCGCCAGCACACCCGGGAGTTGGAGCAGTCGAACCGCTACAAGTCGGAGTTCCTGGCCAACGTGAGTCACGAGCTGCGCACGCCGCTCAACTCCATCCTGCTATTGTCCAAGATGCTCGCGGCGCAGGAATCCGGACTCGACCACGAGCAGCGCCGCCAGGCCCAGGTCATCAACGAGGCCGGCCGCGACCTGCGCACCATGATCGACAATATCCTGGACATCTCCCGCATCGAAGCGGGACCGGTCACCGTGAGCCTGGAATGGGTGGAGCTGGGGCCAATGTTGGCCGAGCTCGCCGAGATGATGCGCCCGCCGATGGCCCAAAAGGGGCTCGCGCTGGACCTGGACATCGCCGCCGACGCCCCGGAGCGGATCTACACCGACCGCGGCAAGCTGCGCCAGATCCTGAAGAATTTCCTGTCCAATGCCGCCAAGTTCACCGACACCGGCGGCGTCACCATTGCGGTGAGTCGGGGCACGGAGGCGCGCCCGCTCGCCATCACCGTGGCCGATACCGGCATTGGCATCCCGCCGGGCAAGGAGCAGATCATCTTCGAGGCCTTCCAGCAGGCGGACGGCTCCACTCGCCGGCGTTACGGGGGCACCGGGCTCGGGCTCTCCATCAGCCGCGAGCTGGCACAGCTGTTGGGCGGCGAGATCGGTGTCGAGAGCAGCCTCGGCGAGGGCTCGCGCTTCACCCTGTGGCTGCCCCAGGCACTCGACCCAGAAGAGCTGGATGCCGTGGAGATCCTGGAGAAGCGCTCGGCACCGCCGGCCCTGGAGACGGAGCAGCCATCGGAGCCGGCGGAGGTGATCCGCCCGCAGCGCGCGCCGATCGCGTCGGCGCCGGCCGTCGCAGACCTGCCCCAGAACCGCTGGGTCTTGTTGGTGGAGCGCGACGTACAGTGCCTGGTGACGGCCACATCGGAGCTGGAGCACATGGGCGTGCGGGTGCAGACCGCCGCCGACGCGGACGAGGCGCTGGAGACCCTGTCGGAAGAACGCGACTGCGCGCTGCTGTTGCTCGCCGCCTCGGCGTCGACAGAAGAAAGCTGTGCTAGGATCAAACGGATTAATAATGACACGGCTGGCGCCGGGCCGCCGATCTACGTCATCGGCAACCTCGACGAGGCGCAGCGCGAGCGCTGCCGGGCCGCCGGCGCCGACGGGCTCCTCGCCAAGCCCCTGGATGGCCGCGCCCTTGCGGGCATCCTGGAGCGAGCGTTGACGCAGGCTCCGATTGACACTAGCAAGGCAGCGACACGGGACATGGCATGACGGCTGGCATGACAGACGCCTCCGGTTACAAGATCCTGATCGTCGACGATCATGCGCACAATCTGTACACGCTTCGCACGCTGATCGAGAAGCATCTGCACTCGGCCTCTGTGCTGGAGGCGTCCTCCGGGCGCGAGGCCATTGATATCACACTCGAGCACCGGGACATCGATCTCATCATCCTGGACGTGCAGATGCCGGAGATGGACGGATTCCAGACCGCCTCGCTGCTGAAGCTGCGCAAGCGCACCCGCGACATCCCGATCATCTTCCTGACGGCCGCCTTCAAGTCCGAAGAATTCCAGCAGCGCGGCTTCGCCGTCGGCGCGGTGGACTATCTGCTCAAGCCCATCGACGACAATCTGCTGATCAACAAGATCAGCACCTACTTCCGGCTCATCGCGAAGGAGCGCGCCCTCAACGTCGCGCTGGAAGAGAAGGTCGCCGAGCGCACCCGCGAGCTGGAGCAGGCCCGGCAATACCTGGAAAACATCGTCAGGTACATGGGGGAAGCCCTGCTGGTGCTCGACGCAGAAGGCTTGATCAAACAGGCCAACCCGGCGGCCTGTGCCATGCTGGACTACCCGGAGCAGGATCTGATCGGGCTGTCCATCGGCGACGTCTTCGAAGAAGAAGGCGACGAGGAGGCCGGCGCCTTCATGGGCACCTGGCTGGAAGCCCTGATCCGCACCGGCGCGCTGGCCAAAATCGAGGCGCGCTTCATCGCCAAGGACGGCAGCCGTGTGCCGATTCTGTTCTCGCGCACCGCGGTCAAGGACGAGGCGGGTACGATCAGCGAGATCATTTGCATCGCCAAGGACATGAGCGGCTATGTTCGCGTCGACGACGAGGCCGCCTATCGGGCCAGGGACGCCGGCAGCCGGGAGACGGTCTCATGACCCCGGCACTGCCGTTCGGACCCGCCACGATAACAACGACGCCGACAACCGCGACCCCCGCGCACAGCGGGTGTGCCCACCAAAGGTAAGCGATGGTTGTAACGATGAACGAGCAAAACCCCGCGGACGAGTCCACGCCGCCCTCGCAGGAGGACACCGCCCTGACGGCGATGGCACTAAAGGCGATGGCGCACCCGTTGCGCTGGAAGATCCTCTGTTCCCTGGGCGACCGCGAGCTCTCGGTCGGCGAGATCGTGGAGCGCACCGGTACCTCGCAGAGCAACATCTCCCAGCACCTGGAGCAGCTGCGCAACAAGAACATCGTCGTGGCCCGCAAAGAGGCCAACCGCATCTTCTACCGCATCCGCAATCACCAGTTGCTGGAGCTGATCGGTATCATGCGCGACGTGCTCTGCCCGGCCAATCTCGACGACCGCTATCCGCGCTGAGCCCACACAGACCGCCCGGCCGGACAGGTCAAGGGGGTCTTGTACCCAATCCACACCAGCCGCCGACGAAGCCGCCCCATGCCGACCCTTGACGACAAACACTGGTTCACCGAGGTGGAGGACGTCGCCGGCAGTGCCTTCTCGCTGCTCATTCGGCGCAAGCTGCACGAAGAGCGCAGCGACTACCAGACCATCGAGGTCTACGAGACCGAGCACTTCGGCAACCTCATGGTCATCGACGGCTTCACCATGCTCTCCTCGCGCGAGAACTTCCTCTACCACGAGATGCTCGCCCACCCGGTGCTGCTGACTCATCCGGCGCCCAAGCGCGTGTGTATCATCGGCGGTGGCGACTGCGGCACTCTGCGCGAGGTGCTAAAGCACGACAGCGTCGAGCAGGCGATGCAGATCGACATCGACGAGCGCGTCACGCGTATCGCCGAGCAGTTCTTCCCCGAGCTCACGGCCAGCAACGACGACCCGCGCGCCGAGCTGCTCTTTTCCGACGGCATCCAATGGATGGCCGACGCCGAGCCGGGCAGCCTGGACGTGATCATCGTCGACAGCACCGACCCCGTCGGCCCGGCCCAGGGTCTCTTCACCGCGGACTTCTACACCGACTGCCGCCGCGCGCTCGCCGACGACGGCCTGCTGGTGCAGCAGAGCGAGTCCCCGCTCTTTCACCTGGACATCATCACCAGTATGCACCAGGACCTGCGCAGCGCCGGCTTCGGCGCCGTGCGCACCCTCTTTTTCCCCCAGGCCATCTACCCATCGGGCTGGTGGAGCGCCACGATGGCCGCCACCGGCGAAGCCATCCCCGACTTCCGCCGCATCGACGCCGGCGCGGCGCTGGACACCACCTACTACAACGCCGACATCCACGCCGCCGCACTGGCCCAGCCCCAGTTCGTGCGCCGACACCTCGCAGCACAGGACTGAGCGCCAAGCGCGATACGCGGGACGGCAGAGGCGCAGCGCGGGGCCAATCGGCTGGACATAACTGCGGGGAAGCAACGGCGCGATGCCGGTTCAGTCGCAATGCGGCCAGCCGTAGCCCCAGCGCCACGGCAGTGCACTGCAGGGAATACCTCCTAAGCGTACCGAGCGGTACATGAGATCGGCGATCGCGCGATAGAGCGCCGCGACCTGCCCCTGGCTCAGGCCGTATTCCCCCGCCAGGGCAGGCGTGCGCTCGACACCGGTGGACAGGACGCATTGCCGCAGCGCCAGGTCGGCCGCCCGGCGCGCATCGAAGCTCTCCCGCGGTGTCGCATCGCGGGCTCCGCCGGCGTGATAAAGGCGGTCGTGATCGACACAGCAGTGCTGCCAAGGGGGCAGCTTGCCGTGCACCTGGCGGAACTCGCCGATCCAGGACGCGAAAGCGTCCCAAGCGGCAGACAGCCCGCCGCTGCAACCATCCGTGGCAAATGCGGCCAGCGCATTGCGCGGGTCCGTTTTCTGTGCTGCCAGGCGTTCGTGGTGCGGGATCTCCAGCGGCAGCTCAAGGGCTTCTGTCAGTGCCGGCAGGGTCATCGCCTGAGGGGCAGCATGCGCCGACGGCTGCGGCGCTCGTTGCGATGCCGCGGCGCCCGTGGCCGGGGCCCCTGCGCCGGCTGCGGTAACGTCCGGGGCGAGCGTCGTTAGAGCGAGCAGCAGCACGAGCCGTTGGGTGCGCCGGCGGGGCCGGATGCATCAGGGTGAGTCATCGCGGTAACGGCGCGCGGGGGGCGGTCGGTCGAACAGCAGGGCCGTGCGCAGCAACAGCAGCTCCACCGAACCCATCTCCCGGCGCTCGGCAAGCAGCCCGCGCATGCGCTCGGGCTCGTCGGTGATCACACCGGAGACACCGGCAGCGACGACACGCGCCAGCGCGGCCGGGTCGTTGATCGTCCACGCAAAGACTGGCTTGCCCGCGGCCTCGGCATGATGCACAAAGTGCGCCGTCGCCATGCCCTGATTCACGGCCAAGAAATCGACGTCCCGTCGGCTCAGATCGCCGATGGCCTTGGCGGCCAGCAAGCCAATGCGCCACTCGGGCCGCAGGGCGCGGACTTTCTGCACACCATGATATTGCAGCGACATGATCGCGACATCGTCGGCCATGCCCGCGGCTTCCACCAGATCCACCACGCGCTGCTCGAGCAGCTGGTCATGGCCGTAGTACTTGAGCTCAATCACCAGCTTGGCCCGACCGCGCACCGTCTCCAGCACCTCACGCAACGTCGGCACCTGCTCGCCAGCGAAGCGCGGGCCGCGCCAGCTCCCGACATCGATGCGGCGGATCTGCGCCAGCGTACCGTCCCAAACCTTCAACCGCTCCCCGGCCAGCTTCATGAAGTCGCTGTCGTGCACCACAACGACCTCGCCGTCGGCAGTCTCCTGCACGTCGATCTCGATCCAGTCAGCACGATCGCGGATCGCCTGGCGGACCGCGGCCAGGGTGTTCTCCGGTGCCTTGCCAGCCGCCCCGCGGTGGGCTACCACCAAGACGTCGTCGCGCACGTCGATCCCGCCGAGCAGCCACATGCCGGTCGCAGCGGCGATGCCGGCGACCACGGCCATGACGGCTGCGACACGCCCGGTAGTGAGCTGCGGCAGGCGTGCGGCGGGCCGGGGCGCCGGCGCTGCGGCAAAATCAGTCCGCAGCGGCGCGCCCAGACGGTCGGCGAGAGCCAAGGTCACGCCCGCAAACGCTGATGCGTTGATGGTGCCAGCGAGAAAGCTCAGCAGCCCCCAAAGCGCGACCAAGGCACCGAGCACGGCCACGAGCAGCGTCAGCGAGTCGCCCAGCTGCGGGATGATCCAATCGCCCAGCGTGTCGATGAGTGCCAGCACGACAGCGCCCAGCGCGATCGCGATGGCGGCCCAAACCGCGAACGCGCCCAACACCAGCGCGCGCTTTCCCCGCGTCAGCCGCTCGCTCTCGGCGAAGGCGCTCGCCGGACCCTGATTCGCAAACAGCAGCAGCGGCAGCACCAGCGACCAGCCAATCAGCTTTCGGACCAGCAAGAACGCCAGCACTGCCAGCAGCAAGCCGATGACGACCGCGGCGATCCAGAACACGGGCGGGCGCTCGGCCAGGTAGTAATTGATGTCGTGCGCGCTAAGCGCGAGCCATGCCGTGGCGGCCGCCAGCGCGATGAAGGGTATCGCCAGCGCCAGCACCCGCACGACCAGCCGTACCGACACCGACAGGATGGGCACGAGACGCCGAAAGGCGAACAGCACGGCATTGCGGGCCCGCCCGCCGGCCGCCGCGAGATACAGCAGCGACGCCTGCGTCAGCGCGGCAACCGCGACCAGCACAGTCGCCGCCAGGATCAGCGCAGCGATGCCCCAAGGCGTCACCAGGAACAGCGCGATCTCCTGGTCCGACAATGCCGTTTCTCCCGACAGGGCCAGCAGCAGCCGGAACACGATGCCCGGCAGCGGTGCCAGCAAAACCAGGCCGAGCACTGCATAAACGGCATTCACGGCCAGCATGCCGCGCCACACCGGGTGCAGGCGCAACACCATTGTCCGCCACAACGATAAGATCGATTCCATCGGCATATGCACAGCTTGCGCGAACCGGACGTGGGCGTCCACTGCCCCCGGCATCCCCACGCGGCTTGGCAGTGCTATGAGATCGAAGAGGTCGCCGCCGTCGACTGCGACGCCCGCGACCGCATCTACCGAGGCAAGGTCCTTGGTCTCACCGAGCGCATCACCTTCGAGGGCGAAGCCCTCCAATCATTCGGCGAGCCGCGGCACACGGCCTGGCACCGCGCCGGCACGTCCTGAACCGCTATGCGATCCAGCTTGGCGATCAGCCGTGCCTGCAAGGGCTCGTGCAAGCGCTCCTTGACGGGCATCAAGGCGAGCTCGTGACGGCGCTCCTCGTCGATGCGATGCAGCGCCAAACCGGTGCGTCGCGCCCGGTCACAGCCGCCTGTCCGGCGGGCCCGGTCGCCGTTCGCGGACCGGCCATGGACAGCTTGAGGTTCCACGCCATAAGCCATAGCATCGACTCGGAGGTGGACCACCTCTCAATCAAAAAGTCAGCCACGCCGGCGCATCACATCTCAGCGCCCTCAGTGCGAGCGCCACCAACCTGGTCTCTCTAACGGAGCTCCTGTCCCCGCCGTGAATTTGTGCCGCCGCCGGTTGCTTTGCGTGCTCATGACCTGGGTGGTGCTCGCGCAGCCGTCACTCGCGGCCGTGCTCGGGCCTGCGCACGTATTCGCAGAGCACGGCGGCGCCGAGGTGCACGCCGATGCCGGCCGGCACCGGCACTTCGTGGCTGATGCTCAGCCAAGCGCGGGCGCATCGCAAGCGCCGGACTCAACGCGCGCGGCCCCGCCGTCTCAGCCGGACGACGCCCACCACCACGGCTGCGATCACGCCTGCCACGGCTGCGCGCACTTCCTGGGTCTACCCCAGTGCATGCTGCCGATCGCCTGTCCCGGCGTCCGCGACGGCGTCTCCTGGTACTGCGCGACCTGCCGGTCGCAGCCCTGCTCCCCGCCTGAGAGGCCCCCTCGCCCCATCGCCTGATCCCCAGTGCCGTGGCGGCGGCGACGTCGCCCCGGGCTCGTGTGCTCAACGCGATGGAGGTGATCGAGCGTGACCACCCTGACCCAATGGGTCCGCCTGCGGCGGAGCCTTGCAGCATGCCTTGTCCTCAGCGTCACGCTGGGAATGGCCGGCACAGCCTGTGCCGACTCGCCCGCGGCCGACGGCGCCGCCGAGCCCCTCGGCGCTGACGAGGCCTCGGCTCACCGCCACAACCATGACGACGACGGCAACCCGGAGCCCGACGCCGACGAAGCGCATCGCCACGCCCGGGGCGGGCATCAGGATGGCTCACTATGGCATCGATTCCAGCACTGGCTGATCGGCGCGCTAGGCGGCGAGCATCCCCACGACGATGCCCACGACCATGCCACGGAGTCCGCGGAGATCCTGACGGCGACCCGCTACACGCGGGAGCTGGAGCTGTTCCTGGAGCGCCCGCCATTGGTCGCCGGGAAGCCCGCGACCTTGCTCGTCTTCCTGACCCGGCTCGCGGACTTCTCGCCGGTGCGCGCCGGTGAGGTCGCGGTGTCCCTCGTCCCCGAGGACGCTGACCAAGCCGCACAGGGTCCGGCGGCGTCGATCACCGCAGCGGCCGCCGCGCCGAGCCGCCCCGGGGTCTATCGACTGCGGCTGACGCCGACCCGAGCCGGGCGCCATCGGCTCGAGCTGGCTTGGGCGGACGGCGCCGAGACGGCCAGCTTCTCGTTGGCGGTTCCGATCACAGGGGGGAAGTCAGCTGCGGGGCACGCCGAGCCGCACGATCACGCAGCGGATCACGAACACCCGGCAGAGCATGATCATGCGGAGAATCACGAGCATGAGCACGGCCCCGGCGAGGATCAGGCGCATATCCACGCGGACGCGCACGAACATGGACACGAGCACGACCAAGAGGCCGGCGCGCCCCGCGACCATGCCGCTGCGGCCCGCGGCGAGCAAGCCGCGGCAGGCGACAGCGTCCGGCTGACGAAGGAGCAGCAATGGCTGTCGGACTTCGCGACGGCGGTGGTCGAGCGGCGCATCCTGCGCGGCTCCGTGCCCGCCACCGGGGTCCTGCGCGCGAGCGCCGACGGCGATGCCCATGTCACGGCACCCATCGACGCGCATTTGCGCTCGGCAGCGGGCGGCTTCCCGTACACCGGCCTGCGGGTGGAGCCCGGCCAGACCCTCGCCTACCTGGTGCCGCGGCTGAGCGGTGAGGCGGATGTCGCGGGCCTGGAGCTGGCCGTCACCCGCGCCGCAACGGCGCTGGACCTCGCCCGCCAGGAGCGCGAGCGGCTGGACGCCCTCTGGGAGGACCGCTCGATCCCCTTCCGGGAGGTCCTTCAAGCCCGCGGCGACGAGGAAGTGGCCGCGGCGGAGCTGTCCGCGGCGCGCCGCCGACTGGCGCAGATCCAGCGCACCGAAGAGGGCGAAGGCGCCGGCGTGCCGGTGCGCGCACCCATCGGCGGTGTGGTCGCCCGTGTCGAGGTGGCCCCCGGTGCCTTCGTCGAGGAGGGGGCCAGGCTGTTCCACCTGGTGAGCCCCGAGCGTCTGTGGCTGGATGCCCGCGTCGCGGAGGCGGACGTCGGACGCATCCAGACCCCCGTCGGTGCCTGGTTCAGCGTGCGGGGCCTGAGCAACGGCGACGCCGATGACGGCGGCCAGACGTTCGCCCTGACGCCGGCGACCGGCGCTCGGCTGGTGGCCTACGGCGCCATGGTCGACCCCGAGAGCCGCACCGTGCCCGTCGTCTTCGAATTCGAGCGTGCCGGGCATCCCAACGGCGAGCGCCTGCGGGTGGGGCAGTCCGTCAGCGCCCGCGTCTACACCGGCGAGGTCTCGCACACCCTGGTGGTTCCGGCCGGCGCCTTGATCAACCACGCCGGCGCCGACGTGGTCTATGTGCAGGTCGCCGGCGATCGATTCGAACGCCGCCTGGTGCACACGGGACTGCGCGACGGCGACCTCGTGGGCGTGCACGATGGCGTTCGGCAAGGCGAGCGGGTCGTGAGCCGCGGCGCCTACCTGGTGCACCTGGCCGCCGGCGCCGAGGGCGATACCGGCGCACATCACGGCCACGATCACTGAGGGGCCCGGCATGATCGCCACTCTGATCGATTGGTCCCTGCGCAACCGGCTGTTCGTGCTCGCCGCCGCCGTGCTGCTGCTGGGCTACGGCAGCCATCGCGCCGTGCAGATGCCGGTGGATGTCTTCCCGGACCTCACCGCGCCCACCGTGACCATCCTCGCCGAGGCCCCGGGCCTGGCCCCGGTGGAGATGGAGACCCTGGTCACCATCCCCATCGAGACGGCCATGAACGGCGCCTCCGGCGTGCGCCGCATCCGCTCGTCCACCAGCATCGGTGCGGCCATCGTCTACGTAGAATTCGATTGGGACGCGGACATCTACCGCGCCCGGCAGATCGTCGGCGAGCGGCTGCGAACCGCCCTGCCCGCGCTGCCGGCGGACATGGCGCCGCCGACGCTGGCGCCGGTGACATCCATCATGGGCGAGGTCATGTATATCGCGTTGCGCTCCGAGCTGGACGCGGCCGGCCGGCCGCGCCACGACTCGATGACGCTCAAGACCGAGGCCGACTGGACCCTGCGCCGGCAGCTGCTGGCCGTGCCGGGCGTGGCGCAGATCGTCCCCACCGGCGGCGACACCCGTCAGTATCAGGTGCTGCTGAATCCGCTGAAGCTCGCCGACTACCGCACCGGCATCGACCAAGTCCGCGCGGCGCTTGCCGAGACCAATACCAACACCGCCGCCGGCTTCCTCGCCGAGAATGGCCAGGAGTACCTGATCTACGGCCTGGGCCGGGTGCACAGCGCCGAGGACATCGCCACGACGGTCATCGCCGAGCGCGGCGGCGTACCGGTGCACGTCGGCGATGTCGCCGAGGTGCGCATCGGCCCGGCGGTGCGCCGGGGAGCGGCCTCCGCCAACGGGTCGCCGGCGGTGGTGCTGGCCATCCAGAAGCAGCCGGGCGCCAACACCCTGGCCTTGACCGCGCGCCTGGACCGGCGCATCGCCGAGCTGCAGCAGGGCCTGCCCGCGGGGATGGTGATCGAGGCCGAGCTGTTCCGTCAGGCGAACTTCATCCAGCTCGCGGTGGACAATGTCGAGGAAGCCCTGCGCGACGGCGCCATTTTGGTGGTGGTGATCGTGTTCCTATTCCTGTGGAGCGCCACCGCCACGGTGATCACGGCCCTGGCGATCCCGCTGTCCCTACTCGCGGCCGTGCTGGTGCTGGAGGCCATGGGTGCCAGCATCAACACCATGACCCTGGGCGGCATGGCCATCGCCGTCGGCGCCCTGGTGGACGACGCCATCATCGATGTGGAGAACATCGCCCGGCGGCTGCGCGAGAACACCGCGCTGCCCGCCGAGGCGCGCCGCCCGACCCTCGCCGTGGTCTACGCCGCCACCCACGAGATCCAGTCCACCATCGTCTTCGCGACCCTGATCATCATCCTGGTGTTCCTGCCGCTGTTCTTCCTCAGCGGCGTGGAGGGCCGGCTGCTGGCTCCGCTGGGGCTCGCCTACGTGGTGGCGCTGGCGGCCTCACTGCTGGTGGCGGTCACCATCACGCCGGTGCTCTCCTACTACCTGCTGCCGCGCTCGTGGGCCATCCGCGTTGGACGTGAAGCGGCTTTGGTGCGCTGGCTCAAGGCGGGGTACGGGCCGCTGCTGGATGCGACGCTACGACGCTGGCGTCTGCTCGCCGGCACGTCCTTTCTGCTGCTGGCCCTGGCGCTGCTGGCGCTGAGCCAGGCCGGCCAGACCTTCCTGCCACCGTTCAACGAGGGCAGCCTCACTATCATGGCCAGTACCCCGCCGGGGACGTCGCTGGCGCAGTCCGACGCCCTCGCGGAACAGCTGGAAGCGGCCCTGCTGGCACAGCCCGAGGTCGTCGGCACCGCCCGGCGCACCGGCCGCTCGGAGCTGGCCGAGCATACCCAGGAGGTCAACAGCACCGAGATCGAGGTGAATCTGGACCTGAGCGGACAAGGAGGCGGCACCCGCGACATGGACACTCTGCTCGCCGCCCTACGCGAGCGTTTGCAACAGGTGCCGGGCCTGGCCATCACTATCGGCCAGCCCATCAGCCACCGGGTGGACCACATGCTCTCCGGCACCCGCGCCGCGGTGGCCGTCAAGGTCTTTGGCGACGACCTCTACGAGCTGCGGCGCCTCGCTCGCCAGGTGGAGGCGGCCATGCAGGACGTGCCCGGCGTGGTGGACCTGTTCGTCGAGCAGCAGGCCGACATTCCCTTCGTGCACATCGACCTGGACCGCACCGCGCTGGCCCGCCACGGGCTGCGCGTCGGCGAGGTCTCCCGCGCCATCGAGGCCGCCTTCTACGGCAGCCGGGTCTCCAGCGTGCTGGAGGGCCAGCGCAGCTTCGACCTGGTGATGCGCTATCCGGACGAGGCCCGCGCGGACCTCCAGGCGATCCGCGAGACCCTGATCACCACCCCCGACGGCGCCCGGCTGCCGCTGCACGCCCTGGCCGACATCCGCCGTGACCGCGGCCCCAACACCATCAGCCGCGAGGACGTGCAGCGCAAGATCGTGGTCTCCGCCAACGTCGCCGCGGCCGGCGCCGGTACGGACCTGCGCTCGGTGGTGACCAACATCCAGCGGGCCGTGGCCGAGCAGGTGCAATTGCCGCTTGGCCAGTCGAGTGGAAATTGGCGCATCGCCTACGGCGGCCAATTCGAGAGTGCGGCCCAGGCGCGCCAGACGCTGCTGATTCTCGGTGCCGGGGTCGTGACGGGCATCTTCCTCTTGCTCACCGTCGCCTTCCGCTCCACCGGCGACGCAGCCCTGGTCATGCTCAACCTGCCGCTCGCGGTGGTCGGCGGCATCTTCGGCGTCTACGCCGCCGGCGGCGTGGTCTCCGTGGCCTCCATCGTCGGCTTCATTGCGCTGTTCGGCATCGCCACCCGCAATGGCGTCATGCTGGTGACTCACATCCGCCACCTGATGGACGACGAGCACATGACCGACTTCCACGCCGCCGTGCGCCGCGGCGCGATGGAGCGCCTGGCGCCGATCCTGATGACCGCCCTCTCCGCCGGACTCGCCCTGGTGCCCCTGGCCCTGGCAGGCGGTCAGCCCGGCAGCGAGCTGCAAACCCCCATGGCCATCGTCATGCTGTGGGGGCTGTTGTCGTCCACCGCGTTGAACATGTTGGTGGTGCCGGCGTTGTATCTGCGCTTCGGTACGGCAGCGCGGCAACCGAGCGCCGATGACCAACCGAAGTCCGGCATAGCGCCGCAAAAGGCCGAAGCGGATAGTCGCTGATGTCGCTGATAGCCAAAGGCGCCGACGGCAATGGATCGAGCCGATGCCCTGCTCCCAACCGTTGAGCGCCTGCCAGCACCGGCGCAGGCGATCAGCGCCGCGCGGGCGCGCGCCGGCGGCGCGGACTCGCGCTGCCCGCCTCAGCCGGCACGGGGCGAGCGGACCAGAAGCCACACCATCCAGATCAGCATCGCCACGACCAGCGCCGTGAGCAGGGACACCGCCGGTGATGGGTTGACCGGATTCGGCGGCTGCGGCAGCTGCGGTGCCAACGCCCGCGCCTGCGGCAAGATCGGGTTGATCTGCTCGGGCTTGCCAAGTGCCGCATTGATGCGCTCGACGGCGAGGTCCGTCAGTGGTACCGCCTGCGGGATGAAGCTCGCTCCCGGGCCCTGGTCGCCGACGGCCGCGTGCGGACGCGGGGCCGGGCCGGCCAGCACCAGCTGCGTGACCAGCGTCTCCACCGGCTCGCGCAGCTGCGGATAATCGGAGACCGTGAGCTGCGCCATCTGGAGATAGGGCGCATATTCGCTGGGGCTGAGCTGCGCCGGCTGCAGATACGGGAAGACCAGCCGATTGCCTTGCCGATTCCAGTCGGTCACCGAGAGCAGGGGGTAGCCCTGTTCCATCAGCGCGAGCGCAGTCCAGTTACCGATCGGCTGCATCAGCACGGCGGCGTCGGCACCGCTGGCAACCATGGCGTCGGCCAAGCCCTCGGCATTGTCCGCTTCAACCGTCCGCAGCTTCGCCGACAGACCAAGCGCGTCCACCAAAGACTGGGCCGTGCGATGACCGCTCGAGCCTTTGGGGCCCGTCGCGATGACGGTGGCGTCGGCAAGGCTACCCAGATCGGGCTCGAGGGCAAAGACATGCAGATAGCTGGTGCCCACCAACGCCACGGCCTCGACACCGGATCGCAACGGCGGCTGGCCCGTGGCCGGGTCGATCGAGCCGGGCGCGAAGAACGCGGGCGCGCTCACCAACGCCACACGCGCGGTGCCGGCCTCCACGGCGCCGAGGGGATCGGACGTCGGACTCAGCTGCACATTGCGGGTCGGAAACGAGCGGCGCAGCGCCCGCTGCACGGTCGCGGCCTCGCCGTCGGCGTTCGCCGAGGGTGAAATGGCGAGGTTGAGCGCCTGGCGCGTCGTCTCGGCGGCGACGCCCCGGAGCAGCCCGAGACGGACCAGCTCGGTCCGGGCCACCTCCGCCGGGTCTTCACCGCCGAGGGTGACCCGCGCGGTAAGCTGCCGCATGGTTTCTATGTCGAGCGCGCCGGTGAGCTGCTCCAGCACCGTCCCCAGCGCCGGGTAACGCGCCATTGCGGCATCGCGGTAGAGCAAAGCCGCCGCGTAGCCGGCGAAAAAGCCCTCATCGTCCTCGAGCCGGTGCAGATCGAAGTCGTCGATCTGCGGGTCGGCGTTGTAGACGAGCGATACGTCGATCCGCCCCCGCAGGAGCTTGTCGTAGAGGTCTATACGATCGGCCAGGGGCACCTCAATGACCTCCGCGAACTGCATCCCGTAGCGCCGCTGCAACGACTGCAAGCCGTCCACCGGGCGCATGCGGAACTCGTCCTCGACGCCCAGCACCAGCTCCTGGGAATGACGTGCGAGATCCGAGAAGGTCTGGATGCCGAGCGGCTGCGCCCGCTCGCGCAGCATCGCGAGCCCGTATTCGTTGTCGAAGCCGAGCAGATCACTCCAGCCGAGCCCCAATGGCGCAAAGCGCTCGCGCACGCGCGCCAGGGCCTCGTCCGGGTCGGCGATCGGCGGCAGGCCGAGCATCGCCAGCCCGGTACCGGTGTATTCCGGGTAGATGTCGATATCGCCGCGCTTCATCGCCGCGAGGGTGACACGGGTGGAGCCGAGCCCGATGCGGCGCGTGACGGGGATGCCGGCCTCCTCGGCTAGGGTGGCCACCATCTCGGCGACGATCTCGTCCTGCGGGGAGCTCTTGCCACCGACCACCAGCGGCTTGCGATCGGCGCCACAGCCGCTGAGCACGGCCAGCGCCAGCACCGCGGCGATGATTCTCAGCACAGTCATGTCGCGTCTCCTGCTGCCGCCGCTTCCGCCGCCGGGTCGGGCCGCCTCGGGGCGCCCCGCTCGCTGCGGATCGCACGCATGAATCCGATCACCTGTAGCAGCAGCACCACCGAAAAGGGGACCGCACCGGTCACGGCCATCGCCTTGGCGACCTCTACCGAGCCGCTGAAGAGTGTCGCGACGGTCAGGATCGCGACCAGCGTGCCCCAGATCAGCTTGTAGGGCAGCGGCGGATTCAAATTGCCGTCGCTGGTCATCATCGACAGCACGAAGCCACCGGAATCCGCCGAGGTTACGAGAAAAATGAAGATCAGAAACAGGGCGATGAAGCCAAGCAACTGCCCCAACGGGAAGAAATCCAGGAACACGAACAGGGCCCGGGTCACGTCCTGGAACACCAGCTCGGCGATGCCGCCGGTGCCGAACAGCTCGATGTATACGCCGGCGCCGCCGAGGGCGGCGAACCAGAACATCGAGAACAGCGTCGGCACCAGGATCACCCCGGCGCAGAACTCCCGAATGGTGCGCCCGCGGCTGATGCGGGCGATGAAGATGCCGACGAAGGGTCCCCAGGCGAGCCACCAGATCAGATATGTCAGGGTCCAGCCCGCGGTCCACTGCTGTAGCCCTTCGAAGGGCATCAGATGGAAGGCCAGGGCGGGCAGCTGGGTGAAGTATTCGCCGATGGAGTCGATGAAGGTCTCGAAGATGAATGCCGTCGGCCCGAACAGCGTGATGTAGAGGATCAGCAGCACTGCGATGACCATGTTGATGTTCGACAGCAGCTTGATGCCGCGGTCCACGCCCACGGCCGTCGAGGTCATGTAGGTGGCATACATCACGCCCATGATCACCAGCGACATGCCGAAGTTGAGCGGCGTGCCCACCAGCTCGCCGAGGCCGGCGCGGATCTGCAAGGTTCCCATGGTCAAGGAGCCGGCGAGACCGAACACCACGGCGAAGACACCGAGCACATTGGCCACTGCGCCGATGCGCTGACCGGTCCTGCCGGGGAACAAAGACTCGATGGGGGTCGAGATCAAGGGTTTCTGTTTCTTGCGAAAGGTGAAATAGGCGATGACCATGGCGCAGACACCATAGGTGGCCCAGGCGTGCAGACCCCAGTGCAGATTGGTCAGCGCAAAGGCGAGCCGGGCCGCCTCGGGTGTCTCACCGGTCATGCCGGGCGGGCTGCGGAAGTGATACAAGGGCTCGGCCACACCCCAGAAGATCAGGCCCGCCCCCATGCCGCCTGCGAACAGCATCGCGATCCAGGAGACGGTTGAGAACTCGGGCTCCTCATCGTCGCCACCGAGCTTGACGTGCGCATAGGGCCCGAGCGCGAGGAAGGCCGAGAGAATCAGAAACCCGGTACAGATCAAGAGCCAGTACCAGCCGACGCCGGTGAGCATGAAGTCGGTGAAGCCGAGCGAGGTGGCGCTCATCCCCTCCGGATCGATCAGCCCCCAAGCGCCGAACGCGGCAACCAGCACCAGTGAGACGAGAAAGACGCGGTTCAAGGTCACGCCGGCGATGCGGCCGCCGAAGGCTGCGGGCATGGATATCCTCCTCAAAGCTGGCGACGCAGGGCGTTGAGTCGAGCCGGACGGGGTCGAGACGACGCGAGCGCGTCACGCGGCGATGGCTGGCCCGGGCATTGCAGGGGACTGACGCCGGGGGCCAGTGAATGATCGTGTTGTTGGCTTGCGGCGGCGTGCAGGAGGCTTTTGCTTAGCCCGTCGATCCCTCACCACCGGGATGAGCGGCCACCAGCGGTGGCGGCGCGGGGCGGTAGTCTACGCACTCCGCTTGCTCACAACCACCGATGGCGGCGCCTTGCGCACTTGGAAGCGTGCGATTTATTGGCCATCCTGGCCAGAAATTGGACGAAGCCCGCCCTGTTCTGAAAAAGGGGGCGGTTGCCGGGCTCCTTCATTTTCAGCGACTTAGCTCGCTAAAAATGGCGGGGCCTTCCTGCAGTGCACGAGAAATGCCGACAAATCGGCGTTTCCTTTGGACGCGCCCTGTGCAAACAGGCGGCTTCCGGCCACTATCGCGTCGTCAGCGAGATTGCTAGCGTCAATAAGCGAATATGATCGAACTGTGCGCAGCGCGGTCGCTAACCAGCGGGGCAGCCGGCCGGCTCGCGGCCTTGCCGATGCTGTTGGTGGCCATGGCGATGCCGGCACCGGCGGCCGCGGAAGCCACGGCCCCAGAGGCAGCATCGCCAAGGGTCGAGGCCGAGCTGAACCTCGCCGATGATCGGCGCATCCAGGAGCGGCTGACGGCAACCTACGACGCCCTGCCATCGCTCGCCGCGGTGGAGCCCAAGGTCATCGCCGGCGTGGTGGTCCTGCGGGGTACCGTGCCGAGCTCGGAGGCCGCGAGCCTAGCCGGGCGTCTCGCCGAGCAAGTGAAAGGCGTCGCCGCCGTCGAGGACCAAATCGACGTCGATCGCACCATCCGCGGTCGGCTGAATGCGCAGCTGGCGCGCGCCGAGGATCTCGGCTCGGAAATGCTGTTCGGGCTGCCCCTGCTGGTGCTGGCGGTGTTGGTGTTCTCTCTGGTGGCCTGGCTCGGCAAGCGCCTGGCACGCACGCGGCGGCTCTTCGCCGCTACCACCGACAATGTCTTCCTGCAGGACCTGATGCGCCAGATCGTGCAGGTCGGCGCGCTCCTGCTGGGGCTGCTGCTGGCGTTGGACCTGCTGGACGCCACCGCCTGGCTGGGCGGCGCACTAGGCGCCGCGGGCGTGGTGGGCCTGGCGATTGGCTTTGCCTTCCGCGACCTCGTAGAGAACTACATGGCGAGCGTGCTGCTGAGCTTGCGCCAACCCTTCCTGCCACACGATCACGTGCGCATCGAGTCCTACGAGGGCAAGGTGGTGCGGCTCACCTGGCGCTCGACCATTCTGCTCACCTTCGACGGCAACCAAGTGCGTATCCCGAACTCGGTGGTGTTCAAGTCGGTGGTGGAGAACCTCTCCCAGCAGCCGGAGCGCCGGCTGCAATTCGACGTCGGCGTCGGCAGCGAGGAGGACCTCACGGACGTGCAGGCACTGGCGGTGGGCATTCTGGGTGACGTGGACGGCATACTCGCCGATCCACCGCCGCAGGCGCTGGTGCACGAGCTCGGCGACTGGGCCGTGGTGCTACGCTGCTCGGGCTGGATGGACACCCGCGAGACCGACTTTGGCAAGGTACGCAGCCAGGCCATCAAGCTGGTGAAGGAGGCCTTCGATCAAGCGGGGATCTCCATGCCCCTACCTCAGCAGCGCCTGGAAGTGCTGCAGGCCGATGCGAGCGCAGGCGAGCCGCCGCCGGCTCCCGCGCGCGCACAGCCGAGTCAATTGCCGCCGCCCGCCGCCGCCCCGGACATCACGCCGAACCGCCACCTCGATGAGAAGGTGGACCACGAGCGCGCCCGGGGCGACGGCAAGGATCTGCTGCAAGGGCGGGGGAAGCTGGATTGATCGCCGTGGGTGACGGCGCCAAGGCTCAGCGCCGGCGACACGGAGACGCCGACCGCGTGCGCTGAGTGGCGCGCCCCGATCAGCCCGCGATGGTCTCCATGCGCCCGGCGAGGCTGAAGTCCAGCTCGGTGATGCCACCGGCGTCATGCGTAGCGAGGTCCACGCGCACCGTGCGGTAGACGTTGAACCATTCGGGGTGATGGTCCATGGACTCCGCTACCAGCGCGGCGCGGGCCATGAAGCCGAAGGCCTCGTTGAAGTCCTTGAACTGGAACTCCTTGTGCAGCTTGCCCTCGATCACCTTCCAAGGCGACGCCGCGGAGGCATTCAGGGCGTCCAGGGAGCTTTGGATTTCTTGCTCGGTCAGCTTGGTGCGGCTCATCGTGATCTCCTGGTTGGGGATGACGATGCCGGAAGTTGCCCCGGTGCAGCCTGGGTTCAAGTGAGGGATTGGTTCAGCGCAGCCGTACGAAAGTACAGAAGTGCAGGTGCGCACCGATACGGCGGTGGGTGAGCGGGGGAGTGCGCCGAGGGCCGTGACGCGCGGCATACGTAGTGCGCGCCGGCTATGTCGCCTTAGGCTACGGCTGCACTGACTGCATGCCCGCACTACCCTACACCGTGTTGAACCGGCGCCGGCGGGCGCGTCGGCGGGCCCCGCCGGACTCGCCGCCGGCTAGCGCCCGCTCAGGCGTCCTGCTTGCCGTCGCTCGCGTCGTCGACGGCCTCTTCGGCCTTTTTCGCGCTGCGCTTGGCCTTCTTCATGGCCTCGTCGACGACGGTCTTGGCCTTGTCGGAGACGTTTTCGGCGCTGTGTCCGACGGCCTCTACGGCGGCCGTCGCCTTCTCCTTGGTGCTGCGCCCGAAGGCGGGCACCCAAGCGGTCATCTTATCGGCGCCGGCCTTGAGCTGGCTCACGGTCTTGTCGGTGATTTGTGCGACACGTTTGTGCAGCGCCTTGTCGGTGGCGCCATAGGTGGCGAGCGAGCCCACGGCAACGCCCGCGGCGAAGGGAATCAGAGGGAACGCCATGGAGACCTCCAGTAATGGCGGGCAACGCAAATCGGCCCGCAGGTCGAGCGGGGCGCGCGCCAGCTAAGGTCTAAGCACTGAGCCCATGAGCGGCGGCGACCACGGGAGCGCACCCGCACGCTCGGCGCGGCAGCGGGCAACGCACTATTTCGTCTAAGCTTAGCAGATGACAGAAATATGACTGCGCGATGGACGAGTGAGCGCCGGGCGGTCAGCGCACAGGCACAGCTGGTGCGCGCGACGAACAGCTGTAACGCCAGCCTGCCCGGCCACCGGCCTCAGCAG
Organism: Thiohalocapsa halophila; assembly: GCF_016583825.1. Classification (GTDB taxonomy): domain Bacteria; phylum Pseudomonadota; class Gammaproteobacteria; order Chromatiales; family Chromatiaceae; genus Thiohalocapsa; species Thiohalocapsa halophila. The sequence continues at coordinate 14,575 of NZ_NRRV01000049.1, read as the reverse complement.
GCGCGGCGGCGGCGCTCAGGGGACTGGGCAAGCATCTGCCGTAGGTCGGGCTGCGCCACGCAGCCCGACACCAAGCCGGCGGCAAACGCCTGGTTGCCGGGCCTGCCAACGTCGGCCCGACCGACGTCGAGGCAGGCGCTGACCGCCGACAAGCAATACTTGCCCGGTCTGGTCGCTCACCCGGTCTGGTCGCTCAGGCAGCCTCGCGCTCTTCGAGCTTGCGGATGAGCGGGTAGAGGTGCTCGGTCTCGCGCTGGATGCGGTCCAGCACCAGGCCGAACATCTGCTCGGTCTCGCTCAGGAACTCATCGTGGTTGCGGATGGTGAGACGGCGGCTCGACTCGTTGCACCAGTCCTTGAGGTACTTGTTGAAGATGCGCTTGATCTCGGTGGAGCCGGACAGGAAGCGGTCGGCCGTGTTCTTCACCGTCTGGTCGGGATAGGAGATCAGCTTGCCGCAGAGCTCGCGGTCCACCAGCTCGATGTGCTCCTTGACCTTGCCGGTGTACTCGAAGAAGACATCACAGGCGGTCTCGGTGTCGCACATCTCACGGCTCTGCACGAGGTACAGGAAGACGTTGGAGAGCTCGGTGATCTTGTGATTCTGCGCATGCAGCTTAGAGAAGGCAGTCATTGCAGGGCATCCTCCATCGGAGCGCTGTCGTTGTCTTGGATGGTCTGTGAAAACGGGTTGCGGTTGTAGGCTGCCGCGTCGCGGCGGCAGGGCGCCGCCGGCCCCTCTGGGTGGTCACCTGGACGCCGGCTTCGCGCAGCAGAGGCATCCAAGCCAGCGCCCATAACCGCAAAAAGTGTAGCTGAATCGGCCAGGCGCCGTCGCGTCCCAATGGTTACAACGCCCTGAATCCAATGGTCAACTCTCGATCATGGCCGCCAGGCGCTGGCCCGGCGGAACCATCGGTAGCACATTTTCCGCTTTGTCTACCCAGACATCCACCAGGACGGGTCCGGGCTGTGTCAGGGCCTCCTCCACGACTTCCCCGAGCTTGCTCGGTAGACGCACGCGGTAGGTGGCCAGGGGCGGGTAGACGGCCTTTAGCGCAGTCAGATTCGGCAGCTGACGGCGGCAGTTCTGGTCCATGCTGGTGCAGTCCGGATCGCAGTCCCACTGGCGGGCCAGGCAGGTCTCGTGGTGATGGCCGTCGTCCATCATGTCCTCCCACTGGCGAACCATGCCGAGGAAGCTGTTGTTGAGCACGAACATCTTGAGCGGTATGCGGTTGGCAACCACCGTGGCGAGCTCTTGCATGTTCATCTGGAAGCTGCCGTCGCCGTCGACCAGCACCACCGGCTGCCGCGGGTTACCGTACCAGGCACCGATGGCCGCCGGCAGCCCATAGCCCATGGTGCCGAGCCCACCGGAGCTGATCCATTGCCGCGGCCGGCTGAAGCGGTAGTACTGCGCCGCCCACATCTGATGCTGGCCGACGCCGGTGACCACAGTCGCCTGACCGTCGGTGCGCTCCGACAGGCAGGCGATGACGGCCTGGGGCTTGATGTAGTCGCCAGTGCCGTAGGGCAGCGGCATCTTCTCGCGCCATTGGCGCACCCGCGCCATCCAGTCGCCATGGCGGGCATCGCGCCCGCAATCCAGGGCGTAGGCCAAAAAGCGGTTCAGGGGCGCCACCAGCGCCAGATCGCATTTGATGGTCTTGTCGATCTCGCTCGGGTCGATGTCCACATGCGCGATGCGCTTGTCTTCGGCGAACCCGGTTACCGCGACGCGATCATCGAAGCGCCCGCCGAGGGTGAGGATCAGGTCCGCGTCGCGCAGCGCATAGTTCGCCGGCACTGTGCCGTGCATGCCGGGCATGCCCAGGCTGTACGGGGAGCCCATGGGCACGGCGCCCAGGGCGTTGAAGGTGGTGGTAACCGGGGTGTCGAAGCGCTCGGCAAAGGCGCAGAGGGCGTCTGCGGCCTCGGCATGGATGACGCCCCCGCCGGCCTTGATCACCGGGCGCTCGGCGGCAGCGAGCGCGGCCAGGATGGCATCGGCGGCGGCCGCATCGAAGGACACTTGCGGGCGGTGCCGCAGCCGCGGCGGATGGGCTGCGCCGAGGGTCGCCAGCTGCACGTCCTTGCAGATATCCAACACCACCGGGCCGGGGCGGCCGCTGCCCGCCAGCGCGAAGGCCTCACGCAGCATCCATTCCAGGTCCGCGATGTCCTTGACCAGGTAATTGTGCTTGGAGATGGGGCGGGTGACGCCGACGGTGTCTACCTCTTGAAAGGCGTCGCTGCCGATGGCCCCGCTCGGCACCTGGCCGGTGATGAACACCGTCGGGATGGAATCCTTGTAGGCGTCGGCGATGGGCGTGGTGAGGTTCGTGGCACCCGGACCAGAAGTGGCCAGCGCCACGCCCACCCGACCGCAAGCGCGGGCATAGCCTTCCGCGGCGTGGCCGGCGCCGGGCTCTTGACGGCACATGACCACCTGCGGGACCGGCTCCCGCCGGCGCAGGCGCTTGTTCAGCTCCACGTGCAGCGGGATCACGGCGCCGCCGGTATGCGCGAAGACGACGGCCACGTCGAGCTCCACCAGGATGTCGAAGAGCACGGCAGCGCCGCAGCGCACGGTGGGGTCGGCATTGCTCATAGATGGTCGCGGTGATGGTCGCGGTCCGTGGCAGCTTGCGCTCATTGCGGCATGATAAGACCCTGTCGCCAGCACGCCATGATGCGCGCCAACTCCCGCGTCATTGTCGACTCGGCACCGCGCCCGCACCACAGCACAGAAGCGTCATGAACAATCCCGTCAGCCGCTGGTGGCGGCGCCGCCGGCTGGAGCGCGCCCATGCCGACATCGACCCTGCCCTGTGGCCCGACATCTGCGCCGGGCTGCCGCTGCTGGCGGGCTTCGACGCGGCGAGCCGCCAGCGGCTCATAGACATCGCAGCGCTGTTCCTACACCAGAAAACCTTCGAGGCCGCCGGCGGCGCCGAGCTTTCCCTGCGCACCGGTATGGAGCTGGCCCTGCAAGCGGCCCTGCCGGTACTTGAGCTGGGGCTCGACTGGTATCGGGGCTGGCACGCCGTCATCGTCTATCCAGACGAGTTCGTGCCTGCGCGGGAGGTGATGGACGAGGACGGCCTGGTGTGGCAGGACGACGAGCCCAAGAGCGGCGAGGCCTGGGAGCAGGGGCCGGTGATCCTGTCGCTGACCGACGCCCTGGCCGGGCGCGAGCGCAGCGGCTACAACGTCGTCATCCACGAGCTGGCGCACAAGCTGGACCTGTGCGACGGCGCCGCCAATGGGCATCCGCCCCTGCACCGCGGCATGGACGAGCGCAGCTGGGCGCGGGCCATGCAGCGCGCCTACGATGACCTGGGCCGCCGCGCCGACGCCGCCCCCGACTTGTCTGTGGTGGATCCCTATGGGGCCACCTCGCCGGCGGAGTTTTTCGCCGTCGTCAGCGAGCTCTTCTTCGAGCTACCGCACCGCCTGCGGGGCGTCTATCCGGAGGTCTATGCCGAGCTCGCCGCCTTCTACCGCCAAGATCCGGCACTGCGACTGCGGCCCGTGAGCCAACCGCTCGGCTCATGACGCTTCGCTTTGCGGCCCGGGCCCGCTCATGCAAAGCCGTTGGCGTTCGCAAACCCTTTGCGTTGCCTGAAACGCTCTCCTAGCGACTGGTGAGCGTGATGCGATTTTCTTGATCGTGGATGGTGAGCTGGTAGCGACCGAGCACGCTCATGCCCAGCAGACCGGCCTTGCCCAGCTTGTCGTCGTCGAGGAAAGCGACAGACACGTCCGGGACGCGCCGGGCGCCGAGCCAGACCGCATCGAGCCTGCCCGTGAGCGCCTGTGTCATGCCGTTGGCGGTTTGCACCTCGCGCTCCTGCAGGGCGTCCGCATCCATCCCCAGGGCGTCGATGAGCGAGACCGGCAGCACCACGGTATCCGCGCCGGTATCGATGAGCAGCAGACGCGCCAGTCGGCGACCGTCGGTGCCTTCCAAGGCCACACGCACCGAGTGCTGACTGCCCTGGCGGACGGTCGGCAGCTCGATGGGCGTATCCGGCGGCGGCCCCCCGTCTACAGCCACCAAGGGCTGCGTCGGCGGCAGGCCGGGCTCGGCGGGCCCCAGCACGATGACGCGCTCAATGCCGCCGCGGCCATCCTCCACGATGATGTGATCGAAGCCCTCGAGCAGGATGCGCAATTGCCGCACCGGGCTGGCGTCCTCCGCGCGGCCAATGCTCTCCGCCAGGTGCTCGTCTCCCGTGACCGAGAAGCCATAGGCGGCGGCGAGCCGCTCGAGCTCCGCGGCGACGTCCACCTGCCGGGCATCGCCGGCGCGCGCGGGCAGCCCGAGCGAGAGCAGCAGGAAGACCAGCACCGGTGCGGTGACCGACGGAAATTTCTGCATGGGACACCAAAGAGGGGTTACGCGGCGCCGCGACCTGCTCCGACGGCCGCAGAGCACGCCGACCTCAACACCGACAGGCCGCAAGCCGACCTGTCGCATTCAATGACCGCGGACTCGACTGGCGAGCATACCAGCGCACCGGAGTGCCAACCAGGTACCTTCGCGGCCGCGGGGCATTGCTAGACTGTTGGCAACGGCTCGTCTGGAGAATGACACTTGGTCGCGCTCGAGAGCGCAGCCGCAGACGCTACGGCGCACACTGCGGCCGCGGACACCAGGACCATCGATGCGCAGCTCGCGGGGCTCTTCATCAGTGCCGTCCCGCTGGCATTGCTGGCGGTGGTCATCAACGCCGCCGTCCTGGGCTGGCTCCTCAAGGGCTCCGCTCCGACACCGGTGCTGACGCTCTGGCTCAGCGCTGTGGCATCCCTGAGTGTCATCCGCTACCTGGACTACCGCCGCGCCCGCGCACACCGCGGCGACGCCGCGGCGCTCCTGCGCCACCTGCCCAGGATCCAGGCCGAGGTACTGCTCTCGGGCGGCCTCTGGGGTGCGGCGAGCATTCTGCTGTTCCCGGCGGACAACGTCGCCCACCAGGCCGTGCTCACCGTGATGCTCGCGGGTCTCGCCGCCGGCTCGGTGAACACCTTCTCGGTGTGCTTGCGCATTTCTTGGGTCCTGCTCGCGCTAATGCTGGTGCCTTTGCTCGTGCGCATGGCGCTGCAACAGACCGAGGCGGGCTATGCGATCGCCCTGCTGACGCTGCTGTACCTGGGGCTCATGCTGAACATCGCCCAGCGCCATCATCGAACCGTGGTCAACAGCCTGCGCGTTCGCCACGCCCGCGAGCGCGCCGAGGCCACCGTCGTGCAGCAGGCCTACTATGACCCCTTGACGACGCTGCCGAACCGACGCCTGCTTTGCGACCGGCTCCAGCTGGACCTGGCCCGCCATGCCCAGCAAGGCCAAGTGGGCGGTCTGTTGTACCTGGACATCGATCGCTTTGCGCTGATCAACAACTCCTTCGGTCACGAGGCCGGCAATGATCTCATCCAGGCCCTGGCGCGACGCATCAATGACCTGCTGGGCGGGGTCTACACCATCGCGCGTATCGAAGGCGACCGCTTCGTCATCGTCCTGACAGAGCTGGGTGATACCACCCCGGCTGCGGCCAACCGCGCCCGCCAGCGCGCCGAGAACCTGCGCCGAGTGCTGGCGATGCCGCTGGAGGTGGAGGGACGGGACATCCAGCTCACCGTCAGCATCGGCATCGCCCTGTTCCCCGGTGACGGCGACACCCCGGATGACCTGCTGCGAGCCGCAGAATCGGCGCTGACACAGGCCAAGGGCGCCGGGCGTGACTGCACCCGCTTCTACCTGCCGCAAATGCAGGCAGCGGCCAAGGCGCGCATGGACCTGGAAGGCGCCCTGCGGCGCGCGCTGCGCGGCGGCGATCTGACCCTGTTCTACCAGCCCCAATGCGACCGCCAAGGCCGCATCGTCACCGTCGAGGCCCTGATCCGCTGGCCCCGCAGCGATGGCGCCGAGATGGTGGCGAGCCCGGGGGTGTTCGTGCCGCTGGCCGAGGACAGCGGCATGATCCACGAGCTCGGCGAGTGGGTGCTGTACCAAGCCTTGCGGGACATGCGCAGCCTGGACCGCGAGACCGACGCGCTTCACCCGCAGCGGGTGGCACTCAATGTCAGCCCGGCACAGTTCCGCCAGGCGGACTTTGCCGGCGCGCTGGCAGGGCGGCTGCTGGCAGAGCACCTGGACCCGCATCGCCTGGAGCTGGAGCTCACCGAGCACGTGCTGGTGGCGGATTTTCGCGACACCGCAAAGAAGATGACCCGACTGCGGGAGCTCGGCGTGCATTTTTCGGTGGACGATTTCGGCACTGGCTATTCGTCCCTGAGCTACCTGAAGCGCCTGCCGCTGGACGCGCTGAAGATCGACCGCTCTTTCGTCCGGGACGTGGCCACGGACGCCTCCGACGCCACCATCGTCGAGACCATCATCGACATGGCCCATCGCCTCGGCCTGCGGGTGGTGGCCGAGGGTGTGGACAAACCGGCGGTGCAGGCCTTCCTAGAAGCGCGCGGCTGTGATCGCTACCAAGGCTTTCTTCTCTATCGACCCATGCCGCTAGCCACGCTGGTGAAGGTCCTGCTCCAGCAAGCCAGCGCCGCCGATACCGGCTGACGACCCGTCGTCACAGGCGAAGGCCCGTCCCGGGGCGGGCCGCCGAGCTGGATTTGCCTTGCTTGACAATGTGCTGATAGGCTACTCGGCTTTCTCGCAAGGTCCCTACCTTCGTCGCCGACGGGACCCGCTCGGCATCCGCGCAGCAACGCCGGCACACCGCCAGCACACCTGGGGCGGCCCGCGCAGTACTCGGGTCGCCTGTTTCGTTTTCGGCGCCGTCCAGGGGTTTCAGGTGTCATGACAGACCATCTGCCCGATCATCTTATGGCCACCTACGGCCGCCTTTCCGTGAGCTTCGAGCGCGGTGAAGGCGCCTGGCTGTGGTCGGACGACGGCAGGCGCTTCCTGGATGCGCTGTCCGGCATCGCCGTCTGCGGCCTGGGGCACGCCCATCCCGGCGTCCGCGCGGCCATCTGCGAGCAAGCAGCGCAGCTGGTGCACGTCTCCAACCTGTATCGGATTCCGTCCCAGGAGACGCTCGGCGAGCGCCTCTGCGCCGCCGCGGGCATGGAGCGGGTGTTCTTCGCCAACTCCGGCGCAGAAGCCAACGAGGCCGCCATCAAGCTGGCCCGCCTGCTGGCCCACGGCCGCGGCATCCAGCGCCCGGAAATCCTGGTGATGGAGAACAGCTTCCACGGCCGCACCCTGGCCACGCTCACCGCCACCGGCAGCCGCAAAGCGCAAGCGGGCTTCGAGCCGTTGGTGTCCGGCTTCGTACGTGTGCCCTACGATGACCTCGGCGCCGTGGAAACCGCCGCCGGCAACCGCGCCAACATCGTCGCGGTGCTGGTGGAGTCCATCCAGGGCGAGGGCGGCATCGTCATGCCGAGCGCGGGCTATCTCGCCGGGCTGCGCGAGCTCTGCGACCGCCATGGCTGGCTGCTGATGCTCGACGAAGTGCAGTCCGGCATGGGCCGCACCGGCCGGCTCTTCGCCCATCAGCACGAAGGCATCCTGCCGGATGTCATGACGCTGGCGAAGGGGCTCGGCAACGGCGTGCCCATCGGCGCCTGCCTGGCGCGGGGCGAGGCGGCCGGCGTCCTCGGCCCCGGCAGTCACGGCTCGACCTTCGGCGGCAATCCACTTGCCTGCCGGGCTGCGCTGGCGGTGCTGGACGCCCTTGAGGCCGACGACCTGCCCGCGCGCGCGGGCGCCGCGGGCGAGCGCATCCGCAGCGGTCTACGTGATGGCCTCGCGGACCTCTCCGGTGTGGTGGCCGTGCGCGGCCGCGGACTCATGATCGGCGTGGAGCTGGACCGAGCCTGCGGTGAGCTGGTCGCGACGGCGCTCGACGCAGGGCTTTTGATCAATGTCACCGCGCAGCGGGTAGTGCGTCTGCTCCCGCCGCTGATCATCGACGACGCCCAGGCGGAGCAGATCGTCAGCACGGTCGTGCGCATCATTCGCGACTTCCTCGGCGCCGACGGTGCCGATACCGGGCCCAGCCCGGGAGCCTGATCCCCGGCCCGCGGCGGCCGCCCTTGCCCCGCTGCCGCGCCCCGCCAGGTTATGCCCAGCCCGCCGCCCCGTCCACGGATCCCCAGCCCAACGCTCGGCACCGACCCCACCAGGTGCCCGCGAGGAAGTCTGCCATGCCCGAGCCTATCCGCCATTTCCTGACCCTGCGCGACCTGACCGCCGATGAGGCCCGCGCGCTGCTGCATCGGGCCATCGCGCTCAAGCGCATGCGCGCGGAAGGGGTGGATTATCGCCCGCTGCGCCACCGCACCCTCGCCATGGTGTTCGAGAAGTCGTCCACCCGCACCCGGGTCTCCTTCGAGGCCGGCATGGTGGAGTTCGGAGGACATGCCTTGTTCCTGTCTCCGCGGGACACCCAGCTCGGCCGCGGCGAGCCCATCGAAGACAGCGCCCGCGTCCTCTCCCGCATGGTGGACGCGGTCATGATCCGCACCTTCGATCACGACAAGGTAGAGCGCTTCGCGGCGCACTCCCGCGTGCCGGTCATCAACGGCCTGACCGACCGCTTCCACCCCTGCCAGCTGCTGGCGGACATGCAGACCTATCTGGAGCACCGCGGCGATATCGCCGGGCGCACCGTCGCCTTCGTGGGCGACGGCAACAACATGTGCCATTCGTACATGAACGCGGCGCGCCTGTTCGACTTCGAGCTGCGTGTCGCCTGCCCCGCGGACTTCGAGCCGGACGCAGACCTGATCGCCGCCGCCGGGAATCGCTGCAGCCTGCTGCGCGACCCGCGCGAGGCAGCCGCGGGAGCCGACTTGGTGGTCACGGATGTCTGGGCCAGCATGGGACAGGAAAGCGAGCAGGACGACCGCGCCACCGCCTTCGCCCGCTACTGCGTGGACGCCGAGGTGATGGCGGCGGCCAAGCCGGACGCGATCTTCATGCACTGCCTGCCTGCACACCGCGGCGAAGAGGTGAGCGCCTGCGTCATCGACGGCCCCCAATCGGTAGTCTGGGACGAGGCGGAGAACCGTCTGCACGCGCAAAAGGCACTGTTGGAGATGCTGCTGCTGGGGGGCATCCCCGACGCCTGACCCCTGAGCCTGATCCCTGAGCCTGATCCCTGGGCCCAGACAGAGCAGCCCACCACCGATACCGGATCTAGGCTAAAGCCGGATGCGGCGACGAATATCGCGTTATCGCGATCTTTGTCGTTCTCGCGCATCGACGATCGGCACAACGACGACGCCGACAACGAGCAAGGCCCGCACCTCACTGCCCGGCTTCGGGCCCGGCTTCGGGCCCGGCTTCGGGCCCAGGTGGCCGCCGACTCAGCGGAACTTCCAGACCCGATAGTGCAGCCGCCCGCTCGCCGGGTCCTCGACGAGCCAGCGGCCGTTCTCGAACGGCAGATCCGTGTTGCGGTACTCGCAGCAGCTCAGGGTCGAGCTCGCCAGGGCCAGCCCGTCGAGCGCAAGCTTGGCGTCGAAATAGGCGCGCACCGGGGCGCAATCGACCGGGCGATAGGCGTCGGCAAAGCGGGGCGTCAGGTCGCGGTTTGGCGTGAGCCTGAGCCAGGCGTCATAGGCACCGACGATGGTGCCGCCGTCGGCTTCGATCTCCACGGCGGCCAGCGGTGTCTCGAAGGCGTCCTTATAGACCTTCTTCGGCTGCGGGGCGGTCGGGTCGTCGCTGCGCGCGCAGCCGCCGACACAGATCAGTGCCAGGAGCACGACACCGGCTCCCCGCAGCGGCCGGGTCAGCCGCATCCCTTGTTGCCCCGCTGCGCTCATGCCCTAGGCTCCCCTCTCGGCGACAGGCTTTAAGACGGGTCAGTATCGCAGAAAGCCAGTGTTACCGGGGGCGGCTCGGGCGCCGCCAGCACGGACGAGTCGAGGCCACTGGCGGCGGCGCGGGCGGGCCCCAGGCCATGGCCGCGGGCCCGGAGCGGGCCTTGCCAGGGGCTGGCTCAGCGCGGCCGCGCAGGAGCGGGTCAAGCCGCTGCCGCGGCGCTTGCTGTGACCGACGCACAGGCGCCGGGCAGCCAAGGGCTGGCGGCATCGTCGAGCAGGCTGCACCAGTCGTGGTGCATCGCCACAGGGTCCGGCAGCACGAGCCCCGGCCAAGCGAATGCCGACGCGTCGCCGGCGGGGCGCCGCTCCACCGGAATGGTATAGACGAGACTATCCGCGTCGCTGCCGACGGGCTCGCCGCCGAAGCGCTCGGCCAGCGCCCGCATGGGCTGATTGTGCCAGAGCACGTCGCAGTGCAGCCGATGAATACCGCGGGGTCGGGCGTGCGCCATCAACGCCGACAGCAGAGCGCACCCAAGGCCGACGCCCCGGGCATCGTCGGCGACGGCGATGGCGAAGTCCGCCGTGTCACGCCGATGCGGCAGGCGCAGGCAGCGCACAGCGCCCAAGAGCTCCTGCTCGCGGCCGGCGCCGTCGGCGGCGAAGGCCGCCAGCGCCATGTGCTCCCAGCCGTCGGGGCGGGAGAAATGCGCGATCTCCGCATCCGTGAGCCTGCGCTTGGCGGTGAAGAAGCGTGCGAGGCGCGCCTCGTCGGACATGCGCGCGAAGCAGGCCGCGAGCCGTGGCCCGTCGTCCGGCCGCAACCGGCGGATCTGCCAGCGGCGGCCGTCGGCGAGCCGCCCGCGTCCGGTGGGGCGGGCGCGCGGCTGCGTGACAGCTTCCGCGCGGCCGGTTGAAGTCGATTCAGCGACAGTCTGCAAGGTGCTCAAGTCGGTCCTCCGTGGCCACCAGCAGCACGACAAAGCTACCGGAGGCGATTGCGGACGCAATGCCTGCGAGGGACAGCAGATCGAAACTCATGACAGTTCTCCAGATACAGCTCATTCAAGGGATGGCGTCGAAGCGGCGCTCGCGCGCCGGTGCTTCGTGCTCTGGCTGCCATCTTCCTCGGAAAGCGTTATCCGAGTGTTTCGCTGCGGTACCACATTGCAACAAGTTGTGACATCAACGCGTCAATTTTGTCTCTTTCACGCAACGCACGTCGACCAGTTGTCGCCGGCAGGGCCGTCTAGGCGACGAGGCGTCGGTTGCGGATTGCCACGCAGATGACAATCCCATGAATCACTGATTTCTTATATACTGGCGTGCTTGCTCGACTAAAACCCTCGGATACCCCATGCGCTTTCAAGTCAGCCGCGAAGAGATCAAGCGCGCCAACCTGCCCCATGAGATCTTCCTCACCAATCTCATCGGCAACCATATCCTGATGGCGGTGGCCGCCGGCGGCGTCGCCGGCAGCTTTCCGTGGGTCATGGCCCTGATCCCGGCCATTTCCTTCGCCATGCTGGGCTATATCCTGTTGCGGGCGCACCGCGGCGTCGGCCGCGACCCCTGGTACGTCATGTGCCATTGGCAGGTCTGCGCGCGCCGCAGCCGGCTGTTCATTCTCATGCTGACGCTGCTGCTCGCGGCCGTCGCCCTGGCCTGGGCCGGCCACGTCTACGGCGGCATGATGAAGGAGGCCGCCATCGCGCTGGTGGCCGGCGTCGGCATCCTGCCGGTGATGGTGACGGTGCTGGTGCTGATCATCGTCGAGTCAGACGCCCTCTATCACGCCAACCAGGCGAAGCTGCCGTCCTGGGTGGTGGAGCGTTTCCCGAACCCTGACGCCGTCGTCATCGAGGACGCGGCACCCGCCACCGCAGCCCAGTCCTGACGCTGCCGCCGCGGCGGCCCAACATGCGACTGCCGCTAAGGGCAACGGTGCTTAGAACCAAACACCAACCCCGCCGCCGCTCCAGCCGCGGCCACCGCCGACACCGACGCTGATCCAGGGCCGCACCCGTGCGTTGTCGTAACCGGAAGCGCGCCGTCTCTCGGGCCACACCCGGGGGGCAGCGTCCTCCAGCACCGGGAAGCGGTAGTCGGCCTCGCCGATGCGCCCATCCAGCAGGGCGATGATGCGCCCGCTGGCCGTGATGGGCCGCCCGGGCTCCAGATCCGCGGTCTCCAGATAGCCGGGGTGACGGATGATGAACCGCCCTTGTGCAGGCTCGCTCAGCAGGGGGCGACCGCAGTCGTCCAGCGGATAGGCCAGCACCTCCAGGTCCGTCGCATCCGCCAGGTTGCGGGCGGACACCAGCGTTCCGCCCCAGGTGATAGCCTCGCCCTGATGGCCGCCTTGCGCGGCGACCACGGCCGGTGTCAGTGCGCGGTTCCCGATGGGCGCTCGGCAATCGCCGGCGCCGGTGCTGGCACAACCGCTGATGAGCAGCGCCGCGGCGAGCAGTGCCGCGACCATTCGGTTTCCGGACATGCGAGGTGCCCTCGGCTGGCGGATGTCCGCCCTGTTGGCTGGCATCATGCGCGACAGGTCACGTGTCCAGCCGGCTTGCGGTACAGTGCCGCCGCGGCCGACATGGGTACCCGTCGCTGCCGCATTCTAGCGCGCTGACACGCAGGATGGCCTTGGCGGCGGCTCGCCGGCCAGGGGCAGCGCAGCCGAGGGAAGGCTCCCGATGCCGTGGCCGGGCCCGAGCAGCGCACGGCCCTCCACCAGTCCGACCGCGCCTCATCGACAGCCTCCCAGACAGCCTCCCAGCCATGCCCTTCGACTCGGTGACGCTCTCGGCCCTGGTGTTTGGGCTCATCAGCGCTGCCACCTTGCCCGTCGGGGCGGCAGTGGGGGTCCTCTGGCGCCCGCCGGATCGTGTCATGGCCTTCCTGCTCGCCTTCGGCGGCGGTGCCTTGCTGGCCGCGCTCACCATCGATCTCATCGCGCCCGGCGTGGACCGCGGCCACTTTCGCGACCTGGCGCTCGGCGCCATCATCGGCGGCACGCTGTTCAAACTCTTGGATTGGGCCGTGAACCGCCAGGGCGGCTACCTGCGCAAGCCTTCCACCGCACTCAACTTCTGGCGCAACCAGGCCCGGCGGCGGCTGCGGCGCGTGCTCGCCGGGATCCGCCGCATCCCGGCACTCGCGGCGCTGTCCCCGGAGACCCTCGACAGGCTCCTCGGCATCGTGCAGATCCAGGAGTTTCCGGCGCACCGCTGCCTCTACCGCGCCGATGACCCGCCGAGCTACATGTACGTGATCCTCGACGGCGCCGTCGAGTTGAGCGACCCCGCCGCCGGCGGTCGTGTGTTCGAGCACCTCGGGCGCCATGATGCCTTTGGGCGGATGAGCTTCATCTCGGACCTGCCCCGTGCGACCGAAGCGCACACGGCGGCCGATACCAAGCTGCTGCTGATCCCGCGCGAGGCGTTCATGCGGCTGGTGTCCGAGTGCTCGGAGCTGCGCGCCGTGCTGGGCGGTCTGCTCCGTGACGCGGAGCTGACCCAATACCTGGAGGAGCGCCATGGGCTGAGCGATGACGCCATCGAGCGCTGGCGCCAAGAAGCGCTGACGGAGCTCGACACCGAAGGCGCCTACGATCCGCCCATCGAGCCCCAGCAGATCAGCGAAGAGCCGGTGGAGCTGATGCGCGACGAGCCCCGGCTCGGCTTCTTCCCGGGCCTGTCGGAGGCGACCCTGAGACGCATCGCCGCACGACTGGTGCACAAGCGCGCGCCGGACGGCTACAACTTCTTCCACCAGGGTCAGCCGGCGGAGCGGCTCTACCTGCTGCGCCGCGGCACCGTCTATCTGTTCGACCGGGATCAGCGCAGCCGGCGCCCGCAGGTGGTGGAGGCCGGCGAAGGCTTCGGCGGTTTCGCCTTTTTCACCGAGGGGCTGCACGCGGCGACGGCGGTGGCCCACGACGAGGTGGAGGTCTCGGAGCTGCGGCGGCGGGATTTCGAGCAGCTGTTGACGGACCTCCCCGAGCTGCGCGCTCGGCTCGCGGACTACCTCAAGCGCAATCCGGTGCGCGCCTATCTCACCGAGCAGCAGCACCTCGGGGCCAAACGCGCCGCGGCCTGGATGGACCGGGCGGCCAAGCGCGTCGCCGGCGGCCATGTCGTGCCCTCGCTGGCGGAGATGACCCGGCAGGTAGCAGGACACAAGGGCGCCGCGGTGGCCATGTTCCTCGGCATGACCCTGGACGGTATTCCCGAGTCCTTCGTCATCGGCGCCAATGTCCTGGTCACCGGCGGCATCAGCCTGTCGCTGCTGGGCGGGCTCTTCCTGGCCAACCTGCCGGAGGCACTGTCCAGCGCCGCGGGTATGAAGGAGCAGGGGCTCGGGGTGCCGCGCATCCTCGCCATGTGGACCAGCTTGATGCTCATGACCGGGCTCGGCGCAGCGCTCGGCGCCGTGGTGCTGGCCGACGCGTCCGCGGAGGTCTTCGCCCTCATCGAGGGCGTCGCCGCCGGGGCCATGCTCACCATGGTGGCGGAGACTATGCTGCCGGAGGCCTTCCACAAGGGCGGCGGCGTGGTGGGGCTGTCGACCTTGGCCGGGTTTTTGTTGGCGATCTACTTCAATACATTGTGAAGGGCTGAGGGCTGAGGGCTGAGGGCTGGGGGCTGGGGCTCGGTTTACTGTGCGTAGTGCGGGGGGAATAGTAGGAAGTACGGAGTACGGAGTACGGAGTAGGAAGTACGGAGTACGGAGTACGAAGTACGGAGCACGGAGTACGGGG
>NZ_NRRV01000048.1 GCF_016583825.1 Thiohalocapsa halophila | reverse complement strand
TGAGCGGGGACATCGGGGCGGGCGCGCTCATAAATGTGCTCCGTGACGGATCGGCGCTGACCTTCCAGCATACACCCCGAAAGTCTGTGGCGAGACGCACCGGCTGCATAAGGGGCTGCGCAAGCAGGCCACACGTGGGTACCACCCCCGTGCCCACCGGCGATAGTGGCGCGTCAATCCCACTCGCACCACGGGGCGCTCTGGTTGCCGTGGGAGCGGCCTCTGGCCGCGACGAGTCCGGCAGCGCCGGCAGCGCATCGTCGCGGCAAGGATGCCGCTCCCACGGAGCGCGCGGGTTGCTGTGCGAGCGGGCTCTGGCCGCGAAGACTTCAAGAGCTCAAGCCGTGAAGCGGATGGCAGCGAGAATGAGCCCCGCACTCGTCGCAATAAAACCGACAAGCCAGAGGAAATGCCGGTCATGCCGCCTTAGCATCTCATCGAAGCGCTTGTCCACCTGCTCGAAGCGCTTGTCCACCTGCTCGAAGCGAGCCAGCATGTCCTCGCGCAGCTCTCGATGGCGCTGGTCCGCGGCCTCGAGGCGTTTGTTTATATGCTCGAAGCGTTCATCCATCCGCGCGAAGCCCTCGCGCATCAGCTCACGCTGATGCTTGAGCTCCTCCTCCACCCGCACCATGCGCTCGCGCAGCTCGATTTCGTAGACAGCCGTCGGGTTGCCGAGCGACTGCTCCGCGAGCCACTCGCCAAGGTGGTCCTTGATGAACTGGATGTCTTCTTCTGCTAACGCCATAACTCAGAGATCGGGGTGATGGTCGACCCGCCGAAAGTTTACCAGCGGCGGCGACGCGTCGCGGCCGTGCTGCCCCTGTTTCGTCCCGAGCCGGGTGGCGCCTCGCGCCCGCGGGGAATTGTGCCGATCAGGTCGAACACCAAACCCGGATGCTTGATTGCAAGACCCCAGAGCCCCCGATGACGGCATACCTCCGCCTCCGCATCGCGGTGTTCTCGATGCACAAACCTGACAGAGCAGGCGCCTGCGCTCCAACTCGCGATCAGCCGACTCACCTGGCTCGAAGCGCGAGTGGGGCCGATGAAGCAGAAGCAGGCGGGTTTGCTACAGGCTTACGACGGCTTCTTTGCGCGGCCCGACTTAATCTGGGTTGAACTGAACCGCGACGTCGTCGAGCTCGCCACGGCGATTCGAGTCCGCCACGGACTCCGTACACCCGATGCTCTGCAGGCCGCCAGTTGCCTGCAGCTCGGCGAGACACACCGTTTCATGACCGGCGACGCCACATTTCAGCGCGTTGCTGGCCTTCAGGTTGAATACCTGAACTGATCATCGCGCCACAGCAGATCGCGCTCGGCTACGACACCTCCAAGCCGCCGGCCGTGACCGAACGTGCTCGACGTGTCTCTTGAGGGGAACAATCCGCCACCGTCGCCATCACGCCGCCCGGCGCGAGCGATCTGCTGTGTCTGTCCGTGCGCCCGTCGGGCCGGTGCCGGTGTGCGGCGCTTGCTGGCGTACATGGCGGGAATTGCTGCGCAAGACCCAAGGATCTTGCATTTTCAAATCAGGGCGGGCCCCGACCGTTTTTCGGTCAGGCGAGGCCAATATATCCAGCGCACGCCCGTTTTCGGTTTGTCCCGTCACAAACCTGCTGATGGGCCTTCTCTTCCTCGAACCTCGCCCCTCGCAACTCACTCCTGTCCATTATAACCCAGTATCTCCCTAAGCCCGCCGGAGCGAAAAGGCCATGCTCTCGATCTGAATGCGCTGCAACACGGCGCGCCGCAGCAGCAGATTCCAGATCACGAAGGTGCAGGCGGTGGCGGCCGCAGCGCCCACCAGGCCAAATGGCGGGATGAGCAGGAAATTCAAGATGAGGTTGGCCAGGGCGGCCACGGCGACGCCGCGCAGGGTATCGCGCTCGTGCCCGGTCATATTGAGCAGGACGTTGACCGAGCCCATGCCGGCGTTGACCAGCTGGCCGAGCGACAGCAGCATCGGCGCCGTGTGGCCGCGCGTGTACTCCGGTCCAAAGGCCAAGGCGAGGATCGCGTCGCCGACGAACCGTCGCGAGAGTGCCCACGCCGCCGATGCCGCCGAGCAACACGACCCGGTGCAGATCCGTGAGGCGAAGCATAAGTAACGCCACCGTTTCGCCCCGTCTGTCCCCACGAGGGGGCCAGGGTAAGAGGCAGAGCCGGAAGGCGCATCGCCGCGGGCGGAAAGTGCTGGCGAGAAGGCCGACTTTTCGGGGTGATGAGCCCTCGCAGAAACTTGTTTTGGGGTTAGCGTCGCGGCATCATGTGTGCTGAGGGCGCCCGTTTAGCAAACGGCCTCGATAACAACTCCGACCACTCGGGCAGGCGCAGGGCGTAGGGTGGACAAGCGAAGCGCAGTCCACCAGGTTACCGGCGGTCTAGCATCGCGGCATCTTTTGTGCCGAGGGCGCCCCTTTTAGCAAACGGGGGAGAACTGTAAGATCGGCTCCAATATGGCCAGCGTCACGTTCGATACGCACAAGTTCGTCCGCCGACTCCGAGAAGCCGGTTTTCAAGAGAATCAGGCGGAAGCTCTCACTGAGGCCCTTCGCTTCGCGCTTGAAGATTCGGAGCTCGTTACCCGCAAGGATTTGCAGATCGAGCTCGCGCCGATCAAAAGCGACCTAACCGTCGTCAAGTGGATGCTGGGCCTCTTGCTTGGAGGCGTTGCCGCTCTAGTGCTGAAGAGCTTTTTTTGACATGACCAACCGCCGGAAGTTGTGGGAGCGGCCTCTGGCCGCGAAGCCTCTGGCAGCGCTGGCGCCGCACCGTCGCGGCAAGGACGCCGCTCCCACGGAGCGCTCGCCTCGCCGTGGGAGCGGCCTCTGGCCGCGAAAACTCTGCCAGCACCGCCAGTGCACCGCCGCGGCAAGGATGCCGCTCCCACGGAACGCTCGGGCCGCTGTGGGAGCGGCCTCTGGCCGCGAAGACTCCCAGAGCTCAAGCCACACAGTCGCGGCAAGGATGCCGCTCCCACACCAAACCCAAGACCCAAACCATGCTGACGCACTAGAGATGATGCGCGCAGCCGCATCGATCATTGCCGCCTCGGCGGCGGCGAACAGGGCGAACGCCGCGCGCGGCTAGTCGAGGACGAGGTTCTTGGATTTCTGATCGTGGCTCATGCCGCATCCCCGGGGCGTTGACGCTTACCCATTGTCGCCGGCCGGCGGCGGTGTTCTCCCGGCCCGGTGCGTGCACGCATGTCTGGTGCGAGGCCGAGCCGGCATCACGGTCATTTCCTGCGCCGCCAGTGGAGACGATGCTTGTTTGCAAGACCCTGACGCCCTTCGGCCAAATGCGTGCCTGCCGGACCGAATATCCTGCCGCGTTGACTCGGGTCCGGCCGGTGCTTAACCTGCACCTGCGAACAGCGCAATGGTCAAGTCTCGGCTCCGTAGCGCCGCGCTGCGTTTGTTTTCGCCGTCGCCATCGAGAGGCGCCCCATGCACGCACGCGCTGAATCGTCGCTCTATCAACAGCTTGAGTCGCTTCCACCCGGCTTGATCGGCGAGATCCTCAACGGTCAGCTTCACACGCAGCCGCGTCCCACAGGACGACACGCTTATGCGGCGTCCGCGCTCGTGGCAGAGCTCTTTACGTCGTTCAGCAAGGGGCGGGGCGGTCGCGGAGGCTGGTGGATCATCGACGAGCCCGAGCTGCATCTCCTCGAGGATGTCGAGGTGGATGTGCCGGACATCGCCGGCTGGCGGCGCGAGCGGATGCCGAGCGTGCCGGACGGACACCGATTTACGGTGGTGCCGGACTGGGTCTGCGAGATCCTATCCTCATCCACCGAGAGCAAGGATCGGGAGATCAAGTTGCCGATCTATGCCCGCTTTGGTGTTGCCTTCGCTTGGCCGCTGGATCCGCGCAAGCGAACATTGGAGACCGATGCGCTCGATGATGGGGCCTGGCGCGAGACTGGTCGATTTGCCGACCGCGATCAGGTCCGTGCACCGCCCTTCGATGCCGTTGTCATCGCCCTCGACGGTCTTTGGGCAGCTTGAGCTACGCCCTGGCATCCCGCGAATCGACGACAACCACAACGAGGCAGCTGTCACGTGAAGACGCCGCGATCGGTCCTGGTCCGATCCTTGGCAGCGTCGAGCGGTCGCGGCATTTCCGGACTACTGACTGCGTTAAGATCCTCCGACACTGACAGACCTGGGCCAAGCCCGACGCCTGCCACCAGCGCCCAATCCGGAAGAACCCTGTCCATGTCGTCCCGTCTGCGCGAGTACATCAAGCTCCTGCAAACCCCGGCCAGCTGGCCCGCCCTGCGCCACGGCGTGGCGGCCACCTTTGACCACGACACCCCCCTCGCAGGCGACAGCTTTGCCACGGTCATCGACGTCGGCGCCAACAAAGGGCAATTTGCTGTCTACGCCCGCATCCGTTGGCCCAAGGCGCAGCTCATCTGTTTCGAGCCGCTCCCAGAGCCCAGAGCCAAGCTCCAGCAGGTCACCGGCGGACAGGCCAAAATCTACGACTGCGCCCTGGGCGCCGAGCCCCGCGAAGGCCGCATGCCTCCCGCCACCCGCACTGACTCCCCCCGCTGCTCGCGTCGAGCGCGCGCCAAAAGAACATTTCCGGCATGCAAGAATCCGGAGACCTCCGCGTACCGATGAAACGTCTCGACGCCTGCCTGTCCATACCGCTGCCCCGGCCCGTCCGGAAGTACCAGGCGCAAATGGACAACGCGACACGCTGGAGGAAGCCAAGGAAAGGCTTCGGCGGGCGATCGAAATGATCCTGGACGACCGCACCTCCGATATCCTACGTGGCCTTCCACACGATGCCATCCGTGACACGGTCGCTGTTGGATGAAAAGGATTTTGCTGTAGAGAAAGTTGAGAATCGCCGGCTGCTACTTGAAACGCGAGGGGCATCGCATGCGCTTTGGGTCAATCCAGCCCGAATGGCGCTAACCTAAACAGGCAATCCCAATCAATCAGATACTTGCGGTATCACAACTCTTGCGGCGGGCCGCTCCGGGCGCCCGTTTCGCCGACTTCCGCGCCATGCTTGCCCTGCAATCTCGGGGCTTCGCTGCGCAGGGTAAGTCTATGTTACTGATTTTAGTGGTCCCATTCTTAAGTCAGCGCCATTCAAGCCTGGCCCCTTTGCCCCCATCCCGCACTGCAGGTTCGCCGTGCTGCCGGTTCCGATGCCCTTCATCGATCCCGACATTGCCAACACCAGATCAGCCTCGGGCAGGAGGCGATGCACTACTGGAATGTACGGAGCAACCCTCCGCTATGATAAAGCGCAGAACGTTTCTCTTCGGGGCTATGCCGAGTTTCTTCGGCATGAACTCGGTTGCCCAAACGCTTGAAGCCGCCCCGTGTAAAAGTGTCTGTAATGTAAACGCAGCGAATGACCTTCGCACTGCCGATCCTGCTGAGATGCCGTCACATGCCGTTCGAACGTTGGGCGCCTTAGCAGCGGGCGACGGCGGCGGCGGGTTGTGGCGCTGGGACCCGGCAAGTGATGATATCGACAACACAGGCACTGTGCTCATGCCAATCGACCAGCGTGGTACCGGCCGCTGGGTGCGACAGTTCGATGGAGACATATCCGCCGCCTGGTTTGGCGCTAGTCCGGAGCGTACTGATAATCAGCTGCCGTTGCAGGCGGCGATCGACTGTTT
This sequence comes from Thiohalocapsa halophila, assembly GCF_016583825.1. Taxonomy (GTDB): domain Bacteria; phylum Pseudomonadota; class Gammaproteobacteria; order Chromatiales; family Chromatiaceae; genus Thiohalocapsa; species Thiohalocapsa halophila. Next base: position 36,808 of record NZ_NRRV01000048.1, on the reverse strand, counting down.
GGCCGCGAGTCACGCTGGCATAGATTTTCGTACAACACTACCTGACCGGTTAGCCGCCATTGACTGCAAGAGCACGAACCTCACCATCTCTGGCCAGGTGACATTAAAGCCCGGCGTGTTTCTGAAGGACGCAGTGTTGTCAGCCAACAATGACATGACACATATGTTGGCCACTGAACACTATGACGACCAGTTCGTAAAGCCGAGCGTGAACAATCACACTGACATGGTCGGCTGTCGGGGTAGGCTAGTGCTGCATGCGAATAACCATGCGATGATCGGAGCGAACAATGTCATTCTGGGCATTTGCTCTGACTATCAGAAGTGGGGGCATGTTGATATCATCGGCGCCTCAGGCGCTCAACAGGTGGATTGTAATGAAAATGTCTGTGGCCTTGAGCTGGTTTGTGCCAACCACACTTTTCACAATAATGCGGTTCTGACTGCACATATAGCTGCCGATATGCTGATGGTGCATCGTTGCTGGATTGGGATGCGGTTACTAAATTGTCCAGATGCCGTTTTCAACTATCTTGAATGCCAAGGATGCCGGAGCATTGGGATTATGGCAGCCTCATCGTGGCATTGCCCTTTCGTGCATGTGTATGGGTCTCAAACGCTTGCACCCAAGGTAACGAAAGCGGGGGTTCTGGGGCACGGCATCCATATCCCTGCGAACGTACGTTTTTCGCCCAAGAGCCACATGGTGTACGAAAGCGATGGTAACGACTGGGGCATATGGGGTGGCAGCGGAACGCGCCTGCGCGGGACTTGGGCGTTTCGGATGTATAAGACGCGAAAAGGCGATCTTCACCTCGGTGACGGGGCACTTTTCGCGGGTAATATCAAGATAGATATGCACAAGGAAGGTAAGTTGGGTGCGTCGCAGATCGGTATCGAATGCGAAGGCACAGGTAGGTTCTCACTGGCCCACATTGAATTCAGCGGAATGGAAGGCCGCGGCTACACTGCTGGCATGAAAAATGCCGTTTTCGAGAACTGTACGATTTCCGGCACACTGTCGCCGCGCATGTACAGTACCTTCGGCACCACTTCCCGGGCGACTGAGGAACCGAACATGATCGTACGGCGCTGCTTAGTAAACCTAGTGCTCGCAAAGCAGGAGTTCTCGGTCTTTGACCAACACGCGGATACGATGATTTTCGAAGGTCGTGGCAACAAGTGCGAGATCAACGCGTCGGACGGGACCTTCTTCCAGTTGGGAAAGACGGGCAGCGCCGAGGAGACGAAGGACAACATTATCAACCTCCACGGGTTTGCTGGGTTCAAATGCGGGAAGGATGATGGTAACAATGTTGTGGGGTTTTACGTAACCTATGACGCAGTCAACAATATCGATTTGACCAACCTGGTTGGCCGCGGGTCTTACCCACGGGGCGGAGGCGACGGCACGGCGGCTCGATATGAAGGACAGGGGGTCGTCGAAGGAGATGGGGATGGTGTAAGGCTAACTTGGCCAATGACACCTAGGATGCCTGGTGGCAAGGCGGAGTGGGCGAGAGGATTTTGGGCAATTGTTACACCGATGACACCCGACATGCAGGCGCGGAAATATTGGGTTTCATACAGTAACCGAAAGATGAGCTTATCCTTTGAGACTCCACCTCCCCCCGGAACAGGCAACGTCGAGTTCTCCTATAGGCTCCGGTGTGTCCCGAACCCGTAAAGGCCAGGCCGACGAATTGCTGAGTACGAGGCGGCTCGCGGACGGCGGTTCGCTTCATCGAACGCCTAAGCGAGCGTGGCCCGGTAGCCGCAAACAGGGCAGGGCGGCAACCGCGGCATGGCGTTGAGTATCCGTGAAAGTGCTGTTCGCGCGACGCAAGATATTGCCGTGTACGGTTGGCGGCATCCTGTTCCCGGGGGACTCGTTCGTCAGAAAGCGTCCTCGGTGGCAGTGCGGTAGTGCTAGGTCGTGGCGAGCGATGTTCGCTTTGCCGATCAAGCGGCCTGACCCGCGGCCGTACGGGGCCAGTGGTCTCTTTCGGTTACGGGCTTCGGAGGTCTGTACGCGGCCGGCTTCGCCACCGCGCTGATACCAACTGGAGCCGTTCCGTCGGCGAGCGCGCCTGTGTCTGCCTAGTCGCTTGCCACAGGCGCGTCTTTCTGAGACTTTACTTATCCCCTGATTTATTAGCCTGTCCGGCAGCACGCCCTTGACCCTAGGCGTCCACACGACGTCGTCGTTGGCCATCTGCTCGCCGTCGCACCGGCTCTTCCGACAAGGACACAAAGCAAGTTGCGAGCCAGATTCTCAAGCGGGCAAGAGACCCCACGCAAACCTGTTGTGACATTCGGCCTCCTGCTGGCGGTGATGGCGTTTACCCCGCTGTTTCGCGCCGGTGCCACGCCGCTCGCGGCACTGATCGGCCAGATGCTGGCAATCGGGCTGCTCACCTTGAGCCTTTGGTGGCCGCAGCGCATTGTCATCGGCCCCGGCCAAGCCGCCATCGCGCTGGCGCTGCTGTTACTGCCCGCGTTGTACCTGTTCCCGCTGCCGCCGGACATAGCAACGTTGTTGCCCGGTCGGGACTTATACAATCGAGCGGCGTCCTATCTCCCGCAGTCTCCGGTCGAGCTGCCCGCCGGGGCGGCGATCTACCCGGGCGCCGCCGGCGCCGCAGTTCTGTCCTTGCTCCTTCCCGTCAGCGTCTTTCTGGGTGTACGTGCCCTGAAGCCCGCGCAGATCTCCGTCCTGCTTGGTCTCGTCATCGCAATCGCAGCCCTTCAGGCCCTCCTTGGGCTGCTGCAGTATGGCACCGCACAGACTGGCGGTACGCCTTTCGCCGTGGAAGGGTCCCACCGCTGGTCAGCGGTTGGCACGTACGCGAACCGTAATCACCTGGCCGGCCTCATCGAAATGGCACTACCCCTGACGCTGGCGCTGCTCTTCTACGCCTTGAGTCGGCTTCGGGCCGATGCTGGCGCTCCAGCTCTATTGCACCAGCCCGCAGCGGCTGTCGGGTCGCGCCCAGGTCAGTCGGCGATGCTCTACGGCGGGCTTGCTTTACTGCTCATTTTAGGTGTCGTGTTTACGCGGTCACGGACTGGCATTACCCTCACCATCCTCGGCATTGTGATCGCAGCCGCGCTCTTCTCCCGCCAGATTGGACGCAAGAGCGCTTTGGGCCCAGCAGGGGTCATTTTGGCCTTGGCGGTCGCCGGGGGCATCAGCATCGGTCTTGCGCCGGTGCTAGATCGCTTTTCGGTGTCGGGCCTGGAAGACAACGCGCGCTGGCAGCTCTTCGACCAGACGCTGCTCGGCGCCGGTGCGTTTTTCCCGATCGGTAGTGGGCCCGGCGCGTTCCCTGCGGTCTTCCCGCCCTACCAACCGCTGGAGTTGGGCAATGCCTTCATCAACCGTGCACATAACGACTACCTGGAGTGGTTTTTTGACCTCGGCGCACTCGGCGTCGTGTTACCGGGTCTTGTGCTTGTCCTCTACGTGTCGCAGTGGCGGCGCGTCCTGACGGCAAACAGTGGCGCCCGCAGCACCTACCTCCAAATCGGCAGCGGTATCGGCGTCCTGCTGCTGAGCTTCCACGAGTTCGTGGACTACAACCTCTACACGCCGGCCAACCAGGTTGTCTTCGCGCTGCTGCTATCGGTGTTTCTCTACCCACCGGACCTCTTGGCCGACACCGCGAAGAGGCGCTCGCGCCGCAAGCGACGAACGCCAGACCTTGAGCCCAAGGCGCGGCCGGAGCCCGCGTCTGTGCAGCCGCCAACGGATCAGATTCAGAACCCGTTCCTGACTAACGCAGCTGCGGCACCACTGACCGACCCGGCGGCCAGCGGCGCCACAACGCAGCGCGCGATCCTCTCCCAAGAACTTCCGGGTAGTCACGCGGCCGATCCAGCTCCGCGTTCCACCGCGGGCAAAGACGCTTGAGAAGCGACCCCTCGCCCAGGGAGAAGCAGAGTCCGCACCGTATCACCGGTCCAAAAGGCCGTCGCATTTTCTGTGCGCAGATATACCCTCCACGCTCGGCGTACACGCCTACAGCTTGTGCTGGCGTCGTTGGCCATTCCCGCCCCTCGGGTGCGCAGCACTTGCCGGAGCGCCGTGTTTACCGCTATCCTCTTGTCGTGGCGCCGTCCGCCGCAGGAGTTGGTCTCCCTGCCACATTCCAAGGATCCGGCGCGTTTCATCCTCCCGCCGGCTTTATCACCTTACGCGGTCGCTGTAGCGTGCCGGAGCTATCACATCGCGAGTGCGACGCACCTAATCCCTATGGACAACACTTGGACCAAGTTACGAGACATTGCCGAGATCAACGCCAAATGGCTAACCCTATTTTGCGAAGAGTATCGCAAACCTAGCGGCGATACCTGTGTCTACTGGCGGGTGGAAAGGGCAGATTCGCTGATTGTTGTGCCGCTATTCAATAACGACGTCCTGCTGCCAGCGCCCGATTACAGACCTGGCATCGAAAAGACGACCCTCGACCTCCCGGGAGGCAGGGTAACAGACGTCTCAACCACCGGCCTTGCGGAGGCCGCAACACAGCTCGTTTCGCGCGAGCTGGGGGTGCCGGTCGACGCCGTTAGTGATGTGAAACTCGTCGATGGCAGCGGTACCTACGTCAACAGTTCCCTTAGCAACCAAAGGCTCTACGTCGCACAAGCCAGACTTCGGGATATAGATCCCAGCCGTGGCGCGATTCTACAACACCCCATTCAAGATCTTGATCATCTGGTGGCGCAGCTCGAGTGCCTTCAGTGCGCATACGCGCTCACCCGTTTTCAACGCACATTGTGAAGCTGAATCATGTCGCAATCGAAGAGAATTATCGTGCTGGGCGGCGACGGTTTCTGTGGCTGGCCTACGTCGCTGCACTTGTCCGCTCTTGGGCATGATGTCGTCATTATCGACAACCTGTCGCGGCGAAACATCGATAACGAGCTTGAGGCAGACAGCCTAACCCCGATAAGGCCCATGGGGGTCCGAACCGCCGCCTGGCGGGAGGTGAGCGGCCGGCACATCGAATTTTTCAACTTCGATGTCGCCAAAAACTACGTACGGTTGTTGGATATCCTGATGGAGTACAAGCCCGACGCGGTGATTCACTTCGCCGAGCAAAGGGCCGCCCCGTATTCCATGAAAAGCTCTTTCCACAAGCGTTATACAGTAGACAATAACCTGAACGCCACGCACAACCTGCTAGCCGCGATAGTCGAGGCCGGGCTGGACACTCATGTCGTGCATCTGGGGACGATGGGCGTGTATGGCTATGGCACTGCCGGTATGAAGATTCCCGAAGGTTATCTGACGGTGCAAGTGCGCACTGACAGCGGCGACGTGGTTGAGCAGGAGGTGCTGTATCCGCCCAATCCCGGCAGCATCTACCACATGACCAAGACTCAGGATCAACTGTTCTTTGCCTACTATAACAAGAACGACCGAGTTCGAGTTACGGACCTGCACCAAGGCATCGTTTGGGGTACCCAAACGGCGGAGACGAAACAGGACGAGCGCCTGATCAATCGCTTCGACTACGACGGCGACTATGGTACCGTCCTCAATCGGTTCCTCATGCAGGCGGCCGTGGAGTTTCCGCTTACAGTGCACGGTACCGGCGGCCAGACCCGCGCGTTCATCCACATTCAGGATACGGTTCGGTGCGTCCAGATTGCCATCGAGAACCCGCCCGCGCCGGGCGACAAGGTGCAGATTTATAACCAGATGACCGAGACCCACCGGGTGCGAGATCTGGCGGAGCTGATCGCAAAAATGACCGGCGCGGAGGTGAATCGCGTCTCCAACCCGCGCAACGAGGATGACGAAAACGATCTTCACGTCGCGAACGATAAGTTCCTCAGTCACGGTCTCCGCCCAATTACGCTGGAAGGGGGCTTGATGGATGAGGTTACGGATATTGCCAAGAAGTTCGCGTATCGCTGTGACTTGAGCAAGATTCCCTGTGTGTCTTTCTGGAATGCGGAGCGACGTGAAAGCGCCGACGTCATTGCGAGCGCCGAACCCCATGACCCGGTGCTGGTGCGCGAATCCAAGCAGCAATAGCGCGCGCTCACAGAATGCTTGAACGGAGCTGAATTCGATGGTTTCAACAGCAATTCAAAGTGCAGAAACCATTCTCGTCACTGGCGGCTGCGGCTTCATTGGGGCTAACTTGGTGCCAATGCTCGAAGAAGCCGGCTACTCGGTAAGGGTTCTCGACAACTTGGCGAAGGGCGATTCATCGCTCTTGGCGGGATGCCGAGCAGAGATTGTTGTTGGAGATATCCGCGATTGCGCCGCCGTCGCACAAGCCTTGGAAGGCGTCGATGCCGTGATTCATCTGGCCGCTTTCGGGTCGGTCGTGGAATCTGTTGCCGCACCGGCGGAGAATTTTGACGTCAATGCCAGGGGAACGTTCGTGGTGCTTGACGAGTGCCGCAAGCGAGGTATAGCCCGGTTCGTATTTGCGTCTACGGGCGGTGCCCTCATCGGCAACGCTGATCCCCCGGTCAACGAGGACTCCCGGCCTCGCCCCATCTCGCCCTACGGGTCGAGTAAATTGTGCGGCGAGGCCTACTGTAGCTCTTTCGCCCACTCCTACAACATGCACGTTACGGCATTACGATTCGCGAATGTTGTTGGTCCCTGCAGTTGGCATAAGAAGGGCGCGGTTACTGCGTTCGCCAAAGCAATAATGAGTCAGGACCCGCTCAGGATCTTTGGGGACGGTTCGGCCACTAGGGACTTCTTGTATGTTGAGGACCTTTGCAAGGGTATTGGTCTGGCGCTTCGGGCGGCGTTGCCGGGCTTTAATCCTCTGCACCTGGCGTCAGGCAGAGAGGTCTCCATTGGCGAGCTCGCTCGGCTGATGGCGAGAATCGCTGGAGACGACAACTACCCAATAGAGTACGCCCCGAAACGGGCCGGCGAGGTGGATCGAAACTTTGCGAGGTTCGACCGGGCCTCGGCCCTACTGGGGTTTGAGCCGCAATACTCCCTGGAGGAGGGACTTACTAGGACATGGGAGTGGTTCGAGCTGGAGCGCAGCAAGCGGGGTAGCGCAGGAGTTTGACGAGCAAGACCGGGCGCGCAATGGCCCGTGATCGTAAGCGCGGCCGTCTGAAAGCGCTCGCGATCACGAAGTGCGCGTAGGGATGGTACGAATATGGTCAACCACTCTCGCCTTGTCGGGGCTACGGTCTTATCCGGGCCCGCGTGGGCAGATTTGATCGATCGCCTCGGGTATAGCGCCGCAAGTGCGGAGATCGTGACTTGCGACGCTCGATGCTAGCCGCCGAAAAGGGTAACGGGGCGGAGCTGCATGTCCTACCGTGCTATCGTTGCGCTGTGCACTTCTGGAAATGCTTCTGACTGAACCGCGGGAAGCGTGCAGCGTGAAAATTTGGAACCGGCGGAGTCCGTGGCGGCGGATCTCTCTGTGAAGCGAGCCCAGCTGTAATCGGTTTGAGTATGACTTGTGAGCAACATCTTATTGTTCACTGACACGTATATGTGTCGGTCCGCTGCCGAGGGTATATACCCTTTGCGCGACATGTTCCCACACTTCATCGCACCAGCCGCCCCAGCGCTGGGAGGGCTCTGTTTGGCGTCGCGTTGTACGTCACATTGCCCACCCGGCGCCGGCCTGGACCCGCTGACGCTCTCGGAGAGTCTTTCCTTTGAAGCATTGCCCTTCTACGCAAACACCGAGGACTTTTACCGGAAACGCGCATTGATCTACGGCCGGTCGAAGCGGCGCATGACACAGTTGATCCGCGATGCGCGTGCTGTGATCGTGAGGGTGCATCACGCCATGGGTGCCGACATTGCCCGGATCGCGCGAAATGAAAAGAAGCCGCTGATGGCGTACTGGGCGGGGGCCACTGTGTTCGATACGAGTCGCAGTAATTACCCGGGCATCCACCCCAAGCATTTTGCGGCGCGGCTTCTTGCACGCTGGAAGCATATCCAGCATCGTCGGATTGCTGCTATTGCGGATTGGAATTTCTTCATTGACCCAGTGGAGTACGAAGAAATGGGTGCGCCCCTCCGCTCACAATGGGTCCTGCCTAACCTTGTCGAAGACCATGACATCGTGTCTTCAGCGACTGAGCGGCGTTCCGAGCGGCTCGAGGTAGTCTTTGCAGGGCGTATCTACCGTCACAAGGGAATTTTTGAGCTATTAGACGCGGTTAAAGCCCTGACGGCTTCTGGGCGGATGATCCGCCTACGCTATGCAGGAGATGGTCCGCATTTCGGGGAATTGAAAGACAGAATTGTTAAAGAACGCCTGGAAGGGGCGGTCGAGCTCGTCGGACCATTACGGAGAGACCGGCTCTTGCCGTTCCTGCGGGAGGCTGACGTATTCGTATTGCCGTCCTACGGCGAGGGTTTGCCGAAGACTTTGTGGGAAGCGTGGGCGAGTGGACTGGCATGTATCCTGACACCAGTCGGGGCCATCCCGACGCATGTCGCGGACGGGGAGGATGGCATGCTCGTGCCTGTCGGGTCGGTATCTGCTCTGGCAGCGGCGATCGACCGGCTGTATGTGGATGAGCAATTTCGATTGGCACTCGCAACGGCGGGAATGGATCGTGCCCGCCGACACACCTGGGACCGGGAGATCGCGGCGATCGTTGAGGGTGTTCTGGCAGTCGCGGCGCCCCCGCATTTTAAAGGGGAGACAGCTCTGTGACAGCTTCGGCTATTCTCGTCGCCGTCTCCGGGGCGCTGCTCGTGCTAACGTATGGTGGCTTTGCAGGTGTTTTAGGTGCCATTGTGCGACTGCGACGACCATCGCAGCGAGGTTATGGGCCCACTGTCGACGCTTCCCCAGAGGCCAGCGCACCGGCGATCACCGTTTACTTCTCCGCCCTTAACGAAGAGGACAACGTTACCAGACGCCTCGACAATATTTTCGAGACTGAATACGACGCAAGTAAGATCCGCGTAATCGTGGTATCCGACGGGTCGACAGACCGCACGGCAGATCGGGCCCGCGCATACATACAGAGTCACCCTGGCCGAAGCATCAACCTGGTGGAGCTTGCGGAGACAAAAGGCCCGGCCTTCGCCCAGAATCTCGTGCCCAGTATTTCCGAAACGGAGATTGTTGTCGCGACGGATGCAGACGCAATATTCCGGCGCGATACACTCGTGAGACTTGTTTCTCCTTTCCAAGACGCTCGGGTGGCGGTAGTTGGAGCTGTGGTCATCTATCAGGATCCCAGTAACTCGTCTCTCGGTTACGGATACGGTAAGTATCGAGGCATCGAACGAAAGCTGCGGTCCTGGGAGTCGCAGCTCGGTATCCTTGTCAAGGTTGATGGCCCCTGTGTTGCTTACCGATTGTCCATTTGGCAAGAGCTCAAGCCGTTCGAAGCACTCGATCAAGTGATTTGCTTGTGGGCGCAGCTTAGACAGCTGCACGCGGTGCAGGCGGATGATGCTGTCTGCTACGATTGGGCCAACCAAACCTCGGCCCAGGAGCTTAGACAGCGCGCGCGCATGACGCGAAAAGCATTGCTATCCACGTTTCATCGTTGGGGGTTGAGAGAAACGCTAACTCACCCGCTTTTCAGCATCGCGCTGTGGCTGCACAAGCTCGTGCGTTTCTTCTCGCCAGCACTGCTGATTATGTTCCTCACTTCGGCGTTAGTGCAATGGGGATTGAATTTTCTCTGGCTCCTGATCGTATTAGCGCTGGGCCTTGCTCCGATTAGGCAAGCCCGCAAGGCTCTATATGCTTTCGGACTCGCGCAAGTATCCTTCGCCCTGGGCTTGTGGTCTTGGGCGATGGGCGACAAGACCGGCGCGTATGCGCCGACGAGGACGCTCAAGGGTAGTCAGTCTCGGCGCACCTAGCTAGGGGCCGCGCCTCCCGGCGCCCGCAATCGTCCGCGACCAAATATCGCACATGTACGACCTGTCGTTTGCAGGCGTGTGTGTCAGGCGGATGCTCGACGGCGGCCGAGGCATGTGTGCGCCACTGTACCGTCGTTTAGAAGTTACCAACGTATAAATGGACCTGCAAAGATCCCTCACTAAGTTCGTTCGGTGGAACGAGGACTTGTGCCGGCGCCTGGAGCCGGGCTTCGTAGCCCGAACCCACGCGCAAACGCACTTTGCAAGCAGACTGCAAGCCTTGATACATGAAGGCCAGTCCCTGACCGTTGTCGATGTCGGCGCAGGACGCACCTGCCATTTCGACCCAGGCCCAAAAGGAAAGCATGTTTCGCGAATTGTCGGGATCGATATCTCTAGGGAAGAGATGGCACACAATCCGCTGTTGGACGACAGGGTGGTGGCGGATGTCTGCGAGGCAATCCCTTTAGACGATGATTCCGTGGATCTTATCGTCGGGCGGTCAGTGATCGAACACCTTCCCGACAACAGGGCCTTTCTTCAGAACGCGTTTCGCGTTCTTCGCCCAGGCGGGAGACTGATCGTCTGCTTCTCGAATAGGTACGCGCCGTTCGCATTAATCAACCAACTGTTGCCAAGCAGGGTCGCAGCTGGTCTCTTACATTCGCTGGTCAGTAATTCCGCCGGTTACCTAGGCTTCCCGGCGCATTATGACCGTTGTTATCCCAGAGCCTACGAGCAAGCGCTGACCGCAGTCGGTTTTGATGTTGAGGAGCATTACCATAGCTACTTCGGGAGCTATCCATTTCGTTTTTTCGTGCCCATCTGGATGCTTAGCATTTCTGTTGACTTCGCTAGATATCACTTAGCACCTCGCAACGCGTGCTCTCACAACTTTTATTTGTTGAAGAAACAAAAGGCGTAAGTTGGATGAGCATTGTTAGGGATTCGCAGTCGCCGGCTGGCCCACGGCCTTGGCGATCTGCAGAATTGATTGGTGGGCGCCTAACGCTTTATCGGTTAGCTCCTGCCGGGGATGGAACATGACCTTCCCGAACTTCATCTTTGGCGGGGCAGGCAAGAGTGGGACCACGTCGCTGTATCACGCCCTGAAACAGCACCCACAGGTTTTTGCGTCGCCAAGGAAGGAGCCCATGTTCTTCTCTTTTGTCGACCGGGAGCCGGCAGAGATACCTCCGGAAGATCGCCCCGGATATGAGGTGGCGGTCAAGACGCAATCCGAGTACGAAGCGCTATTCGCTGGCACGGAGCGTTTTATCGCTAGGGGAGAAGCATCTCAGCGATACTTCTCCGACGCATATGCGTTGGCCAAAATTGCTGACACCATCCCTCATGTAAAGCTGATTTTCTTTTTGCGAAATCCGATCGAAAGAGCCTGGTCTCACTTTGTCCATTTCCGCAGGGATGAGCGCGAAGCCTCCCCTACCCTGCTCGGCGCCCTGGAGGGAAGTATTCCACAGAGCCATATCTATACCAGGACAGGCTTTTACGCTGAATGGCTTGATCGGTGGAGAGAACGCTTTAATGCGGATCAAATGTACGTGGGTCTATTCGATGATTTCCGGGCGGACGCTGAGCGGGCATGCCAGGAGGTCTACGAGTTCTTGGGGGTCGACCGATCCTTTGCGCCAGACACGGGGCTGCACGCCAACATATCCGGCATGCCGCGGAACTGGGCGGCCCGCGAGGCGCTCCGCGGAGCAAACAGGGTTAGATTTATCCTGAAGCGCTATGCGCCAGGGATGGACAGGAGCTGGATGCACCGCACGTACACGAGCGTGTTCCGCCGACTCCTGGTGAGGCCGACAATGGATGCCGCCACAAGGGAGTATCTGCTGACGCTTTACGAGGATGATATCAGGCGACTGGAAACGATACTTTGCCGCGATCTCTCCCATTGGCGGGCGGGTTGATGCCTGGGGTGCTAGCAGCAACGAAACGTTGCGGAGAAATCCCAATATCAACCCCTTGTAAACGACCTACGGCGATCGTCATGACATCAGAAAAGGTGCGAAATGCTCAAGAACGAAGCAATGTGGTTGGGACGGCAGCTTGCGCATATACCGCCCAATCAGCTGTCGCCGGCGATTAACCTGGGAAGCGGGTCAGCACGCTTTCGAGCGGCCAAGCAACCGCAGATCGGCGAACACCTCCTCTCGCCGCTCGCCGAACGGGGCGTCGACGTCGTCCATAGCGATTTGCGACAAGAGGCCGGAGTCGATATTGCCGGCGACATCTATGCGGAGACCACCCAGGAGCGCTTGCGGCAGGTAAACGCGAAGGCACTATTCTGCTTCAACATCCTTGAACACCTGCAGGACAGGCAAGGCTTTATTTCGGTCTGCATGTCGTTGTTGAGTGACAACGGCATCATTGGCGTGAGTGTGCCATACTCATTCCCCTTCCACGCGGATCCCATTGATACGATGTTTCGCCCATCGCCCACCGAGCTGGCTGCGCTTTTTCCTGGGTGTACGGTCATCGCACAAGAAGTCGTGGAGTGTGAGTCCTTCGGCGACCAGCTTCTTGCCTCGCCAAGTAAGGCGGGCGCCTGGTTACTGAAGCTGATTGTGCCTTACAGTGGCACGACCCATTGGCGCTCGGCCGTGGACCGTGCGCGCTGGCTGTGGCGTCCATATACGGTGACGTGCATGATTCTGCGCACGCGCAAGTGATAACCGCGATTGGAGCTCTCAGATAGATTGTGGGCAACTTCTCCGACTCTTTTTAACATCAGATTCGCCACTCGCAAGTGCAAAGTTCGGTGTTACCGGTTCTTCGCGTCTCGTGCTGGATTTGATATTTGACGTTAAAGGAAGCGATGCGCCTCGCGGAGCCGCTGCGGACTCCGATAATGCGACAACCTCTCGTGCGTCCCATACTACCTTACAAAAACTGGCTGGATCTGCCCGTTCGGAGGATCCATTGGAGAGGCCATATCTGCGAATAAGGGAGGCGAAGGCGCTAGCGTTCCGGGCGTGTTAGCCTTCGGTAGCGTGATCTCACGTGAGAGAGTCAGAAACATGGCTTTATCTATCAGACACCCCCCCGGGGCTATCGTTAGCGTATCACATGTAAGATTCGCCACAATAGGTGTCGCCAGCGGACTGTATATCCTAGCCCGATATTTCCGCGTGACGGATTCTTTTTACGCTCTTTTAGCTTCAGCGATCCTTCTCTGGGTCCTTTATATTCTGGCGTCGAGGCGGGTCAACATGCCGGCTGCACAGGCGTGCCTGCCACTAATTGGCCTGTGGTTCCTATTCGTCGTATCGAGTTTCTGGTCAATTGCGCCGGACCGCACGATCTACCAGGCAACGGGTCTTTTGGCGTTTGTCTGGTTGTCTTATCTTGTCGCAGGCTCAGCAAATAAGGTGCAACCCTCTTCTTGGGTTTATATCACCACAGGTCTTTCTGTACTCGTGGCGGTGTTATTCGTTTCGACCGCGTTGCGTTACGGCTCTGTGAGAATAGTGAGCCAGGAGATGAGAGAGGCGATTGGAACTTTTTCGAATGTTGGTGGCGCTGTTGTGATTCTGACGTTACCGTACTCTGTATTTTCCGCGAACGGCAGAGGGAAGCGAGCGTTATTAGGTAAACTGGGCCTCGTTGCGGCACTAGCTGCGGTGCTCCTGTCGGGTAGTCGTGCGGCATACGCCTTGGGAGGCCTCGTTATGGTAATGTCGGTCATTGCGTTCTCGGAAAATCTGCGAAGAGCGGCTCGATGGATCATTTTCGCTCCCATCGGGCTCGTTGCGGCGCTCTTTGTGGCGGCGCAGTTCGTCGATTTGGGTATAGTGCAGGCGCGCTTGGTCGAACGGTTTGCCGGGTCGGTGTTTATGGGGGGAGGGGCGGGACTATCCGACGCAACGGATGTGGAAAGAGCGAGAATGTTAGATGAGGCTGCTTCAATCATAACCTCACACCCGTTACTGGGAATCGGTTACGAAGGATTTGCAAAGTGGTTTGAGGCAGCCTACGGGTATCTGCTGCCATCTCACAACTTATTTGTTACTGCACTAGCCGAGGCAGGTATTCTGGGGTTAATGGCATGTTTATGGTTGATCGTCGCTTCCGCCGGGAGAGTTGTGCGCGCAGTGCGTTTTAGTGAGCGGAATTCGGCTTCGCGGCGATTCGCTATTGCGACCGGGATTGCACTTTTCGGTGCGCTGGCACATAGTATGGTCCGGCCGCAGCTTAGCAACCCAATGTTCTTCTTTGTGCTGGGCCTGGCGCTAAGCTATCGGGCGCCATCCTCTGGATTGTGTGGAACTCGACGTTTATCGACCTTTAGGTAATAGGGATGGTATGTCGCGGGGCGATCACCGTGACGTCGGGTGCTGTCCTAGGGGGCGACGGGGAGAAGCTCAAACACCTATGGCGATGTTCTGAGCGTGGAAAATCCGAGCAAGCGCTTGACCTGCCAAAGGCTCAAAAGGTTTTGGGTCGCTATACCTAGCGCTGTGGCGGTTGCTGCGCCGGTGAGGCCGTAGGGGGGTACGAGTGCGACGCCGGCCAGGAGCGCGATGAACGCGGCTAAGGCTACGTTGTTACGGAGAACGCGCTCATGACCCGTCATAGAAAGCAGGAAGCCCACGGATCCGGTCGCGACGTTTATGAATTGACCGACCGCCAGTATCCTCAGGGCGTCTGCGGCGTCAGGGAATTCCGGGCCAAAAAGGGATAGGAGCGGCCCGGGCACTAGAAGCATGACCGCGAGCGGGAATAGGGCGACGCCAGAAGTCATACGAGCGGTCGCAACCGCGGTGCGCCGCAGTCGTTGCAGCTCGCCGCTGCTGTAGAGCTCGGCAAACTTGGGCGCGGCGATGCTGTTTACGGCGATGAGCACGAAGCTGGTAAGCATTGCCGTGCGCATGGCGGCGTTGAAGAGGGCGACGTCAGCCGGACGGGCCCATGCGCCGAGGAGCAGTTGTGATGACCACGTAATGATTTGATTTAATAATACGATGACTAGAAGGGGAAGGCAACTGTCAATGAGCCGCTTCTTGTCGATTGCGCCGGAAGGGGTGCCGGTCGGTGCAAGGGTGGTCCACCAAAAGAGTCCGAGGGCTAGGGAGGTGGCGGCTGCGGCCAGGTACAGCACGGCTGCGTCGCTTGCAAGCGCTGGACTGGTCAGATATACGAGCGCCAAGAGTATGAGCGGAAGGGTCACGTTGAGGACAACGAGGGATTGGGGGACTCGCTTTACGCCCTGGAGGGCCTTGGCGAACAGGGTGAATGTCGCCAGAAGCGGTATGCCTGGTGCAAAGGTGCGGAGGACGCTCCCAAATTCGGGTTTATTGAAAAGACGATTGGCGATGGGGTCGGCGAGGGCTGCTATCACAATGGCGGCCAGGATAGACGCGGCGGAAGCCCAGAGCAGCGCAATAACGAGCAGACGGCGTATTTCGCCATGGGTTCCGGCGATGTTGTAGCTCGCAATGAAGCGAACGAGTGTGTTGTCAAGGCCAAGCCGCGTTATCGCGGCAACCACGATCACGATTGTCAGTCCAAGAAAGAAGAGACCTGCTTCTGTGGCGCCGAGCTCCCGGGACACTACGACAGTCATGGCGAAGGCTGAGACTGCGGAGATTGCTTTCACGCCGAAGGCGAGCGCGCCGCTACGCAGGATCTCTCGGAAGTCGGCGTCGCCGTGACTGATACGTTGGGCAATAGTGTGTAGAGTCGACCTTGGAGGTTTTCTTCTCATAAGACTTTGACCGTTATCCTGGGCGCTCTGGCCCGCAGGCATTGATTATGGAGTGCAGCCGCTCGGCGCAAAACCGCGAGTGGCGAGTGGAGCGCAGCGCACCGAGTCGCGGGCGGCGCTGCGTGGAGCCTCGCTGTCGCTCGTTCGGGCCACCGGTCGAGGATAGCGTCATGGCCGCCTCGGGAGTGTAGTCCTGCAATTGCTAGTCCGCAGCACCTAGAAGTTCGTGACGGACTTGGTGATGCTAGACTGTGTTGGAGCTTTTTCGCGCTGGCGGTGAGGCGGTCCAGAGGATTTGTGATTTGCATGTGTGCGGGGCAGGGACGGCGTTGGAGTTTCCGGCATAGGCGGTGAACCGTGGGAAATGCCTGCGGCTGGGTCGGGTCGCGCTGAGGTCGGTGGCAAATCACCAATGAACGGGTGTCGAGTGCTTCTATCCCATGTTTGTGTCTTCGGTTGACGTGGCGGTTCTGGGCAGGTTTCTCGTTGGCGAGGAATGGACGAAGGATGACACACGGCACTGTTCCAAGCCTGAACAGCTTCTAAGCATCATTCGAGCAGAAGGGGTTGCTGCCCTCTGCTACGAGGTGTGCCTCAACCACGCGGGCGGTGTGCTGAGCGTTGATCTGCTACCAGCGTTGCGTGCTGAAGCGCGGCGATGCGCTATCCGGGAAATGCGCTTGCGTATAGTGCTGAGAGAACTCTTCCGGGCGTTTCGTGCGCGAAGTGTACCGGCAGTCTGCATAAAGGGAGTGGGGCTCGCCTATACGTTGTACGATCAACCGTATCACCGACCATGGTCTGATCTTGATCTGGTGGTACCGGAGGGCAGCCGTGCGGAGGCTGCGCGGTTGTTGGAGGACATAGGTTATACCTGCACTGACCAGAAAGCATGGCGGAGAACGCGCGCCTCAGCCCAGGCCACGTTCACTGGCGGGCATGAACAAGCAGCCCTTAGCGTGGATTTGCACTGGCAGATCAGTAACCGTCGCTTGTTTCGAGACGCGTTGTCCGTAGACGCGATCATCGCTGACAGCGTACCGTTGGGGGGTGTAATGGGCGAAGGCCGAACGGCCTGCACATGGCACGCCTTTGTTATTGCGCTGATGCATCGCGCCACCAACCACACTGCACCTTATTACATTGATGGTAAGCCGCGCTTGATGCCGAACCGGTTGATTTGGCTTTACGACATTTACCTGTTGTATCGGCGTCTTTCGGCGGAGGAGTTGGCGAGCGTTTCTCAGTTCTTACAAGCGCAAGGGCTGGTCGCCGTCGCGGCTGATGGGCTTAACGCCGTTCAGGACGCTTTCGGCGTACAGCTCCTTGTACCCGGGATTCCGCCGCAGGCAGCTCGGAGCAAGACTGAGCCCACAGCCGCTTATCTGTCATGTGGCCCACTGACCCGGCGGCTTGTCGAACTGCGGGCGTCGCGTGGTTTGGCCGAGAAGTGGGGCTTAGTCAGGGAGTGGCTTCTGGTGGCCCCAGAGGTGGAGCTGACAAGTAGGGGCAGCACTCGGCGGATTGGGAGTTGGCTGGCAGGGTTCTGGGCAGTGGTCGTTAAAAATGTCCAGGTGAGCCGGGTATGGCGGCGGCGGATCAGAAAGCGTGAGCGTTGACTGCGGAGACTTCTGGACGTTGCAGAGAACAGGCGGGCTCAGTAGGCGCCGCTACGGTTCAAGACGACGCGGACCGTCTTTACCAGGATGACGATGTCGTACCACAAGGACCAGTTCCGCGCGTACCAGCTATCAAGGCTCACGCGGTATGCATAATCCGTGTCGTTTCTGCCGCTGACTTGCCAGACACCGGTAATGCCAGGGCGGACCTCTAGGTAATAAGCCGCCTCGTCACCGTAGCGGTCCAGCTCATCGAGGACAATCGGCCGGGGACCGACTAGGCTCATATCCCCGCGGAGCACGTTCCAGAGCTGTGGCAACTCGTCCAGACTGGTTTCGCGCAGTATCTTACCGACCTTGGTGACTCGCGGGTCGTTTTTGAGCTTGAAGTCCTGCTCCCACTCACGACGGGCCTCGGCGTCTGTCTCCAGGAGGTGTTCTAGTACCTGCTGGGCGTTCGGGACCATCGTGCGGAACTTGTAGCAGTTGAAGCGACGTTGGTCCTTGCCAATGCGGCTGTGAGCGAAGAATGCGGGCCCGCCGTCGGCCTTTATCAGTGCGATCAGCGCCAGGAAGAACGGCGCCAGGACGATGAGTAGCAGGGTGGCGCAAACGACATCGAAGGAGCGCTTTAGCAGCTTCGGCCCGGTCTGCGCGAGGTTGTTACGCAGAGCCAGGAAGAAAAGCTCTTGTCGAAAGACGTGGTAAACCCGGGCGCCATAGAGCGGGAATCCGGTAACAGCAGGGACAATGCGGACGTCCGGGATGCTCTGGTTGAGCGCTTGTACCGCGCGTGTTGGGATTTGGCTCTTATAACTGTCGAGGGCGACAAAAACGGTGAGCCGCTTGGCGATGGCTGGCGGTAGGTCTAATAGATCTCGCAGCTGATAGATGGGTGATGAGGTGGCGTCAACCGTTTTGTGATGTATGGCATCGCCCGCCGGTAGACGTATGAAGGCCAAGGGCTCTAAGCCCATCATTGGCTCCGACCGTAGCGCGCGGAAGGTTTGGGCGCCGTTGTCGCCGGCGCCGACGATGACGGCGGGACGCTGCCAAAGGCGGTTCGCGATCAGGACATCTTTGATCAGTATCCGTAATGCCGGAATCGCAAGAAGTGCCGTGGCCCAGACGCCCAAGAACCAAAAGCGTGAGAACTGATTCTTTGTGAGATACAGAAGGAGGCCGTCGGCGACGGCAAGGATTGCGATAATCTTCCAAGTTTCGGCGATCTCGTCCCAAAACGGGCGGCGTTTAGTGTAGTGGCCAGCTAGGGCGAACCAGGCGATGCCAACCCCAACCAGAGAGGCGAAGATCACGAGTCTGGCTGTCGCATTGTCTGCTTGCCATATGCTGCCAAAGGAAAAGCCCGTGTCCTGATAGAGGAGAAACTGCACAAGATGCGTAAGGAACCCGGACAAGAGGAGGCCGATCAGATCGCATGTCACGAGTAGTACGGCCGTCGCCTTTGGCTTATAACCTGTCTTCGTCGAGGTTCGCGGTTCTAGCAGGTGGGCGAGCGAAGCGGTTGGTTGTTCGGTCGCCGGTGTATCTGTCGCGGCGTCGGAGCCCGTTGCGCTTGCGGCGGCATGGGTGTAAGCCGAGGATGGAATGTGCATGGATAGCGGGCTTTCGGTACTGCGGTTGAGGCCGATGACCTTCGGGGTATCCCAGTCCCTTGCTGTGGCTATTGGCGCAGGCTCAGGTAGCGTGGGCTAGCGGGTGCTACAAGTTGAAAATGCTGTCGGGATTGATATCCAGGACGGCTGAGGAGGACGTTGCGTGCGCTGGCTTCGGGGGCGCAAGGCGTGCGGTTAGGTGTCGCATAGCTTGTCGCGTGACTGGTGGTGGTGTCGTCGACTCCTGTGCTTCGCTCGGTGATTCGGCGCGGCTTGGTGCTGCGGTGACACCTTTACCTCGGTCCTTCTTGGAGCATTGTTTGGGCGAGGCAAGGCAGGTATCCGCGTGTATTCGTGGAACAATCCGCTCATGGTATCCGCGTCGGCGCACGTATTGAGGTGCGCTGGTGGCGGTTGCCAGTAGCGTCGCGGCCAGAGGCCGCTCCCACGGGGGCTCTGTTGGCTGTGGGAGCGGGATCCTTGCCGCGACGGTGTGGTGGTGGCGGTTGCCAGTAGCGTCGCGGCCAGAGGCCGCTCCCACTGGGGCTCTGTTGGCTTGTGGGAGCGGCATCCTTGCCGCGATGGTGCGCGCTGGTGGCGGTTGCCAGTGGCGTCGCGGCCAGAGGCCGCTCCCACAGGGGCTCTGTTGGCTTGTGGGAGCGGCATCCTTGCCGCGACGGTGTGGTGGTGGCGGCGTGCCAGTAGCGTCGCGGCCAGAGGCCGCTCCCACTGGGGCTCTGTTGGCTGTGGGAGCGGCATCCTTGCCGCGACGGTGCGCTGGTGGCGGTTGCCGGTGGCGTCGCGGCCGGAGGCCGCTCCCACGGGGGCTGTTAGGCGATTTCATCGATGAGGCCGGCTTTGGTGCCGCGGTCGATGCCGCTCCAGCCCTGGATGTCTTTTTGGTAGCGGCGCATGACCAGGTTGGCGAGCAGGCCGCTCCAGCCGGTCTGGTGCGCGGCGCCGAGTCCCTGGCCGGTTTCGGCATGGAAGTATTCATAAAAGCGCAGCTGATCCCGCCAGCTCGGGTCCGGCGAGCTTGGCAGGTGGTTCCGCAGTGCAGGCACCACGCCCTCGGCGTCCACGCGGTAGATGTCTGCCAGGCGCTCCGCGATGAGGGTCGCGATCTCTTTGAGATTGCGCTTCTCTCCGCCCAGGCAGGGGACGGGGACGCGGAAGTCGTCGCCCAGGAAGCGATGGAAGCGCTCCAGGGAGGCGATGAGGGAGTAATTGGTCGGCAGCCAGATGGGGCCGCGCCAGTTGGAGTTGCCGCCGAACATGGGCGAGGTCGATTCGCCGGGCACGTACTCGATGAGGGCTTCCCCGATGCCCGGAATATACCCCAAGTTGCCGTCGGCTTCGTGGATGCGGCTGAGGCTGCGCACGCCGTAGCGGGACAGGAATTGGTCTTCGTCCAGCAGGCGCGTGAGGATGCGCGCGAGCATGCTGTGGTCGGCCAGGGCCAGGAGGCGCTCGCCGCGCTCGTTCTCGTGCTCCGGGCAGGCGCAGACGGGGTGGCCGTGGAAGAAGCCGCCGCGCAGCTGGTTGAGCAGCGCGTGAAAGCGCGGTGCGGCCTCGAGCATACGGCTGTTGACGATCTCCACCGCGAACAGCGGGATCAGCCCGACCCAGGAGTAGACCTCGATGCGGTGGGTGCCCTCGTCGGGTGTCTGCAGCAGGTCCATGAAGAAGCCCGCCTGGTCGTCCCACAGCGACGGCGTGCCCGTTTCTTCGCTGCCGGCGATGGCCTCGGCGATGGCCAGGAACTGTTTGTAGCACTGGATGGCGATTTCTTCGTAGTCGCCGTCGACGATGCAGAGCTCCAGGGCGATGAGCGTCATCTTGAGCGAGAAGTGGGCCATCCAGCCGGTGGCGTCCGCCTGCTTGAGGCTCCAGCCGGGCGGCAGCTCCCGCGAGCGGTCGTAGACGGAGATATTGTCTAGGCCGAGGAAGCCGCCTTCGAACAGGTTGTGGCCGTCGGCGTCTTTGCGGTTGATCCACCAGGCGAAGTTGAGAAGCAGCTTGTGGAACACCCGCTGCAGAAAGCCGTGGTCGCCCTCGCCGCGCTGGATGCGCTCGGCGCGGAAGACCTTGAGCGCCGCCATGGCGTGCACCGGCGGGTTGACGTCGCCGAAGTTCCATTCGTAGGCGGGCAGCTGGCCGTTGGGGTGCAGGTAACGGTCCGAGACCATTAGCTCCACCTGCGCCTTGGCGAAGTCCACGTCTACCAGTGCCAGCGCGGCGCAGTGATAGGCGAGGTCCCAGGCGGCGAACCAAGGGTACTCCCATTTGTCCGGCATGGAGATGATGTCGCGCGCCTTGAAGTGGCGCCAGTGCTGGTTGCGGATGTGGCGGCGCCCCGGGGGCGGCGGGATCTGGTCGCCGTCCAGCCAGCGGTCGACGTCGTAGTGATAGAACTGCTTGGTCCAGATCATGCCTGCCAGGGCCTGGCGCAGGATGCGGGTGTCGTTGGCGCCGGCCTCCGGCAGCAGATGGTCGTAGAAGACGGTGGCCTCAGACTGGCGGGTGGCGATGGTGCGCTCGGTGTCCGCGAAGGGCTGGGTCAGCGGCTCGGCGGACAGCACCAGGTCCAGCTGGGCGCTCTCGCCGCCGTCGAGCTGCACCTGGCGGACCGCGGCGCATTTGGTGCCCTGCTGCGCCGGGTTGACGGCGTCCGCTTCGCCCTGGATGAGATAGCGGTGGAAGGCGTCTTTGACGTAGGGGCTTGGATTGGCGTCGCCCCAGATGCGCTCCAGGTTGGTGTCGTTCTCGGTGAAGAGCAGGTCACAGGGGACGGCGCCGTAGAGGTAATAGGTGCCGAGCGACGGGTGCTCGGCGCGCACCGCGAAGGCTGCGCCTTCCGGGGCGTCGATGGCGGACAGCGACGGGCGCACGGTATCCGCGTCACCCCAGCCCCAGGTGTTGCGGAACCACAGTGTGGGCAGAATGTAGAGCGCGGCGGGGTCTTGGGCCAGGTTCTGGGCCGTGATGCGGCAGTGGATCAGGTCCGGTGCGGCTTTGGCGTAGCGGACATCCAGCTTCCAGTACTGATCATCATCGAAGGCGCCGCTGTCGATGAGGTCGAAGCCGGGCTGCTCGCGGCCCCGGCTGGCGTTCTCTTGGACCAGGCGCTCGTAGGGGAATGCCGACTGGGGATATTTGTATTGATAGCGCAGCCAGCTGTGGCTCGGCGTCGCGTCTAGGTAGTGGTAGACCTCTTTGACGTCTTCGCCGCGGTTGCCCTCGTTGCCGGTGAGGCCGAAGGCGCGCTCCTTCAGGATGGGGTCGCGGCCGTTCCACAGGGCGAGCGCAAAGCACAGGTATTGCTCCGCGTCGCAGATGCCGCCGAGGCCGTCTTCGTTCCAGCGGTAGGCGCGGGAGCGGGATTGGTCGTGGCTGAAATAGTCCCAGGCCTCGCCGTCGGCGCTGTAGTCCTCGCGCACGGTGCCCCAGGCACGCTCGGCGAGGTAGGGCCCCCAGAGCCGCCAGTCCTCGCGGCCGTCACGCTGCGCTTCCAAGCGCTGGCGCTCGGCAACGTCGGCATAATCGGGCGGCGGGCTGGCTGCGGTCATGGATACAGCGGCAGTCGAGCAGCGGAAATCAATGCGGATTCTCTCACAGAATCGGTCGGCACTGATGAGGGGCAGGGGATCTGCTTACGGCAATCCCCGACGACAGGGTGACCGGGTGGTGCCCCTCGTCGCGAAGCTCTGGCTTCGCGACGCCAGCGTCGAAGCTCTGCTTCGCGTGCAGTGCGCGGAGCTCGGGCGGGCCATGGCGTCTCCGTCGCGGCTGGCAGCACGGGAGGACGCTCGCGTCTTGAACGTGCCCCGGCCGGCTGACTCGGGAAGCAGAGCTTCCGCGCTCGGGTCGCGAAGCAGGAGCTTCGCGACCAGGTGCCGGGGGGTGTCCCTCGTCCCTCGTCCCTCGTCCCTCGTCCCTCGTCGCGAAGCTCCGGCTTCGCGACGCCAGCGCCGAAGCTCTGCTTCGCGTGCAGTGCGCGCTGCTCGGGCGGGCCATGGCGTCTCCGTCGCGGCTGGCAGCACGGGAGGACGCTCGCGTCTTGAGCGTGCCCCGGCCGGCTGACTCGGGAAGCAGAGCTTCCGCGCTCGGGTCGCGAAGCAGGAGCTTCGCGACCAGGTGACCAGGTGAGGGGCCCTCGTCGCGAAGCTCTGGCTTCGCGACGCCAGCGTCGAAGCTCTGCTTCGCGTGCAGTGCGCGCTGCTCGGGCAGGCCGTGGCGTCTCCGTCGCGGCCGGCGGCACGGGAGGACGCTCGCGTTATGGGCGTGCCCCGGCCGGCTGACTCGGGAAGCAGAGCTTCCGCGCTCGCGTCGCGAAGCAGGAGCTTCGCGACCAGGTGCCGGGGGCTGTCCCTCGTCCCTCGTCCCTCGTCCCTCGTCGCGAAGCTCCGGCTTCGCGACGCCAGCGCCGAAGCTCTGCTTCGAGTGCAGTGCGCGCTGCTCGGGGCAGACCATGTAGTCGCCGTCGCTGCCGGCGACATGGGCGGACGCTCGTGTCATGGGCGTGTCCCGTCCGGCCAACTGGGGAAGCAGAGCTTCCGCGCTCGGGTCGCGAAGCAGGAGCTTCGCGACCAGGTGCCGGGGGCCTCGTCGCTCAGCTCTAGCTCGAGCTACAGCGTATGAGTCCTGGTTCCGGTCTTAATCCGCGCCAGCATACCAAGCGGTATCTACCTCTACGGGCCCGGCCTCGCCCGCGTAATCCCGCGCGCTCGATAACAGCCAATGCTCTGGGCGGGCGACGTAGCCCCGCTTGACGGGGTTGAGGTGCATATAATCGAGCT
Source organism: Thiohalocapsa halophila (assembly GCF_016583825.1). GTDB lineage: Bacteria > Pseudomonadota > Gammaproteobacteria > Chromatiales > Chromatiaceae > Thiohalocapsa > Thiohalocapsa halophila. The sequence continues at coordinate 13,196 of NZ_NRRV01000048.1, read as the reverse complement.
TCTGGCGCATCACGTCTTCGTTTTCGATGCGCTGCGGATGCGAGCCCTCTTGCCAGACCTGATACGTGGACTGCGGTTTATATTCGCCCTTGAACAGCTTGAGCATCCGCAGCAGCGTCGTTGCCTGGGCCTCTTGCAGCAGGTCGATGATCTTGCGGGCGGTGAATGACTTGAAGCGCTGAATATCGGCATCCAGCGTGTCGGAGCGGGCCATCAGGTGCAGATGATTCTCCAGGATCACGTAGCCGTGGATGCGCAATTGCTGGCGCTGCTGAAGGAAGCGCCAGCTGTCGAACAGCACCTGGACCGATTCCGGGCGCGTGAACAACGGCAGCCAGTTCACGACCGTCATCGTCAGAAAGTATGGGGCATCGTTGCCGAGGAAACGGTAGCGCGTTCGGGTCATGGTTCTCGCCTGCTCTGCCGATTCGGGAAGCAGAGCTTCCGCGCTTGGGTCGCGAAGCTGGAGCTTCGCGACCAGGTGCCAGGGGTGTCCCTCGTCGCGAAGCTCTGGCTTCGCGACGCCAGCGTCGAAGCTCTGCTTCGAGTCTAGTCTGCGTTGCTCCGGCAGGCCATGTGGCCTCCGTCGCGGCCGGGGGCAGGGAAGGGCGCTCGTGGCATGGCCGTGCCCCGGCCGGCTGACTCGGGAAGCAGAGCTTCCGCGCTTGGGTCGCGAAGCAGGAGCTTCGCGACCAGGTGCCAGGGCATGGGGCACCGCTATCCCGGCCGCGACTAGGTGCTGGTGCTGGGGGGTATCCCTCGTCGCGAAGCTCTGGCTTCGCGACGCCAGCGTCGAAGCTCTGCTTCGAGTGTAGTCCGTGCTGCTCGTGCAGGCCATGTGGCCTCCGTCGCGGCCCGCGGCAGGGGAGCGCGCTCGTGTCATGGGCGTGCCCCGTCCGCCCGACTCGGGAAGCAGAGCTTCCGCGCTTGGGTCGCGAAGCTGGAGCTTCGCGACCAGGTGCCAGCACGTGGGGGAGCGCTATCCCACCCGCGACCAGATGCCAGGGCGTGGGGCACCGCTATCCCGGCCGCGACTAGGTGCTGGGGGGTGCGCCTCGTCGCGAAGCTCTGGCTTCGCGACGCCAGCGTTGAAGCTCTGCTTCGCGTGCAGTCCGTGCTGCTTGAGGAGGCCACGTTGTCTGCGTCGCTGCCGGCGCTGTGGGAGCGGCATCCGTGCCGCGGTCGGGCTGCGCAGCCAAGCAGCTCTGGGCGCGGCCGCCCAATGCCCGTCGGGCGATCAGGGACTGGCAGCAGCCAGCGCCGTGGCATCCAAGCCGAGCAGGCGTGGGTAGCGCTCGGCCTGGAGGAGCTCGCGGTGGGTGCCTTGCTCGACGATGCGCCCGGCGTCCAGCACCAGGATGCGGTCCATGTCGGCCAGGGCCGCGGCGCGGTGGGTGATCATCAGCACGGTGCGCCCGGCCATCAGGGTGCGCAGCGCATCCATCAGCGCGCGCTCGGTGGCGGCATCCAGGCCCTCGGTGGGCTCGTCCAGCAGCAGCACGGGGGCGTCGCGCAGCAAGGCGCGCGCGATGGCGATGCGCCGCGCTTGGCCGCCCGACAGGCGCACGCCGGTCTCTCCCGCCCAGGTGTCGTAGCCCTCGGGCAGGGCGGCGATGAAGTCGTGGATCTGGGCCGTGCGGCAGGCCTGCTCCAGTTTGGCCTGCGGGGCCTCGGGGGCGGCCAGCAGCAGGTTCTCGCGGATGCTGGCATCGAACAGGTGCGTGTGCTGGGATACCAGGGCGACGTGCTCGCGCAGGTCCTCACCGCGAAAGTCGGCAAGCGGGGCGTCGCCCAGGCGGATCTCGCCCGCGTCCGGGGCCCAGAAGCGCAGGAGCAGGTTGAACAGCGTCGATTTGCCGGAGCCGGTGGCGCCGACGATGGCCACGCGCTGGCCCGCGGGCACATCCAGGTCCAGGCCGTCGAGGGCAGGGCGCTCGGCGCCCGGGTAAGCAAAGCGCAGCCCGCGCACCTGGATGTCGTGCTGCGCCGGCCGGGGTGAGGGCCCTGGCGGGTCGGTGACCGCAGGCTCGGCGTCCACCACCGCGAACAGGCGCCGGGCCGCCGTCAGGGTCGACTCCAGGTGTTGGAAGGCCAGCGGCAGGGGCGCCACGGCCTCGAAGGCCGCGAGCGCGAACAGGGCCAGCATGGCGAGCTGCGGCGGCGGCAGCTTGCCGTCGGCGACGAGCGGACTGCCGAGCCAGAGCACGCCGAGCAGCGCCAGGTTGGCAGACAGGCCCACGCCCGCCTGGGATAGGCCCTCGATGCGGCTCATGCGCGCCTGGTCTTCGATGACCGTCCGGGTGGTTGCGTCGAGCCGCTCGGCGTGGGCATCGGCCGCGCCGTACACCAGCAGCTCCGAGAGGCCCTGGGTGCCGTCCACCGCGAGCCGGCGCAGTCTCGCCTGCTCCTCCACCAGCCGTCGGCCGGAGACACTGCCCAGCCGCCGGGTGAGCCAGGGCATGCCGACGCCCGCCGCCAACAGCAGGGCGAGCAGCAGCAGGGCCAGCCGCAGGTCGAAGAGCGCGGTGAACAGAAAAAAACCGACGCCTGCGGTGACCGCCACAAGCACCGGCACCAGCACGCGGGTATAGAGGTTGTCCAGGGCGTCCACATCCGCCCGAATGCGGCTCAGCAGGTCGGCGCTGTGGTATTGCTGCAGCCGCGCCGGGGCCAGCGGCTCCAGGTGGCGGTAGAACCAGACCCGCAGGCCGGCGAGCTGGCGCAGGGTGGCCTCATGGCTGACCAGCCGCTCGAAATAGCGCCCGGCGGTGCGCGCGATGGCGCTGCCGCGGATGATGGCCGCCGGCGTGAAATAGTTCATGGACACGCCGGCGGCACCCGCCACGGCCATGGCCGTGATAAACCAGCCGGAGATGGCCAGCAGGGTCACATTGGCCACCAGGGTGACCAGGGCGATGGCATAGCCGGCGAGCATCCAGTTCCGGTAGGGCCGGAACAGCCGCCACAGCCGCAACAGCTCCCTCATGCCGCGGCCTCCAGCAGCGAGACCATGCGCCGGTAGGGCCCGTCCCGGGCGCTCAGCGCGGCATGGTCGCCTTGCTCGACGATGCGGCCGCCGTCGAGCACCAGGATGCGGTCGGCGTCGCGCACGGTGGCGAGGCGGTGGGCGATCACCAGCATGCTGCGCCCGCGGGCCAGGGCGTCCACGGCCTGTTGTACGGCGGCTTCGCTGGCCGGGTCCAGGCTTGCCGTCGCCTCGTCCAGCACCACCAGCCGGGCGTCGCGCAGAAAGGCCCGGGCGAGCGCGATGCGCTGGATCTGGCCGCCGGAGAGGCCGACGCCGCGCTCGCCCACCGGTGTGTCATAGCCTGCCGGCAGGGCTTCGATGAACTCTGCCGCGAAGGCATGCCGGGCGGCGGTCTGCACGGCTTGGAGGTCGGCTTGGGGACGGCCCAAGCGGATGTTGTCCGCGATGGTGCCGGCGAAGAGCCGAGGGTTCTGCGGCACCCAGGCAAGGCGGCGGCGCCAGTCGTCGATGTCCAGCGCCGCCAGGTCGAGGCCGTCGACGCTGATGCGGCCTTGTGTTGGCTGTAGGAAGCCGAGCAGCAGGCTTGCAACCGTGGTCTTGCCGGCGCCGCTCGGGCCCACCAGCGCCACGCGCTCGCCGGGCGCGATGTCGAAGCCGACGCCGGCGAGGGCCTCGCGGCCTGCCTCGTAGGTGAAATGCACGTCGTCGAAGCGCACGGCGACGGGTGCATCCGGCGGCAGCGTCACAGGCTCGGCTGGGCGCTGCGGCGGCGGCGTTTCCAGAATGACGGTCAAGCGCTCGGCGGCCGCGATGGCCTCCATGCGCCCGTGATAATGGGTGCCGAGGTTGCGCAGTGGCAGAAAGAATTCGGGGGCCAGCAGCAGCACGAAGAAGCCGGTGAAGAAGCTGATCTCCGGCGGCGCCAGCAGGTCCGGGATCGGCAGGTCCAGCTGATAGAGCCGAAAGCCGATGAACACGGCGATGATGGCGATGCCGATGGTGGCGAAGAACTCCAGCACCGCCGAGCTCAGAAAGGCGAGCCGCAGCACCTGCATGGTGCTGTGGCGATAGTCCTCGGAAATGCGGGCGATGATATCCGCCTCGCGCCGGCTGGCGTTGAAGAGCTTCAGCGTCGTGATGCCTTGGATGACGTCCAGAAAGTGCGCGCCCATGCGGGCCAGCTGCTTCCACTGGCGCTGGTTTACGGCCTCCACGCCCTGGCCGATCAGGATCATGAACAGCGGGATCAGCGGCGCCGTGAACAGCATCACCAGCCCCGAGAGCCAGTCCAGCGGGAGCACCACCAGCAGAATGGCCACCGGGATCAGCACCGTCAGCGTCATCGCCGGCAGATAGCGGGCGTAGTAGTCGTGCAGGCCCTCGATGCCGCGAGTCAGGTCTTCGGACAAGGAGCCGCTGCGCTGGCCGGCGAGCCAGGCGGGGCCGAGCCGCTGCATGTGCCGGAAGACCCGGTCCCGCAGCGCCTGCTTGACGGTGCCGGCGGCGCGAAACGCCGTCTGCTCGCTGCCCCAGGCGGCCGCCGCGCGCAGCAGAAAGACACCGAGCAGCGGCCACAGCCAGGGCTGCACGTCGGCGAGTCCGGCGCCCGCGAAGGCCACGGCATCGATGACATGGGCCAGCAGCCAGGCCTGGAGGATGATCAGCACACCGCCCGCCAGCCCCAAGGCAACGGTCAGCCTGAGCCAGCGCGCGGCGTGCGGCGTCTGGTCCTTCAGCAGATCACGGGCGGACATGGGTGGACTAAGGCAGGGCGCTTGGGGCTTGCGGCAAGGGACCTGAGGCGGTTGGCGCAGCGGAGTCTAGAGAAGCCTTGTGCGCAGGTCTACCGCTGGGCGTTGCGGTGTCATGCATGGCTTTGTCCTGCGGCGCGGCGCCGTGGGAGCGGCATCCCTGCCGCGACGATCTTGGCACTGCTGTCGGCGCAGCGTCGCGGCCCGACGCCGCTCCCACAGCGGCTTCGGCATGTGTGGGAGCGGCATCCCTGCCGCGACGGCCTTGGCAGTGCTGTCGGAGCAGCGTCGCGGCCAGAGGCCGCTCCCACAGCGGCTGCGGCATGTGGGAGCGGCATCCTTGCCGCGATGGGCCTGGCACTGCTGTCGGCGCATCGTCGCGGCCAGAGGCCGCTCCCACAGCGGCTTCGGCATGTGGGAGCGGCATCCTTGCCGCGACGGGCCTGGCAATGCCGTCGGCGCAGCGTCGCGGCCAGAGGCCGCTCCCACAGCGGCTGCGGCATGTGGGAGCGGCATCCTTGCCGCGATGGGCCTGGCACTGCTGTCGGCACAGCGTCGCGGCCAGAGGCCGCTCCCACAGCGGCTTCGGCATGTGGGCGCGGCATCCCTGCCGCGACGGGCTTGGCAGTGCTGTCGGTGCATCGTCGCGGCCAGAGGCCGCTCCCACGGGCGGGGCTGTTGTGGGAGCGGCATCCCTGCCGCGACGGCCTTGGCAGTGCCGTCGGTGCATCGTCGCGGCCAGAGGCCGCTCCCACAGCAGCTTCGGCATGTGGGAGCGGCATCCCTGCCGCGACGGCCTTGGCAGTGCTGTCGGGGCATCGTCGCGGCCAGAGGCCGCTCCCACGGCAGCTTCGGCATGTGGGAGCGGCATCCCTGCCGCGACGGGCCTGGCAGTGCTGTCGGCACAGCGTCGCGGCCAGAGGCCGCTCCCACGGCAGCTTCGGCATGTGGGAGCGGCATCCTTGCCGCGATGGGCCTGGCACTGCTGTCGGCACAGCGTCGCGGCCAGAGGCCGCTCCCACGGGACGGTTTGCTGCCGTGGGAGCGGCATCCCTGCCGCGACGATCTTGGCACTGCTGTCGACACAGCGTCGCGGCCAGAGGCCGCTCCCACAGCGGCTTCGGCATGTGGGAGCGGCATCCCTGCCGCGACGGGCTTGGCAGTGCTGTCGGCGCAGCGTCGCGGCCAGAGGCCGCTCCCACGGGCTGGCTTGCTGCCGTGGGAGCGGCATCCCTGCCGCGACGGCGTTGGCAGTGCTGTCGGCGCATCGTCGCGGCCAGAGGCCGCTCCCACGGGCGGGGCTGCTGTGGGAGCGGCATCCCTGCCGCGACGGGCTTGGCAGTGCTTTCGGCGCAGCGTCGCGGCCAGAGGCCGCTCCCACGGGGGCGTGGGGATCTCAGCCTGTTTCGTGTGGCGGGCGCTGGAGCTTGGTCGGGTCGTAGCCGACGGATTCGATGAACGCCTTCATCTCTTGGAATTCTGCGTCGGTGAGCTCGGGTGTGCGCTTCATGACCCAGACGTAGTCACGCTTGGTGCGGCCGATGACGGTGGTCTGGTAGTCGTCGTCCAGGTAGATGATGCGAAAGTCGCCCTTGATGGGCCAAAGGAACTGCATGCCCCAGAGGGCATTGGTCTCCTTGTCCAGGACGAAGCCCTTGGGGTGGAAGGTCTTGAGCGGCCCGTCGAAGCTGCCCTTGTTGAAGGTGAAGGTGGTGGCGATGGTGCCGTCCGGGTTGAGCTTGTAGCGCTCGATGGGGTTGTAGGCGTCTTTCTCGAAAAAGGTCGGGATGTTCGCGACTACGTACCAATCGCCCATGAAGCGTTTGAGGTCTACGTAAGGGACAGTGTCCATGGGTTCGCCTCCACCTTCGATGCAGCCTGAGACCAGAGTGAGTGCCGCCGCCGTTAGCACGACGACCGCGGCATGCCGGAGCGCGTGAGCCAACGGCGTCATCACATGACCCGCCGATAAATCAGCCGCTTACCCTTGCCGGTGTCGCTTTCGAGTCCCACCCAGCCGAGGTCGTCGTTGTACCAGAGGTCGATGGTGAGCTCCTGCGTTTTCAGGGCGTAGCGCTCGGCGGAAACGCGCTCGCCGTTCTCGACCTCGACGGTGTCGGGCCCGCGGGGCTGCACCTGCACCTGCTCCAGGTCCCCGGTCTGGGGGTTCAGCAGCCGGCTCTTGTCCAGAAACGCCTTATCCCAGTAGGCAAAGGTCTTCACGCAACCGCTGGCGCGCTCGACGGCGTCGTCGGTCTTGATGCGGAAGGCATTGCCCATGGCCTCGCCGTTGACTGCATAGCGCTTGCCGTTGTCGTTGGTGTTGGCGTCGATGGCGGTGAGGCAGCCGTCGCGGAAGACCTCGTTGCTGGTGTGGCGGTAGCGGTAGGCGGTGATGAACAGGAAGTCCACCTCGAAGGCCGCGCGGCTGGTCACGCGGGTGGTCTTGCCGCTGTCGGCGATGCGGAAGCTGTGCTCGCCGATGGGTCGGTCGTCCAGATACACCTGAAAGCGCAGCTGTTCGGCGGTGGCGGCGGTTGCCGCGAGCGTCAGCGCGGCGAGCAGGGCCGCGGCCAGCGCCGGTCGGGCGCCCCTGGCCGGGCGCAGATTGGGGAGCATGTTGGAGTGCATAGCAAAATCCTCGTGAAGGCCCCGGGACGGCGGCGGGTGGTGTCGGGTCTAGGCCGGCGCCTTGGGCGGGCCCGGGACGAAGGTATTGGTGCGGCGTCTGTAGTCGCGATAGGCCGGGCGGCGCTCGCCAATGTCCTTCTCCAGCATGCTGACGCCGGAGATGCGCAGCAGCAGATAGGTCATGAGCAAGGGGCCGATGATGGTCCACCAGGCGCCGGCAGCGAGCGCCAAGAGGTAATAGGCCCACCAGATGCAGGCCTCGCCGAAGTAATTGGGGTGGCGTGTGTAGCGCCACAGGCCGGTGTCCAGCACGCGGCCGGCGTTGCGTGGATCGGCTTTGAAGCGAGCGAGCTGTTGATCGCCGATGGCCTCGAAGCCGAAGCCCACCAGCCAGAGGGTCACGGCGGCGAAGTCGATCCAGCCCAGCGGCGCGCCGCCCAGCACCACGCCCAGCAGCGGCAGCGAGATAATCCACGCCAGGATCGCCTGGAGCCCGAAGACGAGATACAGACTCTTGAGCCAGAAGCCGGGCTCGTTGTCGGTGCGGATGGCCTGATAGCGCCGGTCCTCCGGCTGGCCCAGGTTGCGCAGGGTGATGAACACCGACAGGCGCACCGCCCAGACGGTGACGAGGAAGAGCAATAGATAGGCCCGCTCCGTCAGCGCCGGGGCGAGCGCGATGTAGGTCACCGTCAAGGCCAGGAAAAACAGTGACCAAAGCGAGTCCACGAAGCTCACATCCCGCTTGGGGATGCTCACGAGCCAGGCCGCGACGGCGATGCCGAGCACCACGGCCAGCCCGGCGCCGTAGGCGTCCAGGTCAAACACGGCCTTGGGCCTCCGACTGGCGCGTCTGCGCCGACGGCGGCGCGCTTTCGTCGGCGGCGAAACCGTCCCAGCGCGCCGCCAGCGCCACCAGCACGGGCAAGGATACCGCCCAGCCGACGGCGACGACGGAGAGGGCGACAAACTTGTCCGGGAAGCTCGCGGCGCCAAGGCTCGCCCCCACCGCATAGGCGACGGGTGCGCTCAGGCCGCCGATGGCCATTGCCAGCCCGTAGCGGCCGCGCAGCCAGCGAAACGAGACATTGAGCAGGGTCGCGAAGGCGGCCCAGGTGGCCAGAATCCAGAGCGGCGGCAGCCACCGCATCGGCGTGCCCCCGGCGTAGGCCACCCAACCGTGGCCCGAGATCTGTCCATCCCAGAGCGCGCCCAGGAGGACGGCGGCGGCGATCACCAGGCCCTCGCGCCGCGGGCGCGGCGCTGCGCGCAGGTGCACCCAGATGACGGCTGCCGCGGCGGCCACGCCCAGCCAGGGCAAGCCTTTGGCGCCACTCAGGATACATGCGAGCCAAGCGGTTGCGAACAGCGCCAGGTTCAGCAGCACGCGGGGCAGGGCGGGTTGGTAAGGGTCGGTGCGCAACATAGCTGGAGGTATCGGGATGGTGCCTGGTAATGCTTAGACTTACACAGAGTTGAGCGGAGCGGGGGCCATCACAAGCCCCGCCCGGGGCGCGCCATCGGCGCGGTGATATTATGCGCCGCCCACTGCGCCGGCGGCCCGATTTTGCGCCCGCCGTGCCAAAAACGCTGTCCCGGAGGCCTTCAAAAGTATGCTCAACCGCGCTCGACGCCTACGCCGGCTCGCCGGCAGACCTGCCCTGTTGTTGCTCACGCTGAGCGCCGTGGTGCTCACCGGCTGCGCCACGGACGAATTCGGCAACCGCCGCCCGCTCACCGAATCCGAGGCCGGCGTCGCCATCGGCTCCGCCGCCGGCGCTGCGGCGGGCGCGCTCATCGGCTCGCGCAGCGCCGATGCCGGCAAGGGCGCGCTCATCGGCGCCGTCGGCGGGGCCATCACCGGTGGACTCGTCGGCAGCTATATGGAGCGCCAGCGCAAGGACTTCGAGCGGGTGCTAGCCGACGAGATCGCCCGCGGCGATATCCGGGTCGAGGAGCTGCCCAACGACCGTCTGCTGGTGGGCATGACCAGCAGCACGGCCTTCGACGTGGATTCCGCCGACATCAAGCCCGGCTTCTACAGCACCCTGGACAAGATCAGCGCGGTGGTGAACAAGTACGGCAAGACCCGGCTCGACATTGCGGGACATACCGATAACACGGGCGCGGCGGCCTACAACCAGCGGCTGTCGGAGCGCCGCGCCGGTGCGGTCGAGTCCTACCTGCTCGCCGAGCAGGTGCTGCCGCAGCGCCTGCGCAGCACCGGTTATGGCGAGGCTAGGCCGGTGGCCAGCAATGAGAGCGATTACGGGCGCACGCTCAATCGGCGGGTGGAGATCACCATCGATCCCATTGTCGCCGAGACCGGCTGACGGCGGCGCGGCGGTCAGCGCAGATCGCCGTAGCGCAGCAGCTCGATCTGGCACACCGGTGTCATGCGCACGATGTAACGCTCCCCCGGCTCTAGAATCACCCGCTGGCGGCACTGATTGAAGCCGAGGTCGTAGCCGAAGCGATACTCGCCCGGGTCGATCATGAAGCTGAACTGCTGGCCCCAGCGCAGGGCGTAGACCTTGCGGTCGTCGATGCTGAAGAGCATCGACGCCGGGGCGCCGAGCGCCGAGCGGCTGCGCTGGACCGTGACACTCGCAGCCGCCTCGGAGGACGTGAGCGGCGGCACCGGACCCATGCGGCCTCCGGCACAGCCCGCGAGCAATACAATCACAACGGCGAGGGCAGGCAACAGCAGGGTCGGGCGCATGGAGTCGGCGGCGATAGTGGAGGCGGGCCTGAAATGATACCGCCCATCGGCCTGTGGGAGCGGCATCCGTGCCGCGACAAACCCCGCGCCGCGGCGAGGGGCGGCGCTGCCGACTCCGCGGATGGGCTCATGGTCGCCGGCAGGAAGCGAGCGGCGCACGGGATCGTCCCCGCAGAGCGCCGCGGGCGTCAAGTCGCCGGAGACCCCCGACTTTTGCCGTGTGCCGTCCCTCGCCGTTCGTCCCTCGTCCCTCGTCCCTCGTCGCGAAGCTCTGCTTCGCGACGCCGACCTCCACGAAGCAGAGCTTCGCCGCTGGGGTCGCGAAGCCGGAGCTTCGCGACCAGGGGCCAGGGGCCAGCGCCGTAGGTCGGGCTGAGGCACGAAGCCCGACAGGCCGCTGGTGCAGCGCTGCGCAAGGTAGCTCCTCGCCGCGCAGCTCCGCTCCGCGACGCCCCGCCCGCAAGCGCTGCTTGCCGTCACCGCCGGCGGCGTACCGCTGCGGGCGAAGCCGCAAAACGCCGAGGCTGTCGCTAAACCCGCGAAGCAGAGCTTCGCCGCTGGGGTCGCGAAGCCGGAGCTTCGCGACCAGGGGCTAGGGGCCGGCGCCGTAGGTCGGGCTGAGGCACGAAGCCCGACAGGCCGCTGGTGCAGCGCTGCGCAAGGTAGCTCCTCGCCGCGCAGCTCCGCTCCGCGACGCACCGCTCGCAAGCTCTGCTTGCCGTCACCGCTAGCGGCACCCGCTATGGGCGCAGCCGCAATGCGCCCAGGCCGTCGCCAAACCCGCGAAGCAGAGCTTCGCCGCTGGGGTCGCGAAGCCGGAGCTTCGCGACCAGGGGCTAGGGGCCGGCGCCGTAGGTCGGGCTGAGGCACGAAGCCCGACAGGCCGCTGGTGCAACGCTGCGCAAGGTAGCTCCTCGCCGCGCAGCTCCGCTCCGTGACGCACCACCCGCAAGCGCTGCTTGCCGTCGCCGCCGGCAGCGCGCCGCTGCGGGCGAAGCCGCAACGCGCCCAGGCCGTCGCCGAATCCGCGAAGCAGAGCTTCGCCGCTGGGGTCGCGAAGCCGGAGCTTCGCGACCAGGGGCCAGGGGCCAGCCCCGTAGGTCGGGCTGAGGCACGAAGCCCGACAGGCCGCTGGTGCAACGCTGCGCAAGGTAGCTCCTCGCCGCGCAGCTCCGCTCCGCGACGCACCGCCCGCAAGCGCTGCTTGCCGTCGCCGCCGGCGGCACCCGCTATGGGCGCAGCCGCAATACGCCGAGGCTGTCGCTAAACCCGCGAAGCAGAGCTTCGCCGCTGGGGTCGCGAAGCCGGAGCTTCGCGACCAGGGGCCAGCGCCGTCGCCGCTAGGCATCCGGGCCGCTGACGCGGCGGCCACCCCCGAAGCCATGGCCGTGTCCATGGCCGTGCCCATGGCCACCGCCGTCACCGTGATCGTGCGGCGGTGCCTCCGGCAGGGGCTCACCCTGGGCCGCCGCGGCGACCGCGCGCTGGATGTCTGTCTCTGCGGTGGCGATCACGCGGATGCCCCGGCGGCCCAGGCGCTGCTGGAAGCCGGCGCCGGCGCTGCCGGTGATCACGGCGTCCAGGCCCAGCGCGAACAGCGGGTGATCGTCGCCATGGTATTCGTGCAGGGACATCTCCTTGGGGAGGTCGAGACGCTCCAGCTCTTCCGGGGTCTGCCCCGGCTCGGCGCTATAGACAATGAAGCGCCGGGATTTCCCGGCATGACCGGTGATGGTGCGAAAGTTCTGAGTGGAAACGGCGATACGCATGGACGGGTACTCGATATTCGGTTGCGGAAGCCGGCGCCGACAGCGGGCGGCCGGGCAAGGAGTCGCTGGGGCGGGGCGATGCGCGCTGCTCGTGATCCGTGACGCCGGTAATGTCGAGCGAGCCCTCGCGGTGGCTTCGACATTGTGGCCGTACTCGGGGACGGTCGCACACGCTTCGCGATGCCAGCGATGATCAGGCTCTCAATCTGCGGAGTCCGCGCTTTGCAGGTGCCTGGCTGGACCAGGCTCTGCTGGCCGTGGCGGCCGGCGCAGCGCCTCGGCCCAGTCCTCCATGGCCGCGTTGGCGATGGGCATGGGCGCTTCGAGGAAGGAGATCACGAAGCCCTGCGCGGTCTCCGCGATGCCGATGGAGCGCGGGCGTATGGCGAGCACCTGGGCGCTCGGCAGCGACAGCCCGAAGCAGAAAACGATGTTCCGCGCCGCGCGGATGTCGGCGTCGACCTGGCCTTCGGGCAGACCGCAGGTGTGGGCGTAATGATCGAACTCAGCGATGAGCTGGGCGCAGCGATGGGCTTCGATGCGCTCGCGGAAATGGGCGCAGATGGCGTCGATGTCCGTGAGCGGCGTCTCGTCGCGCGCCAGCTCCATGACGAAGACGGGATACTTCTCCTGCAGCAGGGTCTGCTTCACGACCGCTCCTCGCATCTAGCCAGTTGCAGCATCGAAATACGACGGGGCGCACGGATGCTGCACGGAACGCAGACAAGTCTAGTGCTCGGCGGGGCCGCACCACATTGAAAAGGGTCAATGGGGGTAGCCCGTGGGAGCGGCCTCTGGCCGCGACGGGGTTGGCGCTGCTGCTGGCGGCTCGTCGCGGCAGGGATGCCGCTCCCACGGGAGTCGCGGCAAGGATGCCGCTCCCACGGCGGCCGCCGCGTTTTCTGGTCGCGAAGCTCCAGCTTCGCGACCCCGGCGACGAAGCTCTGCTTCGCGGGCTTGGCGCGGGGTGCTGTGCGGCGGGGGTTGGGTTCGGGCTCGCTGGTGTGGGCTTCGACGGCAAGCAGAGCTTGCGGGTCGGCGTCGCGAAGCAGAGCTTCGCGACGAGGGGACGAGGAGAAAGGGAGGCACTGTGGGAGCGGCCTCTGGCCGCGACGGGGTTGGCACTGCTGCTGGCGGCTCGTCGCGGCAGGGATGCCGCTCCCACAGCGGCCGCCGCGTCTCCTGGTCGCGAAGCTCCAGCTTCGCGGCCCCGGCGATGAAGCTCTGCTTCGCGGGCTTGGCGCGGGGTGCTGTGCGGCGGGGGTTGGGTTCGGGCTCGCTGGTGTGGGCTTCGACGGCAAGCAGAGCTTGCGGGTCGGCGTCGCGGAGCGGAG
>NZ_NRRV01000047.1 GCF_016583825.1 Thiohalocapsa halophila | reverse complement strand
CTGTGGACATGGAGCAAGCCCAACGCCAGCCGATCGGGCGTCACGGCCAAGGTCGGGTGCAGATACAACCCGCGGCGGGTCTCGTCGTTGAGCGGCCCGAGACCCTGGATATCGCTCTTGCCGGTGTAGTCGAGCTCGGAGGTGTCTTCGAGACACAGCACCCGCGGATGTGCGCCGATGCGCTCGACGGTGCGTGTGATATGCGGGGCGAGCACCTTCTCGGCGCTGACCTCGGCGTGGTCGAACAGGCGGTATGCGGCGCGGGTTTCACCCCAGCCGCCACAGGCGCTCGGAATGCTCAAGGTCGGTTTCTCGCCCAATTTCTGCAGCACCCGCCGTGCCCGCCGATTCAGGCGCATGTCGCCCAGATCGATCTCCATCAACTCATCGGCCAGCGCACTCATCCCTCCACCCCCAGGGCGCGGCGGAAGTCCGCGCTGAGCGGATAGACGTAGATGTCCTTGCGCGCCAAGGCGGCGCGATGGGCGACATCGCACTTGCCTCGCCCTTGCGTGCAGCCCAGGTACTGCCAGTTGGCCGCCCGGTAACAGGTGCCCCGAAACCGCGGCGTTTCCACGAAGGTCTCCAGCAACACCGGGCGCTCGCCGTAGCGCTCGGCGAAGTCCTCGCCCACCTGCCGCGCGGCCAATGCCAGCACGCGCGAGGCGAGATTGCGCACCCGAATCCACGGCAGCACAAGGAAACGCGCGTTGTTCAACACCCGCCCCAGGTGCCTCTCGCGTGTCTCGCGCTCCCAGCCGATCCAGCGGTCGCGCGCGGCGACTTTCCACGCCGCCGCGCCGAAGCCCAGTGCGCCGAGCAACCCCTGTTCCGACTCGATCAGGTAGCGCAGCTGCGCCCCCGGCAATGGGCTGTAGCCAAGGTAATGGTAGCGATCGATCAGCCCGTTCCACAATCGTGAGCGCGCCTTCTCGGCCACCGGCGAGAGCCGCAAGCCCGACAGCGCGCCGACGCTGCCACTGAACGCCCGCTCTTGCGGCCAGCGCTTCGGCCCATGCTTCAAGGGCAGACCATTGTTGTTGCGCGTGGTCGGCTCCGGCAGCTCGATCAGCCCGCTGCGATGCAAGCGCAGCAGCCCGACCCGGGCGCTCATCAGCTTCGCTTCGCCTTTGGCGTTGCGCCAATCCAGGCGTCGACACACGCGCCGGGCGATCTCCGCCCGGTTGGGAGGATCGGCCAGGGCGATCTCAACGCGGATCGCCGCCAGGTCCGCCTCGCTCAGCGTCCGCCCACAGACTCGGTGCCCCGTTTCCTCCCCCATCGTCCTCTCCCCATTCCAGGTTTCGATGGGGGGATCTCATCGAGTTTTCGGTCCTGTGTCCAGCCCCATGGTTTCCCGGCCTAAGAAGATGTGGGTAACGATGTGGGTGTCAGCACCGTCGACCGAAATTGCGCTGCGGCTGCAAAGTCGGCCGTATTCAAGGTCACCGAATGGTCCGCCTGGCCGCTCAAGGCCGTTTCCAACACCATGTCGTCCGCCTGATCACGGGTGCGCGGGCGCCATAGATAGAACAGCTGCAAAGGCCCGCAGCGCAGGCATAAGGCGTCCAGAAAGGCATCCGTCATCGCCTCCGTACGCCCGCCGATGCGCAGGTGCTCCGGGCGCTTCAGCACCGCCTCGTACTCCAGCAACAGCGGCACGCAAGCAAGCAGGGTGAAGCAATCGCAGATCGTGGAGGCTGTTCGTAGGGATGTATGTTGATGCGACCGAGCGCCGCAGCGGAAACGCCGAGCGCGAGATCGACCTGCTGCGCGAATACCGCACCCGTCTCTCACTGACGTGGTCACGGGCAAGCTGCTCGTGCCGGCGAAGCTGCTCCGGTCCGTGTGGCCACAGGCACAGGGCAGTGCGGCGTCGTATCAGTTCCTCGGCCGGCACTTCAAGGTGAGCCCCATCGTGGCGGCTCGCCGGGCGCAGGATCTCTCGCTCATCTCCCGCCCCGAGCTCCTCCAGCTCTACCAGGCTTACGAGGCCGATGAACCCCGCAACAAAGCACGCAAAGCCGGCCGCGGCGATTTCTGGAATACCCAGAAAGTGCGGCTTGGGGGACGCTTCGGCGCTGCGGTGGCGCGCGCCACCAAGGAAGGCCGGCTGCTTTTACAGGATGTGCTGGATTGTTCGAGACAGCTGGCCATTGGGCTTGTCGTCGGCCCTTGCGGGCCGAACCTTTCCCCCATCCGAAGCAATGATCCGAATCGCTGATCCCGATGAGTAAGCCGATCCTCGAAGCCCTGATCGCCATCATCGCCGCTCTGCTGGTGGCTGCTGTTGTGGCCTGGGCGGGAAGCCAAGGTGGGCTGGCCGTGGGCGGGGTGCCCCTGTTTGCGCTGGGCGCCGTGGTGGCCTTCGTGATCCAGTGGGTGGTGTTCGTGCCGTCTTATCGGGCGCAGACAGAGAAGTTCTACGACATCACCGGCAGTGCGACCTATCTGACGGTGGTCATCGGCACGCTGCTGCTGGCGGGGCGGCTCGATGCGCGGTCCCTGTTACTGACGCTGCTGGTGGTTGTCTGGGCGGCGCGGCTCGGGACCTTTTTGTTCCGGCGGATTCAGAAGGCCGGCGCCGATACCCGCTTCGATGACATCAAGCCGTCGTTCGTGCGCTTCCTGATGGCCTGGACGCTGCAAGGGCTCTGGGTGTTTCTAACGCTGAGCGCGGCGCTGGCGGCGATGACGGCGGCATCGGTGCCGTCGTTCGGGGTCATCGGCTGGATGGGGCTGGCCGTGTGGCTGCTCGGCTTCGGCATCGAGGCGGTGGCCGATGCGCAGAAGCAGGCATTTCGCAACGACCCGGCGAACAAGGGCCGCTTCATCCAGTCCGGGCTCTGGGCTTGGTCGCGGCATCCGAATTATTTCGGCGAGATCACCCTGTGGGCGGGCATTGCGCTGATTGCGCTACCGGCGCTGTCCGGCTGGCAGTACGTGACGCTGATCTCGCCGGTGTTCGTCTACTTCCTGCTGACCCGGGTCAGCGGGATTCCGATGCTGGAGTCGCGCGCGGACGAGCGCTGGGGGGATGAGCCGCCGTATCAGGCATACAAGGCGCGTACACCCGTGCTGTTTCCGAAGCCGCCGCGGGGTGAGGATTAGTCCTGCGTCGGTCGGGATTGGGCGGGAGCGTCACCCACCGCTGGCTGTAGGTGTCTGATCGTCGGGCCTCCTCGCGTCGGCCCGACCTACGCCGAGGCACGCGTAGAGCGGTAAGCAGCAATGCACGGCCTTGACTAGAAGGAGCAGCTCACCACGAAGATCACGAAGAAGTAGCGCGTGCGGCTTGCTCAGTCGATGGACAAGGCCGCTTCGAGGGCGTTGAGCAGCGCGGCATTCTCCTGCGGCGTGCCAACGGTGATGCGCAGGCAGTCGGCAAGCAGCGGGTGGGCGCCGTCGAGCTTTTTGACGAGCACACCGCGGTCCAGTAGGCCCTGGAAGACGGCGCCGGCCCGGCCCGGCTCGGTGCGAGCCAGGATGAAGTTGGCGTCACTCGGGTAGGGCGTGATGCCGTCGATGGCGGCGAGGGCGTCGAAGAGCGTCGCGCGCTCGGCGCGGATGGTGGCGGTCTGCGCGTCCCACGCGGCGTGATGGCGCAGCGCAAAGGCGGCGCTGGCCTGGGTGAGCGTATTGACGTTGTAGGGCAGGCGGACCTTGTCGATCTCGGCGAGCCATTCCGGTGGACCGGCTAGGTAGCCCAGGCGCAGCCCGGCGAGGCCCATCTTGGACACGGTACGCATCACCAGCAGGTTCGGCCACTCGCCCAGACGCGGGATAAAGCTCTGGTCCGTAAAGGGCGCATAGGCCTCGTCGACGATGACCAGCCCGGGGCTGGCCTGGATGATGCGCTCGATGGCGGCGGCGTCGAACAGGTTGCCGGTGGGGTTGTTCGGATAGGCGATGTAGGTGAGCGCCGGCTCTTCGCGTGCGATGGCCGTGAGGGTCGCCTCTAGCGCGAGGCCGAAGTCTTCAGAGCGAAGCGGCACGCCGACATAGTCCAGGCCGGCGAAGAGCGCGATCATCCGGTACATGACGAAGCCCGGGTCCAGCGACAGCACCTTACGCCCGGGCTGGGCGACCGCCATCGCCAGCATCTGGATCAGCTCGTCGGAGCCGTTGCCGAGCAGCAGCGCCATGTCGGCCGGGAGGCCCATGGCCTCGCGCAGGGCGGCCTGCAGGTCGCGGCCCCGGGGGTCCGGGTAGCGATTCAAGTCCGCATGCCGTAGGGTGGCGAGCCAGTCCTCGCGCAGCGCCTCGGGCCATGGATAGGGATTCTCCATGGCGTCGAGCTTGATGAGCCCGGCGCTGTCGGGGACGTGATAGGCGCGAAGCGCCCGGATGTCGTCCCGGATGAGATCGGCTGGGGTCATGTTGAAGTTAGAAGTTAGAAGTTAGAAGCTCGAAGTTTGAACCAAGATCCGGTATTTGAACCACGAAGAGCACGAAGAACACGGAGAGGCTCCGGAGCATACGCATACTCACGCCTTCACCCGACGGGTGAGCGAGATCACGGCGATGCCTACCTTCAAGCGCCTGTCTTTCTTCGTGCTCTTCGTGTGCTTCGTGGTGAACTGCGCTTCTTAGGTTGAAGTGTGCGGCGCGGATGCTGCCAGCTCCCGAGTGGAGAGGATTGCGGCTGGCGGCATCATTTCCCGCATTGGTGTCAATCTCGGCGAGCGTCAGAGGCGGCGCTGAAGCGCCGGGACATGGAGTCGGGACACGGATAAGAGGGCGTTGGAGTCCAGGCGATCAGGGAGTACCTTCCATGGGCGGGGTCGGGATGCGTTGCGATGACCCGACCTATACCCCCGTTTCTCACTTCTCACTTCACCCTTCAAACTTCATCCCTCCCCCGATATTCCGCCGAGCGCGCATGCGCCGTCAGCCCCTCGCCGCGGGCGAGCACGGAGGCGGTGGTGGCCAGCGCCGCAGAGCCGGCGGGAGACGCCATGATGAGACTGGAGCGCTTCTGGAAGTCGTAGACGCCGAGCGGCGAGCTGAAGCGCGCGGTGCCGGAGGTCGGCAGCACGTGGTTGGGCCCTGCGCAGTAGTCGCCGAGGGCTTCCGCCGTGTGCCGGCCCATGAAAATGGCGCCGGCGTTGCGGATCTTGGCCGCCAGCGCCTGCGGGTCCTCGACGGACAGCTCCAGGTGCTCTGGGGCGATGCGGTTGGCCACGTCGGCGGCGTCGTCCATGTCCCTTGCCAGCACCAGGGCGCCGCGGTCTTTCAGGGCCGTGGCGATGATGTCCCGGCGCTCCAGCGTGGGCAGCAGCTTGTCGATGCTCGCGGCGACGCGGTCCAGGTAGTCCGCGTCCCAGGCCACGAGGATGGACTGGGCGTCTTCGTCGTGCTCGGCTTGGCTGAAGAGGTCCATGGCGATCCAGTCCGGGTCCGTGCCGCCGTCGCAGAGAATCAGGATCTCCGAGGGCCCCGCCACCATGTCGATGCCCACCTGCCCGAACACGGCGCGCTTGGCGGTGGCGACATAGATGTTGCCGGGGCCGACGATCTTGTCGCAGGCGGGCACGCTCTCGGTGCCATAAGCCAGCGCGGCGACGGCCTGGGCGCCGCCGACGGCGAAGGCCTTGTCGACGCCGGCGATGTGGGCCGCGGCGAGGACCAGCTCGTTTTGCTGGCCGTCGGGCGTCGGCACGACCATCACCAGCTCTGCCACGCCGGCGACCTTGGCCGGGATGGCGTTCATCAGCACCGACGAGGGATAGGCCGCCTTGCCGCCCGGCACATAGAGTCCGACCCGGTCCAGCGGCGTCACCTTCTGCCCGAGCAGGGTGCCGTCCGGCTCCCGGTAGCTCCAGTCCTGCATCTTCTGATGCTCGGCATAGGTGCGGATACGCTCGGCAGCGGCCGCCAAGGCGTCGCGCTGCGCCAGCGGGATGCCTTCGGCGGCCTGCGCCAGGCGGGCGGCTGGAATGGCCAGTGCCGCAGCGGCCTCGGGCTGCCAGCGGTCGAACCGGGCGGTGTACTCCAGCAGGGCGGCGTCGCCGCGCGTGCGGACGGTGTCGAGGATGTCTTCGACGGTACGCTGCACCTCGCGGTCAGAGACGGACTCCCAGGCCAGCAGGTCGTCCAGCCGCGTGGAGAAGTCGGCATCGGCGGTGCTGAGGCGGGCGATGTCGGGCATGGCAATGCTCCGGTGTCTGTGCGGTTGCAGATGGCAGGTCGGTGCCTGGGGTCGCCCGGCCGCGACGGCCTGATCCGGTTACCGGCGCCGATTGCGGGCGCCGGTTGCAGGCGCCGGGTGACGGCAGCGCGTGACGGCTCTGGCATCTCTTGGCGGGCTTAGGCTGCCTGTTGGGTCACGGCGCCGCGCAGTGCCTCCAGCAGGGCCGTGACCCTAGCGTGCTTCATTTTCCAAGACGCCTTGTTCACCACCAGCCGCGAGCTGATCTCGCAGATATGCTCCAAGGGCACCAGTCCGTTGGCCTTCAGCGTATTGCCGCTCTCGACCAGGTCGACGATGAGGTCCGACAGGCCCACCAAGGGCGCCAGCTCCATGGAGCCATAGAGCTTGATGATCTCCACCTGCTGCCCCTTGGCGGCGAAATGGCGCTCGGCGCAGCGCACGTACTTGGTTGCGATGCGCTGGCGGCGGCGGTCGGTGCGCCCGTCGAGCTGGGCATCCGGCTTACCGGCCACCATCATGCGGCAGCGCGCGATGCCCAGATCCAGCGGCTCGTAGAGCCCCTCGCCGCCGTGCTCCAACAGCACGTCCTTGCCGGCGATGCCCAAATCCGCCGCGCCGTACTCCACATAGGTGGGGACGTCGCTGGCGCGGATGATGACCAGCTTCACCCGGGGGTCGTTGGTGTCCAGGATCAGCTTGCGGCTCTTCTCCGGGTCCTCGGCGGCGCGGATGCCGCCCGCCGCCAACAGCGGCATGGCCTGCTCGAAGATGCGGCCTTTGGACAGCGCGATGGTTAGGGTGTTAGACATCGGGAAGTGCGGAGTGCGGAATGTGGGGTCGCAATCGACTGAGCCTGGCTTCCTCGGCCCTTCTTCAAGAGTGTACTCGCCGGATCACGGCGCCGAGTGCCGAGAATTTCTCTTCGATGTGATCGTAGCCGCGATCGATATGGTAGATCCGGTCCACCAGGGTGTCTCCGGCCGCCACCAAGCCGGACAGTACCAGGCTCGCCGAAGCGCGCAAGTCGGTGGCCATCACCGGGGCCGCGGTGAGCCGGTCCACACCGCGGCAGATGGCCGTGTTGCCCTCGATGCGGATGTCCGCACCCATGCGCTGCATCTCCAGCACGTGCATGAAGCGGTTCTCGAAGACGGTCTCGGTGACGATGCCGGTGCCGTCGGCGATGCTGTTCAGCGCACAGAACTGGGCCTGCATGTCCGTCGGAAAGGCCGGATGGGGCGCGGTGTGGATGTCCACCGCCCGCGGGCGGCGGCCGCTCATGTCCACCTCGATCCAACGCTCGCCGGTGCTGACGGTGGCGCCGCATTCGCGCAGCTTGCCAAGCACGGCCTCCAGCAGGTCGGCGCGGGTCTCGCGCACCCGCACCCGCCCGCCGGTCATGGCCGCCGCCACCAGGTAGGTGCCGGTCTCGATGCGGTCGGGCAGCACACTGTACTCGCAGCCGGTGAGGCGCTCGACGCCGTCGATGACGATGGTGTCCGTGCCCGCGCCCTGGATGCGCGCGCCCATCTTGTTCAGGAAGTCGGCCAGGTCCTCGACCTCGGGCTCACGGGCTGCATTCTCGAGAATCGTCTGACCGTCGGCGAGCACCGCCGCCATCATCAGGTTCTCGGTGCCGGTGACTGTGACCATGTCCATGAAGTAGCGCGCGCCGTGCAGGCGTTGGGCGCGGGCCTGGACATAGCCGTTCTCGACGACGATCTCCGCACCCATGGCGCGCATCCCTTCGATGTGCAGGTTCACCGGCCGGGCGCCGATGGCACAGCCGCCGGGCAGGGAGACCTGTGCCTCGCCGAAGCGCGCAAGCAGCGGGCCCAGCACCAGGATGGACGCGCGCATGGTCTTGACCAGGTCGTAGGGCGCCTCGAAGCGGGTGACATCGGTGGCATCCACGTGGATGCGCATGCGCTCGTCTACGGTCAGGTGCGCACCCATGCGCCCCAGCAGCTCCATGGTGGTGGTGATGTCCCGCAGGTGCGGCACATTGGTCAGCAGGCACTCGCCGTCGGCGGCGAGCAGGGTCGCGGCCATGATCGGCAGCGCTGCATTCTTGGCACCGGATGCGCGCACCTCGCCGTCGAGGCGGTTGCCGCCGGTGATCAGGAGCTTGTCCATCAAAGGCTGGGACTGTCGGTTAAGTGGGATGACATGGGTGTGGTGGTCCGGCGGGAATTGCGTGCGCGCTGAGGGCTCTTGCAGCGCTCGGGCGGGCTCCCTCTCGGCCGGGCCTATATCGGCCTGTCGATGTGTGCCGTCAGCGCGACGCGGAACCGGCCTGCATTAGACCCCGTTGCCGTCACCGTCCGGCGTGGCAGTGTCTTGCGGTGACTGTCGCAGCTCGCCCAGGCCGAGCAAAGCGTCGACATTGGCCAATGCGGCGAGCCGCTCCATGGCCGGCGGCACGTTGCGCAGCACCAGGTCGGCGTCAGCCGCTCGCAGCGCGGCTTGCCATTCCAGCAGCAGCGCCACGCCGGCGCTGCTCGGTTGGCGCACGTCGCCGAGGTCCAGCACGGCCTGTGCATCATCGCCCGGCGTAGGCCGTTCGGCGGCGAGCTCGCCGACAGCGGCGAGCGTCAGGTCGCCCGCCAGGTGCCATTGTCCGCCGCCCAGCGCCGTCAGCTGCGCCGCAGTCTGTCTGCGCCGGCGGCCCATGCTAGGCGCCTGCGGCCTTGGCCTCCAGCTCCTGGATCAGGCCGTCGATGCCCGAGCGCCCGATGATGGTGCGGAACTGGCCGCGGTAGTTGGAGATCATGCTGACGTTGTCGATGACCAGATCGTACACCTTCCAGCCGCCGTCTTCCTTGTGCATGCGATAATCGATGGGGATGGGCGGACCACCGCTGCCGGTCACCTCCGTGGGCACCACCACGGTGCCGTCGCGGGTGCCGGCGCGGGCGGGCTTGTAGACGACTTCTTCACCGGAATACTTGGCCAGGGATTTGGCATAAGTGCTAATCAACAGGGCCCGGAATGCCGACACCAGCTGGCGGCGCTGGGCCGCGCTCGCGTTGCGCCAGTCCCGGCCCACGGCGGAGCGGGTGATGAGCTCGAAGTCGAAGTGCGGTGCCAGCTTGTTGCCGACCAGATCGTAGATGGCCGAGGGATTGCCGTCCAGCTGATCGCGGCGGTTCTCGAGCGTGCGTAGCGTGTCCTCGGCGGTGCGCCGCACCAGCTTCTCGGCCGCGGTGTCGGCGGCGGCCGTTGCCGGCAGCCCCGCGGCGAGCAGCGCCAGTACGGCCGCCATCCACGCCGCCAGCAGGGTCGAAATCATGCCGCGCTGCCTCCGGGCAGCACCGCCGCCCCGGACGTCTGCCGCAAAGCAGACCAACCGAGCCGCGCCAGCTCGACGCCTTTGTCTGTGCGCGAGTGTCATTGCGAGCTCTCCTGTGCTTGGTTGAAGAGGAACTGGCCGATCATGCGCTCCAGCACCAGTGCCGACTGGGTGTGCTGGATCTGATCTCCATTGGCGAGGTAGTCCGGGCTGCCGCCGGGGTCCAGCGCCACGTATTGCTCGCCCAGCAGCCCTGCCGTGTAGATGTTGGCGAAGGTGTCGGTGGGGATCTGATCGTAGGCCGGCGCGATGCGCAGCGTCACCACCGCCTGATAGGTCTCCTGGTCGAAGTCGATTGCCTCCACCCGGCCCAGGCGTACGCCGGCCATGCTCACTGGGGCGCGCACCTTGAGGCTGCCGATGTTATCGAACCGCGCCAGCAGCGCGTAGCCGTCGCCGGCGCCGGCGGCACTCAAGTTGCTGACACGCATGGCGAGGAAGAACAAGGCGACGAAGCCCGCCACCATGAAGGCGCCCACCAGAATCTCCATCGTGCGCGTCGTGCCCATGCGTCAATCTCCGAACATCAAAGCCGTCAGGATGAAATCCAGCCCCAGCACCGCCAGCGCCGCATGCACCACCGAGCGTGTCGTCGCCCGGCTGACGCCGGCGGAGGTGGGCGTGGCGTCATACCCCTCGAAGAGCGCGATCCAGGTAACCACCACCCCGAACACCAGGCTCTTGATCACGCCGTTGATCACGTCTTCGCGGAAATCGAGCTTGGCCTGCATCTGGCTCCAGAAGGCGCCGTCGTCGACGCCGAGCAGCCCCACCCCGACGAACCAGCCGCCGAGCACCCCGAGGGCGCTGAACATGGCCGCCAGGAGCGGCATCGCAAGGAAGCCGCCGAAAAAGCGGGGCGTCAGCACGCGGCGCACCGGATCCACGGCCATCATCTCCAGCGCCGAGAGCTGCTCGGTGGCCTTCATCAGCCCGATCTCGGCGGTCAGCGCCGAGCCGGCGCGGCCGGCCACCAGCAGGGCCGTGACCACGGGCCCGAGCTCGCGGACCAGGGATGCCGCCACCATGATGCCGAGGCTCTCGTCCGCGCCGAATTGGTTCAGGACGTAGTAGCCCTGCAGGCCCAGCACCATGCCGACGAAGAGCCCGGAGACGGCGATGATCAGCACCGACAGCACGCCGATGTTGTAGATTTGCGCCAACAGCAGCCGCGGGCGCGGCAACAGCTCGGGCAGACCGCCGACGATGCCCGCCAGCAGGACATGCGCCCGGCCGATGCCGGCGAGCGCCGTCAGCCCGGAGCGCCCCAGCCGCACCAGTGCGTCGATCACCACCCGCGGCGGCTCCCGGCGGCGAGCAGCTCCTCGGCAAGGGGCGCCGACGGGTAATGAAAATGCACCGGCCCATCCGGGGCGCCGTCGAGGAACTGCCGTACCCTGGGGTCGGACTGTGCTGATACGTGCTCGGGCGTCCCGCTGCACAGGACTCGGCCATTGGCGATGACGTGCACATGATCGGCAATGCTCAGGGTCTCTGGTACGTCGTGGGAGACGATGATGCTGCTCAGTCCGCCGGCGTCGTTCAGCTGATGCACCAGGCTCACCAGGACGCCCATGGAGATCGGATCCTGGCCGGTGAAGGGCTCGTCGTACATGACCATCATCGGGTCCAGAGCGATGGCACGGGCCAGTGCCGCCCGCCTGGCCATGCCGCCGGAGAGCTGCGCCGGCATCAAGTGCGCGGCGCCGCGCAGGCCGACGGCCTCGAGCTTCATCAGCACCAGCCGTCGCAGCAGAGACTTCGGCAGCCGCGCGTGCTCGCGCAGCGGGAAGGCCACGTTCTCGAACACCGTCAGGTCGCCGAGCAGCGCCCCGCTCTGAAAGAGCATGCCCATGCGCGTGCGCAGCCGATACAGCTCTTGCCGGCCCAGGCGGTGCACATCCAGGCCGTCCACCTCGATACTGCCCGCCTGCGGGCGCAGTTGGCCGCTGATGAGCTTCAGCAGCGTCGTCTTGCCCGTGCCGGACGGGCCCATGATGGCGGTGACGGCGCCGCGTGGAATGTCCATGTCGACGCCGTCGAGCACCAGGGTATCGCCGCGGGTGAAGCGCAGGCCGCGGATGCGCACCAAGGGCTCGGTGCCGCCGGTCGGGGCAGGTGCCTGCGCGTCGGAGCTTGCGGTGACTGTGGTGGGGCTGTCGGGGACGCCATTCCCCATGCAGAGACTCCCTGGACAAGTGGCGAGAACAGCCCGGCATTCTCTGGAGTGCGCCCGCGCGCGTCAAGCATATGCGCACGCTGCGGCGGCCGTCGGCGCCGCTGCTAGACCTCGGCGAGCCCCAGGAGCTGCTGCATCTGGTGCCAATGCGCCAGCTGCACACTGCTACACCCGGACAGGACGACCAGCGTCGCCGGCGCCGCATCCGCTTGCTCACGCAGCCAGCGGGCGCCGGCGCGCAGATCGGCAGCCAGTGCCCGGGGGCAGGTCACGGCCCGGCCGCAGGGCGCAGATGCGCCAGGCGTCGGACACAGCAGAGTGCCGGGTGCATCGGTTGTCCAGCGCACCCAGGCGCCGAGCCGCTCGCCGAGGGCGGCGGCCGCCTGGCGCGTCGTCGGCGCAGCCGGATGATCGGCGCCCGGGTGCTCCAGGAAAAAGCGAAAGCCCTGATGGACATCATCGCGCCAGGCCCGGAGGCTCTCGATTGACTGGCTCTGCCAGGCAACGGCCGGCACATAGACCGCGGGATGGTCGTTGGCGAAATAGCCGAGGCGCCAGTCCTCCGGGAGATCGTCCGGGTAATAGGCGTCGGCGTCGGTGAGGGCCCACCAGCCCGCGGCGGCAATGGTTACGGCGGGGGCGGCGGCGCCTGCGCCTTCTGGGCTTGGGGCTGAGTCTGGCTCTGCGGCTGGCACGGTGTCGCGGGTGGCTCCGGGCTGTCGACGGACAGCCGTGACGGGACGCTATGGTACGCTTTCGGCCAGACATTACGCGAATCTGCCTACTGCGGGTGCCACCGAACATGCAGGATCCCCTGGAACGCGCAAGCCGCCTTCGGCTCGTCGTATTCGACGTCGACGGCGTGCTCACCGACGGCAGCCTTTATCTCGGCGACGACGGTCAGGAGTACAAGGCCTTCAATTCCCGTGACGGCCACGGCATGGCCATGCTCCGCGACAGTGGCGTGACCCTCGCCGTGATCACCGGACGGCGCTCCGAGGTGGTGCGGATTCGCATGCAGAGCCTCGGCATCGAGCATGTACACCAAGGCTGCCGCGACAAGCTGCCGACCTTTCTGGCGCTGGCGCAGCAGCTCGGCGTTGCGCACGAGGCCTGTGCCTACATGGGCGACGACCTGATGGATCTGCCGGTGATGCGCCGGGTCGGTTTGGCCGCGGCCGTGGCGGACGCGCATCCAGTGGTGCGCGAGCACGCCGATTGGTGTGCGCCGAGCCCGGGCGGGCGCGGCGCGGCCCGGGATCTGTGCGAGCTCATCCTGCGCGCCCAAGGCAAGCTGGATGCCTTGGTCGCTGCCTATCTCGGTACGACGGACGCGGCGCAATGACCCTGTCGACGCGTGAGGCGATGATCGCCGTCGTGCTCGCCGCGGCCGGACTCGCCGCCTGGTGGTATCGCGGCGGCCGGCAGCCGGAGGTCGCCCCGGCGGTGCCGCAGCACGGGCGTCCGGATTATGTGGTGGAGCAGGTGGCCGCGGTCACGATGTCCGATGGCGGTGAGCCGCTGCGACGGCTGCGCGCGCCGCAGCTGCGGCATTATCCGGAGGGCGGCGGCAGCG
The DNA here is from genome assembly GCF_016583825.1 of Thiohalocapsa halophila. Classification (GTDB taxonomy): domain Bacteria; phylum Pseudomonadota; class Gammaproteobacteria; order Chromatiales; family Chromatiaceae; genus Thiohalocapsa; species Thiohalocapsa halophila. Next base: position 29,410 of record NZ_NRRV01000047.1, on the reverse strand, counting down.
AGCTGGATGCGCCGGTGCTGCGGCTGCTGGAGCCGGGCCAGCCGGACTGGGTGGTCCGCTCGGAGCAGGCCTGGGTCTCCGCCGATGGTGACGAAGTGCTGCTGGAAGGGCGCGTCCTCGGGGAGCGCGCCGCGGCCGCGGACCAGCCGCCCATGCGCATCATGACCAGTCAGCTGCTGGTCCTGGATGACGCCGGCTATGCAGAGACCGATCGCTTCGTCGAGCTCGAGCGTGGGGACGACTGGCTCACGGCGGTGGATGGCATGCAGCTCTGGTTCGATGCGCCCATGCGCAGCCGCTTCTTCGGGCGGGTACGCCAGCGCCTGGCCTTCGCCGAGCCCGCGGCAGCGCCCGACGCACCGTCGGTGCCCGGCCCATGACCGAGTGCATGCACCAGCCGGCCCCAGCCGGGCGCTTGGGCCGAGCTGCCCGGCTGTTGGCCGCCGCGGCGCTGCTGCTGGCGGCACGGCCGCTGCTCGCGCTCGACTCCGACAGCGAGCAGCCCATGTTCGTCGAAGCGGATGCCGCGGAGCTCGACGAGAAGCAGTCCATCAGCCTCTATATCGGCAATGTCGAGGTGCAGCAGGGCAGCATGCGCATTTGGGCGGACGAGGTGCTGGTGCATCACCAGCCGAACCGCCAGCCGCGCAAGATCATCGCCATCGGCAACCCCGTGCGCTATCGTCAGCTGCTCGAAGACGACCCGCAAGAGGTGCGGGCGCGGGCGCTGCGCATGGAGTACGAGGCCGTCAGTGAAGAGATCACCCTCATCGACGAGGCCGAGCTGATCCAAGGCGAGGACCGGTTCCGGAGCGATCGCATCGTCTACAATCGTCTCACCGACCGGCTCACGGCAGGCAGCAGCGCCCGCGGGCGCGAGCGTGTGAAGATCCGCATCGAGCCCCAGGGGGAGGGCCAGTCCGGAGACGACAGCGGCGATCAATGACCACCCTGCGCGCGGAAGGTTTGGCGAAGCGCTATCGGCGCCGCCAGGTGGTCAATGACGTGAGTCTGGGTGTGGATGCCGGCGGCGTCGTGGGGCTGCTCGGTCCGAATGGCGCCGGTAAGACGACGAGCTTCTACATGATTGTCGGCCTGGTGCCGGCGGACGCCGGGCGCATCCTGCTCGACGGTGAAGACATCACCCTGCGGCCCATGCATGCCCGCGCCCGCCGCGGCCTGAGCTATCTGGCGCAGGAGCCCTCGGTGTTCCGCAAGCTCACGGCCCGGGATAACCTGCTCGCCGTGCTGGAGAGTCGGGGCGACCTCGGCCGTGACGCCCGGCGCGCGCGCTGTGAGCAGTTGCTCGACGAGCTCGGCATCGCTCATGTGGCCGGCTCGCTGGCCATGAGTCTGTCGGGCGGCGAGCGCCGGCGGTTGGAGATCGCCCGTGCCCTGGCCGTAGAGCCCAAGGTCATGCTCTTGGACGAGCCCTTCGCGGGCGTCGATCCCATCGCCGTCGGCGACATCAAGGCCATCATTACCCACCTGCGCCGGCGCAACATCGGTGTGCTCATCACCGACCACAATGTCCGCGAGACCCTGGATATCTGCGATCGTGCGTACATCATCAGCGAAGGTACGGTCATCGCCGACGGCACCCCGGACGAGCTGTTGCAGAACAAGCGTGTCCGCGCGGTCTACCTCGGCGAGGATTTCCGGCTTTGAGCCGTTTCGCGGCAAGTTCGCGGCATGACCCGACGGATGGTTGCCGTTTGCGGGCACGGGCTGATAGGTGTCATGGGACGCCCGCGTTGGCGCTGGACGCTGTGGCAGCCGTGCGCCAAGATCGAAGACCGCGATTCGGCTAGAATCCCAAAGAGCATTCAATTCCCATACCACCCCCCGCACCGGGTGCGATGAAACAGACGATCCAACTCCGCCTCGGCCAGCAGCTGACGATGACGCCGCAGCTGCAGCAGGCGATCAAGCTCCTCCAACTGTCCACGCTCGATCTTCAGCGGGAGATCCAGGAGGCGTTGGAGTCCAACCTGATGCTGGAATCCGCCGATGAGGCGGACGCCGAGGTCGACAACGCCGAGCTAGAGACCAGCCGCCGTGGCCAGGATGCGCAGGTGGACAGCGAAGTGCGCCCCGAGCAGTCCTCGATGCCCGACGACTTGCCCGTTGACAGCTCCTGGAGCGACACCTACGACAGCTATATCGCCAGCAGCGCAGGTACGGGTGCGACTAGCAGCGGGGCCGGCGCCGACGGCGGCGCCGAGCTCGACCCCTTCGCCCAGCACTCGCGCCCGCAGACCTTGCACGACCACCTGGAGTGGCAGCTGAACCTCTCGCGACTCGCGCCCCGCGACCGTGTCATCGCCGACGCGCTGCTGGACGCCATCGATGCCAACGGCTACCTGCGCGCGGAGATCGACGACCTCGTCGACGCCGTCGCCGATCCGGACGCCATCGGCGACGAGGCCGTGGAAGCGGACGAGGTGGAAGCCGTGCTGCACCGCATCCAGGCCTTGGATCCGCCCGGCATCGGCGCGCGCTCCCTGCGCGAGTGTCTGCTGTTGCAGCTGCGCTACTTGCCGCCGGAGCAGCCTTACCGCGACGAGGCCATCGCCATCTGCGAGAGTCATTTCAATGCGTTATCGCGCAACGACCTCGAAGATCTGCGTCGGCACACCAAGCTCGCGTCGGACGCGCTGCGCGAGGCGCTGGCGCTGATTCGCTCCCTGCATCCCCGCCCCGGCTCGCTGGTGGCCGATGTGCGCCCGGAGTACGTGATCCCGGACGTGGTGGTGCAAAAACGCCAGGGCAGCTGGACGGTCGAGCTGAACCCGGAAACAACGCCTAGACTTAGGGTGAACCCGGGCTACCTGAAGCTGATCCGCCGGGCCGATGATGGCCCGGACAATACCTGCCTGAAGACGCACCTCCAGGAGGCCCGCTGGTTCATCAAAAGCTTGGCGAGCCGTAACGATACGGTACTGCGGGTTGCGACGAAGATCGTGGAATTGCAGCAAAATTTCTTCGAGTATGGGGAAGAGGCCATGAAGCCGCTGGTGCTGCGGGATGTGGCGGATTCCCTGGAGCTGCACGAGTCCACGGTATCGCGGGTGACGACGCAAAAATATATGCACACACCACGCGGGACCTTCGAGTTCAAATATTTCTTCTCGAGCCACGTGAACACCGCCTCCGGCGGTGAGTGCTCGTCGACGGCCATCCGCGCCTTCATCCGCAAGCTCGTCGCCGCCGAGACACCGAGCAAGCCGCTCAGCGACAACAAGATCGCCGGTATCCTCACGGAGCAGGGCATCAATGTCGCACGGCGCACGGTCGCCAAGTACCGTGAGGCGATGGGTATTCCACCGTCCAACGAGCGCAAGCGCCTGGCATGAGAGCCTCGGGTACGGGGATCGGTGAGCGCCCTTCGAGCATCGTCCAAGGCCGCGGCTGCATCGCAGCGCGCGGCGCGGGACTGCTCTGCGCCCACCTCTGCCGGATCGGGAGATCCGGTTTTCACCCTCCCGAGTGTGGCGCCCGTAACACTGGAGTGACGCTATGCAAATCAACCTGACTGGCCATCACGTCGATATCACCGAGCCGCTGAAGGATTATGTCGACACCAAGTTCGACCGTCTCGCGCGGCACTTCGACGACGTGATCAATGTCCATGTCATCCTCAGTGTCGAGAAGCTGCGGCAGAAGGCGGAGGCGACCATCCATGTCAACGGTGGCAACGTCTTCGCCGATGCCGTGCACGAGGACATGTACGCAGCCATCGACGGGTTGATCGACAAGCTCGACCGGCAGGTGATCAAGTACAAGGAAAAGCGGCAGAATCATCGGGGCAACAACAACGCCAAGGCCGCGATGGAGCCGGAGCCGCCGGCAGACGAAGAGCAGCCGAGCTGATTGCAGCGCCACCGAGCGGCCCTGCGAGCTTCAGCCGCACCGGAGCCAGGCACCGCCTGCTCCGGTTTTTTGCCGCCACAAGGCGCAGGCGCCGCTGCCGCGGCGCCATTGGCCGCAAGGGCACAGCGCTGTCATGATGAAGACCAACAACCAGACAACGAGCACGCGCGGGGTTCCGGGGCCATGGTGCCTGCCGATCTGATTACACAGTCGAGGGTACTGAGCGGTTGCGAGGTCACGAGCAAGAAACGCCTGCTCGAGACCTTGGCGGCGCTGCTGGCGGACGGCGACGGGCTGCTGTCGAGCACGCATGTGTTCGATCGGCTGCTGGAGCGCGAGCGCCTCGGCAGCACGGGGCTGGGTCAGGGTATCGCGCTGCCGCATGCGCGCATGCACGGCATCCATGCGCCCGTCGGCGCCTTCGTGCAGCTGCGCGACGCCGTCGCTTTCGATGCCATCGACGACCGGCCGGTGGATCTGGCGTTCGGCTTGCTGGTGCCGGACGCCACCGACGAGCAGCACCTGCAGCTCTTGGCCACCCTGGCCTCCGCCTTCGACGACGCCGCCGTGCGCGAGGCCTTGCGCGCGGCCACCGATGATGCCGACGTGCTCGCGGTGTTTCGCGAGCGGGTTCTCACCGCCTAACTGCCGCCGTACATGCCCTCTTTCAGGTGGTCTGTGGCATGAATCCCGTCCACTCCCTGCAAGGCTTGGTCGAGCACATCGGTCCGCGCCTCAAGCTGCGCTGGCTGACACCGCCGCCGGCGCAGTCCTGTCCGCTGCTGAGCGAGCAGGGCGGACAGACGGCGCAGAGCCTCGTGGGCTCGCTCAACTGCATTCACCCGAACCGCCTGCAGGTGCTCGGTGAGGCGGAGATGCTGCATCTTTCGGATCTCAGTAAGCCCGCTTACGATGAGACCATCGAGCGGCTGTTTTCGGCGCGGCCGGCGGCGGTGATCTTCGCCTCGGACATCACCCCGGACCCCGTGTTCTTCGCCTACGCGGAGCGCACGGGCACGCCGCTGCTCGGCTCTGCGGCCCGCGATGCGGAGATCGTCGACCGTTTGCAGTACTTTCTGACCCATGCGCTGGCCGAGCGCACGACGGTGCATGGGGTGCTGCTGGAAGTGCTCGGGCTGGGGGTGCTGCTCACCGGCGATGCCGGCGTCGGCAAGAGCGAGCTGGCGCTGGAGATGATCGCCCGCGGTCATCGGCTCATCGCCGACGATGCCCCGGAGCTCGCGCGCATTGCGCCCGAGGTACTGGAGGGCAGCTGTCCAGCGTTGCTGCGGGACTTTTTGGAAGTGCGCGGACTCGGCGTGCTCAACGTACGGGCTATGTTCGGCGAAGGGGCCGTGCGCCAGCACGAGACACTGAACCTGATCGTCCATATGCGGTCTTTCGATAACGATGGCCTGGCGAGCATCGACCGGCTCCGGGGCAGCCTGTCCACCCGCACCATCCTCGGCGTGGCAGTGCCGGAAATCACCTTGCCGGTGGCGCCCGGGCGTAATCTGGCGGTGCTGTTGGAGACCGCGGTGCGTAACCAGATCCTGCGCATCCGCGGTTATGATGCGGGCGTGGACTTGGAAGACCGCCAGGCCAGGGCCATCGCCAGCAGTCGGTGAGTGCGACAGTCCGAGGGCGGGCACCAGCCACCTGTCACCACGAGCATCCTGTGCGCAATCATGGATCTACTGATCGTCAGTGGCCTGTCGGGTGCCGGCAAGACCGTCGCGTTGCGCACGCTCGAAGACCTCGGCTACTACTGCATCGACAATCTGCCGCTATTCCTGCTGCGTGAGCTCGCGCTCGGATTGCAGCGCACTCCCCTCGGGACCAGCGCCGAGACGCGTCACGGCGCTGCCGTCGGCATCGACGCCCGCAATCAGCCGGATTTCCTCGCGGATCTGCCGCGGCTCACCGAGGAGCTGCGCGAGCAGGGGATCGACTGTCGCGTCATCTTCCTGCACGCGGATACCCACACGTTGATCAAACGCTTCAGCGAGACCCGGCGCAAGCATCCGCTCACCGGCGGCGGGCTCTCCCTGGCCGAGGCCATCGAGCGCGAATGCGAGCTGCTGGAGCCGTTGGGGCGCATCGCCGAAATCCGCATCGATACCACCCACACGAACGTGCACGAGCTGCGGGACCTGATCCGCGAGCGCCTCGGCGGCGCCGTGCAGGCATCGGTGCTGCTGCAGTCTTTCGGCTTCAAGAACGGCGTGCCGGAAGGCGTGGACTTCGTCTTCGACGTGCGCTGCTTGCCGAACCCGCACTGGCAGGAAGCGCTGCGCCCGCTGACGGGTCGGGATGCCCCCGTGATCGAGTTTCTGGCGCGCGCCCCGGAAGTCAGTGAGATGTGCGCGGATCTGCAGCACTTCTTGGACCGCTGGATCCCGAGCTTCGAGACCGATGGGCGCAGTTATCTCACCATTGCCGTGGGCTGCACCGGCGGACAGCACCGCTCGGTCTATGTTGTGGAGACCTTGGGGGAGCACCTCGGCGCTAACGGCCACCGCGTGCTGGTGCGCCACCGGGAGCTGCCGTGAGCGTCGGTCTGTTGATCATCACCCATGCCGGCATCGGTGCGGAGCTGCTCGCCGCCGCCACCCGTATGCTCGGCTGCTGTCCGTTGCGCGCCGAGGCCATGGCCATTGGTAATGGCGATGACCCCGAGCGCATGGGTGCGCAGGCCCGGGATTGCGCCCGCTCACTGGACGCCGGAGACGGCGTGCTGGTATTGACGGATCTCTTCGGCTCCACCCCCGCCAATATTGCCGCGGGCTTGTGCGACCAGGGCCATACGCGCATCCTGAGCGGGGTCAACCTGCCGATGCTGGTGCGCGTGCTCAATTACCCCGAGCTGTCGCTCGACGCAATCGCAGATAAGGCCTTGAGCGGTGCCCGTGACGGGGTCTTGGAGTGCCCGTCTGCCGGCTGCACAGCACCCACGCAGGCGCGCGCGGGCGGCTGCGGTCCCACCGGTCACACCTGAGTTGCCATGATCTGCAAAGACCTCGAGATTGTGAACCGCTTGGGTCTGCACGCGCGCGCGGCGGCGAGATTCGTGAAATGCGCGGGTGCGTTCGAGAGCGATATCGCCGTTGAGCGCAACGGCCGTCGGGTCAATGGCAAGAGCATCATGGGCATCATGACCCTCGCCGCCGCCTGCGGCACCAGCATTCGCCTGGAAGTGAACGGCACCGACGAGGCGGCCGCCGTGGAGGCGTTGACGCAGCTGGTGGCCGAGCGCTTTGGAGAGGCGGAATGACCCTCTCGCTGCACGGTGTCGGCATCGACGGCTCGCGGCCGGTCGCCATTGGCGACGCCTTCCTGCTCAGTCGCGAGCCGTCGCTGGCACCGGCGGAGATTCCGGCCCACGAAGTACCCAAGGAGCTGGAGCGGCTGGACGCGGCCCTGGCCTGTGCACGGCGCCACTTGGAAGGGATTCGCGGGCAGATCCCGGCCGGCACCCCCAAGCACATCGCCGAATTCATCGATGCGCATCTGCTCATGATGACCGACTCGGCGCTGGTGGACGCCACCCGCGACCTGATCAAGGAGCGCTCGGTGAACGCCAGCTGGGCGCTGCAATCACAGCGCGACACGCTGGTGGCGATCTTCGACCGCATGGAGGACGCCTACCTGCGCACGCGCCGGGACGACGTGGACCACGTGGTACGCCAGATTCAGGCGTTCCTCGGCGCCGAGGCCGACACCGACGTGCTCGCCGATGCCGACGTTGCCGGCCGGGTCATCGTCGCCGAGGATCTCACCCCGGCCGACACCATTTTGCTGCGCCACCGCGGTGTGGCGGCCTTCGTCGTCGAGCACGGCGGGCCCATGTCCCACACCGCTATCCTGGCCCGCAGCCTGGACATTCCCGCCGTGATGGGTGTCCATCATGCGGTGCAGCGTTTGCGCCAGGGCGAGCTCCTGGTGGTGGACGCCGAGACCGGCACGGTGCTCACAGAGCTGGAGCCGGCCATCCTGGAGCATTACCGGGGGCGTCTTGCGAGCTTCGATGCCCATCGCCGCGAGCTGCGCCGGCTGGTGCGCAAGCCCTCCGCCAGCCGCGACGGCGTGCCCGTGGTGCTGCTGGCGAACCTGGAGCTGCCCGAGGACGTTGCCGGCGCCCGCGACAACGGCGCCGCCGGAGTCGGTCTCTACCGAACCGAATTCCTGTACATGAACCGCGATGCACTGCCGGACGAAGAGGAGCATCTCGAGACCTACCTCGGCATCATTCGCGGACTCGACGGGATTCCGCTGACGATCCGCACCCTGGATCTGGGCGCAGACAAGCAGATCCCGGACACCAACTTCCGCCCTGCGCGCAGCAACCCCGCGCTTGGCCTGCGCGCCATTCGCCTGTGCCTGCAGGAGCCGGCGCTTTTTCTGCCGCAGCTGCGGGCCATTCTGCGGTCGTCCGCCCACGGCCCGGTGCGGCTGATGATCCCGATGATCTCAGGCATGGCCGAGGTCAACGCCGTGCTCGGCCTGATCAATGAAGCGCGCCGCCAGATGCGCCGTGATGGCCTCGCCTATGACCCCCTGATGCCCGTGGGCGGCATGATCGAGGTGCCCGCGGCGGCGTTGATGGCGGGGGCACTGGCAAAGCGGCTCGACTTCCTGTCCATCGGCACCAACGACTTGATTCAGTACACGCTCGCCATCGACCGTGTGGACGACACCGTCAGCTACCTCTTCGACCCCCTGCATCCGGCGGTGATCCGGCTCATCAAGCACATCATCGATGCCGCTGCGAGCACGCGCACGCGGGTGAGCATGTGCGGGGAGATGGCCGGTGAGCCCCGCTTCACGCCCCTGCTGCTCGGACTCGGTCTTCGGGAGCTCAGCATGCAGCCCGGCTCGCTGCTGGAGGTCAAGGACCGCGTGCGCCATTGTGATGTCGGGGCATTGACGCAAGCGGTCGCCAGCATGCTCGACCAGCTCGACGAGATGCCCGCGCAGGCCCTGCTGGAGCAGCTGGAAGCCTGTATGCGCGACTGATCGATCCCTCCCGGCGCGTCGCTCGGGCCAGCCTGCGGCGGCACCCTCCCGGCTGCTAAACTGCTCGGCTCGGCTGCGGGAGCGCTTGCGTGCAACCGTGGCCCCAACGCTGCCCGCCGTCGGAGCCGCCATGAACGCCGAAGCCATGCCCGACCCAGAGGCGGATCGCCTCGATGCCTTGCACGCGGTGCTCAAATCCGGCTCCGTGGTGAAGGCGACGCGCATGCTCAATGCGCTGCACCCGTCGGAAATGGCGCATGTGCTGCAGTCGCTGCCGCCGCAGCAGCGCAAAGTCGTCTGGGGCATGGTGGATGACGAGGTCGAGGGCGAGGTGCTGCTCTACCTCAATGACGACCTGCGCGACGAGCTGCTGCGGGACATGGCCCCGAGCCGCATTCTCGCGGCGCTGGATGGCTTGGAGACGGACGACCTCGCGGACCTGGTGCAGGATCTGCCTGCCACCATCACCCGTGAGGTGCTGAGCTCCCTGGACGAGCAGCGGCGCGAGCGTCTGGAGACGGCGCTGGCCTTTCCGGAAGACACCGCCGGCGGCTTGATGAATACCGACATGGTCACCGTCCGCCCGGAGGTGACCCTGGACGTGGTGATGCGCTATCTGCGCCGACTGAAGGAGGGTCTGCCCGATCTCACCGACAACCTCATCGTCGTCAATCGCCAGGGCCGTTATCTCGGCGTCCTATACCTGACGGATCTGATCACCAATGACCCGGACGATTCCGTCGCCGAGGTCATGACGCTGCAGGTTCAGCCCATGGTGGCGACACTCGACGCACGCGATGTCGCGAGTCGCTTCGAGCACCTTGACCTGGTCTCCGCGCCGGTGGTGGACGAAGATGGCCAGGTCCTGGGGCGGGTCACAGTGGACGATGTCATGGACCTCATCCGTGAAGAGGCCGAGCATCAGTTCATGGGCCAGGCGGGTCTGAGCGAGACCGAAGACATGTTCGCGCCGGTGCTGCTGAGCGCGCGCCGCCGCGCACTGTGGCTCGGCGTCAATCTGCTGACGGCCTTTCTCGCCGCTTGGGTGATCGGCCGCTTCGAGGCCACCATCCAGCAGGTGGTGGCCCTGGCGGTGCTGATGCCGGTGGTGGCGAGCATGGGAGGCATCGCCGGTACACAGACGCTGACGCTCGCCATTCGCGGCATCGCGCTCGGCCATCTCAGCGCGACGAATATGCGCTGGCTACTCGGCAAAGAGCTGGCGGTCTCGCTGATCAATAGCGCCGCCTGGGCCCTCGTGGTGGCCGCTATCGCCTGGCTGTGGTTCGGCAGTATCGATCTCGCCTTGATCATTGCCGTCGCCATCACCATCAACCTGCTGGCGGCTACCATCTCCGGCGCTCTGCTGCCGCTGCTGCTGGATCGCCTGGGTATCGATCCGGCGCTTGCAGGTGGTGTGATCCTCACAACCGTCACGGATGTGGTGGGCTTCCTCGCCTTTCTGGGTTTGGCCACGCTGTTTCTCCTCTGAGCGCCGTACCGAGCTCGACGCCCGCCGGGCTTTGACAATCATGTGGCCGCCTCGACTCGCATGCGGCGCCGATTCAACTGAGCAGGCAGGCGCGCCGCCGGCGACGGCTTGGTGGGCCGCCGTCGCATTGAGCTTCCTGTCGTGACCTTCGGCGCAGTATTCTCTGGGCTCTTTGCGCCTTTGTATTGAAAATCCAATCGCGATGATTGAGCGCCGGTTCGGCCACGACGCTATTAATTTCTGTATCGGCTATTGACTTTTTTTTGCTGTGCTATAAAGTCTCGACGTGTAGACAATGTGCGAAGTGCCGGTATGCACGCATGCGCAGCGGACCACCGCGAGAGGATGATGGCTGGCGCTCTGCCCGGGCCTTCCCCGTCAGGCCGAGGCCTCTCCTCTACTCATGCCTTGTTGTGCATTGACGCCCGCCGCTGCCGACGGGCGCCGAATGCGGGTAGGGCGTCATTGCGGAGTGTCAATCGCACGCTGTCGCGCGAAGGCGTGCACGCGATGATGATACCCATCGCTGCCGCATTTGACTTGCGCTGCTATGCGGGCCAGTCCGCGCGGGATTTCTAACACCCCGCCGGCTGCAGGCCTACCGCGCACCATGCCCACTCTAGGCCCTGTTTGGGCCTGAATCCCTAACCTTGGAGGTTTGTCTTGGAATATAAGAATTTGAGTGTCGATGAGCTGCAGGCACAGTTGCAGCAAGTCGAGCAGAACAAGGTCGATCTGGAGAAGGCCTTGTACCAACGCTGGCACGAGGCCAAAGCGGAGCTCGCGCACGAGATCCGGGAGATGATCGATAGCCGCGGCTACGACACCGAAGAAATCCTGGAGCTGGTGGCACCCAAGCGTAAGCGGGCAGGCGGCGGCGCCAAGAAGGGCAATCGCAGCTACACGCGCTATGTGGACCCGGAAAACCCGAGCAATGTCTATGTGCGCGGCGTGCTGCCGAAGTGGATGAAAGAGAAAATGACGGCGCAGGGCTATGATCCTTCTGTCAAGGATGATCGCGAGGCGTTCAAGGCCAACTACCTGCAGGCGATGAAGGACTGATCGGCGCTGGGATGCGTCGTCGGGGCGCGTCCTCGGGGTGCGTCGTCTGCGCGGGCGCCGCTCTCACAGCGTCGCCCGCCTAAAGGGCATACCGATTGATCGGCCTCGCCTAGCCCAAAAATTGAACCGGCCCGACTCGTGCCCGAACGGGGCGGTTTTCCGGACTCCTGCATTTGCCGACGACTTGCGTCGCTGAAAATGGTCGGAAGTCCTGCCCCACTAGGGAAACGCCAATGCATCGGCGTTTCCCTCAACCCTCTGCCGGCGAGCCGCATGGGCATCGCCGCGCGCACCAGCATGTCGCCATCGCCACGGAGCGGCTGCTCGGGAGCCCCTGCCGGCACCCGGCGGTCGCTGCGGCGAGCCTGAGCGGCTATCGGTTGGACCCGAGCCGGGGTTGCCCCATGTTGAGGCGCTCACGGCGACGGCGTGCGCAGCGTCGTCCCAACGACAACGAGAGAGCAATCCCATGGAGCCAGAAGCAGTTGCAAACCTCATCCGCGCCGGACTGCCGGGCGCCGAGGTCACCGTGACCGGTGACGGAGCCCACTTCGAGGCCGTCGTGGTCAGCGATGCCTTCGACGGCCTCACGCCCATCAAGAAACAACGGCTCGTGATGGACACCGTGAAGCCGCAGATCGCCAGCGGCGAGCTGCACGCGCTGTCCATCAAGGCCCTGACGCCGGCACAGGCCGCCGGCTAGGAAGACCAACGACTGGGCAAGCAGCTGAGCCACTCGGGGGCTGGCGGCGGCAAGGGCTGCGCCGTCGCGGCGCCGGGCTGTCAGCCCGAGCGCAGCGCCGGCGCTTGCGGCAGCTGATCGTGCCGGCGCAGGCGGCTCTCCTGCGGGAAGCGGCAGGTGAAGGTGGTTCCCTGGCCGGGATCGCTGGCGATGCTGAGCAAGGCGTCGTGATGACTCAGGACATGCTTGACGATGGCGAGGCCGAGGCCAGTGCCGCCGGAGGCTCGGGAGCGCGCCTTGTCCACACGGTAGAAGCGCTCGGTGATACGGGGAATGTGCTCGGGGGCGATGCCGGGCCCGTCATCCGCGACTTGAAACACAGGCCCGCCCGGCTCGTCGTGCCACAGGACGCGCACTTTGCTGCCGGCGGCCGTATGCTTGACGGCGTTGAAGACGAGGTTCGAGATGGCGCTGCGCAGCTCTGACTGGTTGCCGATCAGCATCAGGTCGCGGTCGAGGTCCAGCGCGATCGCGTGATCGCCTGCACTCAGGGTGCGGGCATCCGCCACCACCTGTTCGATCTCCTGCGGTATGTTCACGGGCTCCAGGTTGCTCGCCGTATCTTCGAGCTCCAGCCGTGAGAGGGTCAGCAGGTCCTCGATGATGGTGCGCATGCGGTTGGTCTGATTCTCCATCAGCGACAGCGGGCGCCTGTGGATCTCCGGTGTGAGCGCGGAGCTGGCGAGATTCTCGACGAAGCCTGCGATGACCGTCAGTGGCGTGCGCAGCTCGTGGGAGGCATTGGCCACGAAATCGCGGCGGATCATGTTCAGGTGGAACACCTTGGTGATGTCACGGCCCACCACCAGGCGCTGGCGCTTGCGCTCGCCAAACGGCGCCACGCGCACGGACATCATGATGGACTGGTCGTGGTCGGCAGCCACTTCCAGCGGCCGAGCGTAGTCGCCGGCGTCCAAGTAATCACCCAGACCGTTTTGCGCACAGACGTCGGTCAGTAGCCGCCCCTCGTGGGCGGGCCAATGCACGCCCAGGAGTGCCGCGGCGGCGGGATTGGCCCATTCGATGCGCTGGCTCTTGCTGAGCACCACCAAGGCGTCCGGCACGGAATTCGCGGCTTCGCGGAAGCGGCGCTGGAAGCGCAGGTGGCGCTTGCGGTTCTTACGGGAGCGCTGCTGATACCGCCCCACGGCGCGGTACAGCTCTCCCCACAGACCGAAGGGGAAGGGTGGCGCGAGGCGGTGCTGACGGCGGATGAACCGCGCCAGCCGCCACAGCAGATACAGGTGCCGAAGCAGATAGGCCGTGAGCACCAGCAATAGCGCCTCTGCCAGGGGCAGGCCGCCTAGGTGCAATAGCCCGGCGAGTGCACCGCCGGTGAGCAGCACGGCCAGCTCGAAGCCGACGGCGTCGGCGCGCATGTCAGCGCTGCCCCCGAAGTCGGGCGAGCGCCGGAGGTGGTACGCCCGGGCGCGCTGCTCTGGGAGTGGCCACCGTGGGAGTGGCCACCGTGGGAGTGGGCACCGTGGTCACTTGCTCGAGAACCGATAGCCGACGCCGCGCACCGTCTGCAGCAGGTTTTCGTGACCGGTTTGCTCCAGCGCCTTGCGTAGACGGCGCACATGCACGTCTACCGTGCGCTCCTCAACGTACACCCGGTCGCCCCAAACCTGGTCCAACAGCTGCGAGCGGCTGAAGGCACGGTCGGCATGGGTCATGAAAAAGTGCAGCAAGCGGTACTCCGTGGGTGCGATGTCGATGGTCTTGCCACCGGCGCTGACACGGTGGCTGACGTTGTCGATGGTCAGGCCGGCGATCTCGATCTCGTCGGCGATCTCTCCGGGTCTGGCGCGCCGGAGCACTGCATTGACCCGGGCGACCATTTCCCGCGGCGAGAAGGGCTTCGTGATGTAATCGTCGGCACCGGTGTCCAGACCCTTCACGCGGTCTTCCTCTTCGCCGCGTGCCGAGATCATGATGATGGGCATGCTGCGGGTTTTCGGATTCTGCTTGAGCTGCTCCGCCAGCTCTAGGCCGGAGCGCCCCGGCAGCATCCAGTCCAGCAGCACCAGGTCCGGATGCTCGCTGAGCAGCTTGCGCGCCTCGTCGGCGTGCCCTGCCTCCAGCACGCGAAAGCCGCCTTCTTCCAGCGCGAAGCGCATCAATTCCCGGATATCGGGCTCGTCATCGACGATGAGTACCGTGGCCATATCGCTCCCGTACAAGCTGCTGCCGTTTGGCCGCGGAGTTTATTGCCGGGCGGTTACGAATAGGTTACCTGCCGCACAGCTCGGCCATGATGAACGCCGCCCATAGGCCCTGTCGAGACGCCTCCCCGGGGGGCGCGGCGATACCCCGCCCCGGATGACGGCGGCTGCGATGCGCGCGGCCTCGGATGACGGATGTCCGCGCCAGGGGCCACACGCAGACCAGGTCCCGTGTTGAATAGCTGGGCGCGCGCAGCACTATCGTCCATGACGCCCGGTCGCGGGAGTCGCCCGCCGCCGTGGCTGGGCTGCTTGCGCCGGGACGGATGCGCATGGGCGCCGCAATCTCCATGTCATCCTCAACCGGTATGCTGCGCACCCATATCCGGAGTCCGCCCGCGGGCTGCGGCATCCGCCTGCCCCGCGGGCTTCCGGCCGGGCACTCGCAAGCACCGAGGCGGTCACAGGGTGGGACCCCGCGCAAAGCGCCGCCGCGGACCCCATCTCACCAGACTTTGGGCGCTGCCGTTGGTGCACGCACTCTTTCGCCGCCCGATGGCAGTCGCCGTCGATGCGGCTAACCGCGGCCGCCGCCGCAAGCTGTTTCAACCCATGACGGACCTCGCTTTGCACTTTCTCGGCGTGGGCAATGCCCGCGCCCTCTCGCTCGGCTCCTCCGCCGCCGTGCTGGAAATGGACGGCGCCCCGGCGCTGCTCATCGACTGCGGCCCGGCGACGCTCGACGCCTTCACCACGGCCTACCGTCGGCTGCCGCCCGCGGTGTTCATCACCCATGCGCACCTGGATCATGTCGGCGGACTCGAGGGGCTCTACTACAAGCTCGCCACCGGCCCCGCTGTTGCGCCGGTGAAGCTGTATGTACCGGTGGCGCTGATTCCGACGCTGCAGCGCCGCTTAGCGGATTATCCGAACCTCCTGGCCGAGGGCGGCAGCAACTTCTGGGACGTGTTCCAGTTGGTGCCCGTGTCGGAATGCTTCTGGCACCGCCAGCTGCAGCTCACGGTCTTCCCGGTGCGCCACCATCAGCACATGTCGGCGTTCGGACTGGCGCTGGAAGGCTTGTTTCTCTACAGCGGCGACACCCGCCCCATACCGGAGATCCTGAACCGCCATGCCGCCCGCGGGGAATGGATCTTTCACGACTGCGCCCTGCACGGCAATCCGTCGCACACCGGGCTTGAAGACCTGCGGCGGGAGTACAAGCCGGAGCAGCTCGCGCGCATGGTGCTCTACCATTACGAGTCGCCGGAGGCCGGCCGGGAGCTGGCCGCCCAGGGGCTGCGCATCGCCCGGCCCGGCGAGCGCTTCCGTTTGGATCATCGCCCCAAGCGCATGACACCGGTGGCCCATGACGCACGCGACCAGGCCGGCGTCGTGCCAACATCGCCACTCCCGGACGCCGTAGGCTGGTAGCATGGGCTTTCGGCTCGCATCCGTCTCCAACGGGACGCAGGAGGTCCCCATGGCGCCCATCGATTCCCCAGTGACCGACCTCGCCGCCGAGGACGAGCGCCGCACCGTGTTCCAGGGCAAGGTCGTGGACGTGGGCCTGGAGCGGGTGCGCCTGCCGACCGGCCGTGACGTGGAGCTGGAGGTGATCCGACACCCCGGCGGCGCCGCCGCGGTGGCCATCGACGACCGCGGCCGGGTCTGCCTGCTGCGTCAGTACCGGCATGTGGCCGGCGGCTGGCTGTGGGAGCTGCCGGCGGGCAAGATCGACCTCGGCGAGCCGCCGGCGGCCACCGCCGAGCGTGAGCTGGCGGAGGAGGCCGGCCTGGTGGCTGTGAGCTGGGACTCCCTCGGGCGCATGCATTCCTCGCCCGGCGTCTTCGCCGAGGTGATCCACCTGTTTTTGGCGCGGGGCTTGAGCGAGGTCGATCTGGGTCACGAGGCGGACGAGGTCATCGAAGTGCACTGGCTGCCGCTGGTGGACGCGCTGGCGCGCTGCACCGATGGCACCATCACCGACGCCAAGACCTTGATCGGCCTCTACCGCGCCGATGCGCTGCTGCGGGCACGGGCGCCGGAGGCAGCGGCACCTGGCTGACGCCCCGCGGCTTCAGCCCTCCATGGCCGCCTTCTGGCGGCTGGTCCTTCAGCCCGTAGAAGATCTCGAAAATTCGCTGGTCTGCTGGCGGTGGGGTGTCACCGGAACGGGTTCCATACGCGCATACCCTCGACTTGCCAGCCATCGTGCAGGTCCTCGGAGACAAGCCGCCCGGCGCCCTCCGCAAGAGCCGTCTCCACCACCAAGCCGTCCCGCGTCCAGCTGCGACCGCCGCTGCCGGTGTTGGCCTGATCAGCCAAGGCGATGATGCGCTCAAGGGCCTCCAGCCGATCGCGACGCACGTCGTCCGCGCGTGCGTAGTCCTGCAAATACCCGGCTAACACCGCATTGACCGACGTATCTTCCTGCAAGGCCCGCATCCGGGCGCGTTTCAGGACGTCGCCCGCGACGCTGATGGTTAAGTTGGCCATAGTCGCCTCCACTGGTGATACACGACTTCAGTGTAGCGCGTGCGCCTAACCCATGTTTTCGGGCTCAGCCCTCCATGGCCGCCGCCAGCGGGCGGTACTGGAGCCCGTAGAGCATCTCCAGATAGCGGCGCGTTTCGGCGCGCTCCAGGTCGGTGACGTATTTCCAGAAGCCGTAGACCCGGGCCAGGGTCATCATGCGCTCGGCATAGCGCCGCCAGGTATAGTGGGCCTCCACGCGGCCGAGGGCGGCGTCGGAGAGCCGGCTCCAGTACTCCGGCTCCTCGGCACAGCGGCGAAAGAAGGCCGCGATGGTCTCGGCGGAGGCGTCGCCGTGGTTGGGGTCGATGTGGAAGCCCGAGATACCGTCTTCGATGATTTCCTGGGGTCCGCCGAAGCAGGTGGCGAAAGTGGGCACGCCGCAGCTCATGGCCTCGATGACCGTCAGCCCGAAGGCCTCGAACAGGGCCGGCTGCACGAAAGCGCCGCGACGGTCGGCGATGTAACGATACAGCTCGCCGGCGAGCTGCTTCTCCAGATGGATGCCGAGCCAGCGCACCTGTCCGTCCAGCCCATGCTCGCCCATGAGGTGGTGCATGATGCCGATCTGCTCGCGCTCCTCGTCGTCGCCGGAGCTTGCAGCCTCCACGTGGCCGCCCACCACCACCAGGTCCACCTGCTCTCGCAGCGCCGGTGAGCGTCCGTACCAATCCACCAGCCCGGTGAGGTTCTTGATGCGGTCCAGCCGCGCCATGGTAAACAGCAGCGGCTTGTCCCTGCCGGCCAGCATGCCGCGGGTCTCGCCCGGGCGCTCGCCGCCGTAGATCAGCTCCTCGATCTCCGGCTGCAGGTGCGAGAGCCGCCGCTCGGCATCGAGGTAAGGGAAATAGATGTCCTCGTTGGCGCCGGGCGAGACGATGTTGAACTTGGGGTCATAGACATCGACGCCGGCGACCACCCGGAACAGACCCGGCATGGTGAAGCGGGCGTAGCTCTCGTACTGGCCGACGCTGTCGTCGGTGCCGGCGATCTCCTGGTAGGTGCTGGTGATGATGAAATCCGCGGTGTTCATCGCGATCAGGTCCGCGGTGAACTGGGCGGAGAAATGGTAGCGGTCCTCGTTGTCGCGCCAATACAGGTCCGAGTACAGGTACTTGGTCTTCTCCAGGGCATGAGCGATGTTGCACTGACTCACGTTGAGCCGCTGCGACATCAAGGACGCCACCAGGTTGCCGTCAGAATAATTGCCGATGATCAGATCCGGCCGCCCGCCCAGCTCGGCCAGCAGGTCGCGCTCGGCGTCCAAGGCATAGCGCTCCAGGTAAGGCCAGATGCGAAACCGCGAGATCCAATGCTGCATTTCTTCGCCGGCCTCGTTGCGGAAGGGTACCCGCAGGATGGCCGCGTTACGGGTGCCGGCGATGGGCTCCAGGCGCTGGTTGCAGAGGGTGCCCTCGGCCTCCGGGATCAGGCGCGTGAGCACGATGACCCGAGGCTCGATGTCGATGCCCTGCTCGGCGAGGCGGCGGTGCATCTCCCGCTCCAGGGCGCGCACCTGGTCCAGGATGTAGACCACCTGGCCGCCGGTGTCCGGGCGCCCCAGCACGTTCGACTGCCCGAGCCAGCCGTGCGGCGACAGGATGGCGATGGAGAAGATCATGGGCACCCGGCCCAGGAATTCCTCCAGCGCCCGCGGCGACGGCGCCTCCAGGATGTCCAGCAGTAGCCCCATGGTGTCGCGGATACGCTCCACGTCCGCGCCCCACCCGGCTTCGAAGCCGTGGCTGCGCAGGTCCGCCGCGACGTCCTCGTAGGGGGTGTGCGTGGGTCGCCGGCGCAGCGGAATCAGCATCTGGCGCAGGGCATTGCGCAGCTCGGCGACGCTCATGATGCTGTCGTTCAGCATCAGCTGCTGGCCGCGGTAGCTGTGCATGCGCAGGAAGCTAAGCAGGCGCTGATCGCCCTTGCCGATCTCCTCGAACAGCCGGCTGGAAAGGCGGCGGTTGAGGAACTCCACCCCGCGGCCGATGGAGCTGGACTCTTTGAGCTTGTACTGGTCCCGGTAGAAGGGCGCGAGGTCGATCTCCAGGCCGAAGGGGTCCTCGTGCCCGCCGGTGGCCAGGTGCTCCTTGAAGCCCAGATACTCGCCGACGCTGACCTGCTGCAGGTCCATGGCCTCCAGGTGGATGCGCAGATAGTCCCAGCGCGCCACGCGGCGGCGCAGCGCCAGATAGATCCAGGAGGCATCGATGGCTGCCTCCTCGCACTGGTGCAGCGCGCGGGCCAGTGCGGTGTCCGCCAGCGCTGGGTCATCCGCGCAGAGGTCGTCGATGGCGTCCGTCAGGTCGCTGCGCAGCAAAAAGGGCCGGCTCAGGCCGATAATGTGGTGCAGCACCCGGTGCGCCTGGCTGCGGTGCTCTTGCAGGAAGGTCGCCAGGGCCGGGATGCGGGCGTTGGGAACTTCGGTTTCCATCACTGGAGCTCGTGTTGAGGTTGCCGCCGAGCCCATGCCCCGCCGCGCGCGGTGCCGCGGGCACCGCGGCTCCACTGCCGGGACGCGGCCGCAAGGGGGGTGGTGGCAGGCTCGGCTCGTTGTCGTTGTCGTATTCGCGGTTCTGTGCAGGGCCGATACCGACAACGATGCCGGGTCGAGGGATGACCGAGTCGGCGACTAGGCTACGCTCCAAAGATCCAAAAAGCCGGCGTAGAAGTCGGGGTCGTCGATGGTGGCCCCGCGGCGGGCGACGATGGCGGATGCAAAGGTCTGGGCGCGCTCCAGGGTGTCCCCCAGGGTCCAGCCCCGCAGCAGGCCCAGGATGAGCACGGCCGCGAAGCCGTCTCCGGCGCCGACCGCGTCCACCACCTCGATGCCGGTCCCGGGGCTGATCCGCTCCAGGGTGCCGTCGGCGGTGAGCGCAAAGGCGCCGGCTGCGCCCAGGGTGGCGTAGACCCGCTCCAGGGCGTGGCGCTGCATCAGCGCTTCGGCCTGGGACTCCGGGCTGTCGCCGTTGGGCGCGAGCAATGCCAGCTCGTCGGTGTTCAGCTTCGCCCAGCGCGCAGCGCTCAATAGGGTTTGCACTTGCTCGAGGGACCACCAGGGCGGGCGTAGGTTAACGTCCAGGAACACGGCATTGGTGTCGGCGCGCAAGCGCCCCAGCGCCGCCGCCGAGTCAGCATTGCGCAGCGCCAGGGTGCCGTGGTAAAGCAGGCCGCCCGTCGGCGGCGTCGGTAGGGCGCCGGCATCGATGAAATCGTAGGCGCTGCCGGCGACGATGTCGTAGGAGGGCTCGCCGCCTTCGAGCTTGACCTGCACGGTACCAGTGGAATGGGCAGGGTCCCGCTGCAGGCCGACCGTGGTCATGCCCAGCCGCTGCATGGCCGCCTCGATGCGGGCGCCGAGCGGGTCTTCGCCCACGCGGCTGACGAAGACCGGTGCCGCGCCGAAGGCGGCCAGGTGCCAGGCGACATTGAAAGGCGCGCCGCCGAGCACCTCGCTGCCGTCCGGAAAGCAATCGAACAGCGCCTCGCCGAAGACGACGGGCGCCTGGGTTGGGTCGAAGGACATGGCAGCACCTCGGGTGGTGGGTCAGCCCGAGATGCTAGAGACGCCGTCGGGGTGCTGCAAGGGGCCGGCAATGCCGCTGCGGGCTTTCAGCCCCGGCAGCGGCGCCGGCCGATTGTGCGCTTACCCCAGGCTCACCAAGTGAGGGTGCGCGTATCGGGTGCGAACAGCGCACCGCCGGTGAGCTTTGGGTTGCCCACGGCCAGCCCGTCCAGCAGGTCCACCTCGGCGACGCCGTAGTGCTTCATGCACATGGGGCAGACGATGACCTTGGCGCCGGCGGTGACCAGCTCGCCGATGATCTCCTGGTGCAGGCCAAAGCGCTCGGCGCCCTGCTCGGCCGCAATGAGCACCCCCCGATCATTTAGGAACACGGTGAGCGGATGCCCGAGCTCCAGCTGCTTTTGACCGAAATGCAGCGCCATGTGTGCGCGGTGTGGATCATCGGTGATCAGGTTGATAAACAGCGGTGCACCGTCGGCTGCCTCGTCCGCAGCGTTGACGGTTGCGCATGCAAGGAGCAAGGCTGCCATCAGGAGCAGCAGCAGGCCGCGAAAGCGCAAGGTGGCTGAGGTCATGGTCTGGAGATCTCCGTTGTCAGGGTTGGCTCATGGGTTGGGGGCGCCGCGCTGCGGGCGCTGGCCGTGCCGCAGAGGCAGCGCGCGGTGCCGGGTGGCGGCGGTCCCTGCGGCGGCGGCCAACAATACCGCCACGAGCACCGGCGAGAAGGGCTGGTCCAGCACCAGCGCGCCTGCGAAAGCGACGGCATAGCAGATGCAGCCGAGCATCGTGCACCACACTAGACTCGAGCGCCAGCTTGCCGCGACACGAAAGCTGATCCAGGCCGGCACCAGCACCAGCGCGAAGGCGGCCATCAGCCCCATGCTCGCGGTGCCCGCCGCCATGCCGGACGCCGCCAGTAGGTCAAAGCCCAGGTGCCAGCGCCGCGCCGGCAAGCGGTTGGCCGCATCGTGCTGCGGCAGCAGCCGGGCGCGCAGCAGGCGCGGGATCAGCCAGGGCAGGGCGATGGCCGCCGCCAGCGCCAGCGCGAGGGCTGCCGTCAGATCGGCGGGCCCGGCGAAGTAGAGCTGACCCTCGATCAGGGCATGGCCGAGCTGCTCGCCCAGGGCTGTGTTGGCGCCGATGAGCAGCAGTGCGGCCCAGCCGCCGAGGATCATGAAGCCGTAGACGGCATTGCCGCGGGCGCCGCCGGCCCCCTTGGCGACGGCACCGCCCGCCGCGGCGGCGAGGCCGCCCACCACGGCGGGCGCGCCGGCAGCGAGCCCGAGCAGGGCGCCGGCGGCGGCGAGGTGGGCGTAGCCGAGCGCCGCGAGCCATTCGTCCCGCAGCATCAGCAGGGCCCCCAGCAGCGGCAGTACGCCTGCCAAGAGCAGGCCCACCAGAAATGGCAGCAGAAAGATCGGGTCGGTGAGGGCGCTCAGGTCCATTCGCCATCGCCTGCCGTCAACGGCGCCGCGGGCCGGTGCTCCGCGGCCAGTGCGCCGCCTGCGTCCAGCGCCAGGATGCGGCTGCAATGGGCCTCCAGGAAAGCGCGCTCGTGGCTCACCAGCAGCACCGCCCGGTCCGCTCGCCGGTGGGCGAGCATCTCGGCCAGCACCGCGGTGTGGATCGGGTCCAGATTGTTGGTGGGCTCGTCCAGCAGCACCAAGCCTGCGGGGCCGGCGAGTGCCGCCCAGACACAGAGCAGCTGGTGCTGGCCGCCGCTGATGCGGTCGAGACGCTGCGGCAGCAGCGCCGCCAGGGTCGGCGGCAGGCCGGCGGCGTGCGGGTCCGCGCCGGCGACGGTGAGAAGCTCGTTGCCTGTCACCGGCAGCGGGTCGAGGCGAACCGGTGCCTGTGGCTGCACCGCGACGCCCGTGCCGCCCGCCAGCCGGAGCCGGCCGTCGAAGCGGTGCGCCTGCCCTGCGATGGCGGCGAGCAGCGTGGACTTGCCGCTGCCGTTCGCGCCCCAGAGTCCCACCACCTCGCCGCGGCCGAGCGCGAGCGACACCGGCCCCACCACCGGCCGCCGCCAGCCGGCGACCAATGCCTCCAGCTGGAGCACGGCCTCCGGCGGCGCTCCACCGGCAGACGCCGGCCCCGGCGACAGCGGATCGGGCGCCAGCGATTCATGCACTGGCAACGGCGCTCACCCAGCGGTCGATGTGGCGCAGATAGCCGTCGCCGTCGGCGCTCACCGGCGGCGACAGCGGCAGGGTCTCCACCGGCCAGCCCAGCTCCCGGCCCAGCTTGCGCGGGCCCTTCGGCGACTGGTAGGGCGCATGGATGATGATGCCCTCGCCGCCGCGGAGCTTGCCGGCCAGCGCCCGCAGGTCCCGCCCGCTCGGCGGCACGCCCGGCACCGGCTCGATGGTGCCGAGCAAGGGCACCTCGAAGCGCTCCAGCAGATAGATGGCGTCGCGGTGATAGAGCACGGCGCCGGGGGCGTCCGCAAGCTCGGCCTGCCATTGCGGCAGGCGTTGCTCGACGGCCTTGGCGAAGCGCCGGGCATTGGCGCGGTAGCTCGCGGCATTGCCCGGATGCAGCCGGGCCATGCGCGCCCCCAGCGCCTCGGCAACCTGGGCCATGCGCACCGGGTCCAGGTCCACGTGCGGGTTGCCCGCCGGATGCACGTCGCCCATGGCCCGATCCGCCGGGCCGCCGACGTCCAGCAGGGGCACCTGCGCGGCGGCCTCGAAGTACCCCTCGCGCCCCGGCAGGATGTCCGGGTTGGCGGCGCTCGACGACGCCGCCGGCAGCCAGCCCATCTCCAGCTCGGCGCCCACGGCCACCAGTAGATCCGCACTGCGCAACGCCCGGATCATGCTGGGCTTGGCCTGGAGGGCGTGCAGGTCCCGATCAGGCCCCGCCAGCACCGTCAGCTGCGCCTGCGGCGCCACCGCCCGCACCAACGCCCCCATGCTCGGGCTCGTGGCCACCACGTCCAAGGCCAGCACCGGCGCCGCCAGCAGCGCCAGGCCAGCCCATAACCCAGTCAAAAGTCGTCTCATCACTAACCTCCGTCACACCAAAGTCACATCAGGCCAAGCAAAGGCACTCGGTCCCAACCAAGCCGAGCACCCATTCCGCGCCCCGCACCGCGCACCGCGCACCGCACACCGCGCACCGCGCACCGCGCACCGCGCACCCCGCACTGCGCATCCCGTACTCCGCACTCCGTACTCCGTACTCCGTACTCCGTACTCCGTACTCAAAACTCATGCGCCCCATGACTCCCCAAGCTCATCAGGAATTGCAGGTAGAAGGCGCTGAACTGCTCCCGCTCTTCCCCATGGTCGCCTTCCCCCACGAGGATGTCGTTGTAGGCGTATTGCGCCCGCAGCTGCGAGAACTCCGAGAGGCTCCAGGTGACATTGGCCGTCCAGCGCTCGGAGCTGCCGAAGCTGTCGCTGCGCCCGCCGCTCACCTCGTTGGTGAGGCCGAGCACGTCGTAGCGCAGCCCAGCCTTCCACTTGGGCAGGAAGCCGTAGGTGGCCTGGGCATAGAGGCCGTCGGTGGTGAAGGTGCGGTTGCTGCCGATGCGCTCGGGGTGCGCGCTGGAGCGCACCGTCAGGTCTTTGCTGGAGCGCAGGTATTCGGTCTGGAAGGTGGCATCGCCCTGGCCGTAGGCGCCGGGGGCGTCGTACTTGTACACCAGATCGATGCCCCAGAGGTCCGCATCGCCGGCGAGGCCAGCCCGGTGCAATTCCTCCGTGATGCCGTCGCCGTGGTCATGCATGTCGTCGTGATGCTCGTCGTGGGCATGCTCGTCCGCGTGGGCATGCTCGGCCTCGTGCTCGTGCTCGTGCTCATGCTCGTCGTGCCCGTGGTCATGCTCGTCATGCTCATGCTCATGCACGGCATGGGTGTGCTCGTGCACGGCCTGATGCTGGGTGGCATGCGCGTAGGACACGCCGATCTGCAGCGCATGGTTGCGGCCGATCTCGGGCGCGACCTTCGCGAAGGCGGTGAACAGCCGCGGCCCCGAGTCCGTGTCGCCCAAGTTGAGCTCGGTCTGGTCGGTGTCGCCGAGGGTGGCGCCGAAGACCTCCTGGTCGCCCTGCAGCGCCTCGGCGCCGAGCAGGGTGTAAACGGGCAGCTCCGGCAGCCAGGTGAGCTGCACACCCGTGTCCTGAATACCGTGGAACCCCAGCAGATTCAGATAGGGCAGGTTCTGGTCGACGAAGTCCCACTGGTGTGGGTGCTGGTTGTTGGCATAGCCGAAGTCACTCAGGAATTTGCCGCCCTTGACCCGCAGGCCATAGGGGAGGGAACGGGTCTGGAAGTAGGCCTCTTCCAGGGTGACATCGCCGTCGCCACTGATGGTGATATAGCTCGCTGCATCGAAATACGGGTCAACAGTGGCGCTGAAATAGAGCTCCGCCGAGCGCAGGTTGAATCCGGGCTCTGCCACGGCATGGGCGTGGCCGCCATCGCCGTGGTCGTGTCCACCCGCACCGTGGTCATGGGCATGGCCGCCACCGCCGGCCTGCAAAGCCTCGCCCACCAGTGCGGCGCCGTTCCCGTCCTCGGTGTCGTCCTGGTAGTAGTTGCCGTCCAGGATCACCGAGATCTGCGGGTTGAAGGCCGTGCCCGAGGTCACGGCGTCGAACAGCCCGGCGCTGCGGCTGCCGGCGGGCACCTGGCCGGAGGCCTGGCTTTGGCTGCGCAGCACCCGCGGTGCCGTCATGGGCAGCGACAGGGCATCGGCACCCGCCGCCTGGCGCGCCACGTCGGCGGCCTGCTCGGCGTCGGACAGGCGCGACTCCAGCGCCCGGATACGGCCTTCGTACTGGCTGCGCATGGCTTCGAGCTCTGCGCGCAGCGCGTCGATGTCGGCATCGCCGGCGGTGACCGCGGCGGCCGGGGTGAGCAGGGCGCCGAGCAGGGCGGCCCGCGTGACGGACTGGTTCATTGTGCACTCCAATGGAAAAGACGCCACCCACCGCGCCGGCACGGCGTCTGCGGGCGCCGGCACGATGGCGTTCGACTGGTCTCAGGGGGCCTGCGGCAGCGGCTCAGCGCCGCCGCAGGCTGGGCTCGCAGGCTGGGCTCACAGGCTGGGCTCAGCGCGGGTCGGCTTGGGGGGCGCCCGGGCGGGGTGAAGATTGAAGGGCGCTTGGAGAGCAGGGCGGGTGAGCTTGCTCGCCTGCCGCACGGGCGGGATGGCGTCGGGCGCGCTGTCGAGTGGGGCCGCAGCGAGTGCGGCACCCAGGGGCGCACCGGCCAGGCAGACCTCGCACAGGTCCTCGTCCGCATGCGCCAGGTGCTCGATGCCATGGGCGGCCAGCAACGTCTGTGCCAGCAGCAAGACGCAGGCCAGCAACAGGCCCGCAAGCGGTTGCTGGCGACGCCGGAAGCTGGGCAGGACGGCGGAGGTGGCGCCTTGGGACACGCGTCGGGGGATCGCTCAGGCTGAAGTCTTGCTAGGATGTTATACCATACTTAACCAAAATGCTGCATGTAGCAAATGCGAGACATCAGGCGCGGCGCGATGGTCACCGTCTTCGGGCTGTTCTTCCTTTCGGGCTTCAGCGCGCTGGTGCTGCAAGTGGTGTGGATGCGCGAGCTGTCGCTGCTGTTCGGGGCGACGGCACAGGCGGCCGCCGCCACCCTGGCGGCCTTCTTTCTGGGGCTCGCCGCCGGCAGCGCCTACTGGGGCCGGCGCAGCCGCCGCATCACCCGGCCGCTGCGCTCCTACGCGCTTCTGGAGGTGGGCGTCCTGGTGGCAGGACTCGGCTACTTTCTGCTGGCGCCGGCCTTCGCCGCCCAGTACGGCACGCTCTACAGCCACCTGGCCGAGCCGGCGCCGGGCCTGCTGGTGGGCATCAAGCTGCTGCTCGCGCTGGTGCTGTTGTCGCCGGCCGCCTTGTTTATGGGCGGCACCCTGCCGGTGCTGAGCGCCTGGCTGGTGCGCCACCCCGCGGCGCTCGGGCGCCTGGTGCCGCTGCTCTATGGCGTGAACACCGCGGGCGCGGCCATCGGCGCCCTGAGTGCCGCCTTTCTGCTGCCACCGATTTTGGGCTACGACGGCAGCTACCTGCTGGCGTTGGCGCTCGCCGGCGGCATCGCGCTGAGCGCCTGGTGGCTGGGTGGCCGGGGCTCGGCACAGATGCTCGAGGGGGTGCAGGCATCTCCGCCCCAGGTGCCGGCGGTCGCCCTAGCTGCGGAGGCGCTACCACAGGCCTGGCTGCGCGGGCTCGCGTTCTTGTCCGGTTTCGTCGCGCTGGCGCTGGAGGTGCTGTGGACGCGGATGTTCGCGCAGGTGCTGCAAAACTCTGTCTACAGCTACGCCGTCATCCTGGTGGTCTTCCTGCTTGCCCTGGCCGCCGGGTCGTTCGTCGCCGGCTGGCTGGCGCGGCGACGGCTGCCGGTGGTGCCGACCCTGGTTGGGCTGCTGTGTGGCGCGGCGCTGCTGGTGGCGCTCACGCCGCAGCTGTTCTTCTGGCTGACCGACGGGCTTGGCTACCTCGGTGCCGGCCGCGATTGGCCCGACTACCTGCGCACCCTCGGCCTGGCTGCCGTGGCCATCCTCGCCGGCCCCACACTGGTGCTCGGCGTGGTGTTCCCGTACCTATGGAAGGCGGCGGAGGCCGGCGCGCGCAGCCCCGGCGAGCAGGTTGGCGGCCTGCTGGCGCTGAACACGCTGGGCGCCATCCTGGGCTCGCTGGCGGCGGGCTTCCTGCTGCTCGAATGGCTCGGCCTGTGGCGCGCCATCCAATGGCTGGCGGGGCTCTACCTGGCCGCGGCGATGCTGCTGACGACCCTGGCGGTCGCCCCCGCCGCGGCGGGCTTATGCGCACGGCCCTGGCTTGCGCCAATGCTGGTACTGGCGCCGGTGCTGGGCTTTCTGCTGCTGCTCTCGGCGCTGGATGCAGGCCGGCTGCCGGTGGTGCGCACGGACTCGGTGCAGCGTGCCGAGACCCTGCTGGAAGCACGCGAGGGCGGCGCCGGCACCGTGGCCGTCGTGCGCCGCGGCGAGCACCTCGGCATCAAGGTGGACAATCACTACACCCTGGGCAGCACCCGCGGGCATGGCCTTCAGCAGCGCCAGGCGCACTTCCCGCTGCTGCTGCATCCGGCGCCGGACCGGGTGTTCTTCCTCGGCATGGGCACCGGCATCACCGCCGGCGCGGCCCTGGCGCACCCGGTCAAGGAGGTGGTGGTGGCGGAGCTGCTCGGCGACGTCATCGACCTGGCCGCCGAGTACTTCCGGCCCTATGCGAACGGGCTGTTCGAGGACCCGCAGGTCAGGCTGCTGGCAGAAGACGGCCGCCACCACTTGGGCGCCACGGATGAAGCCTATGACGTGATCATCGGTGACCTGTTCGTGCCCTGGAAGCGCGGCAACGCGGCGCTCTACTCCCTGGAGCATTTCCAGCACGTCGCCGAGCGCTTGGCGCCGGGCGGGCTGTTCGCCCAGTGGGTGCCCTTGTATCAGGTGACGGCGCAGGAGCTCGGCAGCATCGCGCGGACCTTCACGGCCGTCTTTCCGCACGTGACCCTCTGGCGCGGCGACTTTCTGCCGGAGGGACCCATCGTCGCCCTGGTCGGCCGCCTGGATGCCGCGCCGCTGGAGCCCGCCGCGGTGCTGCGCCGGGCGCGGGCGCTGCGCGCCGACGCCGTCGCCGGCGATGCGCGGGGACCACAGGACTCGGTCCTGCCCGATCCCGACACCCCGCCCTTATTGCTCTACTACGCCGGCAACCTCGGCCGCGCCGCCGACCTGCTGGCGGGCTATCCGCTCAACACGGACGATCGCCCCCGACTCCAGTTCAGTGCGGCCCGCGCCCAGCGCGCCGAGGCGGCCGGCCGCCGCGGCTGGCTCGTCGGTGAGCCGCTGATCGACTTCTTCCGCAGTGTGCTGGCGGCGGCGCCCGTGGCCGACGCCCCCTACCTCGCGCGTCTTGCGCCGCAGCAACGCCAGGCGGTTCCCGCCGGGCTCGACATCTTCGCGGCCAGCCTCGCCGACGCCCAGGGCGACGCCGAAGGGGCACAGGCGCTGCTCGCACGGGCGAGCCGCGCCCTCACCGCAAACGCGCCCGGCAACCCAGACACTGGCGACGGAGACTCCGGCAACAGAGACGCCGGCGACAGAGGCCCTGGGGACCTGGACCCCGGCCGGCTGCGCCGGGACCTGGAGGCACTGCGCGCCGAGCGGGACGCGGCCATCAAGGCGCTGGAGCAGCGCATCGAGCGTCTTCAGGGCGGCTGATCCTGAACGGCTGCCGACCCACTTGACCGCAGACAGCGCAGCCGTCTGTGCCTTGGTCTAGGCTTGTCGGGTGTGTATGCCGGGCCGGCTCGCACCGACGTGTGGGCAACGACCTCTGGGCACCGGGGGCCGCTCCCCCGCGGGCGCTTATCAAGAACAGGTCCCAATAGGTCGATTCATCAAAGTGATCGCCGGGCCCAGCACCTGCGTCCGGCCCCGGCATGACACCTGTCCAAGCACCAGACCCTGGGAGCCTGAGCAATGACCGAGCCTTGCAAGACCCATCCGCATCATGACCACGAGCACGGCCCCGGCTGCGGCCACCAGCCCGTTCGCCACGGCGACCACGTGGACTACCTGCACGACGGCCACCTGCACCATCCGCACACGGTGGACGGCAAGACGCACTACGATGAGCACGTCATCGAGGTTAGCGAGACCAACCCCGACGGCTGCGACCACCGCATCACCGCCTGTTGCGACAGTGGCCATATCCACGGCCCCGGCTGCGACCACGAGGCCGTCCCGCACGGCGATCACGTGGACTACATCGTGGACGGGCGCCTGCATCACCCGCATGGCGACCATTGCGACGATCATGGGCCTGTGACCCTGGTCTGAGCGCACCTCCCAAGGCGTCGCCGCACCCGGCGGCGCTGCCGGGTGCGAACAGTACTGATGTTGTTTGCTAGGATTGAGCGGTAAATTGCTGAAACAAGGAGCCGACGATGCCGAGACGAACCGAAGACGAAGCGCTGCTTGAGCGACTGGAGCGGCATCCGCAACT
>NZ_NRRV01000046.1 GCF_016583825.1 Thiohalocapsa halophila | reverse complement strand
AAGCGCACACCGCTACGTCGTTCAGCAGCGTCTCAAGCGCCCCGGCGCGTGGTGGACGCCCGACAACGCCGAGGCCATGCTGGCGCTGCGCCTCGTGCGCGCAAACGGCCAGTGGTCAGCGTACTGGCGCAGCGATCTCAAGCAAGTCGCATGACAATGTAAGCGGCCACATCAGTTTTGCTCGCACCCCAGGGCGACAAGGATTTCGACTCATCCGGTGCGCGTGCCCTATACTTTTTCAGTCCAGATTCAGGGACTTTTGTTGAGCACTACGTTGCGAGGTCGCTGGCATGCAGTGGGTAAGGTCTGTAGCGTCGATGAAGTAAGACATTTGGGCAAGTCCGTCCCAGAGCGGCTGCAAGCTGGGCGCGCCGTCGCGCGGGCGTCCGAAAGAACCCCAGAGTAAGGCGGCGATGAGCGGGTTCATGGTGTTGAGCATAGTTGAGAGAGTGTGCGGGTGCGTGTGGTCCGCGATAGGGGTGGTCTGCCCGGCTTCTAACGGGGAGCGCAATGCCGCCTGCTGCTCGCCGCTCAGGGGTTGGTTACTCTGACCTTGCTCGCAGATGTGGCTCTCGTAGCCCGCCCCGCTCAGTGCGCCTTCGGTCTCTTCGCTGCGGTAGGCGCTGTCGGCCCAGACCTGCGGGTCGGCGTCGTTGCCGGAGTCTAGGATGCCGTCGAACACCTGGCTGTCGTGGAACCTGGCCGCGGTGGCCTCGTAGTCGCGGATGAGCTTGTGCTCGGCATTGACGTTGATGTGGGTCTTGTGGCCGAAAGTAACTCTTGCCGTGCTTCTTGGTCCAGCGGGCATCGGTGTCCCTCTGCCGGCGCTTGGGCTCGTCCCACTCCTCGTTCTCCTCGCCGGCCTTGATGCGGTGTTTCTCCTCGCGGCTGTTGCGCTAGATCGGTACGGGCACGATCGAGGCGTCGACGATCTGCCCGTTGCGCGCTTCCAGCCCAGCCTGCGCCAGGTAGTCGCCGAAGCGACCCAACAGCGGCTTGCTCAGCACCAACTCCTTCAGCCGCGCGCGGAACCGCCACACCGTGGCGCCGTCGAGCACGGCTGTCGTAGATCTCCAAGCCGAGGAAGCGCATGAGCGAGAGCCGGTCGCGAATCTGATATTCCACCGCCTCGTCGGCGAGGTTGTAGAGCGTCTGCAGGATCAGCACCTCGAATATCAGCAACACGTCCAGCGGCTTGCGTCCGGCCGCGGACTTGCGCTCCTTCTCGTGCAGTTGCTCCAGCAGCGGGCGGAACAGCTCCCACGGAATCTCCGCGGTCAGCCGTTCCAGCGGATCACCCATGCGGCTGATGCTCTCCAGGCGGCGGTCGATGAAACCGGGTTGCGGCATGGCTCTGGCCTCGTCAATGTCCGACTCCCTCGATTTTACTCAGGTAGCCTACCGGGGGGGCAATTTTTCAAGGTGCCCTCAAGGTTGGCGAATCAAGATAATCGCTCCACGAGCGCGCCCGCGTCCAGGCTTGACGCTCGGGCAGGAAGTCGGGACCGGGTGCAGTCCCTTCCTCCGCGGGGGCGGTCGAAGACTGCGAAGGTGGTCTCCCGAAGCGCACTGCGATGCAGGGGGTCGGTGCGGTTGCTCGGCGTCTGCCCTGCGTCGTCGAGGTGACTTTCGGGCGTGGCTTAGCGGCATGTTGCCTATGGGCGGGGAGATGCGGAGGTGGGAGGATTTCGGTGCCTAGCCTCCGAGCCACAACGACTTGACTGGAGTTCTTGCCAGAGCGCCCAGTGGACGGCATCATGCCGCTCTGACAAGGCTGCACGGCCGGTGCGTCGACCGGCGCGCGTGAACCCTGCATAGCCGAGCGCTCTGCACGATGATGCTCAGTCCCCGTTCCGCCATTGGATCATTCATCGAGGCATCGGCTAGGTTACGCATAAGTTCCAGGGATTAGCGCTCTTTGGGAGCAGGGTGCCGGTGCCCTCGCCACCTGTCCCCGCCTTTATCTCTCGCCCTGACGCTGCCTATTCGGTTTACTGCGTGACCGCCTTCAGCGGAATCCGCTCGCATTGCTGCGGGCTCCGACCTGCCTCGATGCGCGGTCACGAATCCACGCGGTAGGGGGTCTGTCCGTTTATCGAATCACCGCCTGCGGAAAAGTAGCTTTCATACCGCGAGGGTGTCGTGATGACGACAGGGGGAAATCACATTGATCACATGTCCCGATCTAGCCGACCATTGTCCTATAGACATCAGACTGGAGAAAATGTAGCCGACAGCATGGTTAACGCATATACATTAGATGGCAAAGCCTGCGCCAATTAATCCACCGCGGCGCGATCGGTCCGGCGTTGACACCAAGACCACGAGTCGGGATCGCGAAGTGCTCCGCAGGCGGTGCTGACGCTCGGAGCGCGAAAGCTCAATGCCATCTCGCTTGATTCCAGAAGTGCTACAACAGGTGGGCCCTGTTTGCTAAATCGTTTCAATTTTCTAACCCCGGCGTGGCGCCAGCGCAGGTTATTGTGGGATCTGATCCGTCGCGATGTCGCCGGTCGGTATCGCGGCTCAGCCATGGGTCTATTGTGGTCGCTGATCACGCCCATGTTAATGCTGGCAATCTACACCTTTGTTTTCAGCGTCGTGTTCCGGGCGCGCTGGGGCGGCGGTGCGGAGGATCGCGTGACGTTCGCGATCAACCTCTTCGCGGGTATGATCGTGCATGGCCTGGTGGCGGAATGCATCAACCGTGCTCCCTCACTGGTATTGTCTAATGTCAATTACGTTAAACGGGTCCGCTTTCCTCTCGAGCTGCTTTGCTGGGTGTCGCTTGGCACTGCGTTATTTCACGCCGTTATCAGCCTGGTTGTTCTTAGCATTTTCCTCGTGCTTTCCCAGGGGTATCTGTCAGCGACGATCCTCTGGCTGCCGTTGGTTTGGCTGCCGTTACTGCTGGGTACTCTCGGGGTCAGTTGGATACTCGCCTCGCTGGGTGTTTTTCTGCGTGATATCGGGCAGATGACCGGCACCGTGACAACAATGTTGTTATTCTTGAGTCCGATCTTTTATCCGGCGACGGCGCTGCCGGAGCCGTACAGAACGGTTCTGTATCTGAACCCGCTTACATTCGTCATCGAACAAACCCGCGCGGTGCTGATCGCCGGACAGGCTCCAGACTGGCCTGCACAGATGGTGGCGCTCGCGGTGGGCGCTCTGGTCGCGGCGCTCGGGTTCGCGTGGTTCGAGAAATCTCGCCGGGGCTTCGCTGATGTTCTCTGAACCGGCAATACATGCCGCGCACCTCAGTAAGTGCTATCAGATCTACGACAAGCCACAGGACCGACTCAAGCAGGCCCTGTGGCGGGGGCGACGGAAGTTCTTTCATGAGTTCTGGGCACTGCAGGATGTCTCGTTCGAGGTGCAGGTGGGCGAAACCGTCGGCATTATAGGGCGCAACGGCTCCGGCAAATCGACCCTGCTGCAGATACTCTGTGGGACCCTCACGCCAACGGCAGGGGAAATGGCGGTACGCGGGCGTGTCGCCGCGCTGCTGGAGCTAGGCGCCGGTTTCAACCCCGAGTTTACGGGCCGAGAGAATGCAAAGCTGAACGCGGCGTTGCTTGGCTTGACTGCGGAACAGATCGACGAGCGCCTGGATTGCATCCTGGCGTTCGCGGATATCGGCGAGTTTATCGACCAGCCGGTCAAGACGTACTCTAGCGGCATGTTCGTGCGGCTCGGGTTTGCGGTGATTGCGCATGTAGACGCCGATGTGCTCATCATTGACGAGGCGCTCGCCGTCGGCGATGGTTTCTTCACGCAGAAGTGCATGCGTTTTCTGCGTCGCTTTCGCGAGCGGGGTACCGTGCTGTTCGTGAGCCACGACACCAGCGCCGTCATGAATCTTTGCGAGCGGGCGATATGGCTCGATCGCGGACGGATTGAGCAGCAGGGACCCGCCAAAGAGACCTGTGAGGCGTATCTGGCGGCGCTGCATGCGCAGCAGCGCCGGGAGCTCGGCGTGGCCGAGGTAGCTAGGACGGCTGCCGAGCCAGAGATCCAGCGGTCGGCGGAACCGGCCGTGGACCAGCGTCTCCAGTACTTGAACTGCAGTCCGTTCCGAAATGATATCGAGGTTTTTGAGTTCGATTTTGATGCCACCTCGTTCGGCGCTGGAGGCGCCAAGGTCGTCAATGTCGAGCTGCGCACACCAGATGGGCTACCACTGGCTTGGGTGGTGGGCGGCAGTGCCGTCCGCCTTATGGTACGGGTCCAGGCGCTGTTGGATATCGAGCGGCCTATCGTTGGCTTTTTTGTCAAGGATCGGCTGGGGCAGTTGTTGTTCGGTGACAATACCTTTCTGACGTATGCAGACCAACCGGTGGCTGTGGTGGCGGGCAATTGCGTTGAGGCGTCCTTCGACTTCTCGATGCCGATCCTTCCGCCCGGTGAGTACAGCATCGATATCGGGGTCGCCGAGGGTAGTCAGAGTGAGCACATTCAGCACCATTGGGCACACGATGCATTGCTCTTCCGCGCCCATACGAGCAGCGTGACAACCGGATTGGTCGGTATCCCGATGGCGGATATTCAGCTGCGGCGGATCGCCTGAGAACGCCCAGCCTCTTGACTTGAGCATAGTGCATGTCCCATCAATACCATCGCGCCTTCGACCCGAAGGGTAACGATTCACTGGCCAAGCTCGCGCGTTTGGTCCGGCCAGGCTCGGAGGTGCTAGATGTGGGCGCCGGCCCCGGGGTCCTGGCGGCTTACCTCCATGACGAGCGCGCCTGCCTGGTCGACGGTATCGAGATGGATGCCGCGTCCGCGGCCCACGGCGTGTCCGTGTTTCGCTCACTCTGGGTCGCGGACCTCGAGCACGATGATCCGGCGGCCTTGGTCGGCCAGGCGCGCTACGACGCGATCGTTTGCGCCGACATACTGGAGCATCTGAGAGCCCCCGAACAGCTGCTGCTGAGGCTCAAGCCGCTCCTGAAGGCCGACGGCGTGCTGCTGCTGTCGGTACCGAACGTCGCCCACGCGGGCCTGATTGCCGAGCTCATCCAAGGCGAGCTGCGCTATCGCGACGAAGGACTTCTGGATCGAACGCATATTCGCTTTTTTACCCGATCGTCCCTGCGGGGGATGCTGGCAGACTGCGGGCTGCGGTCGTACTCCTTCGACACCGTGAAGCTAACGGTCGAGCAGAGCGAGTTCGCCTCAGATCGCGTCGATGCGCT
This sequence comes from Thiohalocapsa halophila, assembly GCF_016583825.1. GTDB lineage: Bacteria > Pseudomonadota > Gammaproteobacteria > Chromatiales > Chromatiaceae > Thiohalocapsa > Thiohalocapsa halophila. The sequence goes on along the minus strand of NZ_NRRV01000046.1, from coordinate 37,573 downwards.
GGCACCGGAGCTGCGCGGGGCGCTCCTGGAAGCCGACGACGCGCTGACTTATCAGTTCATCGTTTCGTGCGCGCCCGAAGAGCGCTCATCGGCGGGGGCAACATCTTGTGGCACCGTCCTGCCGAACGAGCAACCGGTAGAGGTGATCGTACCGGTGTATGCCGGTTTGGCGGAAACGCAGCTCTGCTTGAAGAGCGTCCTGGCTTCCTCTGCGGCGGCGGCATTCGAGCTGGTCGTGGTCGATGATTGTGGACCCGATGCGAGCCTGCGCGAATGGCTACGGGAATTGGCCGGAGAAGGCCGGATCACGCTTCTGGAGAACGATCGTAATCTCGGCTTCGTCGCCTCGGTGAATCGCGGGATGAGGCTGCATCCAGAGCGCGATATCGTACTGCTGAACAGCGATACCGAGGTGGCGAACGATTGGTTGGATCGGTTGCGTGCTGCCGCCTACGGCGCCGCTGATATCGGCACCGTGACGCCCTTTGCGAATGCGGGTGCCACGATTTGCGCCTATCCGTTGTTTTGTCGTGACAATCTCTTGCCGGAAGGCTGGACCGTCGCTGCGCTGGATGCGCTGATGCGGGAGGTTAACAGCGGCGCCGGTGTGGACCTGCCCACGGCCGTCGGCTTCTGCACCTATATTCGGCGCGATTGCCTGGATGCCGTCGGCATATTCGATGAGGCAGCATTCGGCCGCGGCTACGGCGAGGAAGCCGACTTCAGTATGCGCGCCCATTATCAGGGCTGGCGGCATCGTCTGGCGGCCGATGTCTTTATTGGTCATTGCGGCGGCGTGAGCTTCGGCGCGGAGAAGGACGCCCTTGTGGCGACCGCCCAGCGACCGCTGCGTGAGCGACATCCCGCCTATGAGCTAATGGTCGCCGAGCATATCGAGCGTGATCCCGCTCGGGCGTTGCGCGCGCGGGTTGACTGGCAGCGGCTCGCGCGCTCCCCGCGGCGTCGCTTGCTCTTCATCAGTCATGCGCTGGGCGGTGGTGTCGAGCGCCATCTGCGTGAGCTCGCACAGTGGCTCGAGCCTAAGGCGGAAGTATTGGTCCTGCGGCCTGACGGCGATGGTGCGGTGAGCTTGTCCTGGCAGCGCGGCTCGGAGGCTGCGGAGCTGGCCTTTCATCGGGACACCGATTACCGGCGCCTGCGCGATCTGCTGAAGGCACTGCGAATCGAGCGGGCGCACATGCACCATGGGGCCGGGATCGAGGACATGACCGGCCGTCTGTTGCGGGATCTGGCGGCGCCCTATGACGTCACGGTTCACGACTTCCGGCCGGTGTGTCCTCGTATCAATCTGATCGACAGCGATGGTCGGTTTTGTGATCAGCCGGCCGAAGGCGTCTGCACCGCATGCCTCGCGCGGGACATGGATGCGGCTTCACGGGATATACGTGGCTGGCGCGCGGGGCAGCACGGCTGGCTGGCAGGCGCCGAGCGCGTGCTGGCGCCGAGCCGGGATACCGCACAACGGCTGACGCGGGTCTGGCCGGAGCTGGACGTCCTGGTCGCCCATCACGACCAGCTGCCGGAACGGGTGAGCTATCCGGCCCCGGCGCCGCGCCGCTGGCATCCCGATGCACCCTTGCGGGTCGTCGTGCTTGGGCAGCTGTCCGATGCGAAGGGCCGGGGTGTGCTCGCCGCGGCGGCGCGTGACGCCGCGGCACGAGGTCTTCGGCTTGAGCTCCATCTGATCGGGCATCCGCTGGGTCCGCTGCCGACATTGGAGGAGGCCCCGCTTGTTGTCCATGGCGCTTACAACGAGGCAGAGCTGCCGGGACGGCTGCGCAACCTGGCACCGCATTTAGCCTGGTTTCCGGCGCGATGGCCGGAAACCTGGAGCTATACGCTGACCACCTGCATGCAGGCCGGCCTGCCGGTGGCCGCCCCGATGCTGGGCGCCTTCCCGGAGCGGCTCGCGTCTTGGCGTTGGAGTCTGTTACTGCCGCCGGGCCTCGATGCACCTGACGTGAATGACGCGCTGATACACTTCGCCGAGCGACACCTGAGCACACTGGAGCCGCCCCCGCTACCCTCCGCTGAGCCGGGTCTAATCCCGCCATTCGACTACCGGCGGGCCTATCTCGTACCGCAGGAACGGCCGCCGCTGGTCGCTGAGGGGGGGCTCGACCCAGAATTGCTCGCTGATCCGTCGCCGCCGCAGCGTCCCTTCGCATTGACGCAAAGCTCCGGTCAGCCGCTGGCGGACCAGCTCGTGCGGCTCCGAGAGGAGAACTACAGGCTGCACGGTGGCATCGCTGATCGCGACAAGCTGATTTCAAAGCAGCTCGGCGATGCTGGCGAGTCGTGGAAGGAACTGGTCGGCCACCGCATGGCGACCGCCCAGCTTCAAGACCGCCTGGACCAAGAGCGACAGCAGGCGGGTGCGCTTCGCCAAGACCTCCAACAGCAACTGGCCGACACCAACCGGCGGTTGGCCGAAGTCGCCGCGGCGCTGCATGCGCGTGACGACGAGATCGACACGGTCTACCATTCTTTGTCGTGGAGGCTTACCCGCCCGGTGCGCGGCGCAGGGCGCGCGGCACGCGCCTCCCGCAGGAACCTACTCAGCACCGTCCAGGATGCCTGGCATCGAGTCCCGCTGTCGGGGCGGCTGCGCTACCGAGCCAAGAGTCTCATCTTTCGGGGGCTGCGCCCCTTGCTGAGCGGCAGCACCCCGTATCAGGCTTGGCTCGAGCAGACGCGCTGGATCGAGCAGGGAAAGCGGGCGGCCGCCGGTCCCACGTCGGCACCGCCCGAGCCTGTGGTCGAGGACCTGCGCATCGCCGGAGGGCCCGCCGATGATCCCCTGGTCACGGTCGTCATTCCTGTTCACAACAAGCTGAATTACACGCTCGCCTGCCTGGATTCGATCGCAAAGGCGCTGCCTGGTGTGGCCACCGAAGTCCTTGTCGTCGACGACTGCTCCAGCGACGAGACCGAGGCGCACCTGGCCGATCGCGAGGATATCCGCTATCGACGCAATGCCGAGAACCTTGGGTTCGTCGGCTCCTGCAACCGAGGCGGACAGGAAGCCCGAGGCAGGTATCTGTTCTTTCTGAACAACGATACCCTAGTGCTGCCCGGCTGGCTGGATCATCTCGTGGCAACCTTCGATGCCCACCGCGGCGTCGGCCTCGTGGGCAGCAAGCTGATTTATGCCGATGGTCGACTCCAAGAGGCCGGAGGGGTCATCTGGGCCGACGGCAGCGGTTGGAATTGGGGTCGGCTTTCCGATCCGGCGGCGCCCGAGTTCAATTTCGTGCGCGATGTCGATTACTGCTCGGGTGCCGCACTGATGATCCCTCGCGCCCTATTCCAGGAGCTCGGCGGCTTCGATGCGCGCTATGCCCCTGCCTATTACGAGGATACCGACCTCGCCTTCATGGTGCGCGCGCGGGGCCTGCGGACCCTGTATCAGCCCCTGTCGCAGGTTGTGCACTACGAAGGGGTTTCGGCCGGTACGGATCTGGGCAGCGGGATGAAGTCCTACCAAGTTCGAAACCGTGACATCTTCGTCGACAAATGGCGGCATGTGCTCGCCGACCACGGTGACCCCGAGCTCAGGCCGCCGCGGCTCTCCGCGGACCGCCGTCCCATCGCCCGCATGCTGCTGATCGACGACTGCACGCCGACCCCGGATCAGGATTCCGGGTCGGTCGATATGCTCAATTATCTTCGCATGCTGATCGACTTCGGCTACCGGATAACCTTCATCCCAAAGACGAATCTGCTCCACTACGGCGCCTACACCACGGCGCTGCAGGCCCTCGGCGTCGAGTGCCTGTTCCACCCGTATATCGAGTCCGTGGATGAGGTCATTCGCGAGCGCGGCAGCGAGCTCGATGTCGTGATGCTGGTGCGTGCCAGGACCGCCTTCGACTGCATCGACAAGGTCCGGGCGGCCTGCCCACGCGCCCGGATCATCTTCAATACCGTCGATCTCCACTTCCTGCGCGAGCGCCGGCGTGCCGAGCTTGAAACCGGCACGCCGACGAGCCGCGAGGCTGAGGACATGGAGCGCATTGAGCGCTACGTCATGGACCGTGCCGATACGACCATCGTCATCAGCAGCGCAGAACGGGACCTGCTGGTGCGGGAGGCACCGAGCGTCCGCGTGCGGGTAATACCGCTACTGCGCGAGATTCCCGGTCGCAGCAAAGGCTTCGAGGAGCGCAGCGGCCTAGTGTTCGTTGGCGGCTTCCGCCACCCGCCCAACGTCGACGCGGTGCAATGGCTCTGCAGCGAGATCTGGCCCCTGATCCGTAGAGAGCTGCCCGGCGCGGAGCTGTCGATCATCGGCAGCCACATGGTTCCGGAGGTGGAAGCGCTTGCCGGGAATGGTGTTCGCGTCCTTGGGTTCGTCGAGGATATCGCGCCCGTCTTTGCAAAGGCGCGGCTGTCGGTGGCGCCGCTGCGTTATGGTGCCGGGCAGAAGGGCAAGGTAGTGACGAGCCTTGCCTACGGCGTCCCCTGCGTGCTCACCACGATTGCTGCGGAAGGATTGGGCCTGGAAGATGCGTCCGGGGCCCTCATCGCCGACGGGCCGAGCGCCTTTGCGGAGGCCGTCATTCGCCTGTACCACGATGCAGATCTCTGGATGCGTTTGTCCGATGGCGGACTGGCGCTGGTCGACCGCGAGTTCTCCGTGGCCTCAAATCGCAAGCGCCTCGCAGATTTGCTGATGGAGCTCGACCTGCCGGTGGCTGATCGGCCCGTTGACGCCCCGCTAGGTGCGCCTGCTGGCTCGGCAGCATCTACAGCCCGCGGCTGAAAGACTTCGCCATTTTCTCAAACGCCCGACTCCTATGGCCTGTAGCGGATGACCGACAGTAACGACTACAACGCAAAGCTTCGCCAGCAGATCGACCAGTATCGCGAAGTCGAGAATATCCATGACCTGCCGCCCATATTCCACTACTGGGCAGGCCGTTACCTCGCGCCGCCGCTTAATCGCTTATTCGGCACTGCCGATCCAGTGCAGATATTCGCCAACACCTTTGCGGAGTGTGCGTCTGGCGGTGAATCCCGCTTCCTGAGTATCGGCTCCGGAGATTGCTCCATCGAAGTGGACATCGCCACACGCCTGAAAAAGGAGGGCCTGGACTTCCTCTTGGAGTGCACCGAGCTGTCACCGGTGTTGCTGGAGCGCGGGCGCGAAGCCGCAAAGGCCGCTGGTGTTGCGCATCTTCTCGTGTTCACCGAAGTCGACATCAACCACTGGCAGCCTTCGGAAACCTATGCGGCGGTGATGGCCCATCACTCCCTACACCACATCGTCAGGTTGGAGCACGTCTTCGAGCAAGTCCATGAGGCCATGGCAAAGGACGCACGCTTCGTGATCTCCGATATCATCGGTCGCAACGGGCATATGCGTTGGCCGGAGGCGCAGCGCCTAGTCGAAGCCATCTGGAAGACCCTGCCCGAGCGCAAAAAGTATAATCAGCAGCTTCGGCGCCTCGAAGACGAGTTCGTCAACTGGGACTGTTCCGGGGAGGGCTTCGAAGGGATTCGTGCGCAGGACATCATGCCGCTGTTGGTGGAACGCTTTGACTTCTTGAAGCTGATGGCCTTCGGCAACCTCACCGATGTGTTCATCGACCGAGCGTTTGGCCACAACTACGACGCAGACGCCGCCGCTGACCGTGAATTTGTCGATCGCCTCCACGCCGCCAACGAGCTGCTGATCGATCTGGGGGTGCTGAAGCCGACGATGATCATCGCCACCATGGCCCGCAAGCACGCCGCGGAGAGCGAGCCCGAGTGCTATCGCGGCTGGGGACCTGCATTTTGTGTCCGCAGAACGCACGACAGCTTAGATCGGAGCGGCGAGATGGGCGCGAGGCTGGCGAGGACGTCGGCGGTAGCTACGGAGAGTGGGCAACGCTCTGACAGCGAAGGGCCTGAGACGGACCCAAGTAATCTTCGGGAGCAGTTGGCACTCGCGCGAGAAACGCTGGAAGAGGCGCGTGATGCGCAGCGTCGCGCAGAGGGGCAGCTGACCGAGCTGCGTCGCTCGACATCCTGGCGGGTGACCGCGCCAATGCGCTGGTTGAAAACGCGACTTCGCTCGACGCGGGTCTGAGCGGAACGCCCTTCAGCGCCGCTGCCGGTCCGTCCTCTGCTGAGCAGTCCGGGCCCGGCTCTTTCTTTACCTCGCTCCGATAATGCCCGGGCGCGATGGCTCTAGGAGTTATCAGGGGGAATGCGCGAAGCGCACTCCACCCTGGCCGTGATTGGCGGGCGGTGCTCAGCCTATCCCGTACCGCAGGCGCCGCCCAATGGAAGCCGTCAGTGGCAGCCGCAGCAACTACTGCTGCAGATGCAGCGTCGAGAGTGCGTAGCCCGGCGGTAGCTGACAGAAGAGCGCGACATTCCAATCGGCCGGGTTGGGGGCTCCCGTCGCCGCGATGATGGCGTCATGGGACACGGTACCGCCGGATTCCCAGAGTGGGAAGGTGAGGCTGGTGCCGAGCGGTTGAATAAAGGTCCGGTCGCCGCCCGCCGTGGTGATGTACGGATCGAGGTTCAGATTGTTGCTGGCGGCCGCAGCAAAGAAGCAGACCGGCGACTGCGACGCAGCGCCGTTCTGAATGGCGCCATCGATGTCGATGAAGCTCGTTGACCCGGCGGTAAATGTGACGACGTCGTCGTCAAATGTAAGTGGGCAAATCACGAACGTCGAAATATTCGAGGCGGGGTTCATCAGGTAATGCTCGTGCCAGCGCATGGGACCGGCCTGGCTGAGGAATGGCGCTTGGCAGCCGGCGGGATGCATGACGATGTCGTTGGCCGAGGCGGTGGTGGTCACGGCGCCCGCTAAGAGCAGGAGCATACCTGCTGCGATTGACGTGAAACGGGTGCAGGTGGAACGACGGAGTAGCTGCAAGTCTTTCATTGTGAAACCTCGTGAGGGATGGACTATCCGGTAGCGCCCAGATAGCTGGCGATGGTCGAGGAGCGTGCCTTGTGGTGTTGCCTCCTGGTTTATGACGCCTAAGGCGACGGGATCACGTGCATGGCGCCGGTTGCTGGTGTGCTTGAGATCAGCGCGTTTGCCCGGCGTTCTGCTCAAAGGTCACTGTCAAGACGGGGCCGTTGTCACCACCGCGCCAGTTGACGGCCATGGGCCCTAGGTCGTCAACGCTCCGAGCGGCAAGGGCGAGCATTTCGTAGCGGGCCTGGCCCAGCAGACGGTCCCGCTCGTCTTCGCCGACCTCTTCGAAGGCAGGAGCGAGCCATTCCACTTGGCATGCCGTCTGGCGGCAATCCGAGACGACGGCGCCGCCGATGTCGCCAAAGAAAGGGTGGTCCACAGCGGCCGTTTCGACCGCGTCCGTGGCTGCTGCCCCCCAGTCGCTTTGGCCCCACTCTTCGGCGAATCGTTGGATCACGGGCGGCTCCGTATAGGCGGGAATCTCAGGTCCGACGTCGGCCGAGTCGTTGTCTGCCGGTGGTGCGGCCGGCCGGGGCGGGACGGGGCTCACGGCGGAGACTTGTTGGCCTGCGCGGATCGCGGCGATCTCCGCCTGCAACTGCTGTATTGCGCGCTGAAGGTCGGCCTCGGGCGGAGTCAGATCCGCTGTGTCCGTGGGCAGGGCTTGTTGCGTTTCTGTCGCTTCGTCGGGGAGCGCCGCGGCGATCGAGCGCTCGAGCCGACCGAGCTCGAGAAACACCAGTACGCTACTAGCGAGCGCGAGCAGTGCAGCGATGAAGGCCGCGGCGGCGATGGGCTTGGATGCGATGTTCATGGTAGATATAGCAAAACAGGCACGATTCGCGTGCGGATCGGCTTTAGTAGCAGAGGGCTGGTAGCAGAGGGCGGTCGGCGCATCTTGTGCATGGGCAACGCTTCGCAATCCTAGCGGACATAATGGCGTAACGGCTGGACCAAGAAAAGGGAATTTTCACGGCCGTGCTGGCGGGAAAATCGCACCGCCCCTGGTAACCGCCCGCGGTTTCCAAGCTCGGCATTGCCTCTAGCCAAGACCGCGCTGGCGTGCGCTTCTTGCTACACAACTCCCGGAGTGCGACCGGGTTCTCGGCCTCCCACCGGCGAGTATCCGATGCTAACAGGTGGCGATGGCGAGAATCTGGGATAAGTGGGCCAGCTATCGGCACGTCGCGACGTCGGCACCTGCAGCGTGCGCTCCGCCTCCTGCCGTCGCCGAAGCTTTGCCAAGGTTTTGCGGCCTGAGCGACTGGGACGAGTGAGCAGGGTACGCGGTCAAGGGCTTGATGCTGGTCAAACCAATCTCCCTTGCGGCGCAGCACAATCGGGCTTTCAGGGCGTTCGCGCATGGGGCGATGCCTGATCAGAGGCCAGCCAGCCTGGTGGTTTCGGGTTGCAGCAGTGCCCCGGTCAGGTCACAGGGTCCGCTTGGTGCACTCCGTTCGGACCCACCAAGTTGATTGGCTGTCGTTGTTGTGCCAAGTCGCGAGTACCATGCTGAGTCGCCAATATCTGGGGTAGATTGATGATGATGACGAGAAGCGCCGCCCTGCTCTGTATCGGTGTGCTGATCAGCGCCGATGCAGTGGGGCAAGTATGGTGGGAGAACAGCAGTCAGGGGCCGGATTGCAGCGCAGCCTTCAACGATGGTCGCGGGGTCGGTTATAACGAAGGCTTCAACGCGGGCCACCTAAACGGCGAGGCCTCCGGCCAGGCCAACATGCTCGCGGCCTGTCAGGCCAACCCCAACGGCTGCGGCATCTATCTGGGCGCGTGCTTGGCGGCACCGCAATACGGCGAGACGGAGCCGAACGACAATATCGTCACTGCAGACGCCTTGCTGGGCGATACCAAGTTCTGGGGCCAGGCCTACGGCATGGAGGACCAAGATTGGTTCTACGTGGTCACATCCGAGCCCAACCAGAACATGACCATCAATTTCTCGGTGCCCACAGGTTCTGTCTCGGGCTGGCAAATCGCGGTCAGAGACGCTGCGGGCAACATCTTTGCGCAGTTCGATGCCGGCGCCGTGCCAGGGTCCACGTCGCCACAGGGCGATATCTCCTATCGGGTGACCCTCGGTCTGGTGGGCACCTACTACATCTCTCTGCAGCCCACCGCGCTGAACTACGAGCCCTACAATCTGGCCGTCGTGATTCAGAGCTCGCCGCTGGAGACGCAGAACTTCATCGCCGGCTTCTACGACGCCGAGCTGGAGCCCAACGACGGACCACAGTCAGCGAGCCCTCTTGCCACGGGTGTCGCGATGTTCGGTGTCATCAACCTCAATTTCGAGCCCGGCACCGAAGTCCCCGACCCGGACGGGGACGGCTTCCAGTACTCGCAGGGCCTGGACGACGATTGGTATGTCTACGACTCGCCCGGCAACGAGGTCTTGGCCTTGGAAATCTGCGGCCATGCCGAATGCACCAACGGCAATTGGCTCTTTTCGCTGTACGACGCGGCCGGCGCCGCACAGGAAGCCGCGGGCAACTATGCGACACCGCTACTCGCCGTCAACAGCGATATTGGCAATAACGACAGGTATGTCGTGGGGCTGGGTAGTCCAGGGCCGTACTACCTGCGCGTGACGCACAAACGGCTGCTTACGGCGCCCTGCGCTGCGTATCAGACGGACTGGAATAATGATGGCCGGCCGAGCGGCCCGCCCGGCTCCGAGGCGACGCCGCAAGCCTGTGGCTGCGAGAGTGGCTACAGGTGTGATTTGACCGTCGCCAATCCTTCCCGGCGTGTGGTTGAGGAGGCGACTTGGCCAGTGTGTCCTTTTGATTTCGGTTCCGCCACAGAACAATGCCAAGCGACCTGCGAGTGTACAGGCACGGGCTGTGCATTGAGCAGCGACCCCGCGGTGCCCTGCTCGTGTGGGGGCAACGCAACGCAATGTAGGGTTTTTGTCCCAAACCCCGGGACTCCGACGGTGGCCGAGACCGTTGAGTATGGGCTTTGCCCGGATGGCTCCGGCGGCGGCACTAGCCCGCAGTGCACGATTGGCTGTCTGTGCACCCAATTCTCGGGCGTCATCGAAGTGCCGGACGGGGCCGTCACGTCCCAGTACAACTTCTCGGTCTTCGGTACCAACCTGCCGCCGAGCACGGTCAACAGTGACGCCTTCCCGGCCTTTCAGGGCCGGCCGAACCCTTATACGCCCTAAGTCGTGCCCGCGATCCTAACAGGGGGCCGCTAGTCTATATCGTGTCGGTTGGCGCTGGTAGTGCAGGGGACGCCCGAAGTGCGGTGCCGGATTCGACGAGGATCAGGCTTCGATCACGTAGCGGCAGTCGGATTGGCAGTGTCAGATTCACGGTATGCACGGTACCGGGTTTGGCACCCGTGCGCTTGGCTGCGGCGGATTCTTGACAAAGCTTGTGCAGCGAGGCGCCCTCCGCGGTTGCCATGCGACACTGGTGGATAACAGGCATCGGAGGGTGTGTGGGCAATACCGACGCCCGCCACCTGTCACGTTCGCGGCCGGCACGGGTTGAGGCGGCTGCCAGGTTGGGCGCGATCTGGAGAAGATATCCTGGGTCAGGAATGCCTAAGAAGCGTGCGGTCACGACGCGACGCCAGCTGACGCGCGCCTGGGATGCGCCAATACCGCCTCTCTTTGGGTTCGTCGGATGTCTCGTCTCGTCGAGCCTCTCGTTTAGTTCCCTTTAACGCCTGTAATCGTACAAGGTGTATGGGGCAGCGCACCCGACACAGGGGTGCTCCTGAGCGCGCATACACGACGTTAGCCAATAACCAGAGGTAGCATATCTACTCCGCACGCTGCATTCAGGGAGTGACAGCGCGTACACCACCAATTCCAACATAGAAGTCAAGCCGCAAACCTGCTTTTGGGACAGCTGCGCGAGCACAGCCATTGACAGCGACCGGGTAGCGCGATTCATCTACCGGGGGTACTGGTAGGTTGCCCAGGCAAAGGATGTGGTCCCCAGGCGGAAGCTGTAAATGGTATCGGCCGTTCTCTCCGATGTCTGCCCGCGCCGCTATGGCGGTTTCGTAGAGCTCGCTTGAGAGGTTGAAGTGGTTCCTGGAGAACTCACCGGTCAGTCCCAGGCGCTCTCGGAGAGTATTCCAAGCGGCGACATCGATGCCGATTACCAGGCCTCTGGTGTATGGCGTGTCTGGCATGGTTTGCACGTCGCTTTGATGGTAGACGAAGCCAGTGACGCCGCCCTTAGGTTCGACCTCTGCCGAGGTGGAAGCCATTGCACCAGTGCAGGCGCTTGTGCTGAGACTCACGCCTAGCATGAGCCATAACCGGAGGGGCTGTCGCATGGGCTAAGATCCTCTTTGTCGCCAGGCTGTCCCGTTTGTAGGGAGCACCTAAAGGGATAACTGGTGTCGATGAGTCTGCGGTGCGCAGAAAAATAGAGCGCCAACTTGGCGCTCTAGTGAGGGATACCCAGGGCCGTAGTGTCAATAACTACGGGCCCCTGGTGCTTTAGTCGTTCCAGGCGCATCCATGCGCCCTATTCACTCCTCTGAAGATTGCCTGCTTACTAAGGGGCGCAGCGTGGACGTGTGCAGCTCAATAGTGCCTCCCGGAAGTCCAAACCGTCGATGTCGCCGTCGCCATCCATATCGCAAGCAGGACAACTGGTCGCCGGATTCTGCCGTAGGTTGCGGATGATCGCGAGGACGTCATCGCGATCAATGTCCCCGTCACCGTCGGCGTCACCCGGTGTAAAGGTCGGACCGGCGACTCGTGCCACGTCGATTTGGACCGAGTCTTCGTCGGTTGCGCCACCGGAGTCTGTGCAGATCATGGTAATCGTGTGAGTCCCCTCGGTTAGCTCGTCGGCGGTTGGGGTGATGCTCGAGCCTGCGCCAAGGTTGCCATCGAGATCGGAGGACCAGCTGATGTTGCTTCCGGCGACAGTGCCGTCCTCGACATCGTTGGTGAATGCCACGAAATTCACCGGCTGCACGCTCACGAACAGATCCCCCGAACCCGGCTGCGTGATATCGCAGGTCGGCGCTGAGTTCGGCGTCGTGAAGGTGGCATCCGAGACGTCCTCGGCGGTGTCAAAGCCGTCGCTGACCTGCACTCGGATCAGCGCCTGGTTGGTCTCGGCGAGCTCCTGTGGGTTCACGTCGACAGATGTCGCCTGCACATCCATGCCAATGGTCTGCCAGGTCGCACCGTTGTCCGGACTGAATTGAACGGCGGCGATGAGGTCGTCTCCGTCGGCGTCGTTTTGGCTCCAGCTGACCGTCTCATTGGTGCCGCTCCAGACCTCACCTCCATTTGGTGAGAGGAGCTGCACGGTGGGCGGGTTGTCGCTAGCGGTGACGCTCGTCAGCGTCATGCCGGCGGACTCCACTCGGGCCCCACGCACGGAGCCGTCGTCAAGGACCGGGATCAAGAACAGCCCAAGCTCGTCACCCCGAGCAGAAGGATTGCTCAGGAAGGGATCCATGCGCACTGGCGTGAAGGCTATGCTGCTGATCTCTGCTCCGCTACCGTCCAGGAGCACCAGGTCGTAATCGCCGGCTGGTGGTGTGGGGGGAGTGATGCCGCTGCCAACTTCAAAGCCCAGTACGGGCCTGAACTCCGCAGTACCCGTTGAGAAATTCATTCGCCCGCGCATCATCATGTAGCTGGTGCCGGTTCCGGCGCCCGCCGGCGGGAGGTTGTCGAACTCGGAGTTGATGGTGTTGCGCAGCCCCTCCCACGTGAAGCTGGAGATCCACTGGGAGGTGTTGTTGGAGTTGCCGCAATAGCTCATCAACTCGTAGTGGGCCGTAGGATCAAGGACCATGTCGCGCAGCGAATCCCAGCCGAACATGATCTTTTCATCGCCGAGCGTCAGGGGCCCGAGCACCGAGCGCAGGCTTCCGCTAACATTCTCCACGAATGGGAAATCCGGCGCTGTGGTGCCCGCCACGGACCTGCAGGGCCCAAGCGGCCTACCAGCGCCATCAGTACCGACTGCGGTGGCGCTCACGGCATGGTGGCGGCCCATTGTGTGGCCGATCTCATGGATGTGGACATTGCGCCCGACGACGTCGCCGTCTTTAATAATGCTGGACGAGACCGTCCCCGGGATGTCGTTGGCGAGGCCTGAAAGGCTGCCTGGGTTCCTAAGCGCCCCATAGTAGCGGCGTTCGCATCCGAGTACAGACCAGCATAGGTCGAGGAAGCGCTTCCACTCGAGCTCTGCGTTGACGTCCGCCAACGCCGGGAACCCGGTACCCATGTCGATGGTGGAGCCCGTGGTGCGGTCGACCTGGGCAGTCGGCAGCATGGCGAGTGCGCGCTGCTCCAGGTTGTTCAGGTCTGCGCTACTCGGTACATGTGTGGTGCCGCCGTTGTCTTCCCACTGCACCTTGAAGAATTTCAGCTCGACCTCGGAGCCGGTGTTGAAGGCCACCTGTGCCATGCAATCGTTCGCTGTTGGGCCGGCAGCCTCTTCGCACGTGAGTGTGTTGCCGACTCCCTCAAGCTCCAGGGTTACTGTACCTGTGGTCCAGGAGGTCGGTAAGCGGAAGTTCAGGCTGTCGTCCTTGGTGGGCCTGCGGTCCAGGGCGTCCGGCTTTGCGGTAATGGCAGCGCCTGCGTTGACGGCGGTGAGGGGTGAGCCAGAGAGCTCTGTGCCGAGTGCGTTGTAGCCACGCAGCCGCGCAGTCGCTTTGACCGGATCTGTACCGTTCTGCGGCTCCAAGTACGCCCGCACCAGCGTGTCCTTGTTCTCCACGAGCGCCACGCTGTTCTCCAGGTCCTGCACGGCCTGGGTAACCTCGAGGCCCACGAGCTTGACGGGCTCGCCGAGACAGAGTGTACCTATGGTGTTGGCAAACTCGACGGCATTCTTGACGACGAAGACGGTGCCACCGCCGAACACGTGTGGGCCGTAATGGCTCTCCGCGCGCTGGGCGTCGAAGAATGGCAGATCCTCGATGGCGATGACGCTGAACTTGTCGAGGCCAAAACCCGCGCTTTTCGCCTGAGAGATGGCAGTGCCCACGGAAGTACCGGTGTTGGTGGTGCCGTCTGTCGACAAGCAGAAAGACTGATCCGCTGTCATCCGCGCGTTCGGCAGCATATGGCCTGTTGCCGCCTGGATGCCTTCGCCCGGGCCGGTGCTGCCGCGGATTTGGCTCATGCCGGTGACTGCGGCCACGGCGGCGCTCACGTCAGCGGCTGAGTCGATAATGCGATAAGGGAACTCCACGCGTGCGGAGCCGGAGAATTGCACGACGGCAACGCCGATGCTGCCGTCGACCGGGACGGTCAGTGGGTCCTGGAGGGCAGCAACGATACCGTCTTTTTGAATGTTCCAGTCCGTCGAGCTGATGCTGCCCGAACCGTCTACGACGAAGACCAAGTCGGTGACAGCCCAAGCCAGCGGACTGAATGCCAGCGTGGCCAGTAGCGCGAGCGCCCGAAGAGCGCGGCCGGGTGTTTTGGAGTGCTTGCTCATGAGTGATTCACTAGTGCTCCCTTTTTGTTTGCAGAGTTAGCGGTCCGACCAAGACCGCAGCGCGGTTTTGGCGTGTTGATCAGTCGCCGAGCACAGATACGTAGTTGCCCGCGTCGTCCGTGTATGACACTGACCAGGCCAAACGGGGTGGTTCCCCTTGGTAGGTCAGGTAGACCTGTTGACCGACCACCTCGCCGGGCTGGATGTCCCCATAGAACAGGGCCGGATACTGGCCGGACGCTTCTTGCACAACGACGCCAAAGGCCGGCGCAGAACTGATGTTCTGGGCCTCCAGCGTAAAGTCGACGAAGCCTTCACCGTTGTCCTGAACAGCGTAGGAAAGCGCGAGTGCTGATTCTCCCGCCGAGGTAACCGCTGGTCCAAGCGCGAGCAGGGCGCCTGCGAAGGCTCCAGAAAGTGCTGTTCGGAGGCAAATATTCATGCGTGTTCAACTCCTCTGTTCAACGAAGTCGCGGAAAATGAGAGAATTCTGCCCTTTGTAAGATAGTAGAGGCGGCAGCGACATGGAATGCGTCCGAGAGCCGAGGTTGGTTGGCTGTTCGTCCAAGCGAGCAGCGCTCAGAGTTTTTGCACGCTCGGATCCCAGGTGTTTTCCACACCATACCCACCCAAGAGAAGCTTAGTACACTGGGGTAAGTCTGGCTAGCTGCTAAGGTATTTGCGCATCGAACCTCCGGCGCAACGGCGTGCCGCGGGAGCTTAGGCAGGGGGGCGTCCTTCGGAGGCAGCCTCGCTGCATGCGCAGCACGGAGCAGGCAAGCTGCTTGGTGGTGAGCCCCCAGCAAGCAGGGCGGGAGACGATGCCAAGATACCTTGCGGCACGGTAGCTGGCAGCGGCAGGAGCGGTCACGCGCTCCGCGGAGGTGGGCGCCGGCGGGTACACACCAAGACGGCGCACGTCCGATATGACGAACTCAAGCCCCGCGCGCGGCGGGCTTGGGCCCAGGGCGTGCAGCTGGGGCGGTGGGTACGCAAAAAAACGGCCCCTCACGGGGCCGTTAACGGTCGATTTGAGAGCACCCTTGATGGGTGCTTGGTCTATCGGTTAGGCGACGATGTCTGTGTCGTTGATGGTTGTTACGCCCGTCAAGATGAGACCTTCGTCAGCTGAACCGTCGGCATCGCGATCCACGAACAGGAAGCCGTCCCCACCGTCGTTGGTGAGGAAGTACAGGAGGCCGTCGGTGCTGGCGAATGCCGTGTTGGCGTTGGTCAGGCCGTCCGTGAAGCTGCTGGAGAGGCCGCCGTCTTCAAAATTAACGGCATCGTCGCCGGCGTCGAGGCCGAAGTTGAAGCTGTCTTCGCCGGACACGAAACCGTTGTAGTCATCAACGGTTGTCGCGGTGATGCCGGTATCGCCCTCAGCAATGGCGATCTCTTCGGCGGTGCCACCTGTGAGGAGGACATCATCGGCCCCAGCATTGCCCGTGACCGACTGAGTTGCCGCGCCGGTGGTGATGTCGTCGCCTGCAGAGCCGCCGAGCACGGTCTCCACGGTCCCGCCGGTGTTGAGGGTGACGGCGCCGGTGGAGGCAGATGCGTCGAGTGTTGTAGCAGTGCTGTAGTTGGAGGCGCCGAGATCGGCTTCGGAGCTCAGGGCGACGTTGACTGTCTGGACGTCACTGAGGCCGCCGAGATTCAGCGTGAATGGGCTAACTCCGGGCCCGGGCGTCTCTTCGATGGTGCCGCTCAGGGAGACAGTCTGAACATCGTCGGCGGCGGCTTCGTTGACAGCGACCGTTTGGGCGGGGGTGACGTTGTCGAGAGCGATGGCGGCGCTATCGGCGCCATTGGCAGCCGTGACGTTACTGGTGCCACCATCGCGGAAGCCCGCGGTGACGCCGGCGCCGAGGTTGGTCACAGGGTTCGAGCCGTTGACTTGCCAGACTTGGGTCGCGCCGTCGAAGAACGTGGCCTCGACATTGGCGCCATCCGTGGTGAAGGTATTCGCACCGTTTGAGATGAGGTTGATCACCTCAGTCGCGCTGACCGCAGAGCCTGCGGGCGGGGTCCATATGGGTGCAATTCCAGCTTCCAAGAATAGGTTGAAAGTGTCCGTACCGCCAGCGCCATTGACGCTGTCACCCGTGTTGAAGGTGCCAGTGAAGTCCCCAAGCACGTTTTCGCTCATCACGCCATTGATAAGATCATCCTGGGGCGTGCCGGTGACGGACTCGAAGGGCTCGGGGGTCAGGTTGAATGCCTCACCCGTGATGCCTGCGGGCACGTCTTCAGCAGGCTGACGGCCTTCCGCTGCGCCGAATTTCACATAGTGCTCGAAGCCGCTGGTGAAGGTCCCGGCTGCGACCGCATCGGCGACATCCTGGTTGTTGGCCAGGTAGAAGTCCTCATCGAAGGGCAGGTTACCGGGGGTGCGATTCTCGTTGACCCCGAAGAGCTCGAAGTGCTCAAGGCCGGTGGAGATTAAGCCCGCCTGTACCGCCGCCAGCACATCGGCGTTATTGGCCAAGTAGCCTGTGGGATCGAAGAACTGGTTGGGCTTGCGGCCCTCCCGCTCTCCAAACATCATGTAGTGCTGCTCGGCGCTCTCGAAGGCGCCAGACACGACGGCGCTGAGCACGTCTGGGTTGTTTGCCAAGTAGAAGTTCTGGTCGAAGGTGGAAAGTGCCATGATGAGTCTTCCTTACGCGTTGAGTAGGGTGGGGTGGGGGGACTGAGCTGTAGGCTTCACACACCAACCCTTAGCTTACCGGTAACGAGGTTTGCGCTCAAGCAATCTACAGCTTCGTACGACGCCTCGCTTCAGGCAGGCCGAGTTGCGCAGATCCCAACGGCTGGCTGCACGCCATCAGGACCGCCCGACGCCGCCACCAGTGCGCCTGACCAATGCCTTGAGGGCGCAACCGACGCAAGTGGCGGGAAGCCCAAAACCGCGGTCGGGCCGATGCCAGTCGCGGCAGCTTCACGTTGTTCAGAAACGACACGTGGTATGCGGCTGACAGTAGTGTAGCTGATCCTGCGTGGTTTGCAACCGCAAGCGAGGGCGGCGTCGACGCTCTTTCGGCATGTTTCTATTTTACAACCCTGGCTGACTGGGGGTGCCGGGGCCCGCGTCGAGTTAGGCCCAGCGACCAACGTGTTTCTGCGGCTACGACTTGGCGTAGAATGTCGCTTTCTGCGATGCGGGGAGGATTCTTGTGCCCAGCCCAGCGCACCCAGTCGACGAGTTGCGGGCCGCGCTCAAGGCGAGCCGCGTGTCCTTCGCGTTCGCCGCTGTGTTCAGCCTGTTCATCAATTTGGTGCTTCTGGCTCCTGCCTTGTACATGCTACAGGTCTATGACCGGGTGCTGACCAGCGGCAGCCAGTCGACGCTCCTGCTCCTGACGCTGCTCGTGCTGGGCTTGTACCTGCTCATGGGAGCGCTGGAGGTGCTGCGCTCGCGCATCCTCGTGCGCATCAGCAGTCGCTTGGATCTAACCATGAATGCGCGCCTCTTTATGGCGAGCTTCGACGCGGGCCTTCGCGGCGGGCGCAGCACTGGCTCGCAGCCAATGCAGGACTTGGGCGCACTGCGCGGCTTCCTTACGGGACCAGGCTTGTTGGGATTTTTCGACGCGCCTTGGATACCTGTGTACATGGCCGTGCTGTTCATCCTCCATCCCCTGATCGGCATGGTCGCCTTGGTTGGGGCGGCCCTGCTGGCGGTGTTGGCCGTCGCGAACGAACTGGTGACCCGCAAACCTCTCGGTCGGGCGAACCAGCTGGCCGTCGCGAGCAACCAATCCATCGAAGGCAATCTGCGTAACGCCGAAGCGCTCGAAGCCATGGGCATGGCGCAAAACCTGCACCGCCGCTGGCTGGTGCGCCACCTGGAGGTGCTGCGTCTCCAGAGCCTCGCCAGTGATCGTGCGGGCACGCTGACCAACGCAAGCAAGACACTGCGCGTCATGCTGCAGTCGCTGGTGCTGGGCGTCGGGGCATATTTGGCAGTACAGCATATCGTGACGCCCGGGGTCATGATCGCCGGCTCGATTCTGATGGGCCGTGCCCTCGCGCCTATCGACATGCTGATCAACTCGTGGAAGACCTTCCAATCGGCGCGCTCTGCGTACGTGCGTTTGGAGAACCTGTTGCAGTTGGTCCCGGCACGGGAGCGCCGCATGAGCCTGCCGGCGCCTCTGGGTCGGCTCTCCCTTGAGCACGTGGTGGCGACGCCCCCGGGTGCGCAGGTACCCGTGCTCAAGCGCGTAAGCCTGCAATTGGCGCCCGGCGAGAGCCTCGGTGTGATTGGCCCGAGTGCCGCCGGCAAGTCCACGCTGGCCCGCGTCGTGCTCGGGGTTTGGCCGGTGGCCAGTGGTACGGTACGGCTTGATGGGGCGGATATCGCAGTCTGGAACCGGGAGGAGCTGGGGCCCTACGTGGGCTATCTCCCGCAGGACGTGGAGCTGTTCGACGGCACAGTGAAAGAAAACATCGCTCGCTTCGGCGACGTGAACGCCGAGCAGGTTGTGGATGCGGCACAGCGTGCGGGCGCCCACGACATGATCCACCAGCTGCCGGAGGCCTACGATACCTATGTGGGCGTTGGCGGGACCGTGCTCTCCGGCGGCCAGCGTCAGCGCCTGGGGCTGGCGCGTGCGATCTACGGGCGGCCCGTGCTGGTGGTGCTGGACGAGCCGAACTCGAATCTTGATGAACAGGGCGAAGCGGCCCTGACGCGCGCCATTGAGCGGCTGCGCGCAGACGGAGCCACGGTGCTTTTGATCACGCACCGACCGTCGGTGCTGAAGACGGTGGACAAGGTGCTCGTGCTGAAGGACGGGACTGTCAGTGCGCTCGGTCAGCGGGATGAGATACTGAAGCAAGTCACGCGCCCGCGCGTGCCCGAAGGCTCGGCTGTGGCGTCTCTTGCCGGGCGAGGGTCGGCGTAATGCAATTGCGGGATCGATATGAGCACAGTTGATGCCCCGGTCGTGCTGGAGCAGGTGCCCACGCCCGACACCGGTGTGGTACCAAGCAGCGATCGTTCCGAGCGGCTGCTTGGCCTGCTGGTGCTGGCGATCGGCTTTGGCGGCTTCTTTGGCTGGGCGGCGGTGGCGCCCATCGATAGCGCGGCGGTGGCGGCCGGCGTGGTCACGGTGGAGACCTCGCGCAAGACTATCCAGCACCGCGATGGCGGGGTGGTGGAAGAGATTCTGGTGCACGAGGGCGACGTGGTAGACGCCGGCGAGGTGCTGGTGCGCCTGGACGACACCGAGCCGAGCGCGCAGCTGGAGATCGCGCGCAGCAAGTATGTCGCCCTGCTGGCGGAGGAGGCGCGGCTGCTCGCCGAGCGTGACGGGCTGCCCGAGCCCGTTTTCCCGCCGGATCTCACCGAGCATGCCGATGATCCGCGGGTGCGGGAGGCCCTTCGCGGCCAGCGGCGGGTGTTCGAGGCCCGCCGCGAGACCCTGACCGGCGAGATCGGTGTGCTGCGCAAGCGCATCGGCCAGCTGGATGAGCAGATCAAGGGGCTGCAGGCGCTGATCGACACCAAGGATAAGCGCATTGCGCTGTACCGGGAGGAGATCGACGGCCTGCTCAAGCTGTTTGACCAAAAGCTGGGCGACAAAGGCCGCCTGCGCGAGCTGGAGCGGCTGGAAGCGGAGCTGCTCGGCGAGCAGGCGGAGCATCGCTCGGCCATCGCCTCGGCGCGGGTGCAGATCGGCGAGACGGAGCTGGAGATGAGCCAGGTGCGGCTGCGGTTCGCGAGCGAGGTGGTGGAGCGCCTCAGCGAGGTGGAGACGGAGGTCGCCGACTACCGCGAGCGCATTCGCGCACTGAGCCGCACCGTGGAGCGCACCGAGATTCGCGCGCCGGTGAGCGGTGCCGTGGTGGACATGCAGGTCCACACCGTCGACGGCGTCGTGCAGCCGGGGGACAAGATCCTGGACATCATTCCACAGGGTGAGCCCCTGATCGTCGAGGCACGGGTCCAGCCGGGCGACATCGACCGCGTCACGCCGGGGCTGGAGGCGGATATACGCTTCAGCGCCTTCAACGCTGCCACCACGCCGAAGGTGGCCGGCCGAGTGCTGACGGTGTCTGCAGACCGCTTGATCGACGACAATACCGGCGATCCCTATTATCTCGCACGCATCCGGGTGACCGAGCGCGGCATGGAGACGCTGCGGGGGTTGACGCTGTTGCCCGGCATGCCGGCTGACGTGATGATCAAGACCGGCGAACGGACGTTTTTCGAATACCTGATCCGTCCCATCACCGACCGCGTGGTCAAGGCGTTTCGGGAGGACTGAGGGACGTACGCGCCCTCCACTCGAATCGCCGCGTCTGAGCAAGGGAATGTTGCGCAACCTGCGCCGCGCCATCCATGTGGCCCGCACCGAGCCTCTGGGTGTGTTGCTGGCCAAGATCCGGCGCCAACTGCGGCCGGCGCGGCCGCAGCGACCGCCCCGGCCGCGCGTGCTGGCTCGATCGAAGGCATCGGCTCCACTTAGCTTTGCTCCTGCCGCGGCGCCGGTGGCGTCGATCATCGTCTCGGGCGGGGGTAATGCCCGGCGCTGTAGGCGTTGCTTGGCGGCACTTTGGCGCTACGGCGGCGATGTCCCGTATGAGGTCATCGTGCTTACGCGCTGGGCGACGGTTGGCAGCCGCTCGCCGGCGGCTGAGTGCTCGGGCGAGGTCACCGGGGTGCGGCTGGTGCGTTGGACGGACGGTGCCGCTGCGAGCGCGGGCCGCAATCACTGCGCCCGGCTTGCGCGTGGCAGCGTGCTGATCTTTTTGGACGCTGACACCCAGGTGCAGCCTGGCTGGCTCGCGGCGCTGACGGCGCACATGGCTCACGCCCCTGACGCTGGCGTCCTGGGCAGCTGTCTATTGACTGCGCGGGGTCGTCTCCTCGCGGCGGGCTATGCCCTGGAAGCCGACGGCTCGGTGCGCGCGCGGGCGCAAGGTGGCGACCCGGCGCGGCCAGAATACCGCTATGTGCGGGACTGCGAGGTCGTCTCCAGCGCCGCAATGGCGGTCCGTGCTGAAGTGTTCGCCGCTCTCGGTGGGCTCGATCCGGAGCTCCCCCCAGGTCTCTACCAGGATGCCGATTTTTCGCTGCGCGCTAGGCGCGCCGGCTTCAGGGTGCGCTATCAGCCGCGCGCACGGGTGGTTCTGCTGGGTCCGTCCCGTGACGCCGGCTATGGTGACCGCGCGCGCACCGTGGGTCATCAGCGCTTTACTCAACGTTGGCGAGCGCTATTGATGGGCGACTCGGACCTCCATGCGCCACCCTCGGGCAGTCGGCGGCGAGCGCTGATCGTCGACAGCTACATGCTGACTCCGGACAAGGAATCCGGGTCATTGCGCATGCTGCATTTCATCGAGATCCTGCAAGGGCTCGGTTTCGACGTCACCTTCGCCGCTGCCAACCTGGAAGCGCCGGAGCCCTATGCCTCTGACCTGCAGCAACGGGGGGTGGAGGTCTTGTTCCGGCCCTATGTGCGCTCGCTGCCCGACCATTTGCGTGTGCGCGGCGCGCGCTATGTGCTGGTGATCCTGAGCCGTTCCAATACTGCCGCGCGCTTATTGCAGAGCGCACGCAGGCGGTGTCGCCAGGCGCGTGTGGTGTTCGATACCGTGGACCTGCATTTTCTGCGCGAGCAGCGCCTCGCCGACCTCACCGGCGACGCCCGCCTGCGCAGGCTCGCGCAGCGACGCGAGCAAGAGGAGATGCGGCTTATCGCGCAGGCGGACGTCACGCTGGTCGTGAGCCGCGTGGAGCGCGAACTGCTGGCGCGGCGATTGCCGCGCGCCGATGTCCGCGTGGTGTCGAATATCCATCGCATCCAGTACAGCGAGGCCGGCTTTGCCGAGCGTCACGGCCTGCTTTTTATCGGGTCCTTCTCGCACCCGCCCAATACGGACGGCGTGCTCTGGTTCTGTCGTAAGATCCTCCCTCGGGTGCTCGCCGTCGAGCCAGATATCTGCTTTTGGGTGATCGGTGCCGACCCGCCGGCTGAGGTTCGCGCCCTAGGGTCTGAGCGCGTGCGGGTGCTGGGTCATGTTCCAGACGTGAAGCCGTTGTTCGAAGCGGCGCGGCTGTCCGTTGCACCGCTTCGCTACGGCGCTGGCGTTAAGGGCAAGATCAACCAGAGCCTGGCCTGCGGGCTGCCGGTGGTTGCTACGCCGCAGGCCGCGGAAGGGATGTTCCTGACCGATGGAGAGTCAGTCTTGCTCGCGGACACTACACAGGCGTTCGCTGGCGCTGTACTGCGCCTGCATCGGGATCGAGGCACTTGGGAGCGCTTGTCGCGCGGCGGACTGAAGGTGATGGAGGATCATTTCAGTTTCGCTGCCGCGCGCCGTGCCATAGCGAGCATCGGCGCGGTTTGAGCCAGCTGAGGGTCAGGCACGGCCTGTGCACTGCCTAAGGCAGCGCGGGGATTGCTGGGCTCAGTGCTGGGACGAGAAGTCCAGGCTGCCGTCGCTGCCCAAGAAGCCCAGATCATCGCGCCGTTGCTGGGCCGACTGCGCCTGGCCCTGGGCCAGCTCGCCAAGGCGCTGGAGGTGCTGAATGGAGAGCAGCTGGCAATAGGCCAAAGTCAGCGCGCCGCTTTGCTGCAGCGCTTTGAGGGTGTCGGCAGGGCAGGCGCCGAGCGCGGACTCGTCCACGCGCTGCAGGCCGCCGACCGGTTGCTCACCGCCGGAGGTCTTGAGCTTGACCGGCCACTCGGCGATCAGCCCGGCCTCTTGCAGTTGCTTGCATAGCGCCGCGGCGCTCGCGCGGCTGCGCTCGGTCTGCTCGAGGAATTTCAGCACGTCCTGGATGGCCTGGGTGGGCTTGCCCTCGGCGCCGAAGAAGGGCTCGCCGTCGGGCGGGCTGGTGAGCAGGCCGCTGTCTTCGTCGATGCAGAGGGTCAGTTGGTCCTCGCCGGTCCGTGCCAGGGCGAAGGGATGGCCGCGCAGGGCTGCCGGCACATAGCCGCCCTGCCAGCGGCCGTTGGCGCCCACGAAGAGGTTACGGTCCGGCTGCACGCCCAGCAGGGCGCAGAGCATGGGGCCTTGCTCGGTTTGGGCAAAGGCAATGGGCAGGTGCATCACGGCGCGCGAGAGCTCGGCCGCGGCAAGCGGCACAAGGACTCGATCGGCGGCAAAGCGATAGCTGCCGAAGCGCCGCCAGTGCTTGCCGCCGTGGCGCTCCTGGGTAATGGGTTGCCAGTTGGGCATGCGTGGACCTGTAGGGCTTAAGTAGGGCTCAATCTGTTGCCGGCCGGCCCGTCGGGGCCGATGCTGGCGGTGAGGCTAGGGTGCGGTGGCGGGCGGCGTCAAGTGCACGGGGCGCCGAGCCCGGATGCCGAGCGGACGACGGGCTGTGCCGTCCGGCCAGGGCCGATTCCGCTACCATAACGGATGGTGCGCAAACGGCGGGAGCGGTTTCATGGCGGGCGCACACACGCCTGTGTTGCGGTGGCTGGAGTAGGCTGTGCTGGTTGAGCAGGGGCGGTCGGTGCCGGGGGCATTGTAGGGTGGATGAGCGCAAGCGAAATCCACCCCTGCCTGCCATGTCCACGACGGGCGGCGGGCCTGCGACTGCCGCGGTGCGGGCTCGGCTCGGCGTCGTCGTGGTCAACTACAACGGCGGTGAGCTGCTTACGGAGGCCGTGACGGCGGTGCTCGCCAGCGGCATCGGCGTAGAGGTGGTCGTCAGCGACAACGGCAGCAGCGATGGCAGCCTGGCGCACTTGCGCGAGCGCTTGGGCGGCGATCATCGCCTGCGGGTGCTGGAGAACGGCGCGAACCTGGGCTTCGCGCGCGGCAGCAACCGGGCGCTGGCGCTCATCGACGCGCCCTATGTGCTGTTTCTGAATCCGGACTGCGTTGTCGGCCGCGGGACGCTTGCGCACATGCTCGACTTCATGGATGCCGCGCCCGGGGCGGGCATGGCGGGGTGCGTGATTCGCGACCCGGACGGCTCGGAGCAGCGTGCAAGCCGGCGGCGCATTCCGGACCCGTGGATGGCGCTGGTGCGTCTGCTGCATCTGGGCCGCATCTGGCCGCGCCTGGCGGCGGAGCGGCGCCTGGACCTGACCGATCAGCCCATGCCGGACGGCCCGGTTGAAGTGGAGGCCATCTCCGGCTCGCTGATGTTGGTGCGTCGGGCAGCGCTGGACGACGTGGGGCCGCTGGACGAAGGCTATTTCCTGCACTGTGAGGACCTGGACTGGTTTGTGCGCTTTCGCCGGCATGGCTGGGGCGTCTATCTCTTGCCCGGTGCGGAGGCCGTGCACCACCAGGGCACCTGCAGCCGCTCGGCGCCGCTGCGGGTGGAGTGGCATAAGCACCGGGGCATGCTGCGCTTCTACCAGAAGTTTCAGGCGGCGGATCATCACGCGGTGTTCAATGCGCTGGTGGTCTGCGGCGTCTGGGCGCACTTCGCGCTGCTGGGCGGGCTATGGGGCTTGCGCCGGCTGTGGAGCGCTCGCCGGTGACGGGCTTCGCCGGCACGGCGGACATGCCGCTGGCGGGCACCCGGGTGCTGGTCACCGGGGCCACCGGCGCCGTGGGCCGCCGGCTGGTGGCTGCGCTGCTGGCGGACGAGGCCCGGGTGTCGGTGCTGACCCGCGACCCTTTCCGGGCCCGCAGCCACTGGCCTGGTGCCGATGTCACGCTGAGCCGCGGTGACCTGACCGCGCCGGATAGCTTGGCGCCGGCGTTGGCGGGTGTCGAGGTCGTGCTCCACCTGGCCAGCCATGCGCCGCCGCCGGACGCCAAGGATCTGTATGCCCAGCCGGCGCACTGGACGGTGAGCGCCGAAGGGACTTGGCATTTGGTCGCCGCCGCCGCCAAGGCAGGGGTGTCGCGGCTTGTCTACCTGAGCAGCGTCATGGCCATGGGCACGGCGGCGGGCGCGAGTGGACAGGCTGCCGGCGAGGCTATGCCCTGCGCGCCCGACACCCTCTACGGCCGCGCCAAGCGCGAGGCGGAGTGTGCCGTGCTGTCGCTCGGTGCAGCCCATCCGGGGCAGGTGCATACCTGTGTGCTGCGGGTGCCTATGGTGTACGGCCTGGATGGGGCCGGCAACATCGCGCGTTTGGTGGATGCGGTCGCCCGGCGCCGCTTTCCGCCCTGGCCGCGGCAGCACAATCGGCGCTCCGCTGTGCATGTGGCGGATGTGATCAAGGCGCTTCGGCTTGCCGGTACACAGCCCGCCGCGGCCGGCAAGCTCTATTTGGTGACCGATGGCGGGGCCTACTCGACGCGGTGGCTGTACGAGGAGTCTTGCCGGGCCTTGGGCCGGCCTGTGCCCGACTGGACCGTGCCGCTCTGGGCGTTGCGGGCAGCTGCGAGGCTTGCAGACGGGCTACAGGGTTTGGCCGGACGGGCGCTGCCGCTCGACAGCACAGGCTTGCAGAAGCTCACGGGGGACGCCTGGTACAGCAGCGAGCGCATCAGTGCAGAGCTCGGCTTTTGCGCGGCGCATGGCCTGAGGGCCGAGATCGCGCGGCTGGCGGGTCAGTATCGCGGCCGTGGCCAAGCGGACGCATGAGCCATGCGCGGCGCCATCGACTTGTGGCAATGAAGCCGATCACCCAGAGGAATTGCCTGCCGCGGCGTTTGAGCATCTCGTCGAAACGCTTATCCACTTGCTCGAAGCCTTGGCGCATCAGCTCGCGGCGGTGCGCGTTGGTGGACTGCGCTGCGCTTGTCCACCCTACGGTTGCGGCGTGCGGTTTGCTGTTCCGGCTTGCGGCCGCGATGATGAGAAACGGTCTTTGGGCCGATGGCGGCGGGCGGCGTAGGGTGGACGAGCGGTGGCGAAGTCCGCCCGAGGCTGCTACCAGCGCCGGGGCTCGAAGCCGGCCGGGTTCTGCACTTCCATCAGCTCGTCGCCCACGGCGAGCACCAGAAAGCCGAGCTTGGTCGCATAGCGCACCACGCCGTCTTCGGCGGCCAGGGTGGCTAGGATGCCGACGACGGGGATGTCGCGATAGCTGGGGAAGAACTCCCGCAGCTCCTCGATCTCCGCCACCATGCGGTCGACGTCGGCGCTGCGCAGCGTCGCCTTGGTGCTGTTGACGCAGACGAGGGTCGGCGTGACGGCGATGGCGTCGAATTCCTTGGAGCGCCCTTCCGGCAGCTTGCGCCTGCGCCGTACGGAGAGGTCGACGATGTCCTCGGCGAAGGTCTCGCGGATGATCTGCGGCAGGCTCGGTACCACCAGATCCTCGACGATGGTGCCGAGGCGGTTGGCCATCTCGCCCCATTTGCGGTTCAGCTCACGGTGCTCGCGGCGGGTTTCGTCTTTGAAGTCGCGCATTTCGTCCTTGAACTCCCGCATCTCGCGGCTGAGCCGTGCAAGCTCCTCCTGCGTGCGGGCCGACTGGAAAGCAAGCTCCTGCATGGCGTCTTCGAGGGTCGCGACCCGCGGCGCCAAGGTTGTGGATTCCGTCATGGTGAACTCCTCTGTGCGATCAGCAGAGTCTCTGTCTGCAGCTCACAGCGTAACAGTCATCTGGCGGTCTTGGCGCGCCGCAGGATACGCAATGTGCTCGACAATCGGGCTGCTCGCCAATGAGCACAGAGAGATGCTTTCTCGCCAAGAAACGAAAGCCGGGCGCGCCGGCGGGCGCATCGGGTCAGTGACCGATCATGGGTGCCTTGCGCGCCCGATCCAGTGCCAGCAGCTCCATGAGTAAATCTTTGAGCGTATCCAGGCGGACGGAGTTCGGACCGTCGCTCGCGGCGTTGTCCGGGTCGTCGTGCACTTCCATGAACAGCCCGGCGACGCCGACGCCCACCGCAGCCCGAGCGATGACGGGCACGTACTCGCGCTTGCCGCCGGAGGCGTTGCCGAGGGCGCCCGGCATCTGCACCGCGTGCGTGGCATCCATGACCACCGGGTAGCCGGTCTTGGCCATCTCGTAGAGGCTGCGCGGATCCACCACCAGGTTGCCGTAGCCGAAGGTGACACCCCGCTCCACCAGGGCCATCTTGGTGCAGCCGGTGGACTCCAGCTTGGCGACCACATTGGCCATGTCCCAGGGCGCCAGGAACTGGCCCTTTTTGACATTGACGGTGCGCCCGGATTCCGCCGCCGCCTCACCGACGGCCAGCACGAAGTCCGTCTGCCGGCACAGGAAGGCCGGGATCTGGAGCATGTCCGCGACCTCCGCCACCGGCCGGCACTGGGCCTCGGTGTGCACATCCGTGAGTACGGGGCAGCCGATGGTCTCGCGGATCTCGGCGAGGATGGCGAGGCCCTGCGCAAGCCCGACGCCGCGTCGGCCGGCGAGGCTGGAGCGGTTCGCCTTGTCGAAGGACGCCTTGAAGATGTACGGAATCCCGACCTCCGCGCAGATGGCTGAAATCTCGCCCGCCAGCATCAGCGCGTGCTCGCGGGACTCGATCTGGCAGGGACCGGACTGGAGCGCGAAGGGCAGGTCGTTGCCGAGTGTGACGGTGTCGGTGACGGCGATGTGCTTGCTGGGCTGGGTCATCTCGCTTATCGCATCCGGTCAGGTGTGTCAACGACCGGATGCTACAGACCGCGGCGGTGCCGGACAATGTTAGGCTTGGGATTGATGATCAGGGACTTATGGAGACACTGACGATTGGGCGTGCCCTGAACCGCCAAGCACCAGGAGTCGCATCATGAGCACCGTTATCGAGCCCACTCTTGCGCAGTCGAGGCCGGAAGACGGCCCCGTCCAACGCATCCTGTTGGAAGGCGTTCCGTGGGCGCGCTACGAGCAACTGTCGGCCTGTTTCCCGGACAGCCGCGCGCCGCGTATCACCTATATCGACGGGAGCCTGGAGATCATGTCGCCGGTCGGTCCAACACACGAAAGCTGGAAGATCACCATCTGCTACCTGTTGGAAGCTTTCCTGGACGTTAAGGGCATCCGTTTCTATGGCCGTGGCGGCTTCACCCTCAAAGACACCGGCCGCGCCGGCGGTGAGCCGGATGCGTCCTACTGTATCGGCACCGACAAGCCGGAGCCCGATCTGGTCGTCGAGGTAGTCGACACCAGCAATGCCTTGAGCAAGCTGCCGTTGCACGGCGCGCTCGGCATCCCGGAGGTCTGGCTCTGGCGCCGGGAACAGTTGGAGATCTATGTCCTTCAGAAGCCGGGTGCGCTGTCAGACAGAGGCTATCGGCTCAGCGACAGAAGCGGCCTGCTGCCGGAGCTGGATGTCGAGCTGCTCGCGGCACACGTGCGCATGCCGGACCAATACGATGCGGTGCGGGCGTTTCGGCGCTCGATGGCGGGATAGCGAGCTCGCCGCGGTCGCGGTCTCCGGCAAGCTCGCCGCGTGCGGCGTGTCGGGCTTCGCTGGCGCTCAGCGCCGACCTACGGCGTCTCGGCGGCGGCCGGTGCGTCGTGCCGTAGGTCGGTGCCGACGCAAGGAGGCCCGACGGCTCGCGGCGCACGTGCGCATGCCGGATCAATACGATGCGGTGCGGGCGTTTCGGTGCTCGATGGCGGGATAGCGCGCTCGCCGGGATCGCGGTTTCCGGCAAGCTCGCCGCGTGCGGTGTCGGGCTTCGCTGGCGCTCAGCGCCGACCTACGGCGTGTCGGCGGCGGCCGGCGCGTCGCGCCGTAGGTCGGTGCCGACGCAAGGAGGCCCGATGGCTCGCGGCGCACGTGCGCATGCCCGACCAATACGATGCGGTGCGGGCGTTTCGGTGCTCGATGGCGGGATAGCGCGCTCGCCGGGGTTGCGGTCTCCGGCGAGCTCGCCGCGTGCGGTGTCGGGCTTCGCTGGCGCTCAGCGCCGACCTACGGCGTGTCGGCGGCGGCCGGTGCGTCGCGCCGTAGGTCGGTGCCGACGCAAGGAGGCCCGACGGCTCGCGGCGCACGTGCGCATGCCGGACCAATACGATGCGGTGCGGGCGTTTCGGTGCTCGATGGCGGGATAGCGCGCTCGCCTGGGTCGCGGTCTCCGGCGAGCTCGACGCGTGCGGTGTCGGGCTTCGCTGGCGCTCAGCGCCGACCTACGGCGTGTCGGCGGCGGCCGGTGCGTCGCGCCGTAGGTCGGTGCCGACGCAAGGAGGCCCGACGGCTGCCGCAGCGGTGGGAGCGCCGTCCCGCCGCGCTCCGCCGGTGCCGCGCACTCGCGCCAGGGACGGCGCTCCCACTAGCGCGCGCCGATGGATAGGGCCCGCCAGAACAGCGCGAAGCTCGCCGCCAGCATGGCCCCGGCGGCGGCCGGCAGCAGCCAGGGCAGCTCCGCCCAGGGCTCGCCGAACAGCAGGATGGCGCTGGCGAAGCCGGCGAGCCCGAGCGCCCCGAAGGTGGCCAGCAGCCGGCGGTTGTTGTCGCCCAGGTTCTGGCGGATGGCCTTGAGGTCACCGGTGGCGCCCTCGGGGTAGATGGCCGCCTGGGCCTCCAGCTGGTCGATGATGCGGGTCAGGGCCAGCGGTACCTCCGGCAGCCGCTCCGCCAGCGCCGGCCAGTTGTAGGCGGTGCGCTCCAGCAGCCGGCGGGCGCCGATCTGCTCGCGCATCCAGCGCTCCATGAAGGGCTTGGCGGTGGTCCAGAGGTCCAGCTGCGGGTAGAGCTGGCGGCCCAGGCCCTCGATGTGAATGAGCGTCTTCTCCAGCAGCACCAGCTGGGGCTGGATCTCCATGTCGAAGCGCCGGGCGGTCTGGAACAGGTTCACCAGGAAGCTGCCGAAGCCGATCTCGGCGATGGGCTTTTCGAAAATGGGCTCACAGACGGTGCGGATGGCGGACTCGAACTCCTCCACCCGCGTGCCCCGGGGCACCCAGCCGGATTCCAGGTGCAGCTCGGCCACGCGGCGGTAGTCGCGGCGGAAGAAGGCCAGCAGGTTTTCGGCCAGATAACGCTGATCCTCTTTGGTCAGGGTGCCGACGATGCCGAAGTCCACGGAGATGTAGCGCCCGGACGGCTCGACGAAGATATTGCCCGGGTGCATGTCGGCGTGGAAGAAGTTGTCCCGGAACACCTGGGTGAAGAAGATCTCCACGCCGCGGGTGCCGAGCCGGCGCATGCTGATGCCCTGGGCCTTGAGCTCGTCCACGCGCGAGACGGGCGTGCCGTAGATGCGCTCCATGACCATGACGTTCGGGCGCGTCCAGTCCCAGTACACTTCCGGGATGTAGAGGTCTTCGCTGTGCTTGAAGTTGCGCCGCAGCTGCGAGGCGTTGGCCGCCTCGCGCTGCAGGTTCAGCTCGTCAAGGATGGTCTTCTCGTACTCGCGCACCACCTCCACTGGCCGCAGCCGGCGCCCGTCGGGCCAATAGCGCTGGGCGAGGCCGGCGAAGGTGTAGAGGAGGTCCACGTCGCGCCGAATGATCTTCTCGATGCCGGGGCGCAGCACCTTGACGATGACTTCCTGCCCGTCCTTGAACTGCCCGGTGTGGACCTGGGCGATGGACGCCGAGGCCAGCGGTGTCTCTTCGAACGCATCCAGCACCGCCTCCACCGGCACCCCCCAGGCCTGCTCGATGAGCGCCCGCGCATCGGCCCCCGGAAAAGGCGGCACCCGGTCCTGGAGCCGGGCCAGCTCTTCGGCCATGTCCACCGGCAGCAGATCGATGCGGGTGGACAGCAGCTGACCGAACTTGATGAAGATGGGCCCCAGCTCCTCCAGGGCGAGCCTGGCGCGCACGGGGTAGGGCGGTAGGTCGCGCTTGACCCAGTTCCAGGGCGCCAGGCGCACCAGAATGCGCAGCGGCCGCAGTGGCGGAATGGCGACCACCGCCTCGTCGAGCCCGTGCTTGAGCAGCACCAAGTTGATATGCAGCAGGCGCAGCGCCTGCGGGATGCGAAGCATGGTCTCGGCGTGGGTCCTGTGCGCGGGGTCGAACGGCGGCGAGCTGCGGCTGTGGCGCCGGGGAGAATACCGCGGCGGGGGCGCTGGCGAGGTTGCGAGCTGTGGGCGGCCGCGGCCTGTGTCTGCGTGTCAGCGGCGCTGCTGCCCCAGTCGCTCCACCCGGGCAGCGAGGCGCTCCACGTCGTCGCGCAGGGTGTCTACGGCGGCGAAGAAGGCGTTCAGCTCCTGGCGGCTCGGCACCACGGCTGCCTCTTCTTGTAGATACTCCCGCAGATTCTCGCGGGTGATGTCGCCGCTGCGCCCGGCCCAGCGCTCGCCGGCGCGGACCCGGTCCATGAGCCGATGCGCCAGGGTGTCGCCGAGGAGCTTCGAGAGCTGCTCTTCCCAGTCGATGTCGAGCCCCTGGAAGACCTCGCCCAGGGTCTGTGCGAGCCGGTTGTCGCCGTCGATGCGGATGGAGCCCGCGAACACGGCGTCTTCGCGGTGCTCTGACGTGACCATGCCGAGCAGGGCCACGGGGCTGCCGTACACAACGCAGTCCGGCTCGGCGTCATAGGCGCCGTACAGAAACAGCCGGGACTCCCCGGGCAGCACGTACACCCGCGTGCCGAAGCCCGTCAGCACCACCTCCAGCACCTGGCCCTGGACCTTGGCGAGGCGGGCGGCGCCTTCTGCATCCAGCGCCAGCACCTGGTTGATGGCGGCCTCGGCGGCGGCGAGCAGGGCGTCCGGCAGCTGCACGCCGTGGCGCTCGGGGCCCGTGGTCTCGGTGTCGGCGTCGTCCGTCATAGCTTGTAGCCGCGGTGGATGGCGACGATGCCGCCGGTGTGGTTCTCGTAGCCGGCGCGCTCGAAGCCAGCCAGCTCCATCATGCCGAGCAGGGTCTCCTGGTCCGGGTGCATGCGGATGGACTCGGCCAGGTAGCGGTAGCTGGCCGAATCCCCGGCGACGAAGCGCCCGAGGGTCGGCAGCACCGCAAAGGAGTAGGCGTCATACACCTTCTCCAGCGGCTTGGTGGTGGGATGCGAGAACTCCAGAATCAGGGCGCGGCCCCCTGCCCGCAGCACCCGAAACATCTCGTTCAGCGCCAGCTGCTTGTGGGTGACGTTGCGCAGCCCGAAGCCGATGGTGATGCAGTCGAAGCTGTCTGACTCGAAGGGCAGCGCCTCCGCATTGGCCTGCACATAGTCCAGATTGCCCACGAGCCCGGCGTTGACCAGCCGCGAGCGGCCTTGCTCCAACATGGCCTGGTTGATGTCGGACATGACCACTTCGCCGTCGGCGCCGACGATGCACGCGAAGCGCTCGGCGAGGTCGCCGGTGCCGGCGGCGAGGTCCAGCACCCGCTGACCGCGGCGCACGCCGGCCAGCTCCAGCGTCCGGCGCTTCCAGAGCCGGTGGATGCCGAGCGACATCAGGTCGTTCATCAGGTCGTAGCGGCTGGCGACCGAGTCGAACACCGCCCGCACCCGGTCCTGTTTCTCCCCGACCGGGACTTCTTCGTAGCCGAAATGGGTCTTGTCGTCGGACATAGAGGGGACGTCTTGGGCCTCAAAGCGCCTATTCTAACCCTGGTGGCGGTCCGGCGAGGTTCGAGTCTTGGGTTTCGAGTGTCGAGTGTCGAGTGTCGAGTTTCGAGGTTCGCCTTCCTCGCTACTCGCTACTCGCTACTCGAAACTCGAAACTCGTTTCACGATGGCCGTTCCTTGCGCTTGTAACCGGCCTTCTCCAGCTCCGTGAGATAGTCCTTCCACAGCCCCTCCTGGTTCTTGCCGAGGCTGTAGAGGTACTCCCAGGAGTAGATGCCCGTGTTGTGCTCGTCGTCGAAGTGCAGACAGACGGCGTAGTTGCCCACGGGCTCGATGTGGTCGATATTGACCTCTTCCTTGCCCGTCTGCAGCACCCGCTGGCCGGGTCCGTGGCCCTGCACCTCGGCGGAGGGCGAGTAGACCCGCAGCAGCTCCACGGGCAGCGTGAAGTGGGCACCGTCGTCGAAGGTGATCTCGAGCACCCGGGAGCTGCGGTGCAGGTTGAATTCGGTGGGGGTGGGCATGGGCTGACTCCTTGGGATTTTGCTTGCGGAAACAGCCGATCAGATGGGCCGGCGGGGGCCCTGCTTCAACGCCCGCGGTAGCGCCCTGCGATCTGCTGACAGCTTCAAGAGGCTGAGCACCGGCCGATCTGTCGGCTGAGGCGCTGACGCCGCATAGCCGGTATTGAGCCGGCCTTCGGCGAGCCGGCTGAAGCCGGCGAGCGACCTCGCCCCTCAGCCCTCAGCCCTCAGCCCTCAGCCCTTCTTAAAGTATGTACTGAGACAGATCCTCGTCCGCCGCCAGCTCGCCGAGGTTCTGGTCCACGTAGGCGGCGTTGATGGTAACGGTGACGCGGTCCAGCTCGGCGGCGTTGTAGGAGATGTCTTCCAGCAGGCGCTCCATGACCGTGTGCAGGCGGCGGGCGCCGATGTTCTCGGCGTGCTCGTTGACTTGGTAGGCGATCTCCGCCAGGCGGCGGATGCCGTCGTCGGTGAACTCGATGTTGACGCCTTCGGTGCCGAGCAGGGCCGCGTATTGGTCCGTCAGGGATTCGTCCGGCTCGGTGAGGATGCGCACGAAGTCGTCGGTGGTGAGTGCATCCAGCTCCACGCGGATGGGCAGGCGCCCCTGCAGCTCCGGGATCAGGTCCGAGGGCTTGGCGAGCTGGAAGGCGCCGGAGGCGATGAACAGGACGTGATCGGTCTTGATGGCGCCGTGCTTGGTGGAGATGGTGCTCCCTTCCACCAGCGGCAGCAGGTCGCGCTGCACCCCCTCGCGGGAGATATCGCCGCCGCCGACGTTCTCCGCCCGGCGGGTGACCTTGTCCAGCTCGTCCAGGAAGACGATGCCGTTGTTCTCCACGTTCTTCAGCGCGCGCTGCTTCATCTCCTCTTCGTTGACCAGCTTGGCGGCCTCCTCGTCCTTGAGCACCTTGCGGGCATCGGCGATACGTATGCGCCGGCGCTTGGTGCGGTTGCTGCCGAGGTTCTGAAACAGCCCCTGGAGCTGATTGGTCATCTCCTCCATGCCGGGCGGGGCCATGATCTCGACGCCGAGGTTCATGCTCAGCTCGATGTCGATCTCCTTGTCGTCCAGCTCCCCGGCGCGCAGCCGGGTGCGGAATTTCTCGCGGGTGCCGGCGCCGGCACCGGCCCCCTGGCTGTCTTCTTCGAACCCCGACGGCTTGGGCAGCAGGGCGTCGAGGATGCGCTCCTCGGCGGCCTCCTCGGCCTTGCCGGCGTTGGCCTCCATTTCCTTCTCGCGCTCCATTTTGATGGCGATGTCCGCGAGATCCCGCACGATGGACTCGACATCCCGGCCGACATAGCCCACTTCGGTGAACTTGGTGGCCTCGATCTTGATGAACGGCGCCTCCGCCAGCCGCGCGAGCCGGCGCGCGATCTCGGTCTTGCCCACACCCGTCGGGCCGATCATGAGGATGTTCTTGGGCGTGATCTCCGAGCGCATGGGCTCCTGGATCTGTGCCCGCCGCCAGCGGTTGCGCAGTGCGATGGCCACCGCGCGCTTGGCGGCGTCCTGGCCGATGATGTGCTTGTCGAGCTCGGCGACGATGCGCTTCGGGGTGATGTCGGACATGGCTGCCTGCGAAGGGTCGGGCCCGTTTGGCGGGCTGTCGCCGCCGGGCGTGTGGGTGGGGGAGGCGGCACCTCGTAGAGTGCGGCAGTGAGCTCCGGGCCGTTTGCTGTCGTGGTCGCCACGGTGCCGAGCCTCGACAACGAGCACCGCCGCCGCTACGGCCCGAAACGGGTAGCGAAATTGCTGCCGTGGTGCACTAGTCGGCGCCGAGCTCCTCCAGCACGAGGTTGTTGTTGGTATAGATGCAGATCTCGGCGGCGATGCCCAAGGCGCGCGCGACGATGTCGCGGGCGGACAGCTGGGTCTCTTCCAGCAGCGCCCGCGCCGCCGCCTGGGCGTAGCCGCTGCCGGAGCCGATGGACATGAGATCGTGCTCGGGCTCCAGCACGTCGCCGGTGCCGCTAATGATGAGCGAGGCCTCGCGGTCGGCGACACAGAGCATGGCCTCCAGGCGCCGCAGCATGCGGTCGGTGCGCCAGTCCTTTGCCAGCTCCACGGCGGAGCGGGTCAGGTTGCCCTGGTGCTTCTCCAGCTTGCCCTCGAAGCGCTCGAAGAGCGTGAAGGCATCCGCCGTGGCGCCGGCAAACCCCGCGATGACCTGTCCCTTGTAGAGCCGGCGTACCTTGCGGGCGTTGCCTTTCATGACCGTCTGACCCAGGGAGACCTGGCCGTCGCCGCCGATGACCACGGCGCCGTTGCGGCGCACACCCAGGATGGTCGTGCCGTGAAACTGTTCCATTGCGATTCTGTGGTGCTCGGGCATGGGTTTGTGCGGGCGGGCGCGCAGCGCTGCCCGACTCGAAACCCTTCATTGTACGCCGACATACGTCTGGCACCAGCCATGCGTGCGCCGCAAGGGCCGGGGACTGGCTTCGGACTCGGCGCCCGCCGCACGGGTGTCGCGGCTGCCCCGGTGGGCGGCGGCTCGCGGCGGTGTCGTGCGGCGACGGTGCGTGATGGAGTCAGTCGACGGCTGGTACCGTGCCCATCGCATGCGACGGCTTGGCCGTGAGCGTCTCCGCCGGCGCATCGCCGCGGTCTTCTTCCCAGGGCTGGTTGCGGCAGATGGCGCGGGCATCCAGCAGCAGGCCGAAGATCTCGTGCAGGCGCTCCGGGATGCGGATGACGCCGTTGGCGGCACCGTATTTCTCCGCCAGTAGATCCCGCGGCTGGCGGGAGAGGTCGAACAGGTCCACCAGGTGCATGCACCAGTCGTCGAAGTATCTGGGACCGATCTGCTCGAAGGCGATCAGCTCCACCTCGTGGTGCCGGTCATCGCGAATGATACGGTTGAAGAGGTGGTTGACGGCCTTGGACGGGCCCTCCAGCACTTGCAGGAATTGATCACCGGAGAGCAGCAGCAGGCCGGTGATGTCGTGCTTGGCGTTGTGCTCGGCGGCCGTGTGCACGAGCGCCCGCAGGTCCTCGTTCGGCAGGAAGGACGCGGAGCAGGTACTGCGGTAGATGAGACGACAGTCTCCCATGGGCGCGGCTCGCGGTTGCAGTGGTGGCGCCTGGGCGGTTGCCGGCGCACCTTGTGAATCCTGACCTTAGCAGAGGCAGGGCGGATTGCAACCACGGCGGCGTGTCACACAAAAGCCCCCGGCGGGCGCTGGCCGCCGGGGGCGATGGCAGTGGGGTGGGGCGACTCGTGCGTGTCGCGAGCAGTGATTGGGCTGTTTTGACGCCGGTACCCGCTGTCGGCTGTCTTCGCAGTCGGTTGCAATGGCAACGACAGCGATTGGCTCGGGCCGGGTCGCCTAACTGCCGGATTGCACGAGGAACCCCGGTGCGTCGCCGCCTCTTACTGGATTACACGATCGATGACATGCACGACGCCGTTGGAGGCATAGAGGCCGGTCTTGACCACTTCGGCGTTGGCAACGCCCACATGGCCGTTGAAGCGCGCGGACGGGCCGATGTCCAGGGTGCTGCCGTCCATTGCCTGGACGGTTTCGCTTTGGATCAAGTCCGTGGCGGTGTGCCGGCCGGGGATCATGTGCTTTTTGATCAGCGCCGTCAGCTTATCCTTGTCGCTGAGCAGCGCCTCGCGCTCGGCCGCCGGCATCTTGGCCAGGGCCTCGTCGCTCGGCACGAACAGGGTGTACTCGCCCTTGGC
Organism: Thiohalocapsa halophila; assembly: GCF_016583825.1. Lineage (GTDB taxonomy): Bacteria > Pseudomonadota > Gammaproteobacteria > Chromatiales > Chromatiaceae > Thiohalocapsa > Thiohalocapsa halophila. The sequence goes on along the minus strand of NZ_NRRV01000046.1, from coordinate 636 downwards.
GCGCAGGGTGTCGCTCAAGCCGGCCGTGTCGACGGCCTCCTTGAAGCTGCCGAAGACGCCGGAGCTGGCGAGGATGTCGCCCAGGGTCTTGCCGCTGGCGTAGGCCGGCACGCCCTGGACGTCGTAGATGGAGAACATGTCCGTGGGCTTGGCGTTCTCCAATGCGGCGTTGGCGCGCTCGAAGGTCTCCTCGGGGGCATAGCGGGAGCCGACGGACAGAGCCGTCAGCGGGCCGAGCGCCATGGCGAGGCCGAACACGGCGAGCGGGCCGTAGTTGAACTTCTTGCTGGGGGTGTTGGTGGATTCGGTCATGTCAGCTTACCTCAGGTTGCAGTCAGACAAGTGTTGGGCAGTACGATTGCCGGCGCGTTTCTGACGTCGACAAAACCTGGTCTCTGACCCGGCTGACGGGAAGCATTGCGCCTCGCCCGGCGCTTGACAATGAATCCAACAAACACTCCGCGGTTTCTGACCAATTTACTCAGGAATTATCTACTGACAAACCCTAACCCATGTTTGACATGCTGCGGAAAAATGGGCCCTATAAACAGTATCTTAGTGGTACACAGATGGCGGTTATGGCACTACAGGGTTGGTTTTGGCAGTGAAGGGGCTCGCATTCAAACCACAGTGATT
>NZ_NRRV01000045.1 GCF_016583825.1 Thiohalocapsa halophila | reverse complement strand
CCCCGGGAGCACCCGGCCCCCGCCGGCGCCACCGGCTTCATCGCCGAGCTCACCGTCGGCGACGGCCCGACGGTGCGTCATTACCGTTTCTGGGAAGGCGCTCTGGATGACGAGCCGGACATCCGCAACCTGGTGCGGGCGCTGGAGGTGCTGGGGTGAAAGACGCGCCGACGGGCCTGGGCACGGATGCCACGGCCGCCAGCCCCGGGGCGGATATCGAGCAACTGCTGGCCATCGACGCCGCCCACGCCTGGCACCCCTACACCTCCACCATCGACCGCGACCCGGTCTATCCGGTGCGCGCGGCGGCGGGCTGCGAGATCGAGCTCATGGACGGCCGCCGCCTGGTGGACGGCATGGCGTCCTGGTGGTGCGCCATCCACGGCTACAACCACCCGGTGCTGAACGCCGCCGCCACCGAGCAGCTCGGGCGCATGGCGCATGTGATGTTCGGCGGCCTCACGCACGCGCCCGCCGTGGGCCTGGTGGAGCGCCTGGTGCGCCTGACGCCGGCGCCGCTGCAGCATGTCTTTTTGTGCGACTCCGGCTCCGTCGCCGTGGAAGTCGCCATGAAAATGGCGCTGCAATACCAGCAGGCGGCGGGCAATACGGGCCGGGTGCGCTTCCTCACCGTGCGCAGCGGCTACCACGGCGACACCTTCGACGCCATGTCCGTCTGCGACCCGGTCAACGGCATGCACAGCCTATTCGAGCGGGTGCTGCCCAAGCAGGTCTTCGCCGCCCCGCCCGCCCCGCGCTTCGACGCGCCCTGCACGGATGCCGACATCGCCGAGGTCGCCGGCCTCATGGAACGGCATGCCGACGAGCTGGCGGCGGTGATCCTGGAGCCTGTTGTCCAGGGCGCCGGCGGCATGCGCTTCTACTCGCCGGAGTATCTGGCCCGTCTGCGCGCCCTCTGCGATCGCCATGGCCTGCTGCTGATTCTGGACGAGATCGCCACCGGCTTCGGGCGCACTGGCAAGCTCTTCGCCTGCGAGCACGCCGGCATCGCGCCGGACATCCTGTGCCTGGGCAAGGCGCTGACCGGCGGTTATCTCACCGGCGCCGCGACCCTCGCCACCGCGGACGTCGCCGCCACCATCTCCCGCGGCGAGCCCGGGGCCTTCATGCACGGGCCCACCTTCATGGGCAACCCCCTCGCCTGCGCCATCGCCAATGCCAGCATCGACTTGCTGCTGTCGCGGAACTGGCAGGGCGAGGTCGCCGCCATCGAGGCCGGCCTGCGCGCCGGGCTCGCGCCCTGCCGCGAGCTGCCCGGCGTCGCCGACGTGCGCGTGCTCGGGGCCATCGGTGTCGTCGAGCTGACCGAGCCCGTGCCCATGCGTGCGGTGCAGCAGGCCCTGGTGGAGCGCGGCGTTTGGGTACGCCCCTTCGGCCGGCTGGTGTACCTGATGCCGCCCTTCATCATCAGCCCCGAGCAGCTGGCGCAGGTTTGCAGCGCCGTCTGCGAAGTCGTCGCCGACCTCGTCGAGGGCCGCCTCACCGACCCGCCGCGCCGCTAGCCGCGGCCCAATGCGGGCCCGTGGGAGCGGCATCCTTGCCGCGAGAACGCAGCCAACTGGGCGCGCCCGATTCTGGCCCCGGACCAATTCCTCCACCTGTTGGAAGAAGACCATGACAGCGGCCCAAGAGGTGCCCGATTTCGCCGAATTCCTGTTGCGGCGCGAGGCCGCCCGTGAAGACCGTCAGCCCTGCGCGGCGCAGCATCCCGCCATGACGGACTGGGACAATGCAGAAGATGACGGCTGGAACGATGCTCCAGCCGTCTGACATCGCCCTGCTGCCCTGCCCGTTGTCGGATTTGTAGTCGCGTAAACGCTGTCCGGTAACGGTTCATGCTGAACGAGACGCTGATGCTCCACCGCATCGGCAGACTCACACCGGTCGCGACGGCGCGCAGACGCGATGCCAGCTGCGTGGACCTCGGTTGCCCCACCAAGGGGTTTGGCGCTTCGCCGGCCTGATCATCCCAATCCCAAACAAACGCGTCCGTGGGAGCGGCATCCCTGCCGAGACGATGCACCACCGCCGCTGCCCGACTCATCGCGGCCAGAGGCCGCTCCCACAGGCGCCAGTGTGCCCCTGGGAGCGGCATCCTTGCCGCGACGATGCACCACCGGCGCTGCCAGACTCATCGCGGCCAGAGGCCGCTCCCACAGCCGCCCGAGCGGCCCGTGGGAGCGGCATCCTTGCCGCGACGATGCACCGCCGGTGCTGGCTAGAGTCGTCGCGGCCAGAGGCCGCTCCCACAGCAGCCCGAGCGGCCCGTGGGAGCGGCATCCTTGCCGCGACGATGCGCCGCCGGTGCTGGCTAGAGTCATCGCGGCCAGAGGCCGCTCCCACAGCCGCCAGTGCGCCCTGTGGGAGCGGCATCCTTGCCGCGACGATGCACCGCCGGTGCTGCCTAGAGTCATCGCGGCCAGAGGCCGCTCCCGCAGCTGCCAGTGCGCCCTGTGGGAGCGGCATCCTTGCCGCGACGATGCACCACCGGCGCTGCCAGACTCATTGCGGCCAGAGGCCGCTCCCACAGCCGCCCGAGCGGTCCGTGGGAGCGGCATCCTTGCCGCGACGATGCACCACCGGCGCTGCCCGACTCATCGCGGCCAGAAGCCGCTCCCACAGCTGCCAGTGCGCCCTGTGGGAGCGGCATCCCTGCCGCGACGATGCACCGCCGGTGCTGCCAGAGTCATCGCGGCCAGAGGCCGCTCCCACAGCTGCCAGTGCGCCCTGTGGGAGCGGCATCCCTGCCGCGACGATGCACCGCCGGTGGTGCCAGAGTCGTCGCGGCCAGAAGCCGCTCCCGCTCTGGGATAGGCGCGCCCCGTCCATGCACTGACAGCTCGAAGGCGCTCGTCGCCGCGGCAGGCGACCGCTACGGTGCCGGGCCGAATCGCGGTCGGCCTCCACACCGCAAGCGCCTTTGGATCACGAGCCGTGAGGCTCGGTCTTGCCAAGCAACCTTTTCGAAGGCGAAGAAATGTACGACTGCAAGACGTGTCCCTTGCACTCGCAAGGGCAGCCTGCGTGAGGTCAGCTTCGCCGAGCGAGTGTGCGTCTACGACCTAAGCGAAATCCACGCCCTCGTAGATCGTCTCCAGCGGCAACGCCTCGTCGATACAGTCCAACGCCACCGCGCCGTCGCAGAATACCTCCGGCCTCCAGCCGCGCTCGCGATGGAATAACTCCACCTGCCGCAGCTCTTGTGAGATCAACAGGTAGCTGCGCAACGACGGCATCGACGTGTAGGCAAGGAATTTTTCGCGCCGATCGATGCGCCGTGTCTTCGCCGAGAGAATCTCGACCACCAGGCAGGGCGCCCGGCAATAGTCGCTCGCCCGATCGTCCGGATCGCAGGACATCACCAGATCCGGATAGTAGAAGACATCATCGCCAGCGATCTCCAAACGTACCTTCATGTCACTGATAAAGGCTTGGCAGTCGCCGCCCCGCAGCAGGGGGCGCCAAAACGCATGGATATTCCCAGCGATCAGCCCATGCACCCGGCTGGCTCCAGTCATCGCATAGACCTCGCCAGCAATGTACTCGTGTCGGATATCACTGACTTCCTCACCAGCCAGGTAATCTTCCACGGACAACCGCGACGGCATCGCTAACGCGCTCATAGTGCTCACCCTCTCGACATTCCAAACACAGTCCAAGTTTAATCTAGCCAGGCTCCGCGGACCTGGAAGCCTGGCTGCGCGACGGCCCTGAGCCCAAAGTCTGACTGTCCGCATCGGCGGCGCCGCATCGGCCCGTCCATCGCCGCCGGTCAAGTGCTCAACCGCTGCCGGAGGCCGCTCTCACAGCCGCCAGTGGGCCCGTGGGAGCGGCATCCCTGCCGCGACGATGCGCCACCGGCGCTACCAGACTCATCGCGGCCAGAGGCCGCTCCCACAGCCGCCAGTGCGCCCCGTGGGAGCGGCATCCCTGCCGCGACGATGCCCCGCCGGCGCTGCCAGACCCGTCGCGGCCAGAGGCCGCTCCCACAGCTGCCAGAGCGCCCCGTGGGAGCGGCATCCTTGCCGCGACGGGGCGCTCGCATCCAACGCTCGACGCACGGCAAACCGCCCGAAAACCGCATCACCGACAGAATGCTATGACGCCTCGCCGATGACGCCAACCTGGAGCGTACGGCCATGAGCGCCGCCCTCGACCTCTACGCCAAGCTCACCGAAACCACGGACGACAAGGAACGTGCCCGCCTCATCGCCGATGCCTTCGAGGCGCTCGAGGCCCGATTTCCGCAGCTCAATGACCTTGCCACACAGCGCCACGTGCGCGAGTCGGAGCTGCGCTTGCAGAAGGAAATCAAAGCGTCGAGCTTCAGATCCGAGAGGTCGAAGCGCGCCTCCAGGAGCAAATCAAAGGCGTCGAGCTGCAGATCAAGCAGGTGGAGGTCAGCCTGCACAAGGCCATGGCGGCACAAACCCGCTGGCTGCTCGGCGGCCTTGCCGTGCTCGGCGCCGTCTTCAAGCTCGCCGACCTGTTCATCGGCCCCTGATCTTCCAACCCGGCGCCAGACGCACTCAGCCCAGCGACGCCGACGCCAAACCCCAGCCGCCGCCACCCAATCCCCCGCCGATGATCCCGCCGCAAGCGCTGATTGCCTGCTTGTCCAGTGACCTGTGTGTTCTGCTCGCGGCGTGCTGCCGCCCAATCGACGTACCAGTCGATCCCGCGATCGCGGATACCGTCCTCGTGCTCCGACCCACTGGCTGCTCGGCAGCCTCGCCGTGCGCGACGCCGTGTTCAAGCTGGCCGTTCTGCTGATCCCCCGCCCCTTGGCACCGTGGGAGCGGCATCCCTGCCGCGACGAGCCGCCAGCGGCCGCGCCAATCGCATCGCGGCCAGAGGCCGCTCCCCCATCTGGCCAGGCGCGCTCCATCCATGCACTCACCGCGCGAAGGCACTTGTCGCCGCCGCGGGCGAGCGCTACGGTGCCGTGCAGAAACGATGTCGCCTCCGGATTCGGTCTTGCCAAGCAAGATGCTCAAAGCGGCAAAAAATGCGTGATTGAAAGACGTAACCCTTCGCACACAGTACCAAGGCGCGATGCTGAACGGTGTGACACTCCCGCACTCCACCCAGCCCGTCCGTGCGACTTCTGCCCGCCCCGGCCAGTCCTGGCCGCCGGCGGCCAGTTCGTCCCGCACGGCTGCTGCGATAGGGACAAGTATAAGCCGAGCGCGTCCCCCGGCGCCGCCGACTCCAGTCGGCCACTGGAGGCGCCGACTGCATCGCGGGTCGCCGAGCTGCTCGGCCTCGACCTCGCCGAGGTCGAGCGCATCGCCGCCGGCCAAGACGACGATGCCACGCGCAACGACCAACAGACCGGCTGACAGCGCTGCCAAGGCGCCGGAACGCCGCCGGCCAGGGGAAGCGCTGCGGCGCCTCTTCGCCCCTACAGCCAGCGCAACGACCTGCTGCCTGCTGCGCGGACTCGCCGTGCTCGGCGCCGTGTGTTCAAGCTGGCGGACTTGCTGCCCTGCCGCGACGATGCAACACCGGCGCTGCCGGATTCATCGCGGCCGGAGGCTGCTCCCACAGTTGGGCAGGCACGCTCCGTCCATGCACCCACGGCTCGAAGGCGCGTGTCGCCGCCGCGGGCGATCGCTACAGTGCCGGGCAGCGCCGAGCTTACAAAACCTGTCCCCCTTCGTACTGCGAGTCACAGATCGAGCCCGCGCTATTCTGAAGGCCCACACTCCCCACCATTTGCGCTGGAGATCCATCATGTCAGACGTCGCCGAGAAGCTGCTGGAATGTGTCGACCAATTGCCGGAGACAACAGCGCAAGAGGTGTTGGATTTCGCTGAGTTCTTGTTGCAGCGCGAGGCAGTCCGTGAAGACCGCGAGCTCAGCTGGGCACAGCAGCCCTCCATGACGGACTGGGACAACGCCGACGACGACGCCTGGAACCATGCCCCAGCCGTCTGACGTCGTCCTACTGCCCTTCCCGTTTTCTGACTTGTCGGCGCGGAAGCGCCGTCCGGTGCTGGTACTCAAGGCACCGAACGCACAGGGTGATTTCGTTGCCGCCCAAATCACGTCCCAGACACATCATCGCCCCGGTCTCGCCATTAGTGCTGCTGACTTCGACCTTGGCGCGCTCCCTAAGGCAAGCATCGTGCGTCTTGACAAGCTGTTTACGCTGAACGAAACGCTGATTCTCCACCGCGTCGGTCGACTCACGCCGACCTCAATGGCGCGCATACTCGAAGCGATCTGCCTTGAGCTCGGATGTGCCAGCAGGCGGCTTGGCGCGTCGCCGCCCTGATCATCCCAATATCACCAGGCACGGGTCTGTGGCAGCGGCATCCCTGCCGCGACGATGCCGCAACGCCGCCGCCACATGTATCGCGCCCAGAGGCCGCCGCTCCCACAGCTGAACAGGCACGCTCCGTCCATGCACCCACGGCTCGAAGGCGCTTGTCGCCGCCGCGGGCAATCGCTGCCGTGCCGGGCAGCAACGAGGTCGCCTCGGGATTCGGTTGCGCCAAGCAACATGCTCAACGCGGCGAAAGATGCGTGCTGGCAAGACCTGTCCCTCCGCACATGTCCCTTCGCCCAAAGAACACCGCATGGCGACGCTGTGCAAAAATTCGGCGCTCGACATGGTTAATCGAGCCCGCACATACACACGGACGCCCTCTTCTACCGCCTCTTCCAAGAGCGCCCGGCGACGGTCTTCGAGCTCACCGGCCTGGCGTACGATCAAAACGCCGGCTATCGTCTGAGCGCAGTCGAGGTGAAGCAGACAGCATTTCGGCTCGACGGCTTGCTGGCACCTTCGCAAGGGAAGACTGACGCACCACTGATCTTTGTCGAGGCGCAGTTCCAGCCCAAGCCGGACTTCTACGCCCGCTGGTTTGCCGCCATCTTCCTGTACCTGTTTCGCCACGACGTCACCCGGCCCTGGCGCGCCGTCGTTGTGTATCCCGACCGGGGGACAGACCAAGACATCCCGCCCGCCTACGCACCGCTGGCCGACGCCGGCCTGCTGCAACGCGTCTTTCTGACGGATTTCCTCAAGACCGAAGAGACCGCCGTCGGGGTCCGTCTCGCCCGGCTCGTCGTGCTGGACCGCGCAACGGCGGCGGCAGAGGCTCGGGCGCTGGCGACGACCTCACGCCCGAGCTGCTCCATTAGGGCTCGACCTTTACCGGCGCCACACCGACAAGCAGTGGGGACTAGTCGACTGCGTTTCCTTTGTCGTGATGCGTCAGAGGAAATGGACGACCGCGCTTGCTTTCGATCAGCACTTCATTCAAGCCGGTTTCGTCGTGCCGAAGCTGTGACGGCACGGTTCACGAGACCGTCAGCACCGCTCTCCGCCAAGCGTGATCCATACGCTCTGCTCACAATGACACCGACAGAAGCTCGCCCGCGGCCGCGACTGCGCCCCGTGGGAGCGGCATCCCTGCCGCGACTGGTGACGGGCAACCGCCAAGCACGCCGAAACAGCCGCGGCACTGAGTCCAGTGCAGCGCACTGGGAGCGTCGGCTTTCCAGCCGGCTCGCCGCCGTCGCAGCTCGATGCCGCGTCGGCGGCGTCAGCAGCCAGGATATCCGGGCAGACCCCCTGCCCGCTCGGCGGCCTTGCCGTGCTTGGCGCCGTATTCGAGCTGGCGGAGTTGCTGCTCCCCTCGCGCTTGGCACCGTGGGAGCGGCATCCATACCGCGCCGATGCCGCACCACGGTTAGGCCCGTCCTGCGCAACCGCAGCTCCCCCGGTACGCGAAAACGCCCAGACGGCTATGCTGTAGACTCCCCGTGCACGACAAGGATTCGCCGCGCGCTGGCCCAGACGCCGCCATGACCGCCAAAGACATCATCAGCCGCGACACGCTCAAGCGCCTGACCACCGATCTGGCTCAGCAGCTGCTCGGCATCGACGGCGAGGCCATCGAGCTGCTGGAAACCCAAAACCAGCGGGTCGAAGACCGCCGCGCCGACCTCGTCGCCCGTATGCGCGGAGCGAACGGCGAGGAATTTCTGCTGCACACCGAAACCAGCAACAACAACGCGACCGACATGCCGCTGCGCATGCTGCGCTACTACACTGATATCCGCCTGGCCGGACACACGGGACCCCTGCGCCAGTGCCTGATCTACATCGGCAGCGACCGGCTGACCATGCCCGACGGGATCGCTGAGGCGACGTTGCTCGACTATCGCTACCAACTCGTCGACATGCACCAAGTCAACTGCGCCGGACTCCTGGTGCAGGACAACCCCGACGCCCTGGTGCTCGCCGTGCTGTGCGACTTCGGCGACCGCGCCCCCGAGCAAATGGTGCACTATATTGTCAGGCGGCTCAAGGAGCTGCTCCGCCAGGACGACAAACGGTTTCGGGAATACATGTCTATGCTGGAAATCCTGTCGGAGAACCGGAATCTCCAAGCGCAGATCAAAGAGGCAGAAAAGATGCTGACTCAAGTAGACGTCAAGCGGCTTCCGTCGTATCAACTGGGCTACGAGGACGGCGAGGCCAAGAACCAACGCCAAGTCGTCCGCCAACTGCTCTGCCAGCTTGATGCATCCCGGGTCGCCGAGCTGCTCGGCCTCGACATCGCCGAGGTCGAGCGCATCGCCTCCGCCCAAGACGACGATGCCACGCGCGACGACCAACAGACCGATTGACAGCGCTGCCAAGGCGCCGCACCGCCCTCGGGCAGGGACAGCGCTGCGGCGCCTCGTCGCCCCTACAGCCAGCGCAACGAACTGCTGCCTGCTGGGCGGTGTGGTCCATGCTCGGCACCGTATTCAAGCTGGCGGACGTGCTGTTCCCCTGACGCTTGGCACCGTGGGAGCAGCATCCCTGCCGCGACGATGCACCCGCGGTAGTGCCAGTGTCATCGCGGCCAGAGGCCGCTCCCACAGCCGCCAGTGCGACCTGTGTGAGCCACGTCCCCGCCGCGACACGGCGCTCGAACGCCGCGGCCGACGCACAGCAAACCGCCCGAAAACTGCACGCCCGACACGATGCTATGATCCTCGGCCACTGGCGCCAACCTGGAGCGTGCGAGCATGAGCGCCGCCCTCGACCTCTACGCCAAGCTCACCGAAACCTCGGACGACAAGGAACGGGCGCGCCTCATCGCCGATGCCTACGAGGCGCTCGAGGCACGGTTTCCGCAGCTCAACGACCTCGCCACTCAAGGCCACGTGCGCGAGTCCGAGCTGCGGCTGCAGAAGGAAATCAAAGAAGTCGAGGCGCGCCTGCAGAGGGACATCAAAGACGTCGAGCTCCAGATCAAGCAGGTCGAGGTCAACCTCCACAAGGCCATGGCGGCCCAAACCCGCTGGCTCCTCGGCGGCCTCGCCGTCCTCGGCGCCGTCTTCAAGCTCGCGGACCTGCTCATCGGCCCTTGATCTTCAGCCCTGACCTTCAAGCCCTGACCTTCAAGCCCTGACCAGGAGCCCCACATGAGCATCGCCCTCCAAGTCTACATAGCGCTCACCGAGGCCAAGGACGACGACACCCGCGCGCGGATCATCGCCAATGGCTTCGAGGCATTGGAAGCGCGCTTAGCGCAGCTGACTGCGCACAGCACGCAAGCCGAGCCACCCGAGCCCGAGCTCGGCATGCAAAGCGCCAACAGTACGCCGGCGCGCGGCACCGCCCTCACCGGCACCCAGCACGGCGAGCCATCCGAGACCCCGCGCGACGTCGGCAACACGGCAGACCTGCAAGCCTGGCTGCACGAGCACCCTGCGCCCAAAGACTGACTGCCAGCACCGGCAACGCCCCCCCCGCGTCCATCGCTGCCGTCCCGGTCAATGAATGCAGCCGCCGCCGGGTACACCGACTTGGGTCGGCTCCCGGGCAGGCGGCCTTCAGGGCTGCAGCCCAGGCAAAGCCCGTCAACCCGGGCCCATCGGGATGCGAATCGCGGCGAGGGCGCCACTCCTACCAGCGACCTGCCGACCCCGGCGCCATGGACCGACCCGGCGCGATTCTCCGTCGTGCGTCTGGCGCATTATTGCCTCGACATTGCCGAACTGCTGAAGACCCGCCGGGTCGTGCCGATCGTCATCTTCCTGAGCGGCGGCCCAAACGAGCGTCGGCTCAAACTTGGCAGCGAGCAGACCGATTACCTCAACTTCCACTTCATCGCCGTGGCGCTGGCCGCCATGCCCTACAGGTGGAAATTCTGAAGACCTACTCTGAACGCATTCGCGACGAAGGTGTGCACCAAGGCATGCAGCAAGGCGAAGCGGTGTCATTGCTGCGGCTGATGCACCACAAATTCGGCGAGCTTCCGGCGGACATCCGCCACCGCATCGAGTCGGCCGAACCGGACACCCTGAGCCGCTGGTTCGATCAGGCCCTTGCGGCCGACAACCTCGACGAAGTCCTGCATTAAGCCGCCGCCCGCCGGCATCCCACCAGATGCTGGGTGAGTACGACATTGCGTGTGGGCAGATGCGCCTGCCGGAGGATCTGGAGCTGCAATAGACTGATGCCGTGTTTCGGATCGAGGAGCAGTTGAAGATGCCCTACCTCAGTTATGTAGAGCGACGCGGCGAGCGACGCGGTCTGAGCCTCCTCTTGCGGACCCAGCTTGAGCAACGCTTCGCCCCGCTGCCGGCGGCACTGATCGAGCGACTCGAGCAGGCCGACGCCGAGCAGCTCCTGCGCTGGGGCACGCGTCTCAACGACGCCGGCAGCCTCGACGAGGTCTTCGCCGATGGCGACGGACAACCACCAAGCACGCCGGAACAGCCGCGACACTGAGTCCGGTGCAGCGCACTGGGAGCGCCGGCTTTGCAGTCGCGTGCCATCAACGCCTGATCGTCGGGCCTCCTAGCGTCGGCCCGACCTACGCAGGGCATGCATGCAAGCAAGCACCAGCGGTGAATATCTGCCCAGTCTCTCCCGCGGTGTCACGCATCCACCGGCGCTCCGCGCCACGTCGCCGCGGCAACAGTAGCGCAGCTCAACGGGTGAAGTTCTTCAAAGAGGGCGCGGCGCTCGACCCGGAGCATCTGCCGCCCTGGATGAACACCCCCAAGATGAGGCAAGTCATGAGCACCCTGAGCACATTCTCCGAGAAAGACCGCGCCTACCACGCCTATCAAGCGCGGCAAGAATTCCTGCGCGTACAACCAACAGGCCACCGGCCACTGACCCGCCCGAGCCGCCGCGCCCCGTGGGAGCGGCTTCAGCCGCGAAACCCAGCCCGCACGCAACTCGTCGCGGCCAGAGCCCGCTCCCACACCCGCGAAGCTTCTCTCCGCCGCTGTCGACCCCTGCACGCTATCATCGGCGCCCCGGAACAGGAGTTTTCATCGCGTGTGACCCAGTCCAGCCCAGACGAACGCTCCTCGATCAGCGGCAAGAACCTCTTGCTGCTGGCATTCAACACCCTGCTCACCCCCGAGTACACCCATGCCGCAGTAGCGGAGCAGCCCCTGGGTACGCCGACTTCAGTCGGCCCCCTAACGCGGCTGATCTGCAAGCCTGGCTCGAACAACTCACATCCGGGCGCTGACCGCCGCGAGAACTCGCTAGGCGTAGCCATCGCCGCCGGGAGGCCGCTCCCACAGAACCGGCACCCGAAAACTGCTGCATCGACAGCGTGCTATGCTTCGGAAGCAGGGGCGCCGACGCTGAAATTCGCAGCGGGCGCATCGATCCTCGACACCCGCACCCGATCCGCCGCAACCGCATCGAGATGCAGGTGCGCCGCCTGCGGGGCTGGAGCGCGCGCAGCACCTACTACCTGGCAAAAGTCATCTGCGGCCAGCTTGTCGCCGGCGACACCTACGAACAGCTTTGTCCGGTCATCGGTATCCACCTGCTGGACTTCGACCTGTTCAGTGCCGCCGAGCACCGCGACCAGGCGCTCTGGTGCTTCGAGATGCGCGACGCGCAACGCCCGAGCGTGCGGCTCGGATCAGAGCTACAGCTGAACATCGTCGAGCTGAAGAAGGCCGAGCGCCTAGGCAAACTGCCACCCGCCTTGTCCGCCTGGATCACCCTGTTCGAGCATTGGCAAGAGGAAGACAGCATGTCCAACATCACCGACGCCGACACCCGCCGCGCCTACGACAAACTCAAGTCCCTCAGCGCCGACGACGAGGCGCGCCGACTCGCCTTCGTGCGCGAACGCGCCCTGCACGACGAGGCCCAATTACTCCTCGAGGCCCGCGAAGAAGGCCACGACAACGCCCAGCGCCAGATCGCCATCAACATGATCCGCCAGACCAGCCTCGACGACGCCGGCATCAGCGCCATCACCGGCCTGAGCCCCGAGCAGATCGCCGAGCTCCGTCGTCAGCGCTGACAGTCCGCTCGCCTTCGTCGAGGATCAGGGATCGGCAGGCAGCCTCGACGAGGTCTTCGCCGATGGCGACGGACAACCGTCAAGCACGCCGGAACAGCCGCGATACTGAGTCCGGTGCAGCGCACTGGGAGCGCCGGCTTTCCAGCCGGCTCGCCGCCGACGCAGCTCGATACCGCGTCAGCAACAAGGATAGCCGGGCAGACTCGCTGGCTGCTCGGCGGCCTCGCCGTCCTCGGCGCCGTGTTCAAGCTGGCGGACGTGCTGCGTCCCTAACACTTGGCACCGTGGGAGCGGCATCCCTGCCGCGACGATGCACCAGCGGCGCCGTCAGATTCATCGCGGCCAGAGGCCGCTCCTACAGCTGGACAGGCGCGCGCCGCCCATGCACGCACGGCTCCAAGGCACGTGTCGCCGCCACGGGCGATCGCTACGGCGCCGGCCCGCAACAATGTCGCCTCGGGATGCGGTCTTGCCAAGCACCAGGCTCGAAGCGCTGCGAAATGCAATTCGGGAGACGATCGATGCCGAAACAAAATGATGTGATCACGGGCGAGGAGCTTGGCAGCAAGCTGCTCCAGTCCGTTCGCCAGATGAAAGCCGGGCAAGGGACCGTGGTCTATCCGCCCGCGCTGGCCGCACGCGAGCGCACGGGGCTATCGCAAGCGCGCTTTGCTGAGCTATTGGGCGTGTCCGTACGCACCTTGCAGGAATGGGAGCAGGGACGACGCCAGCCAAGCGGCGCCGCGCGAACCTTGTTCAAAGTCGCCGAACGCCATCCGGACGTGCTGCGCGAGCTTGGTTGAGCGGTTTGCATCATGGCACGCACATGCATGGCTCCCGTGATGCTGCGACGCAAGATGTGGCTAAAGTCGCTCCCACAGCGCTCCGCCCGCCCCCCGTGGGAGCGGCTTCAGCCGCGACCGCTCCCGGCACCGCCCCATCGCGGCTAAAGCCGCTCCCACATCGACGCCCGGCAAACCGGCCGAAAACTGCAGCGCCGACAGGATGCTATGATGCCCCGCCACTGGCGCCAACCTGGAGCGTGCGAGCATGAGCGCCGCCCTCGACCTCTACGCCAAGCTCACCGCAACCACCGACGACAAGGAACGCGCGCGCCTCATCGCCGACGCCTTCGCGACGCTCGAGGCCCGGTTTCCGCAGCTCAACGACCTCGCCACGCAAGGCCACGTGCGCGAGTCCGAGCTGCGGCTGCAGAAGGAAATCAAAGAAGTCGAGGGCCGCCTGCAGAAGGAGATCAAACAAGTCGAGCTCCAGATCCGAGAGGTCGAAGCCCGCCTCCAAGAGCAGATCAAAGGCGTCGAGCTCCAGATCCGAGAGGTGGAAGCCCGCCTCCAAGAGCAGATCAAAGGCGTCGAGCTCCAGATCCGAGAGGTGGAAGCCCGCCTCCAAGAGCAGATCAAAGGCGTCGAGCTCCAGATCAAGCAGGTCGAGGTCAGCCTGCACCAGGCCATGGCGGCCCAAACCCGCTGGCTGCTCGGCGGCCTCGCCGTCCTCGGCGCCGTCTTCAAGCTCGCCGACCTGCTCATCGGCCCCTGAACCTCAACCAGCCCCTGACGCGCCGCGCCCGGCGACAGCCCCAAGGTGCGCCGGATTCATCCGGCACCCGGGTACGCCGGATGCATCCGCCCCGGCATCGTGGTGCCGGCTTCCAGCCGGCAACCAAGCCTCCGGCCATCGCTCCCGGTACCGGCCTTTTTCCCCCTCGTGACACCGCTGCCGCGGTGTCACGCAGCCGCCGGCGCTCCGCGCCACATCGCCGCAGCAACAATCTCGCCCGCGACCAGGCCACAACATGGCACTGCCCTCCCCCGTGGGAACGGCTTCAGCTGCGACGGCTACCGCACCGCCCCGTCGCGGCTGCTAAAGCCGCTCCCACAGCGCGTTCCCGCCCGAGAACAGCTATGCTCAAGCCAGCCGAGACCGAACCGCCGCCCACCATCCCGTCGTCGGCATCCACTTCCTCGACTTCGACCTGTTTCAGGATGCCGCGCACGGCCAGCAAGCCGAATGGTGCTTCGCCATGCGCGACGCTAGCACCCCCGGCGTCTGCCTCGGGCAAGAATTGCAGCTCTACGTCATCGAACTGCGCAAAGCCGCGCGCATCCAAACAGACAACGGGCGCCTCGCGGCCTGGGTCGCCCTGTTCCAACACTGGCAAGAGGACGATGTCATGAACCAGATCACCGACGACCCCGTGCGCAGCGCCTACGACAAGCTCAAGGCACTCAGCGCAGACCCCGAAACACGCTGGCTCGCCTTCCAGCGCGAGCGCGCGCTCCTCGAAGAACAGACCCTGCTCTCGGAAGCGCGCGAAGAGGGCATCGGAAAGGGAGTGGAAAAAGGCCGCGCCGAAACCCAGCGCGAGACCGCCGAGCGCATGCTGCGCCTCACCCAGATGGACGACGCCACCATCGCGGCCCTCAGCGGCCTCGATCAAGCCGAGGTCGCCGCACTGCGGCAAGCAGCGCGATGAAACTCCCCTCGTGACACCGCTCCCGCGGTGTCACGCCCCTGCCGGCGCTCCGCGCCACGTCGCCGCGACAACAATCGCACCCGCGACCGCACAACAGCGCACTACTCCTCCCCGTGGGAACGGCTTTAGCCGCGACGGCTGCCGGCACCGCCCCGTCGCGGCTAAAACCGCTGACGGGTGGACAGCGCTCGGCTGGCGGGTGGTGCGCGCGAGGGCCGTTTCAGTTGTTTTTGAACCCTTTCTCGGTGAGCGTGGCCACCTCGACCCGAAGCGTAGCCGCGGCCTGGTCGGCCGCCATGCGGGCCTGGCGCTCCTCATCGAGCACGGTCTCAAGCTTGGCGACCTTCTTGGCGCCGAGGTCGAGCGTGGCCTTCGCCTGCTTGGCGGTCTCCTTGGCGCCGTCGACGTCACGCGACAGCCGTTGGTTGCCCGAGTGCAGGCGCTTCAGCTGCGCTTTAATCTCATCGGCCTCGCGGGTCAGCTTGGTCTGTACTTCCGGTCTGCCAGGCATTGCCGCGTCTGCTCAGCCAGCTCAATGCATCTCGGGTCGCCGAGCTGCTGGGCCTCGATCTCGCCGAGGTCGAGCGCATCGCCTCCGCCCAAGACGAAGATGCAAAGCGCGACGACCAACAGACCGGCTGACAGCGCTGCCAAGGCGCCGCACCGCACGGCGGGACCGCCCTGCGGCGCCTCTTCGCCGCTGAAGCCAGCGCAACGACCCGCTGGCTGCTCGGCCGCCTCGCCGTGCGCGGCACCGTTCTCAAGCTGGCGGACTTGCGGCGCCCCTCACAATTGGCACCGTGGGAGCGGCATCCCTGCCGCGACGATGCCGCCAGCCGCTGCGCCAATCGCATCCCGGCCGGAGGCCGCTCCCACAGCTCGACAGGCGCGCACCGTTCATGCAGTGCGATCGGCAAACCTCTCCCTGACTGGCTGATGCGCCTGCCGGAGGATCTGGAGCTGCAATAGACTGATGCCGTGTTTCGGATCGAGGAGCAGTTGAAGATGCCCTACCTCAGTTATGTAGAACGCCGCGGCGAGCGCCGTGGTCTGAGCCTCCTATTGCGGACTCAGCTCGAGCAACGCTTCGCCCCGCTGCCGGCGGCATTGATCGAGCGCCTCGAGCAGGCCGACGCTGAACAGCTCCTGCGATGGGGCACACGCCTCAAAGACGCCGGCAGCCTCGACGAGGTCTTCGCCGACGGCGACGGACAACCGTCGAGCACGCCGCAACAGCCGCGGCACTGAGTCCGGTGCAGCGCACCGGGAGCGCCGGCTTTCCAGCCGGCTTGCCGCCGACGCGGCTCGATGCGGCGTCGGCGGCGTCAGCAGCAAGGACAGCCGCACAAACCCGCTGGCTGCTCGCCGGCCTGGCCATCCTCGGCGCCGTCTTCAAGCGCGCCGACCTGCTCATCGGTCCCTGATCTTCGCACCCGGCCCCAGACGCACGCAGCCGAGCGACGCCGACGCCACAAACCCGAGCCGCCGCCACTCTCAAGCCCCCGCCGAAAACCTTGCCGTACGCGCTGATTGCCTGCTTGTCCATTGGCCTGTGCGTTCTGCTCGCGGAGCGCTGCGGCCCCATCGACGTTCCGGTCGATCCCGAAATTGAGTATACTGTCACCATGATTCCTGACGGATTTCCTCAAGACCGAAGAGACCGCCGTCGGGGTCCGTCTCGCCCGGCTCGTCGTGCTGGACCGCGCAACGGCGGCGGCAGAGGCTCGGGCGCTGGCGACGACGGCAGGGACGCAGGCCGAGCGCTTTGCAATGCTCGACCTGATCGAGACCATACTGGTATACAAGTTCCCAACGCTCACCTGCGAGGAGATCAAGACCATGCTCCACCTCCCCGACACCGACCTCAAGCAGACCGGCTTCTCCAGGAGGTCTTCGCCGAAGGCCGCGAAGAAGGCGTGCAGCGCGCAGAAACCAGCATGCTCCTCCGTCTGGTGAAACGCCGATTCGACCAAGTCCCAGCCGGCCTGCCGGAGCGCATCACCGCCCTCACCAGCGCCCAGCGCGGCGAGCTGTCCGAAGCCCTGTTCGACTTCAACACCCCGGCAGACCTGGAAGCCTGGCTGCGCGAGCGCCCCGCGCCCAAAGACAGACTGCCCGCACCGGCGACGCCGCATCGGCCCCGTCCCTCGCCGCCGGCAAAGCCATCAACCGCTGCCAGAGGCTGCTCCCACAGCAACCCGTGCGCCCTGTGGGAGCGGCATCCTTGCCGCGACGGCCTTGGCAGAGATGTTGGCACAGCGTCGCGGCCAGCGGCCGCTCCCAGTGCGAGGGCGCCTCATCAGCAACGACCTACTAGCCCTGCGGGTGACACGCAAGCGCTGGGCCATTTCCAAGCAACATAAGCGCTTGCTTGTCACCTTGAGCGGTTAACTGCTCCATCTAGGTTCAAGCGTCGAGGAGTCATAGCGTGGTAGCACGGTGGACAGCCGAGGATCGAACGCCTACTGTTTTCTCTCAACCGTAACAGCCGCGAGGCGAACACCCATGCCAACCGCAATTCGCTGGACCCTGGAAGTCTCCGAGGAAACGGATCAGGCTCTGCGAGAGTTCTTGGACGAGTCCGGTCAGGACCCGCAGTGCTTGGCCGGCTTCGTCGAGGAGGCAGTACGCTGGCGCCTGCTCGACACCACGGTACAGCACCTCAAGGCGCGCAATGCCGACCTCTCCCCCACAGACTTGGAGGCCGCAATCGATGCGGAGGTCGCCTCGGTGCGCGCGGCCCACCGGCGCAGCTGAGTCTTCAGCGCGGCTGTCCGCAAGTCCATGCGCGTCATCCTCGATACCAATGTCCTGCTATCGGCGCTACTGGTGCGCGGGAGCGCACCCGACCAGCTTTATCGGTTCTGGCTAGCTGGGCGCTTCGATCTCGCGACCTGCTCTAGACAACTCGAAGAGCTACGTGAGGTATCGCGTCGCCCCTTCTTTCGTGCCCGGATCAAGCCCAGTGAAGCCGGGCGGCTGGTCAACCAACTACGACGGCTCGCGGTTTATGTCGATCCCTTGCCAGATGTGAGCGCCTCGCCAGACCCGAACGATGATTTCTTGTTGGCATTAGCACAGGCCGCCGATGCTGATCTGCTCGTGAGCGGGGACAAGTCCGACCTACTGGCCCTCCACAGAACCGGATGCACCCGCATCGTGACCGCTCGGCAACTTGTCGACACTTTGTCTCGATGAGAGGACACAGGGCATCCCTGCCGCGAAACCCAGCCCGAGCAGCCCCCATCGCGGCCAGAGGCCGCTCCCACAGCAAACCAAGCGCCCCGTGGGAGCGGCATCCTTGCCGCGACGATGCTCCGCCGGCGCCGCCGGATTCATCGCGGCCAGAGGCCGCTCCCAGTGCGCCCGCGAGGGCGCCTCATCAGCACGGTGAAAGCCCGTGTCTTCGTGGCCCGAAGCGCCCCGTAGCCAATCGTAGCCAATGGTCACTGCGTCGCCGCGAGGCGGGGTGGGGAGCAACAGTCACGCGAACTGTCGGTCGGCAGGATAACGAACCCGTCTCAAAGGGGTGTCGTGGCGAGCCTGCTGGGAGGTGGCGAAGCCTGAAACTCACCGTGGACGCTGGTGTACGGCGTGTAAAGCGATCCACGGGCGGCATCACGTGGTTGGGGGGCGAGAAGCCGAGTGCGTCAGTGCCCGCCAGTAAACGAAGCATGCGAGACCCGCGAGCCACGCGAGTGGCGCCGGGTCGAGCCGCCGGTGTGGACTGAGCGGATGTTGGCGGCCCTGGCAACGGCGTCCACGCGACGCCTGCGGGCGTCCCCTGCGCTGGCCCGGAGTCGATCACCCGACATGCTGCTCCTGCCGGCGAGCCAATCCCGATGAGGAAACAACCGACCGGAGAGCCGTGTGCGGGAGAACTGCACGCACGGTTCGCAAGGAGGGGAGGCGCAAGCCTTCGCTACCACTATCAGCTGGACAGGCGCGCGCCGCCCATGCACTCACGGCTCCAAGGCACGTGTCGCCGCCGCGGGCGATCGCTACAGTGCCGGGCAGCAACGAGGTCGCCTCCGGATTCGGTCTTGCCAAGCAACAGGCTCAAAGCGGCGAAAAATGCGTGATTTCAGGACCCTTCGTATGCTGCCCGCCAAGACGCTGACTCCAAGAACGCCTGCTCCTCCCAGGGGGTGTGTGCAATCGGCGATCTAAGGTCCCTGCTCGCAGATCTGTTATGTTTGTTTAATACTCTCCAGGACTACGGACACGCCAAGAGCATGAGCGACATACACTTTATCGTCGAGGAGTCGCCGGAAGGCGGCTACATTGCCCGTGCCGTGGATGTGGCAATCTTCACCGAAGCGGACGACTTGTCATCATTGCGGGAACTGGTCCGCGACGCCGTCCGCTGTCACTTCGAGGACGACGAGCGTCCCTCACTGATCCGACTCCATATCACCCGTGAAGAAGCCATCGCCGCATGAGGCTGCCGCGCGACCTATCCGGTGCCCAACTGATCAAGGGCCTGCGTAAGCTCGGCTACACGCCGACACGCCGGACTGGCAGCCATGTGCGCCTGACCACGCAGCGCAACGGCGAGCATCACATCACGGTACCTCTGCATGACCCGCTGCGCACAGGCACGCTCGCAGCCATCCTGTCGGAGGTCGCCAATCATCACGCGCTGGACCGCGATGCGTTAATGCGCATAGTGCAGCAATGACGTCGCGCGCCTCAGCGCGAGCATGGCTGACTGCGCAGCGCACCGGCATACCCCACCATGCGCGCCGCCCTGCATCTCTACGAACAGCTCAGCGCCGCCACCGACGATAAGACCCGCACGCGGCTCATCGGCGAGGCCGTCGAGCTGCTGGAGACGCAGAACCAGCGGGTCGAAGACCGCCGCGCCGACCTCGTCGCCCGCATGCGCGGAGCGAACGGCGAGGCATTCCTGCTGCATACCGAGATCAGCAACAACAACGATGCCGACATGCCGCTGCGCATGCTGCGCTACTACACCGATATCCGCCTCGCCGGCCACGCGGGCCCCATGCGCCAGTGCCTGCTCTACATCGGCAGCGAGCGCCTCGCCATGTCCGACGGCATCACGGAGCCGGGGCTGCTCGACTATCACTACCAACTGGTGGACATGCACCAGATCAACTGCGCCGGACTCCTGGTGCAGGACAACCCCGACGCCCTGGTGCTCGCCGTGCTGTGCGACTTCGGCGAGCGCGCCCCCGCGCAGGTGGTGCACTATATTGTCAGACGGCTCAAGGAGCTGCTCGCCGACAACGACAAGCGCTTTCGTGAATACATGGCCATGCTGGAGATCCTCTCCGAGAACCGGAATCTCCAGGCCCAAGTCAAAGAGGCAGAAAAGATGCTGACCCAAGTCGATGTCAAACGGCTTCCATCCTATCAACTGGGCTACGAGGACGGCGAGGCCCGCGGCGCAGCCCGCGGCGAGGCCCGCGGCGCAGCCAAGACCCAACGCCACGTCGTCCGCCAACTGCTCGCCCAGCTTGATGCATCCCGGGTCGCCGAGCTGCTCGGCCTCGACATCGCCGAGGTCGAGCGCATCGCCGCCGCCCAAGACGACGATGCGATCCGCGACGACCAACAGACCGATTGACAGCGCTGCCAAGGCGCCGCACCGCCCTCGGGCAGGGACAGCGCTGCGGCGCCTCGTCGCCCCTACAGCCAGCGCAACGAACTGCTGCCTGCTGGGCAGTGTGGTCCATGCTCGGCACCGTATTCAAGCTGGCGGACGTGCTGTTCCCCTGACGCTTGGCACCGTGGGAGCGGCATCCCTGCCGCGACAGACCCGGCGACGCCACCAGCGCATCGCACCGGCCGAAAGCCGTTCCACAGCCACGACCGCGCCACTCGCAACACTTCAGCCCACTGCCATGTCAACACGCGCCTGGTACGACTACTACGTCATTGCACCGGACACCGGAATGCTGTCCCTCGCCATGCGATTCTACAAATGGGGCGACGGCACGCCGGAGAATGCGCTCGAGGAATATGTTTTGTTGCAGGGCCGGCTGCACCAGCACAGCAATCGCCTGCCCGTCGAATGGCTCGACCGGCTGCTGCGCAAGCAGCTCGGCAACCTGCATGCGTGCCTACCGCCGCATTTCGCAGTCGGCGCCTTCCTCTTCCTGCTGCAACGGGCGTCAGACGAAGCGCAGCGTGAGCGCTGGCGAGGGCTCGGCTCGCAGCGGCAGCGGCCGCACGCCCATGTGCGCTTCGCCCTCGACGAGGCCATGGCCGAGCATCCGTTCGAGATCCCGCCACAGACCGACCCCCTGTTGCAAAGGGTCCGAGGCTTCATCGCCACGGCTGCGTACCTGCGCCCATGGCAAGCCTATGGGCTGCGCCTGGACCTGCTGCATTGGCTGCAGTACCTCACCCAGCCGACGCATGGCGCGGACATGGGCTCGCTCGCTGGCGACTGGGAGCCGCCATGGGATATCGACTACCGCTACCGATGCTTCTTCTGGATCGACCCACAAGACCCGTTCCGGATCGACCAGATGGCCATCGAGCTGTGCGAGCGCGACGAAACCGATGTATTGACAACACTGCCGGATACGACTGCGCATCCGGATGACAACGCATGGCAGCGCAAGCAACTGGAGCAACTGCGCGCCACCATCCGCGAGCACGACATCGGCATCACTTCCCTGGCACTGCTCCAGCACGAATACACAGCCACGCCGGATCGCTTCTTCGGGCTGCGCGAGCAGCCGGACCCGGAAGCGACCGCGCGCCGCGCCCGCCTCGAAGAGCTGCGCTCGAGCTGCAACATGCTGGTCGGCCAGATCCAGAACCGCTTCGGCCCAGAGGTCGCGGCGACGAGCCGAGCCATCATGGAGCAGATCGACGACTTCGACATCTTGCTCGATCTCGCAATCCCCACCATCGACAGCGCCGACAGCACGGCTTGGCTCAACACCTTGCACAAGAAGGTACCGCCAGCTTTGATCGAGGCAGCGCAGCGCACGCGTGAGTTATCGAAGGCAGCGGATCATCCGTAACTTTTGAGAAAGACGGGCATCGGGCAAACTTCCATCGCCCCCACCCGCGCAAGGAAGCGTTGAAATATCGCGTCAAGGATGCCCGAGAGCTCCTGATGAATCTGGAGGTCACACCGGCCTTGATCATAACTCCGTCCACCCCCGTCATGCGGCGAGGGGCGTTAGGTACGCCACCTTTGATCTGCGCGGTCGTCGTCGTCGCGGACGCGGCGGCAGCGGCACGCGCGCGAGGACCTGCTCGAACAGTGGCGGTGGCGCGTGGCCGAACAGGCGCTCGGCGGCGGTGGTGCCATCGGCGCGGCAGATGTGGAAGTTGTGCACGGCGGTGAGCGCGGCGAGCTTGCGATCGCTCAGGCGATGGCGGCCATGGTGATGAAGCGAGAGCTGGCCGTTGCGGCCCTCGACCGCGGAGCTGGAGCGTTGGAACAGATCGGCACAGTCGCCGGCAACCTGCTCGAGGTGGGCGCGCGTGTCGGTGTCGAGCGCCTGGATCGGATGCTCTGGTTTCAGCAGCGGCGCGAGGACCTCGGCGCTCAAGGCGCGCAGGCGGGTGCGCACCTCGGCATGGGTGCTGCGCGCGGCGACGCGCTCGAGGTAGAGCGCCGGGATCAGTTGCTCCAGGACAGCCTGTTCGATGTCCGGCGCCAAGCTCAGGGCCTCGACCCGCTGTTGCACGGTGGCGAAGAAGAAAGTCACCGTCGCCAGCAGCGCGGTGGTCAAGCGCCGGGCTTTGGTCAAATGTGCCTGCGCTCGCGCCGGCAAGTCGGCCGCCCGGGCGAGGCCTGCGAGCTGTTGCCAAATGCCCTCCAGGCGGGTGGCCAGGCGCTCGGGCGGTTGCGCCTCGGCGCGCTCCAGGTCGTAGGGGTGATAGGCCTCACCGAGGGCACGAATCAGCGCACGGGCTTCGCGTTGGCGGGCCTGCGCTTGGTCGCGTGCGACGGTGACGCGGGCCAACGTGGCGAGTGCCTCGCGGATGCGCTGCGCAAACGCCGGCGGGCGCCCCGGGCCGTGGCGCTGCGCGCGATACGCCTGCTCGGCAGCGCGCGCTGCCGCCAGCTGCGCCTCGGCGCTCGCGACCTCGGCGTCGGCGGCGTGCACCGCGCGCGTCAGCGTCAGGCCGGTCGCCTTGGCGACCTCGTGCTGGAGATGGAACAGGTCCGGAGAGTGATGTGCGTCGTAGTCGCCTTCGATATGCCGGCGCAGCGCGCTCGCCTCATCCGCCGTGCCCTGCACGATGGTGATCGGCAAGCCCGCGCAGGCGTCGCGCAGGGCCTGCGTCCAGGTCGCGGCCGTGCGATCCGCGGCGTACTGCTCCAGGAGGATGAAGCCCGACACCGGTTCCAACGCAACCAGGCAAGTCGCCGGATGGAAGGTCTCGTCCTCGCACACCGTCACCGCCCGCGGCGCCATATCGGCGGCCAACGCCGTGCGCTGCTCGGCGGCGATCGCCACCACGGCCTGCTCCAGCGCCGCATTCAACCCCTGCTGACTGCCGTAAGAGGCGCCGACGAACGCCGACAAGCCGCTGAGCTCCAAGCACTCACACACCAAGCGCACACCGCCGCCGGCGCGCAGGGTGATGACAAACTGCAGCGCCAGGACCAGCCGATGCAGCCACTGCACGCCCTCTTCGCAGGCGCAGAACGCGGCCAAGGCCGTCGGCACCTCGGGCGACGCGCCTTGCGTCTGCGCCCAGTCCCGCAAGGTGCTGCGCGGGCGCCCGACGGCGGCCGCCGCAGCACGTTCGCTTTGCCCTGCCACGCGACACGCCGCTGCCGCCTCGAGCGCTTGCGCCCGCTCCAGGCGCGTGGCGGCCCTCATCGGGCTGCCGCTGGCGAAGCGGCTGCGACTCGGCTACAGTCACACTTGGCAGGACCTTCGCGCATCTTTCTCGACCCTCGGTTAGCTTGCACTTCCAAGGGTAGGAAATTTCGGAGGTTCTGCCACCTCCCCTCATGCCTCACTACCGAACTGGGTTTTGGTCGGAGTTATGATCAAGGCCATCACACCATGAGCACGCCCAACACGATGCGCTATCGCGGCTATCACGCCAGCATGACGTTCGACCCCGACGATCGAATCATCGTCGGCCGAGTCATGGATATCGACGACATCATTTCGTTTCACGGTGAATCGATTGCCGCATTCGAGCAGGCTTTTCATGAGGCCATCGACGACTACATCGAAGCTTGCGCCAAGCTGGACTAAGAGCCCGACAAGCCCGCCAGCTGCAAGTTGATGCTGCGTATTGACCCGCCAGTCCATGCCGCCGCGCTAGAGGCCGCTAAGCGCCAAGCAACGAGTCTTAAGAAGTGGGCCGCTAAGGTGCTGGAGGATGCAGCGCGCGGCTGAACCCACGCATCGGTCAGTGCGACTGCCCGCGCACATCCTCGAAGGCTGGAAGCCCCGGCTCCTTGGCCGCGGGAGCAAGCTGCCGGCTCGCCTTCGAGCGCCAGCCGCTCGCCGCGCCCCTCTGGGAACGCCGACTTCAGTCGGCACGCGGGGTGAGCGGCTTTCAGTCCACCGCGATCGCGCACCCGGGCGACTGAAGGCAACGGCTCGCCGCCCATCGCCCTCTCAGGCGGTGCGAGCGACACCCTCGGCACAGCGAAAGAGCCCTGGATACAAGCGCTGCTCGATCCGAAGCACGACTCTGTCTTCAAGTGCCTGTTCGCCGACAGCCCGGCCCTGCTGATCGCGCTCATCAACGCCGTGCGTGCACACCCTTTTTAAGACATTGGCAGGAGGAAGCCATCATGGGTCGAATTGCCGACGGGCCGGTGGGGTGCATACCGCACGCGACAAGCTCGAGACACTGAGCAATGACGACGAAGCGTACAGGCCTGCCTTCGTGCGCGAGCGTGCACTGCTCGACGAGCGCAGCCTGCTCAAAGGATGCTCGTGACGAGGGCTGGGAGGAAGGCAGAATCGAAGCACTGCCCCTGATCGCCAATCCCGCCGGCACAGCCGCAGCACTGAGTCCGGCACAGCGCACTGGGACCGCCGGCTTCCCAGCCGGCTCGCAGCCGACGCGGCTCGAAGCCGCGTCGGCGGCGTCAGCAGCAAGGATAGCCGGGCAGGCCCGCTGCCCGCTCGGCGGCCTTGCCGCGCCCGGCGCCGTCTTCAAGCTCGCCGACCTGCTGATCCCCTGCCCTTTGGCACCGTGGGAGCGGCATCCCTGCCGCGACGATGCAACGCCATCGACAGCTGCTAGAGTCATCGCGGCCAGAGGCCGCTCCCACAGCTGGACAGGCGCGCTCCGCCCATGCACGCACGGCTCCAAGGCACTTGTCGCCGCCGCGGGTGATCGCTACGGTGCCGGGCAGCAACGAGGTCGCACCGGGATTCGGTCTTGCCAAGCAACATGCTCAAAGCGGCAAGCAATGTGCGATTGCAAAACCTGTCCCCCCTTCGCACTGCGAGTCACAGATTGAGCCTGCGCTATGCTGAAGGCCCACCCTCCCCACCATTTGCGCTGGAGATCCATCATGTCAGACGTCGCCGAGAAGCTGCTGGAATGTGTCGACCAATTGCCGGAGACAACAGCGCAAGAGGTGTTGGATTTCGCCGAATTCTTGTTGCAGCGCGAGGCAGTCCGTGAAGACCGCGAGCTCAGCTCGGCACAGCAGCCCTCCATGACGGACTGGGACAACGCCGACGACGACGCCTGGAACCATGCCCCAGCCGTCTGACGTCGTCCTACTGCCCTTCCCCATTTTCTGACTTGTCGGCGCGGAAGCGCCGTCCGGTGCTGGTACTCAAGGCACCGAACGCACAGGGTGATTTCGTTGCCGCCCAAATCACGTCCCAGACACATCATCGCCCCGGTCTCGCCATCAGCGCTGCTGACTTCGACCTTGGCGTGCTCCCTAAGGCAAGCATCGTGCGTCTTGACAAGCTGTTTACGCTGAACGAAACGCTGATTCTCCACCGCGTCGGTCGTGTCACGCCGACCTCAATGGCGCGCATACTCGAAGCGATCTGCCTTGAGGTCGGATGTGCCAGCAGGTGGCTTGGCGCGTCGCCGCCCTGATCATCCCAAATGCCGACATGCCGCTGCGCATGCTGCGCTATTACACCGATATCCGGCTCGCCGGCCATGCGGGGCCCATCCGCCAGTGTCTGCTCTACATCGGCAGCGAGCGCCTGACCATGGACGACGGCATCGCGGAGCCGGGGCTGCTCGACTATCGCTACCAACTGGTGGACATGCACCAGATCAACTGCGCCGGCCTGCTGGTGCAGGACAACCCCGACGCCCTGGTG
This sequence comes from Thiohalocapsa halophila, assembly GCF_016583825.1. Lineage (GTDB taxonomy): Bacteria > Pseudomonadota > Gammaproteobacteria > Chromatiales > Chromatiaceae > Thiohalocapsa > Thiohalocapsa halophila. The sequence continues at coordinate 18,181 of NZ_NRRV01000045.1, read as the reverse complement.
CTCGCGGTGCTGTGCGACTTCGGCGATCGCGCCCCCGAGGAGGTGGTGCAATATATCGTCCGACGGCTCAAGGAGCTGCTCGCCCGGGACGACAAGCGCTTTCGGGCTGAGAACAGCCCAAGCAGCCGCGCTCGCGGCTGAAGCCGCTCCCACAGCGCAGCGCCCTTCCCCATGGGAGTGCCGTAGGATGGGTAGAGCGAAGCGAAACCCATCCTTCGCACTCAGCGCGGACCCCGCAACACGCTGGCTCGCCTTCCAGCGCGAGCGCCCCGCGCCCAAAGACTGACTGCCCACACCGGCGACGCCGCATCGGCCCCGTCCCTCGCCGCCGGCAAGCCATCAACCGCTGCCAGAGGCCGCTCCCACAGCAACCTGTGCGCCCTGTGGGAGCGGCATCCCTGCCGCGACGGCCTTGGCAGCGATGTCGGCACAGCGTCGCGGCCAGCGGCCGCTCCCAGTGCGAGGGCGCCTCATCAGCACGGTCAAAGCCCGTGTCTTCGTGGCCCGAAGCTCCGTAGCCAAGGGTAACTGCGTCGCCGCGAGGCGGGGTCGGAAGCAACAGTCAAGCGAACTGTCGGTCCGCTCGGTCCGCAGGATAACCAACCGGGCTCAAAGGGGTGTCGTGGCGAGCGCACTGGTGAGGCGGCGCAGCCCGCCGCCGCGGGCGAGCGCTACCGTGCCGAGCAGCAACGCGGCCGCCTCGGGATGCGGTCTTGCCACGCAACCTGCTCAACGCGGCAAAAGATGCGTGATTGCAAGACCTGACCCTGCTGGCTTCCTTGCGCCCCCATACAGGGCATTCCCGAGCAACGGTGACGGGAAACGCCGCCTGCGGTGTGACGAAAATTGTCACTTTCCGCCACCCTCCGCCGATCGTGGCACCCCACCACTAGCATGAAAGCCGTCCCTTTCCTGTCGCCGAAACCAACAGAGTTGAAAAAACAGTCGGTTATGTCAAACGACCAAGGGGGCGCGGTCTGGCCCCTCTTTTGCAGGTCGCTAAAGTGCGGGCATTGGCGCGCGGCTCGCGGACTCTAATGCGACCGGCGCTGAGAGGTCTAGCCACGCGACTGCCTACTCGCCGCCCGCGTCCAAACCGACTTAGGAGCCACACCATGAAGAAACAGCAATCCGGCTTCACGCTCATCGAACTGATGATCGTCGTTGCCATCATCGGCATCCTCGCCGCCATCGCCATTCCATCTTACCTGGACTACGTCCGCAAGGCTCGTGCGACGGAAGTCTTCAACTCCCTCGGGCAGCCCAAGGCTGCGGTGAGCGAGTTCGCGCAGGTCAATAACGCTCTTCCCACTACGACACAACTCGGGCTCAATTTGACTTCCCTTGGCGTAGGGTCCTTCGTCAACACTGTTAGCTACGCGGTTTCAGGGGGTAATGGCGTCATCACTGCCACGGGTGCCCAAGACGTTTCGACTTTGACCCTTCAGCTAACAGGCACCCTCCAGACCGGTGGCGGCGTGAACTGGGAATGTGAGGCGACGAGCGGCACAGAATTGGCGCCCTCCTCCTGCCGCTGAGCCTTACGCTCATTCGTGGGGCGTTGCCGGCACCTTTCCATCGAAAGACTGCCGGCGTACTCGCGTCACACCGCCTCGAATTAGTACGAAATCGGTCGCATCACGTGTCTACGTCGCGCACAAGGTGGGTCAGCAACCTCACGCTCGCGTTCTTCCTACTTGGCATTCTTGGCGCGGCCTGGCTGGCCTACACGCCCAGCCTGGACGGCCCCTTCCTGCTCGATGACGGTCCGAACCTCAACTACCTCGGCGTCGAGCGTCTCGAATGGGACCAGCTCAAGCATCCCCTGCTCTCGGGCAGGTTCAACGGCTTCTCCCGGAGCGTGGGACGTGCGAGTCTGCTCCTGACCAAATTCGTTTCCGGTGAGCACCCGGCGCCCTACAAGCGGGAGAACGTTCTGCTGCATATGGCCAATGGGCTGCTGATTTCTTGGCTCGCCGCCCTGCTGTTCCGCGCCGCCCGGTCGCAGCCGGCGTCAAAGCAATTATCTCCAGCAATGAGTGCGTCCCCGGAGGCGGCAGACTGGTGGCCGGCGCTTCTCGTCGGCTCCCTTTGGCTCTTGCACCCGCTCCTAGTCAGCACCGTGGCCTATGTGGTCCAGCGCTTCGTGATCCTATCCGCTTTCTTCAGCCTATTGACGGCAATCTGCTACTTGAAGGGCAGACTCGCGCTAGCGACTAGGCCCGCCTTGGGCATCGGGCTCATGCTGCTGGGATTCCTCGTCTTGTGGCCTTTGGGCCTGCTCACCAAGGAGAACACGGCGCTTCTGGCCCCGACCCTGTTGGCTGTGGAGTGGCTCATCTTTCGCTCCGCAGCGACTGCGGCATTGCCCCGGCGGGTACACTCGGTCTTGATCGCGCTGTTCCTAGCTTTGCCATGTCTATTGGCGTGCGTGTACATCGCCCTAAGGCACGAAACCCTCTTCGCTGGATACTTGGGCCGGGATTTCGCCATGCACGACCGCCTGCTGTCGGAGATCCACGCGCTATGGCTGTATATCAAGTTGATCTTCGTCCCCATTCCCGGCCAAATGGCCCTATTCCACGACGGATTTCCGGTGCAGCGGGATCTGGACGCAGCCACCATGCTGCGGGCGCTCGGGATCTCGTCGCTACTGCTGGGGGCGCTTGCGCTGCGTCGGCGCTGTCCGCTGGTAGGGCTCGGCATTCTGTGGTTCTTCATTTGGCATGCGATGGAATCTACAATTCTGCCGCTGGAACTGGTATTCGAGCACCGCAATTACCTGGCGCTCTTCGGGCCGGTACTGGCGGCGGTTGCTGTTGTTTCACGATTATCGGCGCACGCGCCCCGGAGACGCCTCATCATCGTATTCTCGGCCGCCCTTGTCCTGCTGCTGACTCTCAACACCGCGTCGCGCGCTTACACCTGGGGCGACATTGATCGACTTGCGGCCCACGAGTACAGCCGGCATCCGGAATCGCCACGTGCCACGAACCTTCTACTCACCAGGGCTCTGTCCCTTGGCAGATTCGACGCCGCCCGCCCCTTGATGTCGGCGTTGCAGGAACGCGCACCGACCGTCGTCTGGCCTTTACTGGTCGAGCTTCATGTTCGTTGCAATCAGCAGGAGCCGCCGCTAAGTCTCCTCGAAAAGGTCCATGCCAAGATCGACGCTGCGGTGGTTCGCCCAGCAGACGTCGAGCTACTACGAAGATTATGGAAGGAGGTTGGTGTTGGACGCTGCCCGGCGGTGACATCCAATGACCTATTGAGCCTTGTGGCACACCTGGCCCAAAATGATAGAGTACACAATAAGGTTACTATTATAGGCGCTCTGAACCTGTACAGCCTCCTAGCCGCGGAGTCGGGCGACTTCGATACCGCGCGCGCCGCGATGCGGCAGTCGATCCAGCACGCCACGACGACCTCGCCCGGCTGGATACAGGCCACGGTGACAGCGGCGGCGGAGGTCGCATCCTATCATAGTACTTATGACGACGCGGTCGCGTTTATCAAGGAAGTGACAAGGGGAAAGGAAACACGCCTGTACGCCGCCGACATCGTGGTCCGCCTCACTCTAAAGGCTAGAGCCGCGGCTCCGCGGGATGAGAACCCCCCGGCAGTGGACCAGGGTTAATGAAGCCCTTTGATTCCGCGGCGATCTGACTTGCGGATGCTCCGCCTGAAGTTGCACCGATACAGCTGTGTTTCTTGATCGAAGCCTCGCTGTCGTCGTCCCCTGTCATAACGAGCAGGTGCTGATCCGCAAGGTTATCGAAACGATGCCGGAGACTGTGGACCGCATCTTTGTCGTGGACGATCAAAGCACCGACAATACGGCCACAGTGGTCCAGGAATGTGTCGATAGGGCGCGAGAGCGGGTAGTGCTGATCCGCCACGAGGAAAACCAGGGCGTCGGTGGCGCGATCGCAACTGGGTACAAGGCGGCGCTGGCAGAACGGTTCGATGTGACCGTGGTGATGGCGGGCGATGCGCAGATGGACCCGGCGGAGCTCCCCGCAATCGTCGGCCCGGTTGCCCGGGGAGAGTGCGACTACACCAAGGGCAACCGGCTTTTCAGCGGAGAGGCGTGGGAGATGATTCCGCGCGTGCGCTACCTCGGCAACGCGATGCTGTCCTTGCTGACCAAGATCGCGTCCGGCTACTGGCACGTCGCGGACTCGCAGAGCGGGTACACGGCCATCAGCCTGAGAGCACTTGAGACCATCGACTGGGACAAAATGTACAAGCGCTACGGCCAGCCCAACGACCTGCTGGTTCGCCTCAACATCCACGGTTTCCGGGTTCAGGACGTGCCCATCCGACCGATCTACGGCATCGGCGAGCAGTCTGGCATACGGCCGCTGCGCATGATTCCACGCCTGTCACTGCTGCTGCATCGGTTGTTCTGGTATCGGATGTTGCAGAAGTACGTGATCAGGGACTTCCACCCGCTGCTCTTCTTCTACACCATTGGGCTCATGCTGTTCACGCCAGGCCTGCTGTTCGGGATCTATCTTTTCCTCAAGCGCGTGGTTGACGGCCCTGTCGTCGCGACGTCAGCCCTGTTTGCTATGTTTCTGTTCATTACCGGACTTCAACTCCTGCTGTTCGCCATGTGGATGGACATGGAGAACAACCGGCACCTGCGGTGAGGAGAGTCCATCGACATGAATCACCACAGCAGCGCCCTGCACCCCAAGAGCTCCCAGGACCGCTTGGGTCGCTTCCTTGCATCCTGGCGCGTAGACTACGTCCGAAGACGTGTCGAGCCACCGGTTCTGGACGTCGCTTGCGGCGACAACCGTCTAGCCGAGTACTTCGCTGACGCTACGGGGGTCGACGTCGTCGACTACGGCGCCGGCGCAATTATCGTCGAACACCTGGATTCACTTACTTTTCCGAGCGATTACTTCGCTACTGTTACAGTCATCGCATCTCTCAACTATTTCTCGCAACCGGAGCGTGTCCTGGCTGAATGTGCTCGTGTGCTCCGGCCGAAAGGTAAGCTGCTCGTTACCCAGACTCGGCCAGCCTTGGCTGCGGTTTGGCACAAGGTTCGCGAGCCGTGGGCAAAAGTCGGAAGCTATTCCCGCTCCGACATCCTTACAATGTGCGACGAGACTGGGCTCCGGCTTGTCAGTTCACACAGCTTCATGTTCGGTATGAACCGTTTGTTCGTTTTCCAGTCCCGACAGTGACTGCCGAGCCGGTCTTCTTGGTTTCAACTGGGCGCACAGGTACTCGATTTCTGGCGGAAGTCTTCGCAAAGTATGGTCGCGCCGTCGCCTCACACCATACGACGACCTTTACCCGCCCGCTCAATATTCTGAACAACCTGGTCGCCCTCGGTGTCTTGCCCCGGGCTTTGCCGAATGCTTGGGCAGATCGCCTATTGATCCCGCGTATCAGTACCGCCCAAGATCGCTGGATCGAATGCAACCCGTACTATGCGGGATCGGTTGCTCTACTCCGTCGCCGGTTCCCGGGCGCATATTTTGTGATGGTTGTGCGGCATCCCCAAGCTTTCTGCAACTCCCACCTGCGCTGGGAGCGCCAGCGGCTGGCAAGCCGGATCGCAAACCAACTCATTCCAGCCTGGGCACCCATCAGCTTTCACGAGCAACTTCTCGGACTAATGCAAAACGAGAACCAGCGCATCCGCTACTATGCCAAAGTCTGGAGTACACGGAACGAAATCATTCTTAACGGCCTATCCGATCATCGACGCTCCCGCATCTTACGATTTGAGGATATATTCGATCGAGATATGGGCGGTCAGGCCATCACTAATCTTTTCGATTGGCTTCGGCTGCCTGTCGTTTCTTATCCGATCAACATTGCGCCAGGAGACAAACCGAACCGAACAGTCAGTGCATCTCACATCGAATGGAACGACCGGCGACGTCAATTGATTTACCGTCATTGCGGGAGTCTCATGCTCAGGCTTGGGTACGAAGTGTATTGACAGACCGAATGCATGAATGACATCTTATTCCTCCCAGCGAAGCCAAGGTAGCTTTCGTTCGAGCAGGCCCTCAAGACGAACGACTTCATCTCGGTAAATCTTTTCTGCGAAAGTCCATTCCTCCCGTGTCATAACTGGCTTTACCGCAGGACGGCCCAGCATTCGTCGAAGCGGTCCCGACCACGAGAGCGGCACCAGTTCCCGCGTCAGCCAACGCAATACCGGATTCCGGATGAGCATTCGACTTACAGCGCTTACGGGCAGATCGAACGTATTGGTGACACGAGGCCAGGAACGGGGCAGGCGACCGGTCATACCCGCGAACTGGCACACTTCGGAAACCGCTGTTTCCTCATCCTTTATGAAGTCCTCATGAATCAGTATCTTTATCTGCGACTTCGGGAACGCGGCCCAGTAGCGCTCTAACTGCAGCGCGTAGAAGCCTGCTTGCGCTATGCGTCCAGTGTAATCATTCGGCCTTCGCAATGCCCACTCCAGGGCCGAAACGAAGTCTCCACTCACATATCCGGCGCCAAGGCCCATCAGATAGTGAGAAAAGGCACGGTGGACAGGGTCTCGTAGAATGGCAACCAGCTTGGCGTCTGGGTTCACCTTGGCAATGTTGGCAGCAGCCTGGGGGTCCCATAAGTAGGTGGGACTTGTCTCGCAGAGTATTTGGTCGGGACGCGCATTGAGAAAAAGTGCTAGATATTTACGCTGGGACTGAATGGGCTTGTTGAGCTTGGCGCGCCTGTTAATTGAAGTCGCAAAGTAGTTCGGCTCTTTCAGGGGGCAGACGAAGAACTCCGGCAAGCTCTTGAAGAGATGATAAAAGAACGTCGTTCCGCTGCGGGGTGCTCCGATTACAAAGAGGTCGGGCCAGCGTGCACGACAGATCCGATAGGTGTCGTGGGTGCGGTTTTTCATAGCGCAGGGGTCGCGGCATTGAATTCCTTGGCGTGGAGTGCGGCCAAGGCTCCGCATTGTATCGCAGCGGCAATCAGGACCGCTGCTGCAAGACCGGTGACGTCGAAAAGCGTGCCGAGGACGAGGAGCAGAAACATGAGAACTAGGCTGCGATAGAGCGACACCCATCCCACGCGCTTCGATGCGGCACGCTGTAGGGCGGAATTGTAGACCGCGGACAGCATCAGGAAGGGTACCGCAAAGATTAGAACCTGTATTGACAGAATTTCGGATGCGTAAGCTGGGAAATAGATAGGTATGGCAGTCGAGAGGGCTGCGAGCGCTGCGAGCGAGAATACGAGCCCGGCTGCGAAAAGGATCAAGGTCCAGCGAATGGACGTGACCCTGATGAAGGTCTTTTCGACCAAGGTAACCTGTTGCATTACTATGGGCACAAGTTCGAGCGCGAAAAGGATATGCATACCGAACTGGAAGTACCCGAGAACTTCCGTGCCGAACGCGATGCCGACCAATAGTTTGTCGAACCGCCTTGAGAGATTGGTCGCGACGTCCACCAGGAAGTTCTGGAGAATCACTGAGCCTCGATCGGAGACGAGCGACTTCGCGGATTGGAGGGTTTCGAGAGTGACGCCGGCGCGGTAGGCCGACCAGCCGGCAGCCAAGTTAGCAGCAGCGGTTGCAAGCAACGCTGCAGAGACTCCGCCAAGACTATAGCCAAGCGGAGCCAGTGCCAGCATCAGGCCGCCTTTCAGAAGCGCAGATTTCGCATAGGCTGCGTAATCGCGCCGCCCCAGGAGGTCATACTGACTGATCGTGAATCCTGTCGTCGCGATAGCGAGTAGAGCAAGAATTGGGCCGTGAGGCAGGACGATCAACAAGGGCGCGGCGGCTCCTGTAGCGAACAGGGCAAGCCATGTCGAGCAGTCCGCGGCGCGGGAGTCACCTTGTGAGCGCCATATCGCGACGCCGTAGTTCAGGCCGAAGCGACCAACAAGCGATACTGTGGCCGCAATCGTAAAGTATAACGCGAACTGACCGAATATCGCGGGCGCCATAGAAGCTGCGAGCAGCAGGAAAGTGGCCGCTTGCAATACGTTGCTCCCAAGTTTCGCGATTGCGACAAGGGATAATTGCCCAAACACGCCTTTCAGGTCGGTGACAAGTTCTGCAGAAAGCAAGATCGCGTGCGAGCGGCTAGGACTTTGGCTATGTTCGCAAGGCCATCCTTCACAACGGCCGTCGCGAGCCCGGCGCCACCCGCTGGCCATCGCTCTGGATGGCAGCTTAGCGTTATCCGAGTGATCACCTGCTCTGCAATCCAGCCTGCGAGCTGTGCCGGCGGCACCGGTTGCGTCAAACACCGGCCTCTGGGTCGGTCGCGCAGGTTGTGCGGGCTGCCGAACGTACCACCGGTGTCGGTGACGTAGAGCATGTCGGTGTAGTCCATGTCCGTGGCATCGCCCAGTAAGTCTAGGTTGGCGGGATCGATGCTGGCAGTGAAATCCATATTGGAGCTCGCCGCCAAGGGTGCGCCATGCGGGGATACGGTGGTCACGGGCAGGATGGCGCGGCAGGCGGCGAGCTCTTCCACGAAGCGCTCGATGGCTGCGGCCCGGTCGCCGCGCGTGCGGGACAGGCTTTCGTAGTGGAAGCCGGTCTCGTGACCCAAGTCCGCGATGCGGCGCATGGCGGTTGCCGGGAAGCGCATGCGGGCGTCGCAGCGGAAGTAGTAGCTGCTGCGGATGCCGCGGGCGGCTTCGGCCTCGGCCATGGTGACGGCGCGGGCGGGCAGGCGGTCCACGTCGTGGCGGAGGTAGACGCAGGGTGTGTCGGGGTCAGCGGCTGCCTGGGCCGTGGTCTGCCCTGCCCCATCTGCGGCGAAGTAGTCGCGGATCGGATGGCAGCGGAAGCCGGCGGCGCGTAGGTCGTCCAGCAGGGCGAGGTAGGCGTGGAGCGGGTGAGCCATTCGGGATGGTCTTGCTGGGCGGTGGGTCGCACCCTGGGCGCTGCATGAGAGGCGGCGCTGTTGGTGGGAGTCTAACGCGCCTTGGCGCCGCGGGTCTTGTGTCGGGCGGTTGGCGGTGCGCAGTGTGACAGTGTTCGCGATTTGCGCGGCTGCACGGCCGCTTGGGCAGCACAATCCTCCGGCGACGCTGAGCAAGGCAGCGGCTGCGCTTGTCGCCGTGCTACGCTCTGGTGCTCTATACGCGGCCGTATTCGCTCACGCTAGGCGGGCGCGTTGAAGCACTGCCGTTGCCAGTCTCACTCCAGCTTTAACCGATGTCTGAACCGTCTTATGCCCTGATCGGCGCCGCCGGGTTCGTCGCACCGCGGCACATGAAGGCGATCCGCGAGACCGGGGGAACCCTGGTCGCGGCGCTGGACCCCAGCGACAGCGTCGGGGTAATCGACAGCTGGTTTCCCGAGGCCGACTTCTTCACGGAGTTCGAGCGCTTCGACCGGCATGTCGACAAGTTGCGCCGTCAGGGGCGCGGCGTCGACTACGTGAGCATCTGCTCGCCGAATTATCTGCACGACGCGCACATCCGCTTCGCGCTGCGCAGCCAGGCGCACGCCATCTGCGAAAAGCCGCTGGTGCTAAACCCCTGGAACATCGACGGCCTGCAGGAGATCGAGGCCGAGAGCGGGCGGCGGGTGCTCAACATCCTGCAGTTGCGTCTGCATCCGGCGATCACGGCCTTGCGCCAGCAGATTGCGGCGGCGCGGACGGACCGGGTCTTCGATGTCGAGCTGACCTACATCACCGCACGCGGCAACTGGTATGCGCGCAGCTGGAAGGGCAACCCGGAGAAGTCCGGCGGCATTGCGACGAACATCGGCGTGCACTTCTTCGACATGCTGCAGTGGCTGTTCGGGCCCGTGCGGGAGAGCCGGGTCCATCATCATCGGCCGGACTGTGCCGCCGGTGCGTTGGACCTGGCACGCGCGCGGGTGCGCTGGTTCCTGTCGGTGAGCGCAGCGCACCTGCCGGCGGCGCAGCGCGCGGCGGGCCAGCGCACCTTCCGCGACATTCGGGTCGACGGCGAGGCGGTGGAGTTCTCGGCCGGCTTTGCCGATCTGCACACCGAGAGCTACCGCGAGATCCTCACCGCTCGCGGCCACGGGCTGGAGGCGGCGCGCCCGGCGGTGGAGATGGTGCACACCATCCGCACCGCGGCGCCGCGGCCGAGCGCGCAGGCGGCGCATCCGTTCTGCCGGCTGCTGGACTGACCAGAGGCGGGCTCATGGGCTTCAGCGCGCATCCCACGGCGATCATCGACGAGGGCGCGCAGATCGGCGACGGCACTCGGATCTGGCACTGGGTGCACGTCTGCGCCGGGGCGCGCATCGGCGCGGGGTGCTCGTTCGGGCAGAACGTGTTCGTCGGCGACCGGGTGGTGATCGGGCGCAAGGTCAAGGTGCAGAACAATGTGTCGATCTACGACGGGGTGACGCTCGAGGAAGAGGTGTTCTGCGGCCCGAGCATGGTGTTCACCAACGTGATCAATCCGCGCGCGGCGGTGCCGCGGCGCGATGAGTACCGGCAGACGCGGGTGCGGCGCGGCGCGACGCTGGGGGCGAACTGTACCGTCGTCTGCGGGGTGACCATCGGCGTTTATGCGTTCGTCGGTGCCGGTGCGGTGGTCACGCGCGACGTGCCGGACTATGCGCTGGTCGTGGGCGTGCCGGCGCGGCAGATCGGCTGGATGAGCGCCCACGGCGAGCGCCTGGCGCTGCCGCTGAGGGGCGATGGAGAGGCGCAGTGCCCGGCGAGCGGCGAACGCTATCAGTTGACGGATGGGGAGGTGCGGCGGATGTCTGCGCCCCCTACCCCGTCTTAGATTGATTTTGAGAAGGCAATTGCGGCAATTGCGTGGACGGTAACCTTAATTGCTGTGGCCACGGGGCGCACGGTTCGCCCTGGGAGCGGCCTCTGGCCGCGATGCGTTTGGCGATGGCGGTGCGGCATCGTCGCGGCAGGGATGCCGCTCCCACGGGGCGCGCGGGTTGCTGTGGGAGCGGCCTCTGGTCGTGATGCGTTTGGCGGTGGCGCTGCGGCATCGTCGCGGCAGGGATGCCGCTCCCACGGGGCGCGCGGGTTGCTGTGGGAGCGGCCTCTGGCCGCGATGCGTTTGGCGGTGGCGGTGATTGCATCGTCGCGGCAGGGATGCCGCTCCCACGGGGCGCGCGGGTTGCTGTGGGAGCGGCCTCTGGCCGCGATGCGATTGGCGGTGGCGGTGATTGCATCGTCGCGGCAGGGATGCCGCTCCCACGGGGCGCGCGGGTTGCTGTGGGAGCGGCCTCTGGCCGCGATGCGATTGGCGGTGGCGCTGCGGCATCGTCGCGGCAGGGATGCCGCTCCCACGGGGCGCGCGGGTTGCTGTGGGAGCGGCCTCTGGTCGTGATGCTTTTGGCGGTGGCGGTGCGGCATCGTCGCGGCAGGGATGCCGCTCCCACGGGGCGCGCGGGTTGCTGTGGGAGCGGCTTCTGGCCGCGATGCGTTTGGCGGTGGCGGTGCGGCATCGTCGCGGCAGGGATGCCGCTCCCACGGGGCGCGCGGGTTGCTGTGGGAGCGACCTCTGGCGGCGATGCGTTTGGCGGTGGCGGTGCGGCATCGTCGCGGCAGGGATGCCGCTCCCACGGGGCGCGCGGGTTGCTGTGGGAGCGGCCTCTGGTCGTGATGCGTTTGGCGGTGGCGCTGCGGCATCGTCGCGGCAGGGATGCCGCTCCCACGGGACGCGCGGGTTGCTGTGGGAGCGGCCTCTGGCCGCGATGCGTTTGGCGATGGCGGTGATTGCATCGTCGCGGCAGGGATGCCGCTCCCTTCGCGGGCAGGCGCGCTCTGGGCACGTCAATCCGGTACGGCCCTAGCTGCACTCGAGGCATACATGCGGGATAGGCAGCGACCTACCGCGGGCTCGTTGCGGGGCAATTGGCCGTCCGCCGGGCTCATTCTTTCGTTGGGGCCGGATTCGGACGCTTGTATGGCCCCTGCGTCGCGGCCCGACTGGCGCTCCCATGCCGTGGGGCCAGTCGGGCAAGAAGCCCGTGGCCAGCATGTCGTCTAGTTCATAGCGGTCGTACGGTTTGGTCGCGCCGGCGTTGCATGTGGGGGCTTGTGCTCGCGTGGCGCGTGCGCCGGGCCGGGCGCCGCGGGGTGAGGGCGCGAGCACGGTGTGGAGCGCGCCGTCGGCCGGCTGCCGCGGGGCCGGGTTGGCGGCGCGGCGCTGCCGGGGAGCGCGTCCGCCGCCGGTACGGCCTTGATGGCGCGCTGGCCGCGGCCGTTGGGGTCGTTGCCGGCGCTGAACACCCAGCGGCTGCCGACCTCCGGCGCGCTGACTTGCGGGAGGGCGCTGACGTGCACGAAGACGTCTTTGCCGCCGTCATCGGGGCGCAGGAAGCCGTAGCCTTTGTCTTGGCTCCAGCGGACGAGGCGGCCTTCTCTCAGGCCGGTTACGTCTTGCGGCATGGGGGTTTCGTTGATTTGTGCGCTGGGCGGATTGTTGCACGTTGCGGCTCTGGTGCGGGCACTGGAGCGGGCGCGGGAGCGCCCGGCGAGGCGTGACACCGCGGGAGCGGTGTCACGAGAGGTTTGGGAGCGGTGTCACGAGGAGGTCTTGTGCGGCGCGACGCGGTTGAGGTTGCTGGCTGGGGGCGGCGCGGGTCTTTGTGGGAGCGGCTTGAGCTGCGCTGCGGTGGTTGCGGGACGCGGGGCCGTCGCGGCTGAAGCCGCTCCCGCGGGGGCTTGGGCTCAGTGCGGTTTAGGCAAGCGGCTCATCGACTGTCCAATCCTGTACTCGCAGGGCCGGGATCGATTGGAAATGCTGCAGGTTCCGGCTCACCAAGATGGCTCGGCGACTCAACGCGATGGCAGCGATCTTGCCGTCTTGCGAGCCGAGTCGCAAATGCCCGGCGGATAGTGCTGAGAATTCCGCCTCCGCCGCGTCATCGAAGGGCAGAATCAGAAGCCCGCTGAGGACTTCAACGGTACGCTGGAGCCAGGCGTACGCGCTGACCCGGTCATGCCCTGTGCGCGCCCGACGTACTTGTGCGAGGCGGCCTTGGAGCATCTCCTGAACGGTGACGATGGTCGTGGTGGGCTGTGCCGTCGGCATGGCACGCAAGCGCAGAAGCAGCCTTCGGTCGCCGCGAAGGTATAAGCTCAGCACGTCTGTGTCGAGAACAAACAAGGGCAGTCCTGTGCTAGTCGGTGGTCTCGTCGCGGGAGCGGCGAAACCGCGCGATTTCCTGTTGCCAGTCGTCGAAGGTCGGGTCCTCGGCGAGTGCGCCGAACCCTTCGGGTGACGCTTCAACGCCGAGCGCTTCGCCCACGTCCATGCGCACCAGCTCGACCCGATCCAAATAAGTGCGCAACCGCTGCTCGACACCACGCAAGACCGCGTCGCGGGATGCGCCCTCGACCCGAATCTCTGGCAGTCCGGCAGCTTGCGCGACATAGCGCTTGCCGCGGCGGCTCAAGACGACATCGATTTTCATGCCGATTCTCGTGCAAATGTGACTCGTTGGCCGGCCTGTTCCGGAATCCTTGCATTTGCGGGCGGGACTGACAAGGTTCGGACGGCTGTGGTCGGATGCGGAGCACAGAACAGGGACACAAATCGAATTACGGGGACGGCAACCTTAATTGCGGTGCCCTTCGGGCTGCAAACGTTCTCCATGTGCGCCTGGGTGTCGCGGCAGGGATGCCGCTCCCCTGGTGGCCCAATGGCTGTGCAAGCGACCTCTGCTGCGTTGCGATCAGCACGACGCTGGTGGTCGATGGCTCTCGACCAGCTCGGGGGCGCGTTCAGCTGGGTATGAGATCCAGCACGAGTCCCGGCACCAGCAACCACAGCGCCGCGACGGCGACGTGCAGCAGCACGATCAGCCAGTAGATGGCTTGATACGGCTGCTTCACGGCCTTGTGCCGCATGGTCTGCTGCGCGACGTAGGCGCCAAGCCAGCCGCCGCAGAGCTCCGCCAGGTGCAGGGAGGACTCCGGCACCCGCCAGGTGCGGCGGATGGCGAGTTTGTCCCGGGCACACGAGATACGCCACCAGGCTTAGAGACATTTGCGCTGTCGCGATTTTCGGCGGTCCGACGACCTGGTACCGCGGCGCTTCGCGGCTGGCGGAGCAGCGCGGAAGGACCCGCAACCGGGGCGGGAGCGCTGCCGCCGGTGGCGCGCTCTTTCCCACCGCCGCCGCCGAAGACCCAGGATCAGGGCCGGGAGGGTCACGGCCGCGGCCTGGAGGGTCATGTCTCGCCTTGCAGCCTCCCTGCCGGTCGACTACCCTCGATCGCATGTCCAGGCCGCTACGATAAGGAGCACGCACCGGCCGAGGGGTGACACCCGCCCCGGCCGAGGGGTCACATGTAACATCCTGCGAGCTTCCGAGTTGGTCTAAGGTAAAACGCGATGTACGGGTACAAGTGCGAATATTGCGAAGGCACCGTTCAGCCTAAAACGGTCGATCGGGAAGCGTTCAAACACAAGAATGTATTCGTAATTCTCGAAGACGTGACAATTGGTGTTTGCGATGCGTGCGGGAATCGCTACTACTCGGCGGATATAGTACGAGCGGCTCACGATATCGCAACTGGCACCAAGGCGCCCGAGAAAGTCGAAAAGGTTCTCGTCGGGCACGCAGCGTAGAGACAATTACGGCGACGGTAACCTTAATTGCGGTGCCCTTCGGGCTGCGGACGCTGCCTCCATGCGCGCATTGGTGTCGCGGCAGGGATGCCGCTCCCCCGGCGGCCCAATGGCTGTGCAAGCGACCTCTGCTGCGTTGCGATGGGCACGGGGGTGCGGCTGTCCTCCGTCGGTGATCCTGGATGTCTTGGCCCTGCTGATGTTCTCGATGCCGCTTCCAGGGCACCTGCCGCGTGTTCCAGTACCGCGCGGGCTTGCTCCAGCGTCACACCCGGAAACCACTCGACGAATTCGGTGACTTGGGCCCCGTCTTCCACGTTCTCGAACAGGGCGGCCACCGGCACAGGGGTTCCGCGGAATACCCAGGCACCGCCGGCCCGCTCGGGGTCGCGCGCCACGGCCGCACATGTGGTCCAGTCGACCATGGCTTTTAACCAAATCCGGTGCACCCCATGGCGACGATGAACTTCAGCATTCCGGACGCCATCCGGGATGCCTTCAACCGGGAATTTTCCGGACAGAACAAGAGTGCTGTGATCGCCCGCCTGATGCAGCAGGCCGTTGCCGAGGCCGAACAGCAGCGTCGGCGCCAAGCCGCCTTCGAGCAGCTCACCGCGGCCCGGCTCAAGCGGCCTGCGCTGACCGCTGCCGCCGCCCGCGCCGCGCGGGAATCGGGCCGGCCCCGATAGGCCCTGATGGGCACTGTTGGGCCCTGATGGCTGCATCGCGCACATGATTTTGGTTGTCGACGCCAGCGTCATCATCAAATGGCTCTTTAACGACCCCGAGCGCGAGGCCGGCACCAAGCAGGCGACAGCATTGATGGCCGCCGTCGTGCGCGGTGAGCACCGCGTTGTTCAGCCGCAGCACGCATGGGCGTTGCTGTCGCTCACGGCACGCAATTACGGGGACGGTATACTTGATTGCGTCTTGCTGCGAAGCTTTGGGCGATCCTGCTGTCCGGCTGAGTGTCGCGGCAGGGATGCCGCTCCCACGGCGGGCAGGCGCGCTCTGGACACATCAATCCGCTACCGGCCCAACTGCACTCGGGGCACACCGGCGGGATCGGCAGTGAGCTACCGCGGGCTCGTGCGCGGGGCAATTGACCGTCCGCCGGGTGGATTCTTGCGTTGGGTCCGAAGTCGGACGCTTGTCGGACCCCTGCGTCGCGGCCCCACTGGCGCTTCCATGCCGGCGCGTCAGTCGGGCAAGAAGCCCGCGGCCAGCATGTCGTCCAGTTCATACGGGCACCCGTGCGGGAAGGCGTCCTCCGCAAGGCCGGTTTCACGCGCGGCGTCGCGAACGGCCTTGGCGTAGATCTGGGCGGAGGCCTCGGCGAGCCTCGGCCGGAGGCTGGGACTGTCGAGCAGCAGCGCTTCGATCTCGTCACGCTGATGGTCGATGGTTCTCAACCAGCTCGGGCCGCGTTTGTCTGGCTGATGCTCCCACTTCAACAGGTGCATGATCAGCACCTGCAGGCGGCTCCGCAGCTGCCTGAGATCCCGCTTGCCCATGCTTTCGAGCTCCTCGGCGACATGCTCCGCATCCAGCTCGGACAAGCGACCGCTGCGCAGCAGTTGCACGTTGTGGGTGATCCAGGCGAAGAAGTCTTGGTCGTAGTCCGCGGAGATTGACATGGGGTGGATGTCGGTCGTTGCGAATCTGCGTGCCCACAGGTTAGCGCGGCGCTTCGACGCATGCCAGCTCCTCGTTGTGGGGCTGATCAGAGGGACGATCAGGGGGACGGTAACCTTAATTGGTGTGCACCTCGGGTTGCAGACGCTGCCTCCGTGTCCGGCTGAGTGTCGCGGCAGGGATGCCGCTCCCACGGGTCCGGGCGCTGTTGCGGCGCGCTCAACTGCTCTTGCCAGGTTCACCCTCTGTCTCATCCCAAGCTCGCCGCAGGCCGCCGATTTGTGCCGCGTGATCAACAGTGGCCGACAGCATCTCCGAGAGGGCATGACTGAACGCCGCGGAGCTGTCGCCACCGAAGCTGTGCCCCAGCTCGTGCAGGTAGGTGCCGACCGCGTCGCCGAAACTGTCTTGGCGCAGCAGCCCTGCTTTGAGTGCCACATACGGGAGGTGATAGCGGATGCGCAGGCCACGCCACCTGGCAGCGGTGCCGTCGTTACGGAGGCATGTGGCCATGCCCTGCCAGGCAGCGCAGGGGTTTTCGATGACCTTGCACGGCGGCAGCGCGATCTGCTCCAGCAGGTCGGAGAAGAGGGTCTTGACCACGGCTTCGAGAATGGCGATGCGCTTGGTCTCGTCCGGATCGGGATCACGGGTGACGGTGAAGCCGCCGGCTTCGGCGCAGGCGTCTTCGAGATCGGGATACCCAAGTGCGCGAAACGCCTCTTGGACCAGTCGGTAGCGCCGCCCGCTGCCCCTGATCCAGGCGAGGGCCTGACGGCGGCGATTGTAGCGCGACAGGTCGGTGCGTCTGACCTGGGCAGCGACCAGGAGGTGCGGATTATCGAGGCGAAATCTCGCGGTTTGCGTCGGACAGGCGGCAATTCGATGTACCAGCCTATCGATGATCGGATACCAGGATTGGAAGTCGTAACGCTTGCGCGGTCGTTCGTACCAGCGCCCCGCCAGGATGCGCAACACGGCATTGGCCGCGTCCGGTGGTAGTTGGGCGGCGACCTGACCGATCAGCTTCACGACGTCCATGCGGAAGAGGTTGTTGCGCTCACGGTCGGTGCCGCGATGATCGTGCAAACAAATAACCAAAGGATGGGAGAAGGACCCGAGCGCCTGAAAACCGGCGAACAGTATGCCGGGGCCGCGGTCGTCGAAAGTGGCGGGATAATCGGCTGGCTTGACTTGCTGCGAGCGGTGGTACACCGCAGCGTTCGGCCCGCTCCAAATGGCTTCACCAAGCAGCGGGTTCTCAGATCAGATTGAGTGGAATACGATACGGCTCACCCTGTGAAGCCTCGCGATGAAGGTGCAGACACGGGGCCGGATCTTGCATTGCAACACCTCCCGCAGAATACGAAGACTGCAGCGTAGCTGATCAGTAACAGACCACGTTTCTCCCGCGAATGACCCCGCGCAGCTTGGTGCGGCACAAGGCCCAGTGATCCGCCACCGCCACCTCGCCTTGGCGCTCACCCGATCCTACCCGCGCCCGAGCGCAAACAGCTCGGCGAGGAGATCCAGCACGACTCCCGGCGCCACCAGCTACAGCGCCGCGACGGCGACGTGCAGCAGCACGATCAGCCAGTAGATGGCTTGATACGGCTGCTTCACGGTCTTGTGCCGCATGGTCTGCTGCGCGACCTAGGCGCCGGGCCAACCGCCGCAGAGCTCCGCCAGATGCAGGGAGGACTCCGGCACCCGCCAGGTGCGGCGGATGGCGGCGAGCTTGTCCCGGGCGTACATGAGATACGCCACCAGGCTCATGAGCGGGTAGACGGCGAGCAGCCAGCCGGTGATGCCGAAGCGGCTGGCGGCGGCGAGGCAGAAGAGCGTCGCGCTAGCCACGAGCCCAGTGCGCCAGTCGAGCGGCAGCGGTCGTAAGGTTTGGTCGCGGCGGCGGGGTGTGAGGGCGGGCTTGCGCTCGCGTGGCGCGTGCGCCGGGCCGGGCGCCGCGGGGTGAGGGCGCGAGCGCGGTGTGGAGC
>NZ_NRRV01000044.1 GCF_016583825.1 Thiohalocapsa halophila | reverse complement strand
GGCCGATTGGGGGTAGGGCGGCTTGGCGCGCCACCGGCCCTGCGGCGCTCGCGCCGAGGGCGGCTTCAGTTCTCGTCCAGCCCCAGATAGTCCCAGATTCGCCGGCCGAGGCTGATCTCCTCCGGCGCCGGCGTATCGTCGATGAACCGCCCTTCGCGGCGGTTCAGCTCCAGCACTCGCCGTGCGTCGGCGGCGAGCTTGTCCTTGCCGAGGGCCTGGTAGGCGTCGATGAGGATTTCCAGGGCGCTCTCCACGGCTGTCGTGCGCTGGAAGCGCTCGATGACGTATTGGGCCCGGTTGGCGGCGGCAAGGTAGGCGCCCCGCTTCATGTAATACTCGGCCACATTGACCTCGCTCTGGGCGAGGGTGCTGCGCAGATAGAGCATGCGCTGGCGGGCGTCGGCCGCGTACTTGCTGTCCGGGAAGCGGCGCACCAGCTCTGCGAAATCCTCGAAGGCGTCGAGCGCCGAGCCGGGGTCCCGCTGGGATTGGTCCGTCGGAACGAAGCGGTCGAGGAAGCCAATACTACGGTTGTAGTTGACGATGCCCTTGAGGTAATAGGCGTAGTCGACGAAGGGATTCTGCGGGTAGAGCTTGATGAAACGGTCGGCGGCGGCGATGGCCTGCTCGGGCTCTTCGGCCTTGTAGTAGGCGTAGGCGACATCGAGCTGCCCTTGCATGGCGTAGCGCCCGAACGGGTAGCGGGTCTCGAGCTTCTGGTAGAGCTCGATGGCGCGCTTGTAGTTGGCGCCGTCCAGCTCCCCGGCGGCTTTGTTGTACAGCTCAGCGGCCGTCCAGCCCTTGGTCTCATCGAACTCCTTGCCGATGATGCCGCAGCCGGACAGACCGATGGCGAGCAGGAGGAGGGCGAGGGCTACGCGCATCGTCAGGCCGGGTCGCAGGTTACAAAACAGCCCATCATTGTAGCGAATCTTCGGTGAGTGACACAGGACAGTTCGGGGCCGACGGCGCGGACGCTGACCTGCTGGCGGGGGCCGCGCCCGGCGGTGGAGAGCGGATCGAGCAGTGGCTGGATATCGACTCCGCGGATGCAGGTCGGCGCCTGGACCAAGTGCTGGCGCGGCTGCTGCCGGATTTCTCCCGCGCGCGCATTCAAGAGTGGATCGACGCCGGTATGGTGCGACTGGACGGGCGCGCCACCAAGCGCCGCGCCAGGCTCGCCGGCGGCGAGCGGGTGCATGTCCGCGCCTGGCTGGCGGCCCGGGAGAGCTATGACCCGGAGCCCATGGACCTTGCCGTCGTCCACGAGGACGCCCATCTGATGGTGCTGGATAAGCCCGCCGGCCTTGTCGTCCATCCCGCCGCCGGCAATTGGTCCGGTACCTTGCTGAACGGGCTGCTCCACCACGCGCCGGCGCTGGCGGCGCTGCCGCGCTGCGGCATTGTCCACCGCCTGGATAAGGACACCAGCGGCCTGCTGGTGGTGGCGAAGACCCCGGCCGCGCACAAATCCCTGGTGGAGCAGCTGCGCGCGCGCACCGTAAGCCGCGAGTACCGAGCCCTGGTGGTGGGCTCGCTCGCCGCCGGCGGTCGCGTCGACGCCCCGGTGGGCCGCCACCCGGTGCGACGCACTGCCATGGCGGTGACCGCCGGCGGCAAGCGGGCCGTGACGGACTACCGGGTCTTGGCCCGCTACCCCGGCCACACGCTGTTGGGGCTGCGGCTGCATACCGGCCGGACCCATCAGATCCGAGTGCATATGGCCCATCTGGGGTATCCGCTGGTGGGTGACCCGCTCTATGGCAATGGCCGGGCGGCGGGGGCGGGCTTGCCGGCGGCGGCCGCGACCGCGGTGAGGGCGTTTCCGCGCCAGGCGCTGCACGCGATTCGGCTCGGGCTGGCGCATCCGCACGACGGTGCGTCTATGCATTGGGAGGTGCCCATGGCGCCGGATCTCGGCGCCCTGCTGGCGGCGCTGGAGGCTCTGCATGAGCGCCGCTGAGCCGACCTGGGATGACGTCATCGTACCGGATTGGCCGGCGCCGCCGTCGGTGCGGGCTTGTACCACCACTCGCCGCGGCGGCGCGAGCACCGGGGCCTTTGCATCCCTGAACTTGGCGCAGCACGTCGGGGATGATCCGGCGGCGGTGGCGGCCAACCGCGCGCGCCTGCGCGCCGCACTGGCACTCCCCGCCGAGCCCCTTTGGCTGGCGCAGGTGCACGGCTGCGACGCCGTGTCGCTGAATGCCGCGGCCGGTGCCGCCGAGCCGCCGGCGGCCGATGCGGCGGTGACGCACGTGCCCGGGCGCGTCTGCGCTGTGCTCACCGCCGATTGCCTGCCCGTGCTGCTGTGCGACCGCGGCGGCAGTGTCTGCGCCGCCGTGCATGCGGGCTGGCGCGGTCTGCACCGCGGGGTCATCGAGGCGGCGCTGGCGCGCCTTGGGCGACCGCCGACCTCGATACTAGCGTGGCTCGGTCCCGCCATCGGTCCGAGCCGATTCGAGGTCGGGCCCGAGGTGCGCGCGGCATTCCTGGCGCAGGACGCCGGGGCCGCCGACGCGTTCCGGCCCGGTGCCGGCGACCGCTGGCTGGCGGATCTCTACGCGCTCGCGCACAGGCGCCTCACGGCGGCCGGCGTGGAGCAGGTCAGCGGCGGCGGGCTTTGCACGGCGAGCGATGCCGCGCGCTTCTACTCCTATCGCCGTGACGGACGCACCGGGCGCATGGCCACACTGATCTGGCTCGCCGCCGGCGCCGCTTGAGCGAAGCGCGGCGGGACCGGCACCTGGGCGGAGCTCAGGCACGGGGTGCGGTGGTCCAAGGTCTCTGGTGACGGCGCGCCGCGGCGGCTCGGCCACCGCGGTGCGCGCCCGATCGTTGAACTTAGCGGGCGGTGTCGTTACTGTCCTGGTTTGCGCGCCACTGTTCGGCTGCTGCCGCCGGTTTTTTTCCACGCGCCCTTCAAGCCTGCCGCTGGCTGACATGAGCATGAATCGATCCACGCCTTGGTCCTGTCCCGACGATAAAGCCCGCCCGGCCAACGCGGCCGCGCCCCGGTGTTCCGACCCATGGCGGCGCATGACCGGCGGCGCCCGGCGGCGCACGCGCCTCGGCACCCTGCTGGTCTTCCTCGCCGCATGGCTCTGTGTGTCCTGTGCCGCGGTGGCGGAGTTCACGCCCGTGGGCATGGCCGAGCTCTTTCCGTCGGATCGCCAGAGCAAGACGACGCTGGTCATCAACAAGGTTCTGGAGCGCTTCCACTATCGCGACTTCAAGCTGGACGACGGCTTCGCCCAGTCGGCGCTGCGCAACTATTTCGACGACCTGGACCCGAATCGCTCGTTCTTCTTCGAGCGCGATATCGAGCGCTTCACCCGCGGCGGCAACCGTCTCGACGACGACCTCGATGCGGGTAAGCTCGACGTCGCCTTCGATATCTTCCGCGTCTACCGCATGCGGGTGGACAACCGCATCGAGTACGCGCTGAAGCTGCTCGAAGAGGATTTCGACTTCGACAAGGCCGAGACCTATCGCTTTGATCGGGAGAATGCGGACTGGGCCAAGAGCGATGCCGAGCTCGACGACATTTGGCGCAAGCGCGTCAAATACGACTATCTCACGCTGAAGCTCTCCGAGGAATCGGACGAAGAGATTCGCGACCAGCTGCGCAAACGCTACGAGGGCATCTCCCGGCGTGTGCACCAGTTCACCGGCGACGATGTCTACCAGGCCTTCGTCAACGCCTACACCGGCACGCTGGAGCCGCACACCAGCTACATGTCGCCGAGCACGTCGGAGAACTTCGACATCAGCATGCGGCTCAAGCTGGAGGGCATCGGCGCCGTGCTGAGCGGGGAGAACGAGTACACGGTGATCCAGCGCACCATCGCGGGCGGTCCGGCGCGCCAGTCCGGCCAGGTGCACACGGGTGATCGCATCATCGGCGTCGCCCAAGGCAAGAGCGGGGAGATGGAAGACGTCGTCGGCTGGCGCTTGCAGGACGTGGTGGACAAGATCCGCGGGCCGAAGGGCTCCGTGGTGCGCTTGGAGGTCCTGCCCAAGGCTAGCGGCTCCGCGGGGCGCACCCGCGAGGTGGAGCTGGTACGCAACGAGATCCGTCTGGAGGACCAGGCAGCGCAGTCCTACCTGATCGACGGCCCCGAGAACGCACCGGACCTGCGTATCGGCGTGGTCGAGGTGCCCGCGTTCTACCGCGACTTCCGCGCCGAGTCCGAGGGCAGCCGCGATTTCACCAGCACCACCCGGGATGTGCGCCGGCTCATCAAGGATCTCCAGGCCAAGGGCGTCGACGGCTTGGTCGTCGACCTGCGCGGCAACGGCGGCGGGTCCCTCACCGAGGCCACGTCCCTGACCGGCCTATTCATCGACGAAGGGCCGGTGGTGCAGGTGAAGGACGCCCTGGGCAAGGTGGATGTCGAGGTCGACCCCTATCCCGGTGCCATTTACTCCGGACCCCTGGCTGTGCTCGTGGACCGCAACAGTGCGTCGGCCTCCGAGATCTTCGCCGGCGCGATCCAGGACTACGGCCGCGGCGTCATCATCGGCGAGCCGACCTTCGGTAAGGGCACGGTGCAGACCCTCATCGACCTGGAGCGTTATCTGCCGGGCAACGCGGCGGAGCTCGGGCGGCTGCGGCTCACCATGGCGGAGTTCTTCCGCGTCAGTGGCGGCAGCACCCAGCTTCGGGGGATCGAGCCGGATATCCGTTTCGACCTCGGTCCGGACCTCTCGGAGCATGGCGAGCGCTCGCTGGAGAACGCGCTTCCGTGGGATCGCATCCGGCCCGCGCGCTATTCGCGCTACCGCCCGCTCGACGTCGAGCCGCTGCGTCAGCGCTCGTCAACGCGTATCCGTGAGGACGACGGCTTCCGTATGCTTATGTCCCGCGGCGAGCTCCTGAGCGAGATCAACGAGCAACAGGAAGTCTCGCTGCGCGAGAGCGAGCGCCGGCGCGAGTCCGAGCGCCGTGACCGCGTGCTGGAGGAGGAGCGCAACCGCTTCCTGCGCGCCCGCGGCCTTGACCCTGTGGACGAGGACGCAGACGAGGTGGACGAAGACGCCCTGGAGCGCCAACAGGAGCTCATCGACCGCATCCAGGCCAAGGAAGCCGCACGCATCCTCGCCGATGTCATTGTTATGCAAGGCTCTGCGGACCGCCCGCGGGCCGCGATGCGCGATTAGGCCGCCCGCCTTGGCCCGCTCCGGGCGGAGCGCGCTCCACGTCAAGATGCCGCAGCAGCTCCAAGCT
The DNA here is from genome assembly GCF_016583825.1 of Thiohalocapsa halophila. Lineage (GTDB taxonomy): Bacteria > Pseudomonadota > Gammaproteobacteria > Chromatiales > Chromatiaceae > Thiohalocapsa > Thiohalocapsa halophila. The sequence continues at coordinate 39,235 of NZ_NRRV01000044.1, read as the reverse complement.
TTGCCCGCCCGCCCAGCGGCCGCGAAGCGCCTGCGTAAGCAAGGCGCGAGCGGGCTGTTAGGCTGCCCCGATGGCGGATCTCGGCCATGACCAATGGTGTCCTGCATGGCATCGCGCCGCCGGTGCTCGCCGGCTTTGCGGATGCCGAGGGCCGGCGCATCCTCGCGGGTGGTTATGTCGGGCTGGAGAAGGAAGCCCTGCGTGTCAACGCCGAGGGCTCCGTCGCCACGACCCCCCATCCCGCAGAGCTCGGCTCGGCGCTGACCCACCCCTCTATCACCACGGATTTCTCCGAGGCGCTGCTGGAGCTGGTGACGCCGGCCATGGGCTCCAGCGCCGACGTGCTGGCATTGCTCGATGACCTGCACCGCTTCGTCTACCGCCATATCGACGACGAGCGGCTGTGGGCCACCAGCATGCCCTGTGTACTTCACGGCGGGGCGCGGATTCCGCTCGCCCAATACGGCGGCTCCAATGCGGCACGCATGAAGACCGTCTATCGCCGCGGGCTCGGCAACCGCTATGGACGGGTGATGCAGATCATCGCCGGGGTCCACTTCAACTATTCGGTGGACGAAGCCGTCTGGCCCCGTCTCGCCGAGCTGCCGGGGGTGGCGGGCGTCGCTGTCCAGGGCGGTGAGCAGGCGCTGCGCTCGGAGCGCTATATGGGCATGGTGCGCAACCTCCAGCGCCTGGGTTGGCTGGTGCCCTATTTGTTCGGTGCCTCGCCGGCGGTGTGCAAGAGCTTCGTGCAAGACGCGGGCACCGATCTGGAGTCCTTCGACGACCGAACCTACTACTATCCCTACGCTACCTCCCTGCGCATGGGGGATATCGGCTATCAGAACCGCCAGGAAGAAGGCACGGGCATGAAGGCCTGCTACGACAGTCTGGATGCCTACATCAAGAGCCTCACCTGGGCCATCGAGACCCCTTGCCCGCAATACGAGACCATCGGCGTCAAGGTCAACGGGATCTATGAGCAGCTAAACGATCATGTGCTGCAGATCGAGAACGAGTACTACAGCAGCGTCCGCCCGAAGCAGCTGACCAACTGGATGGAGCGCCCGACCCTGGCGCTGCGCCGCCGCGGCGTACGCTACGTGGAGCTGCGCTCGCTGGACGTGAACGCCTACCATCCGCTCGGCATCGAGGCCGAGCAGATGTGCTTTCTGCGGCTGTTGATGCTCTATAGCCTGCTTACGGACAGCCCGCGCATCGCCGCCCGCGAGCGCCGCGCCATCGATGCCAATCAGGTGCTGGCCGCCCACCGCGGCCGGGAGCCGGGTCTCAGGCTGCAGGCTGGCGACGCCATGCCGACGCTGCGCGATTGGGCGCTCGGCGTGCTGGATGCGATGCAGCCGCTCGCCGAGCTGTTGGATGCCGGCAGCGACTGCGGCTACGCGCGCAGTCTCTCCGTGCAGCGGGCCAAGGTCTTGGACCCGGCGCTGACGCCGTCCGCGCGCATGCTGACGGAGATGCGCGAGCGCGGCGAGGGCTTCGCCGAGCTCGCCCGCCGCCTCACCGAGCAGCATCGTGAGAGCTTCCTGGCAGCGGCGCCGACGCCGGAGCGCGATGCCTGGCTGCAAGACCTGACGGCGACCTCCCTGGACCGCCAGCGCGCCATCGAGGCCGCCGACGCCATCGACTTCGACGAGTTCCTGCGCCGCTACTTCGCCCAAAGCGAGGCGCATCCGGTGGACCTGCCGGCGCCGGTGTGAGACGCCTGCGGTAGCCGGCGGGCGCGCAGATCTTGCGCTGCTGCGGCTGCTGACCTTGGGAGGCAGAGAGGTCATCACGCCGGCGCTGCGGCCGGGCTTGCGCACCCCCGTCGCGGACATCTGGTAGCCCGGCGCGGCGCGCTGCGCAGGACAAGCGTGCCAGGCGCGCCAGAGCCGTGAGCAGATGGATCGCAGTCAACCCCGCCCGCCGCGACTGATGCGCCTGATTGCCCAGTCCAGCCCCCGTGTGTCGAGCAGGCGCCTGAGCGTGCCCATGAGGTAGGTGGGAAAGGTCACGTAGTAGCGCGGGCGCGGCCGCGGGCTCTCCAGGGCGTGCACCAGCTTCTTCAATACCGCCTCCGGCGGCAGCGTGAAGGGCTGGGCCGGGCCATCTGTTGTGAGCCGCTCCTCCATGCGCCGGTAGGTGTCCCGATGGACGCTCGCCCGGGCATCGATGGTGCGCTGGTAGACGGCGTAGCCGTTCTCTCGGAAGCGGCTCAGGATGGGGCCCGGCTCGATCAGGCTTACCGCGATGCCGCTGCCGGCGAGCTCCAGGCGCAGGGTGTCCGTGAGCCCCTCCAGGGCGAACTTGCTCGCCACATAGGCGCCGCGGTAGGGCAGGGCGATGAGCCCGAGCACGGAGCTGTTCTGCACGATGCGCCCATGGCCCCGGGCGCGCATGAGCGGGATCACGCGCCGGGTGAGGTCGTGCCAGCCGAGCAGGTTGGTCTCCAGCTGGGCGCGCAGGACGTCGCGAGTGAGGTCTTCGACGGCACCCGGCTGGCCGTAGGCACCGTTGTTGAAGAGGGCATCCAGGCGCCCGCCGGTGTGTGCGAGCGCAGCCTCGAGCCCGGCTTGAATGCTGGCCGGGTCGTCGAGGTCCAGCTCGACGCTGATGAGGCCCTCGGCAGTGAGCCGGGTCACGTCCTCAGGCTTGCGCGCGGCGGCGATGACCCGCCAGCCGCGGGCGGCCAGCCCGCGGGCGCAGGCATGACCGATGCCGCTGGAGCACCCGGTGATGAGGATGCTGCGGGCAGCGGCGGTCGCCGGCTCCGACTGCGGCGCCATGCGTCAGTGGCCCTTGGGGTGGAAATGCATGGGTGGCTCCGAGGTGCTCCGAGCTCGCCGGACATTGAATCGCGGCGCGTAAACCTTACCATTATCCGGTTGTTCGCTTTTCCCCCCGGTGAGGACCCGACCATGCCCATCTACGCCTATCGCTGTGAGGCCTGCGGCCACGAGCTGGACGCGCTGCAGAAGATCAGCGATGCCCCCCTGACGGACTGCCCGGCCTGCGGTGCCGCAGCGCTCAAGAAACAGCTGACTGCCGCGGCCTTCCGGCTCAAGGGTGGCGGCTGGTACGAGACGGACTTCAAGAAGGACGGCAAGAAGAATCTGCACCAGACCGAGGACAAGCCGGCGGACAAGCCCGCCGCCGACAAGTCGAAGGACGGCGGCAAGGACAAGACCGGCGGCGATAAGCAGCCCGCCGCCAAGCCCGCGGCGGAAGCCGCACCCGCCAAGCCCAAGGCGGGCGCTACCACTGGCTGACACCGATCGCGGATCGCTTGCGCCGCCCTCGGCGCGGCGCTATCTTGATCTGCTTTTTTCGGGCGGCGACGAGCCGCCCGAGCCGTTTTCATGCGTCGGCCACACGGCGGCCGGCGGCACAGGGGACCGATGATCATGCGCAGTCATTATTGCGGCGACGTCCACGCCGGGCTCATCGACGAGACGGTCCGTCTGGCCGGCTGGGTGCACCGCCGCCGCGACCACGGCGGCGTCATCTTCGTGGACCTGCGCGACCGCAGCGGCCTGGTGCAGGTGGTCTTCGATCCGGACCGCCCGGAGATGTTCGCGCTGGCGGAGCAGATCCGCAGCGAATACGTGCTGGCCGTGGAGGGCCGGGTGCGCCGCCGCCCCGAGGGCACCGAGAACCCGAGCATGGCCACCGGCGAGGTGGAGGTGCTGGCGCAGTCGCTCCAGGTGCTGAACCGCGCCGAGACCCCGCCCTTCCAGCTGGAGGACTACCACTCGGACACCTCCGAGGAAGTCCGGCTGCGCCATCGCTACATCGACCTGCGCCGCCCGGAGATGCAGCAGCGCCTGCGGCTGCGAAGCCGCATCACCGCCACGCTGCGCGCCTTCCTGGACGCCGAGGGCTTCCTGGACATCGAGACGCCCATCCTCACCAAGTCCACGCCGGAGGGCGCCAGGGACTACCTGGTGCCGAGCCGCGTGCATCCCGGCGAGTTCTATGCCCTGCCGCAGTCGCCGCAGCTGTTCAAGCAGCTGCTGATGATGTCCGGCTTCGACCGCTATTATCAGATCGCCCGCTGCTTCCGCGACGAGGACCTGCGCGCCGACCGCCAGCCCGAGTTCACCCAGCTCGACATCGAGACCTCCTTTCTCGACGAGACCGAGTTGACGGGCCTGATGGAGAGGATGATCCGCGAGCTGTTTCGCCAGGTGCTGGCAATCGACCTGCCGGACCCCTTCCCGCGCATGACCTACGCCGAGGCCATGCGCCGCTATGGCTCGGACCGCCCAGACCTGCGTGTGCCGCTGGAGCTGGTGGACGTGGCTGACTTGATGGGTGAGGTGGAGTTCAAGGTCTTCGCGGGCCCCGCCGCGGACCCCGAAGGCCGGGTGGTGGCGCTGCGCCTGCCCGGCGGCAGCGAGCTGACCCGCAAGGAGATCGACGACTACACCAAGTTCGTCGGCATCTACGGTGCCAAGGGACTCGCCTACATCAAGGTCAACGATTGGACGGGCCAGGGCCGCGACGGGCTGCAGTCGCCCATCCTCAAGTTCCTGCCGGAAAGCGCGGTGACCGGCATCATGGAGCGCACGGGTGCGCAGAACGGGGACCTGGTCTTCTTCGGCGCGGACAAGGCGGAGGTGGTCAACGAATCCATCGGCGCCCTGCGCGTCAAGCTCGGGCACGACCGCGGTCTGGCCTCGGATGACTGGCAGCCGCTGTGGGTGGTGGACTTCCCGATGTTCGAGCGCGATCCCCACACCGGGCGCTGGGTGGCCCTGCATCATCCCTTCACGGCGCCCAAGGACGACCAGCTGGAGCGTCTGGAGTCCAACCCCGGCAGCGTCGAATCCCGTGCCTACGACCTGGTGCTGAACGGCACCGAGGTGGGCGGCGGCTCCATCCGTATCCACCGCGAGGAGGTGCAGCGGCGCATCTTCCGCCTGCTCAAGATCTCCGACGAGGACGCCGAGTCCCGCTTCGGCTTCCTGCTCAATGCGCTCAGGTACGGCTGCCCGCCCCACGGCGGCATCGCCTTCGGCCTGGACCGGCTGGTGATGCTCATGACCGGCAGCCACTCCATTCGCGACGTGATGGCCTTCCCCAAGACCCAGACCGCGTCCTGCCTGCTCACGGACGCCCCCTCTGCCGTGGACGAGGCCCAGCTGCACGAGCTGGCGCTGCGGATACGGCTTCGAGCTTGAAGGTGAGTAACGAGTGGCGAGTGACGAGGCGCTAGGAGCTAGGCATCAGTAACACCGCAGCGATCCGCCCCTCGCCCCTCGTAACTCGGACCTATTTTCCAATGCCCGGCGGCGCTAGGCGCCACATCTAAATCCTGGCTTTGGTCTACACCGAGGCCGGTGCGCTGTTGCTGAATCGAGCAAGTGTTCCGCTGTCTTGCAGATGTGCGTGCGCACGGCATATCATGCTGCATGATCCGTATGTGGTAGGAGGTTCTGAGTATGCTGAAGATGGTGGGCAACAGTGGTCAGTTGTCGCTGGGCAAGCAGTACGCCGGCCGCTACTTCGAGGTAGAACAGCGTGAGGACGGGTCGATTGTGCTCACGCCCATGCGGGTGATTCCCGAGTGCGATGCCTGGCTCTATACGGCCGAGACGCGTGAGCGTCTGCGCGCAGCGGATGATTGGATGGACCGGAATCCGCCCGCCGAGACCGATTTGGATGCGCTCGCGGAGAAGCTCGACAACGAGGCGCAGTGACGTCGGGCCATCCGCTCCTTCGGCTCACCGCTTCCCATAAGCGCCGTCGTGTTCGGTGTGCAGCGCGACGAATCGGATGTAGTCACCCTCCCTGCGCACCACGGCGCGGATGCGCTTGGATAGTCTGATGGTGAACCGGCCCGGCGCATCTTTGATCTGCTCCCAGTGGAGCCCCTTGTCTTTGTAGACTGTGGGCCAATCCATGCCTCGGAGCTTGCGCAGAGTCTTGAGCACGGGTTTCAGCTCGCCGGCGTCCAAGCGGAAAAGGTCGGCCTGAAAGTCCGGGAAGTTCAGGTCGAGTAGAACATTGCAGCTCGGCATGCTCGGTGCTCCGCGCTTCCGCCCCACATGATGTTAACCAACGCCTCGCACCGCAGGTCAATTGATATCAGGCACGCCGCATGGAAGCGTGGCAATTACAGTGGGTGACGCGATTCGCGCTATCGTAGTCATTGGATCGATCTGTTTCAACAATCAATCGTCCAGCCGTCAAGCCGGCGCTGAGCGGGAACGCCACCCCATGCTTCAATCAGCAACAGGCAAGCGCCCAGTATCGGTTCTCGTCGTGATCTACACTGACGCCGGCGAGTTCCTGCTGTTGAATCGCGTGCGACCGCCGCACTTCTGGCAGTCGGTCACCGGCAGCCTGCTGGCCGGGGAATCGCCGCGGTCGGCGGCGCTGCGCGAGCTCAAGGAGGAGACGGGGCTGATCGGTGCCGCGGGTCTCGTGGACCTGCGCCAAAGCCGGCTCTTTCCCATCAAGCCCGCCTGGCGGGCGCGTTATCGCCCGGGGGTGTGCTTCAACCGCGAGCATTGGTTCGCGCTGCGGCTGCCGGGACGCCGCCGTATCCGCCTCGCCGCCGACGAGCACAGCGGCTGCCGCTGGCTGCGGGCCGGCGAGGCCGCGCGTCTGACCGGCTCCTGGACCAACCGCGATGCTATCCGGCTGCTGGCGTCGTGCGCGCCAAGCGCCTGATCCGCCTGCCGGCCAAGGGCATTGGCGGCAGATTCCACAAACGCGGCGCCGGTGAAGCCGCTTTGATGCTCGCTGATTGGCGCGCGTCGAAGCAGCGCAGGCCATGCGCCGGCTGATTGTGTGGGCAGAACAAGCATGCGTCTGCCGGTCAAACTGCTGCTGATCCTGCTGCTCGCTGCCGGCGCCGGCGCCGTGTGGTGGTCTGTCAGCCGCCCGCACCCGGTATCCGTGCGCATCGCGGAGGTGGAGCGCGGTCGGGTCGAGGAGATGGTCGCCAACACCCGTGCCGGCACGGTGAAGGCCTGCCGCCGGGCGCGGCTGGCGCCGGCCATGGGCGGGCAGATCGCGCAGTTGGAGGTGCACGAGGTCATCGCCCATCCGCCGGACGACCCGCCGCTGCTCGCGGGCTACAGCGCCGATGTCGAGATCGTCACCGCCGTCGCCGAAGACACCCTGTCCGTTCCCACCGCAGCCATCACGCCCGGCTTCGAGGACGCGTCCGACTCGGTGCTGGTGCTCGGCGGCGATGGCCGCCTCGCCTCCCGGGACATCGAGACCGGCCTCGCCAATTGGGAGCGAACCGAGGTGACGGCGGGGCTCGCCGCCGGTGAGCGCGTCGTGCTCTCGGCGGATCGCGATGGCGTCGAGGCCGGAGCGGCGGCGGTGGCCGAAGACGCCGCCGATGGCTGAGCCGCGCCGCTGTCGCCGGCCGGTGCGACCTTGAGGGCGCAGCGATGATCGCGCTCGGTGGCATCGAGCGCAGCTTTCAGGTGGGCGACCAAGTCGTCCATGCCCTGCGCGACGTGGCGCTGACGCTCGCCGACGGCGACTACGCCGCCGTCATGGGTCCGTCAGGCTCCGGCAAGAGTACGCTCCTGAACATCCTGGGCCTGCTGGACCGCCCGGACGCCGGCGGCCAACGCCAGCGGGTGGCCATCGCCCGCGCCACCGTCACCCATCCGAGCCTGCTGCTCGCCGACGAGCCCACCGGCAACCTCGACCGCGCCAGCGGCGAGGACGTCATCGAAGCCCTGGAAGCGCTGAACGCCCAGGGCCTGACGCTGGTGGTCGTAACGCACGATCAGGCCCTCGGCGCGCGTGCCCACCGGCGTATTCAAATGGACGACGGTGCCATCGTCTGATGCGCCTGCACCCGAGCGCGGCGGCTTTCGGCCGGCTCGCGCGCCGAGCTCTGCGCTCGGACAGCAAGCGAGACGGGCTTCGCCGGCACAAGGCCGAATGGCTGGCAGTCTCCCGTGGGCGGTGCGCGCACCGCCCAGGGGCAAGGGTATGGGGCTCAGGCGGCGCCCGCCGGGGTTGCGGCGCTCGTCGACGATGACGGTTGCGACGAGCTGCTCGGGGCGGACCGAGTCTGCCCGGTCGCCGGCGGCTTCTGCTTGGACCGGTCCGCTTTCCTGGCGCTGCGATCCCTGGGGATCAGCCAGTGCACGCCGAGGCTCAGAATGAAGCCGATCACGCCGAGTATGCCGACGACGGTGACCGGGTGGCTCGCCGGCTCGTCGATGCCGAACAGGTTGCCGAGCATCATCAAGCCGGGGTTGCCCTCCGGCATGAACAGCACATAGGCGCAGAAGGCGATGAACAACGAGAACAGCACCAGCTTGTAGTCCATCTGGATGGCCTCCAGCAGCGTGGCCACTGCGAGGATGCCGAGGAGGATGACCGTGTATTGCTGGTCGTTCAGCAGCTCCCGGAAGCCGGCGATATGGAAGAGGTAGAGCACGGCGATGACCGCCCCCCAATGGATGAACTGCCGCAGCACGTACCAGATGCGGTCCTGACCCAGCATCTGGCATTGGTGCCAGCCCGAGAACAGCGACAGCACGGCAACGGCCGGTACGAAGATCTCCCAATACTTGTAAGTGCCCGCCATGTCGTCGACGCTCATCCGGAACAGCACGACGGCCGCCGCGAACAGGATCAGCAGCGGGATGACGGTGAGAATCAGCGGATTCTGTATTCTGGATTGGGTGGCGGAAGTGGTGACGTCGGACACAATGCTTCCTCCTCTGGTGGTTGGCTCGAACCGACGGGTCCGAGCTTCGAGTCTAAACCATAATCGGTGTGGGTGAGTGTTCAGAAGGGTCGGGACCGACACGGCTCACCTCGGGGGTACCGAAGCCCGGATGGACGTTCTCGGGGGTTGGGTGCATGCTGACGACTCGGCCGATCAATGCCGAGGCAGCCGGTGATGTCGACGTCTTCTCACGTATCCCGTCATGGTTGGCGCCTGCCGGCCCCGGGCCTGCGCGTTGCCGCCTAGCGGGATGCACACCGGCGACACCCTCACCAGCGCCGCCCGGGCGCTCACCGCACACCCCACCCGCACCTGGCTGACGCTGGCGGCGATGGCCTTCGCCACCGCCGCGGTGGTCGTGCTGACGGCCATCGGTGAGGGGATCCACCGCTTCGTGCTGGCGGAGTTTACGCAGTTCGGCACCAACCTCATCGCCGTGAATCCGGGCCGCACCACCACCATGGGCATGTCCGGGGCCATGATCGCGAGCGTGCGGCCCCTGTCCATGGACGACGTCGATGCCCTGGAGCGGGTGCCGGACGTGCAGGCGGTGGTCGGCGTCGTGTCCGGCAATGCCGCGGTGGAGGCGGGCCGGCGCAGCCGCCGCACCATGGTCTTCGGCGCCGGGCCGGAGGTGCCGGCCATCTGGGCCATGCGCCCGGCGCAGGGGCGCTTCCTGCCGGCGGACGGCGCCGCACGGCCGGTGGCAGTGCTCGGCGCCAAGCTGCACCGGGAGCTGTTTCGGGGCGCGCCGGCGCTGGGTGCGCGCATCCGCATCGGCATCCTCACCATCATGACCATCGCCGTCGGCGAGCGCCGCGCGGAGATCGGTCTGCTGCGGGCGCTCGGCGCCGGTCGCGGGCAGATCCTGGCGCTCTTCCTGCTGGAGGCCACCGTGCTGGCGCTCCTGGGGGGCGCCCTCGGCTTCATGATCCTAGAAACGGTAGTTGAACGGCCCCCAGGGTGCGTCCCGCGGGGCGTCCAGCAAGGCACAACGAGGCGGAATAGCCGACCTATTCCAACGAGTTGTAACGCAGCTGGGCGCCGCGCGGGGCGTGCCATGGGGGTCGTAGCGGCCCTCACCCGGGAGGTGACCTGGAAATCGGTACGAATTCTCAAATTGCGCAAGCACTTGTAGCTGCGACGAAGCGGTCAACTGCCGTTTCTAGGATGATCGGCGCCGGCGGCGCCTGGCTCATCGGCGTGCTGGTGCCGGCGCTGCCGGCCCGCACGGCCTGGGACTTCGTGCTGCTGGCGGAGCTGGCGGCGGGGCTCATCGGCCTCGCCGCCGGCGTGCTGCCGGCCGCGGCGCTGGACCCGGTGGCGGCCCTGCACGAGGAGTAGCTTTGGAGCGCCGACTTCCAGTCGGCAACGGCCGCCGCGGGCTCGGTGCCCGCGGCGGGCGTTCAGCCTAGATTCGTCAGTCGAGCCACGAAGCAACCGTGGGAGCGGACTCCGGCCGCGACGGCTTGCAGTGACGCGGCGCGCCGGGCGACGCGGCAAGGATGCCGCTCCCACAAGCAACTGCGTGAGCAGGCTCCCGACCGCGACGGCTTGCAGTGCAGCGACGTCCGCAAGTCGCGGCAAGGATGCCGCTCCCACAAGCGCACGAACAGCCGCCCGCGTCGGGCTTCGCTGTCGCTCAGCGCCGACCTACGGTTGTCTCGCTCAGGCTGCACGATGAGCCCCATGGAGCGACCAATCCGGCGATAATCGGGCGAGGGCCGGGGCCGGATCCCGGGCATCGACGGCGATGAAGGCACCGCCGGCCGCAGCCGGGTCATCCTGCTCCCCCTGCTCATTCACCACCAGCACCGTCACCGCCAGTCCGCTGCGGCGCAGGCGCGCGACGAGCCCGCGGCGGGCATCGTCCCAGTGCAGCAGCACGCACAGGCAGGCGCTCTGGCGCGCGGCGCGGCTGCTGACGGTCTCGGCCAGGTGCGTGAAGGCCGCCGCCGGCTGCGGCTCCACACAGGCCAGTACCTCCAGCATGGCGGCGGTGGACATGAGCCCGCGCCCGGCGGTGAGGACGCGGGTGCCTTCGGCGTAGAGCAGCAGGTCCAGCAGGCCGTCCGGGCCGTTGGGCTGCTCGCCCAGGGGCGCGATAAGGGAGGCCGCCGCGGACACTGCGGTCTCGAAGCGCACCGGGTCGGCGCCTGCCGCCGGGCAGGTGTCCAGCACCAGCGCCTGCCGGGAGAAGAACTCGTCGCGGTATTCCTTCACCACGGGCTCGCCGCAGCGCGCCCAGGCGGCCCAGTGGATGTGCCGCGGGGAGTCGCCGGGCAGGTAGTCGCGCAGGCCTATGAATTCCCGGGAGTCGCCGACGCTGGACGTCTGCTCGATGCCGCCCGGCTGCAACCGCCGGCGCCCCGGCGGGCGCAGCTGTGGGGTGGGATAGCGTTTCGGCAGCACCAGGCAGCGGGCGCTCGCCGCCACCACGCGCTCGCGGCGCATGAGCCCCAGGGGGTCCACCCGGCCCAGCACCAGGGCATCCAGGGTCAGCCAGCCGCGCCGGGTGGGCGTCAGCGCAAGCGTCAGCTCGGCCACGCTGCCGGGCGCCAAGTCCGGCAGCTGCACCGGCGCCGGCGCCTCGGCGCGGCGGGTCTGCCGGATGAGCCATTCCCAGCGCGGGTAGCCGAGCAGCCGCTCGAAGGGATTCAGAGTCGCCTCCACCGGGGCGCGGGTGTCGACGAAGGCGGCACGGCTCGGCCGCGGGTCCGGCAGGCGCTCGTGCAGCGTCAGGCCGCGGGCGATGCGCCCGCCGGTGTTCGCCACCTCGACCTTGTATCTGCACGGCGCGCCGACGGCGGCCCGCGACGGCGGGCGGCGGTGGCTGCGCAGCTTCGCCAGCGGCACCAGCGTGCCGAGCCAGGCCACGCCCAGAAGGACGAGCCCGAAGGCGAAGGCCTGATGCGCCGCGGTGAGCCGGGTATCGAGGCCGAACAGCCCGGCGGCGAAAGTGGCCGCGAGCACGCCCTGGCCGGCGGGTGTGAAGTGCCGGCGCAGCCACTCCTGGCTGCTGCTGGCCAGGCGCAGGTTGAGCCAGCTCCAGGCCTTGAGCCAGCGCCCGGCGCGGGCGGCGAGGCCGCGTGGGCGCTCCGACTGTCGGCGGTGCCGGACGGCTTCGGGCGCGTCTGCGCTGCGCTGCTGCATCAAGCGGGCGGCGGGACCTCGGCCAGGCAGTCCCGCACCACGTCGGCGGCGCGACGACCGGCATAGCGGGCGGCGGGGTCGAGTCCGAGGCGGTGGGCGATGACGGGCACCGCGGCCTCCCGCACCGGCTCCGGCGGCAGGTAGTCGAGGCCGTCGAAGAGCGCAAGCGCCTGGGCGATCTTCATCAGCGTCAGTGAGGCCCGCGGGCTCGCGCCCAGGGCCACCCCCTCCTGCCGGCGGGTGGCGGCAGCCAGGGCGACGATGTAGCGGCGCATGGACTCGGCCACCCGCACCTCCTGCACCGCCCGGCGCAGGGCCAGGATGTCGTCCGCGCCGGCGCAGGGTCGCAGCTGCGACAGGGGATCGGCAGTACGCTGGTCCTCCAGCAGCGCCGCCTCTGCGGCCTCGCCGATGTAGCCGAGTCCGAAGCGCAGCGCGAAGCGGTCCATCTGCGCCTCCGGCAACGGATAGGTGCCGTGCAGCTCGATGGGGTTTTGTGTGGCGATGACGAAAAACAGGGCGTCCAGCGCCCGCAGGTCGCCGTCCACGCTCACCTGGGATTCGCCCATCGCCTCCAGCAGCGCCGCCTGGGTGCGCGGCGAGGCGCGGTTGATCTCGTCCGCCAGCAGGATCTGGGTGAACACCGGACCGGGGCGGAAATGGAAGGCGTGCTCGGACGGGTCATAGACCGACACGCCGAGGATGTCCGACGGCATCAGGTCCGGCGTGAACTGCACCCGCTTGAAGGTGCCGTGGATGGACCGGGCCAGGGCCTTGGCCAGCGTAGTCTTGCCCGTGCCGGGCACGTCCTCCAAGAGCACGTGGCCGCCGACGGCGAGCGCCGCCAGCAGCCAGCGGATGGCCTGGTCCTGGCCGCGCAGCACGAGGGCCAGGTTATCGCGCAGGCGGGCATGGATCTGACGGGCGCCAGCGGCGACATCCGGATCCGCCGGCGTCGGAGCGGCATGAGCGGCAGCGGGGCTGGGCATGATTCGGGGGGTCTCCACTGGCGTCCGCGCCAGTATAGTCGGGCGTTTGAAGTTTGAAGTTTGAAGTTTGAAGTGCGAAGTGCGTAGTGGGAAGTACGTAGTACGTAGTACGTCGTGCTCAGTGCGCAGTGCGATGCGGTGCAGCCCATCGGATTGCGGACACCGCACTGCGCACCGCGCACCGCGCACTAATCCGGACTGCGCCACGCTCCGAACCGCGCCCTCCGCCCTCCGCACTGCGCACTTTCTCCCCCGCACCGCGCACTAACCCGCACCGCGCACCATTCCGTACTCCGTACTCCGTACTCCCCCGCGACACCCCATGCGTTTCCGAACGATAATCCCACCCCCGCCCAATCCAACCACCGGAGGTCACTCATGCCCGAAACTCAAGGCGCCAAGCTGCGCCGCGCCGTACAAGAAGAGCGCCCGCTGCAGGTGGTGGGCGCCATCAACGCCTACCATGCCCTGCTGGCGGCGCACACCGGCTACCGCGCGCTCTATGTCTCCGGCGGCGGCGTCGCCGCCGGCTCGCTGGGGGTGCCGGACCTGGGCATCACGGGGCTGGAGGACGTGCTGGTGGACGTACGCCGCATCACCTATGCCTGCGACCTGCCGCTGCTGGTGGATGCCGACACGGGCTTCGGCGGCGCCTTCAACATCGCCCGCACCGTGCGCGAGCTGAGCCGCGCCGGCGCCGCCGGCTGCCACATCGAGGACCAGGTGGCCGCCAAGCGTTGCGGGCATCGGCCGAACAAGGCCATCGTGCCGCCGGCCGAGATGGTCGACCGCATCAAGGCCGCCGTGGACGCGCGCACCGACGACTTCGTCATCATGGCGCGCACGGACGCGCTGGCCGTGGAGGGCATGGACTCGGCGCTGGAGCGCGCGGCGGCTTGCGTCGAGGCGGGGGCGGACATGGTCTTCCCGGAGGCGCTGACGACGCTGGAGGAGTACACCCGGTTCACGTCGGCGCTGGACGTGCCGGTGCTCGCCAACATCACGGAGTTCGGTGCCACGCCGCTGTTTACCACCGACGACCTCGCCGGCGTGGGCGTGGGCCTGGTGCTGTATCCCCTCTCCGCCTTCCGCGCCATGAACCAGGCTGCGCTGAACGTCTACGAGGCCATCCGCCGCGACGGCAGCCAGGTGAATGTCGTGGACAGCATGCAGACCCGGGCGGACCTGTACGAGCACCTGGACTACCACGGCTTCGAGCAGAAGCTGGATGCGTTGTTCGCCGGCGGCAGCGAGGGCTGACTCGTCGGCGCCTGTTCAGGGTCCGGCTCAGGCTCAGGCGCCGGCTCAGGCACCCGCTCAGGCACTGGCCGGCTCGGCGGCCGCGGCCACCGGCTCGCGGTCGCCGCGCCGCCCCAGGATGCGATAGATCATCGGCACCAGCAGCAGGGACACCAGCAGCGAGAAGCCGAGGCCCCAGACGATGACGATGGCCAGCGGCTGGAGCATCTCCGAGCCCTCGCCGAAGGCCAGCGCCAGCGGCAGCATGCCGAAGACGGTGGTGAGCGTGGTCATCAGGATGGGCCGCAGGCGTAGCCGCGCGGCGCCGACGATGGCGTCGGTCATCGCCGCGGCCTCGCGGCGGCGCAGCTCAATGAACTCCACCAGCACGATGGCGTTGTTCACCACGATGCCGGCGAGCATGATGAGCCCGAGCCACACCGGCATGGACACGGCCGTGTCCGTCTGTCCCAGTCCGAGCACCACGCCGATGAGCGCAAAGGGCACCGACAGCAGAATGATCAGCGGGTTGCGCAGGGACTCGTACTGCACCGCCATTACCACCAGCACCAGGAACAGCGCCAGGGCCAGCAGGATGCGGCCGAGGTCGCGCCCCTTCTGCAGCGTCTCCAGGGCGCCGGCCTCGTAGAGGGTGTAGCCGCGGGGCAGGGTCAGGCCGTCGAGTGCCGTCAGCGCAGCGTCGATGGCGCCTTCCAGGGTGGCATCCCCGGCCACGGACGCCGAGATCTCCACCACCCGCTGCTGGCGGTCGCGCATGATCTCCGCCGGCTGCGGCAGCAGGTCTACCTCGGAGATGTCGCCCAGGCGAATGGGCCGCCGGGGCTCGGTGTTGCTGAACAGGATGATGGATTCCAGGTCCCCGGGCGCGCCCACGTCCGCCCGTTCCAGGCGCAGGCGGATGTCGATGCTGCGATCGCCGTCGATGAGCCGGGTGACGGTCTGGCCCTCCAGCGCGAAGCGCAGCACCGCGCCCACGTCTTCCACGTCGAGCCCGTAGCTCGCCGCCCGGCGGCGGTCCAGGCGCACCGAGAGCTCGCGGGCCACGTCCTCGTTGGAGTGCTGGATGTTGCTCAGGCTGGGGACATCTTGCAGGCGCTCGATGGCGGTGTCCGCCAGCGCGATCAGCCGCTCCAGCTCGGGCCCCTTGATGCGCAGGCTCACATCGTCGTCGCCGCGGTTGTAGCGGATGCCGCGCACGCCGGAGGTGTAATAGTACGTGCGAAGCCCCGGGATGCCCTCGGCCTTCACCAAGCGCTTGATGCGGGCGATGAAGGCATCCGACGTCAGCCCGTCGCGCTCGGCGGCGGGCGAGAGCAGCACCTGGATGCCGGCGCGGTTGGGGTTCTCCCAGGACGAGCGCCCGAACACCCAGCCGCCGACGGTGGTGAACACCGCATCCACTTCGGGCTGCTCGGCGACGATGGCCTCGACGCGCCGCACCATCCGATCCATGCGCTCCACGTTGATGCCCTCGTCGGCCCAGAGCGAGATCTGCACGTCGCCCTCGTCCAGCTCCGGCAGGAACTGCTGCTCGCCGCCGAAGAAGCCCGGCACCGTGAAGGCGAGCCAGGCGCCGAAGCCCGCCACCACCAGCCAGCGCAGGGGCAGCAGCCGCCGCAGCAGCCAGGCGTAGCCCGATTGCAGGGCGCCGATGCCGCGGTCGATGCCGCGCCGGAACAGCCCCTCGCGCGTCGCCGGCACCCGCCCGGCAAGCGCCGGCACCAGGGTCAGGGCCACCACCAGCGAGGCCAGAATGGCGGCCGAGATGGTGAAGATCAGCTCCCGGAACAGGAGCCCCACCAGGCCGGCGATGAACAGGAAGGGCAGCACCGCGGCGAGGTTCGTGGACGTGGAGGCGAGGATGGCGCTGGTGACCTCCCGCGCGGCATTCACCGCCGCGGGCACCGTGCCCTCGCCCAGGCGCTGGTGGCGCTGGATGTTCTCCAGCATGACGATGGTGCTGTCCACCAGCATGCCGATGCCGAGCGCGAGCCCGCCCAGGGTCATGATGTTCAGGTTGAGCCCGAAGGCGGCCATCAGGATGAAGGTCACCAGCACGGCGATGGGCATGGCGCTGCCGATGATCAGCGTGCGCCGGATGCTGCCCAGGAAGAGATAGACCACCAGCATCGCGAGCCCGGCGCCGGTGAGCGCCGCCCCGGCGGCATTGCGCAGGCTCTGGCGGATATAGCGGGCCTCGTCGTCCACCTTGCGCACCGCGATGTCCGGCGGGATGCGGCCCTGGGCGTCCAGGGTCGCCAGCGCCTCGTCCACGGTGTCGACGACGGCGACCGTGTTCTCCAGCGGCTGCTTCTGGATGGACAGCTTGATGCCGGGCTCGTCGTTGAGGCGAATGCGCAGGCGCTCGGGTGCGGCGCCGTCGGTGACCCGCGCCACATCGCCGACGCGCAGCAGCCCGGGCGGGGCGCGGCTGGCGTTGTCCATCGCGCCGTTGCCGGCGGTCGCCCGCTCATTCATGGCGCCGCCGGCCACCGGCAGCGGCAGGTCGACGATTTGCGCGGCGGTGTCCAGCCGCCCGCCGATGCGCCCGCTGATCTCGCCGTCGGTCATCATGAGCCGTCCGGCCGGCACGTCGCGGTTGGCCTCCTGCAGCGTATCGCGCAGATCCAGCAGATCCAGCCCGACGCCGGCCAGGCGGTATTGGTCGGCGATGACGCTCACCTCCCGCTCCAGGCCGCCGCCCACCTCCGCCGCGGCGATGCCGGGCAGGGTCAGCAGCGAGCGGCTCAGGGTGTACTCCACCCAGTCGCGCAGCTCCACGGCGTCGCGCAGGTTGGAGCTCACGACGTACTCCGCCACCGGGCGCTGCGAGGGGTCGCGCTTGTAGATGACGGGCGGCTCGATGGTGTCCGGCATGAAGCGCCGGGCCTGGTCCAGGCGGTTGCTGGCATCGCGCAGGGCCCGATCGATATCCTCGCCGTAGCGGAAAGACAGGTCGACGGCGCTGCGGCCCTCGCGGGTCTCGGACTGGATGGCGACGGCGCCCTCGGTGACCGCCAGCTGCTCCTCCAGGAAGCGTGTCACCTCGTCCTCCATGACCTGCGCCGGCACGCCCGGATCCAGCACCCGCACGCGAATATCCGGGTAGACGATGCGCGGCAGCAGGTCTAGGCTCAGTCGGCCCAGCGCGAAGCCGCCGAGCACCATCACCGCCAGCGTCAGCATGACGACGCCGATGGGATGGCGGACGGACCAGGTGGAGAGGCCGGTGATCATGGGCGAGGGCAAGGTGTCGGATTGGGGGATCGGCACTGCTGGCGGCGGAGTCGGCTGCGGGCTGTCGGCGCTCGGTGCCGGCTTACCCTTTAGCTGAGACATGCGGATGCCTCAGGGTTCCGACGCTGCAGCGAGACCGGAGTATCATGACCATCGACGATTCCTCCCTGCCGCTCCATCTCGCGCTGCTGGTCGCGGCCTGGCTCGGCTATTTCGTGCTGCATTCGCTGCTCGCGTCGCTGGCCGTCAAGCGTTGGACGGCGGCCCTGCGGCCCGACTGGATGCCGCGGTACCGGCTCGGATTCAATGCGCTGGCGGTGCTTCTGGTGCTGCCGCCGCTGTGGCTGACCCTGACGGGTCCGGGGCCGGTGCTGATCGCCTGGACCGGTGTCGGCGCCTGGATCGCCAACGGGCTGGCCCTCGCGGCCATCGCCGGGGTGCTGTGGTCGCTGCGTTGGTACGACGGCGCGTCCTTTCTCGGCTTCAGGCAGTGGCGGGAGCGGATCGGGGCGGTCGCCGACCGGGAAGACTTCGCGATCTCGCCGCTGCATCGCTGGGTCCGGCATCCATGGTACAGCCTGAGCCTGGTGCTGATCTGGACCCGGGACATGGACCCGTCGTTTCTGACCTCGGCCGTCCTGCTGACGGGCTACTTCGTGGTCGGCAGTCGCCTGGAAGAGCGCAAGCTGATCGCCTTCCATGGCGAGCGCTATCGGCGCTATCGCGAGCGGGTGCCGAGCCTGCTGCCGTTGCCGTGGCGGCACCTGACGGCAGCGCAGGCCCGGACCTTGAGTGCGCAGCGCTTGGGCTGATTCGCCGCGTTCGGCGCAGCAGGCCGGACCGCCCCGGGGCGATCGGCCGTGCCCGCCGCACGCCCATGCCGTCTTTGGGGGAACGAAAGCGTACGCGCGTGCCGAGGGTCCATGAAGTAAAGCGCGGATTCCTATCACAGGTCTGCGAGCGATACCCCCGAACACTGAGGAGCCAAACACAGATGAACACCGATCTCATCGACCAAGAGAGCGATACCATTTCTGCTTCGACCCTGACGATCCGGCGTATCAACGCGCCGACAGTCGGAACCTGGCTCGCACAGGGCTGGCAGACATTCGCGGCAGCTCCGTTCGCCAGTTTCGTCTACGGCATCCTGTTCGCCCTGGCTTGTATCGGCACGCTGGCGCTGGCTCGGGCGATGCCGGGTTTCACGGCGGCCTTCCTTACCGGATTGCTGCTGATCGGACCCTTCTTGGCTGCCGGGCTCTACGTTGCGGCCCGGCAGCACGCCGCGGGAGAGACCGTCAGCATTGGCAGTGGCTTGGCGCTGCTGTGGGAGAGGCGCACCAACCTGAGTTTGTTCGGGGTCTTCCTGGGCCTGATCATGGCCGCGTGGGTGCGCTTGTCCGCGCTTCTGTTTGCGGTCAAAGTGACCACATTTTCGCCGACCTCGACAAGTTATCTCGGCGCGCTCTCCGGCAGCTTCGAGCCGGTCGTAACCGGGTACTTTGTGCTGGTGGGCGCCATCCTCGCCTTCGCCGTATTCGTCACCAGCGCGGTGACGGTACCCTTGATCATCGACCGGGATGCCGGCCCGATCGTCGGTATTCAGACGAGCTGGAAGGCGGTCGCCCGCAATCCGAAGGCGATGGCGCTCTGGGCGGGCTTGATCGTTGCGCTGACCGCAGTCGGGATCCTGACCGCGTTCGTCGCGATGGTCGTGCTGTTCCCGGTGCTGGGCTATGCGACTTGGTACAGCTATCGGTCGTTGGTGCAGTGATCGACTCGCGCCGGTTGCGCGTCGGCGCCGGCTGTCCAATTTGGCGCAGCCGGCTGCACACGGCGGCGCTGTTGGATCCGAAGCGGTGCGAGCGTGCACTGCTCTCGGGCAAGGGGCCCGGGCTCTGTCAGTCGTTCAGCGGCCAACGGACGGCGGAGACTGTGGCGCGGTGAGCTTTATCCCTCGCCATGCCGTCTCCCTCCCGCCCGGGAGGATGCACCCGAGCCGGTGCCGGACTGGGGTTGCTTCGGCCAGCCCGAGGCCGACTTCGAGCTTGACCAGCGCGTTGCCGGGTAGCCGCCCTCTCTCGCTGCCGGAAACCGTACCGCCGCTCTCGTCTGCCGGCAGCGCGCTGCGCCGCAGAGGCTCGGCCGGGGACCCAGGGACGCGCGCAATTGCGCCCCTCGCGACGTCCGCCAGCCTAGCCGCTGCGCGTTGACGGGGTATCCGGCCCCCGGCTAACCTCCTAGCTCAAGCGGACCTGGGCGCGTCGGGTGGCTTCATTGTCCCGGCTGTCAGTCCGAGTGCTTCGGCACGCTGATCGTGCTCATCGCCGACCTCGCGAGCCGCGCAAGCATAGACTTCTGGCGCTGTGTGCCGGTGCGGGCGGGTGCGGCCTCTTGTGCGAGCGCTCGCTTGGGTGATCGACGAGCGGCTGGCCACTCGTCGCCGACGGGAGCGTCTAGTGCCGCGTTTCGCCCGGCGGCTGGCAGGCCACGGATACCGCCCGCGCGCAGATGCAGCGCGTCAACAAGTCCGAGGCGAGGGGCTGGCGCTACCGCCGAGGGCGGGCCCGCTGGTCGGAGTCAAGCGGCGGGCTCTTCATGCACTACGGACTCGTCCGGGAGCGGGACGGCCGCTGGGGTGCGTCGTGGCATGCTCGACGCCGAGCGACGCCGACCCGACCGGACTCGCCGTGGCGTCCATCCACCCCGGAGCTCCCATGACGCCCCTGCCGCGCCACCCGCGATCCGACCACGCGACCGGTCCCTCGGCGTCGGGCGGACGTGCGGGCTCAGTCCCGTCCGAGTCGCACGAGGCGCGGCGCGCAGCCGGGGCCCGCTCGCACCCGTTGGGATCGGACGGTCACGACGCTGACGCGACGCCGACGGACGATGCCGCGGCTCGCGTCGACCGCGCCGGCTTCGACCAGGCCGGCCGCGTCGTCCGCTGCCACCGCTTCGCCCCGCTGCTCGACGGCGTCGAGTATTTCGCTGCGGTCCGTCGCTCGCTGCTGGCGGCCCGCCGTCAGGTCTGGGTCCTCGGCTGGGAGATCCACAGCGAAATCGATCTGCTCCGCGGCGAGGCGGCCGAGCAGGCGAAGGAGGCGGGCGAGCCACCGGTGCGATTGGCCGACCTCCTGATGTACCTCGTCGAGGAGCGTCCTGAGCTGCACGTGCGGCTGCAGATCTGGGAGGGCGCCTCGCTCTTCGCCGCCGAGCGCCAGCACCTGCCCCGCATGAAGCGGCCCTGGGCGGACCATCCCCGCATCGAGCTGCTCTGGGACGAGGGCGCGCCTTCGCTCGCGTCGCGGCACCAGAAGGTCGTCGTCGTCGATGACCGCGTCGCGTTCGCCGGTGGCATGGACCTCACCCGGCGTCGTTGGGACGCCCACGAGCACCGACCGGGCGACCGCCGGCGTCGCCCCCCGGGCCTGATCCCGCGGCTGGCCGCCCCCTACCATGACCTCATGACGGTGAGCGACGGTGCGGCCGCCCGTGCGCTCGGCGACCTCGCGCGGGAGCGGTGGCGCCAGGCCACCGGCCAGGTAATCGACCCGCCGGCGCCGGCCGGCGCGGCAAGTGCGACCGGAGCCGGAGACGACGCCGACGACGCGGACCCCGGCGGCATGCACGAAGGCGTCGACTGCGCCCCCGGCGGCCGCGACCACGACCACGCTCCCGACCCCTGGCCGGACGACGTCGAGTCCGCGCTGCGCCATCGGGAGCTCGCGATCGCGGTCACCGAGCCGGAGACCGATCCTTCCGGCGGCCGCGCCGAGGTGAAGGCGACCTTCATCGCCCAGGTCGCTGCCGCCCGCCGCCTGATCTTCGTCGAGTCGCAGTATTTCACCGCGGGCGCCGTCGCGGACGCTCTCGCCCGCCGTCTCGCCGAGCCCGACGGGCCGGAGGTCGTCCTGATCCTGCCGTGGGGCTGTCCGCAGCGGATCCAGGCCATGGCTCATGATCCGCACCGCGACCGGCTGCTCGAACGGCTCCGGCAGGCCGATCCGCACGGGCGCTTCGGCGTCTATTGGGTGACCCGTGACGGCCCCGAGCCCGACCACCCCCACGATGCGTCGGTCTACGTCCACGCCAAGCTGCTCGTGGTCGACGATGCGCTGCTCCGCATCGGCTCGGCCAACCTCAACAACCGCTCCATGCACCTCGAGACCGAGTGCGATGTGTTCATCGGCGCGCCCGAGGAGGACCAGGACGGCCGCGCCGCGATCACCGCCCTGCGCCGCCGGATCCTCGGGCACATGCTCGACGTGGACGCCGAGGAGGTCGCGGTCGCCGAGCGGGAGGCGGGCGGTCGTGTCGTGCCGGCGATCGAGGCCCTGCGCGGCGGCCGCTGGACGCTCGTGCCGTTCGAGCACCATGCGCCCGAAGACATTGCCACCACGGCCCTTCCGCTGGAGCTCGCTGATCCCGACCATCCGCTGTCGATCGACGATGTGCAGACGGTGATGCGGACGATGCGCTCGCACCAGCGCGTGCGGACGTGGCTGAGCCACCGCTGGAACGCCCTCGTCGGCGGTCTCCGCCGCTCGCCGGGACGGATCTCGGCCGCGATCATCGTCATGGCTGCGCTCCTCGCGTACCTGCTCACGCCGCTCGGCGGCCTCGGGCTGGAGCAGGCAGTCGCTCGCCTCCATGAGCTTACAGCCGGTCCGACCGGCCTCGCCGGGGTGCTGGTCGGCTTCGTCGTCCTCGCCACCCTCGGGGTGCCGGTCACGGTGCTGCTCGTGGCGCTGGGCGTCGTGCAGGGGGGACTCCTCGGCATCGGCTTCGGGCTCGTGGGCGTGCTCGGCTCGGCCGCGGCGGGCCGGGCGATCGGCGGCCTCTTCCCCGGGCGGTGCGACTGGGACGACGACAGTGAGGGCGAGCACCTCCTCCGGCGCGTCGCTCGGCACGTCCGACGACGCGGCACGCTCTCGGTGGTCCTCATCCGCAACCTGCCCGTCGCGCCCTTCGGCATGGTGAACGTCGCCTGCGGCGTCGCCGGCGTGCCGTGGTCGTCCTTCCTCCTCGGCACCGCCCTCGGCATGCTCCCCGGCATCGTGCTCCTCGTGCTGCTCGGGCGCGGCATCGCCGACCTGCTGACGAATCCGGAGCCGGTCCACCTGCTGCTGGTGGGGCTCGCGGTGGTTGCGATTCTGGGGCTCACTGCGCTCGCCGATGGCCTCCGCGCCACCTGGGGCGCCCGCGTGAGCGAGCCGGTGGACGCCGACGAGGACGACGCCGAGGCGCCCGAGGACCGTTCGTCCCGTGCCGCGCGCCCGCGCCGGGCGGGAGAGGATGGCTGAGTCCGCGTGCGACTGATCTCCTGGAACATCCACGGCGCGGTTGGCGTTGATCGCGTACACGATCCGGACCGCATCGTCGCCTGCCTCGCCGCGCTCGACGGCGACGTCGTCGGCCTGCAGGAGGTCGACTGGCGGCGCCCGCCGGTGCGCGGACTCGACCATCTCGCCCTGTTCGCTCGCGAGCTGAACATGGAGCCCGTCGCGGGCCCGAACCTCCGCGATCACCGCGGGCAATTCGGCAACGGCCTCCTCGTGCGCGGCGAGATCCTGGCCCGCCGCCGTGTCGATCTGTCCGAGCCCGGCCGCGAGCCCCGCGGGGCAATCGACGCCGACGTCCGCGTGCGCGGCCATAGGTTGCGCGTCGTCGTCACGCACCTCGGCCTCCAGCGCTTCGAGCGCCGCCGGCAGCAGCGGACCCTCGCCGCCCGGCTGCTCCGGCCGCCGCCCTCGGGCTCGCGGCCCGAGCTCGTCACGGTGCTCGCCGACCTCAATGAGTGGCTGTCCTTCGTGCGCGGCCCGCTGGTGCGCGGCCCCTGCCCGCTGTACGTCGGCGGCCCGACGTTCCCCGCCCGCGCGCCCTGGCTGAGCCTCGACGGCGTGTTGCTCGGCCCCGCCGGCGTGCGAGCGGCGGGCGGGGTGGTTGGCGACCGACCGTTCCGTGTCGCATCCGACCACCGTCCTGTCGCGTGCGACGTGCTCGAGGTTCCGGCGCTGGTGCCTGCTTCGTGAGCCACATCGCGCCATCGGCGGGATCACTTCTCGACGCGGATGCGCGGTCGTCATCGCGCTGTGTCCACACGACGACGAGCAAGCGGCCTGCGCTGCCGAGCCCAAGTGTCACGAAGCGTTGCTTCCCATCAACGTCGCGATCTTCCTGCGTCAGCGCATGCGGGTCGAGCAGGGCGGCTGCAGCCTCCGCATCGGCCGCGGCTGCCTTCGGATGCTTCGGGCGGCGCAATCTCCGGGCACTGCATCCGGGCACTGGGCCACTGGGATCTTGCGGCGCAGCGGGCGGGTGCTGGAGACGGCATTGCCGCGGGCGATCTGCAGGGGACCGCGCGGCTCCACAGGTCCTCGCTGGAGAACTGGGTGTAGACCTCGCGCAGCACGGGGTCGTACTCCGGCCCCAGAAAGGCAAAGGGCGCGATGAGCGCACCGGTGCGGATGCCGGTGACGATCTGAAGTCGGCGACCAGCGCCGCCGGCAGCGGGTGCATGCACCCGGGCGCCTGCGCGACAAGCGGCCGCGCTTCAGGCAGGGGCATCATCCCGCATCCGAAACAGCACGGCATAGAGCAGGGGCACGACGATGAGCGTCAGCAGCGTCGCGAAGGCGAGGCCGAACATGATGGTCACCGCCATGCTCTTGAAGAAGGGGTCGAGCAGCAGCGGCGCGACGCCGAGGATGGTGGTCAGCGCGCCCAGCACCACCGGCCGGGCGCGGCTGGCGGCGGCGTCCAGCACCGGCGCCAGGCCCGGGCTGCCGGATTTGCGCTCGGCGTCGGCCTCGTCCACCAGGACGATGGCGTTTTTGACCAGCATGCCGATGAGACTCAAGAAACCGAGGATGGCCATGAACTCGAAGGGCACTTGGAAGAGCAAGAGCCCGACGGCGACGCCGATGATCGCGAGCGGCACGGTGAGCCAGATCACCAGTGGCTGGCGCAGCGCGTTGAACATGACCACCACCGCGAGCACCATGGCCGCGAAGCCATAGGGCGCGGAGACCGCGAGCCCGGCGTTGGCCTCGCGGGATGCCTTGTACTCGCCGTGCCATTCCAGCGCATAGCCGGGCGGCAGCGCGATGGCCTCGATCTGCGGTTTGAGCCGTTCCAGCACCGGTGCGGACAGCGCGCCCGGCAGCGGATCGGCTTGGGCCTTGATGGTGGGAAAGCGGTCCACCCGGCGCACGATGGCGTCCACCCAAGCGAGGTCCGTGCCGTCCACCAGCTGGCCCACCGGCAGGTAACGGCCGGCCGTCGGGCTGTAGACCTGGACGTTGTCCAGCGCCGCGGCTTCCTCGCGCTCCGCCTGCGGCGCCCGGGCGATCAGCGGCACCAGGGTGTCGCCCTCGCGATAGACGCCCACCTGCTCGCCGCTGAAGGCACGATTCAGCGCGGCGCTGATCTCCCCGGCGTCGACACCGGCGCGCTGGGCGGCGACCGGGTCCACGTCCGGGCGCAGCACCGCGACCTTCTCGCGCCAGTCGTCCTGCACGGCGACAGCGCCCGGGTCCGCGGCCATGACGGCCTTGGCCTGGTCGGCGAGCCGGCGCAGCACCGCCGGGTCCGGCCCGCGGAAGGCGGCCTCGATCTTCTTGCCGCCGCCGCGTCCGAGCATGAACTTCCACACCTTGACGGCGGCGTCCGGATGCGCTGCCGTCAGCTCCGCCTGCAGCTCCGCCACCAGCGGATCGATGCGCCGGAAGTCGTCCACGTCCACCAGCAGCTGCCCGTAGGCGCTGTTCGGCTCCTCCGGGGCATAGGTCAGCATGAAGCGCAGGCCACCCTGGCCGACGAAGCTGGTGGCATGGGTGACGCCGGGCTTGGCGCGGACGCGCTGCTCGATGGCGCCGAGCTCCGCCGCCGTGGCCTCGATGTCGGTGCCCTGGGGCAGATACATGTCGACGACGAACTGCGGGCGCGCCGACTCCGGCATGAAGCCCGCCGGTACATGTCCGAGCCCGGCCACGCCCGCCGCCAGCAGGGCCAGCAGCGCGAGCCCGGTGCCCAGGCGATGCCGCAGCAGCGTGCGCAGCAGGGCCCGATAGCGCTCCAGCACCGGATGGCGGGGGCTGTGGGCGCCCGCGGCGGGCTTGACCTTGAGGAAAGACACGCACAGCAGCGGCGTGATGGTCACCGCCAGCAGCCAGCTCAGCAGCATGGAGTACAGGATCACCCAGAACAGGGAGCCTGCGTATTCGCCCATGTCCGTCGGCGACAGCCCGATGGCGCTGAAGGCCAGGATGCCCACCGCCGTGCCGCCGAGCAGCGGCCATTGCGTGGCCTGCACCACGGCGATGGCCGCGGCGCGGCGGTCCTCGCCCCGCTGCAGGCGCACCAGGATGCCGTCGGTGACGACGATGGCATTGTCCACCAGCATGCCGAGGGCGATGATCAGCGCGCCGAGGGAAATGCGCTGCATGGCGATGCCGTCCAGATACATCGCGATCAGGGTGCCGGCCACCGTCAGCACCAGCACGGCGCCGACGACGAATGCGCTGCGCAGCCCCATGAAGAGCACCAGCACGCCCACCACGATGACCACTGCGGCGATGAGGTTGGCGACGAAGCCGTCGACGGCCGCCCGCACCGAGTCGGACTGGTAGGAGACGGCGTTGAGCGCCATGCCCACCGGCCGCTGGGACTCCAGCTCCGCGAGCCGCGCGCGCACCGCATCGCCCATCTCCACCACGTTGCCGCCGGCGACGTTCGACACGCCGAGGCCGATGGCAGGCTGGCCGTCGTAGCCCATCAGGGCCTGCGGCGGCTCCACCACGCCGCGGGTGATGCGCGCCACGTCCTTGAGGAAGATCACCCGGTCGCCGCCGCCTGCGCCGAGCACGATGTTGCCGATGGCGGCCACCGAATCTACCTGCGCCTTGGGGACGATGCGGATGCGCTGCGCGCCGGCGGTCACGTCACCGGCGGCCGCGATCACGTTCTGCCGGTGCAGGGCCTCGTCGATCTGCGCCCGGGTGATGCCGAGCTGGGCGGCGCGGGCGGCGGTGATCTCGATGTAGATGGCATCCCGCGGCGTGCCCAGGGTGGCCACCTTGGCCACGCCGGGCACCAGCACCAGCTCGCGCTCCAGCACCTCCACATAGTCGCGGATCTGCTCCAGCGACCAGCCGTCGCCGGTGACGGCGAAGAAGAGCGCATAGACATCGCCGAAGTCGTCGTTGACCACCGACGGCCCGGCACCGGGGGGCAGCCGGCGCTGGGCGTCCTGCACCTTGCGGCGGAGCTTGTCCCAGACCTGCTCCAGTTGGTCGCGGGTGCGCGCGAAGGGCAGATCGATCTCCACCGACACCCGCGATAGGCCCATGCCGGAGACGGAGGTGATCTCCTTCACCTCCTGGAGCTGCTGTGCGGCGCCCTCGATGACGTCGGTGACCTCGTCCGCCACCTCCGTGGGCAGCGCGCCGGGGTAGGGCGTGACGATGACCGCCTCGCGGATGACGAACTCCGGGTCCTCGAAGCGGCCGAGCCCCTGGTAGCTGATCCAGCCGCCGATGAGCAGCAGCAGGCAGCCGAGCCAGGCGATGGTGCGCTTGTCCAGCGTGGCGGCGGCGATGTTCATGGCTGCGCCGTCAGAGATCCGACGCGAGCGGGTGCACGCGCATGCCCTCGCGCAGGTGGTGGACGCCGGCGGTGATGATCCGCTCGCCGGTGGCGAGCCCCGCCGGCACGGTGACGTCGGCGCCCTGGACGGCGCCGGTTTCGATCACGCGCCGGCTGACGCGGTCGGTCTCCGGGTCCACCACCCAGACGGTGGGTGTGCCGTCGGCGCCTGCGACGACGGCGGCCAGGGGTACGAGCACCGGGGCGACGGACACCGGTACCTCGCCGTCGCCAGCGGCATCGCCAGCCCCGGCGGCATCGGCAGGGGCGGGATCGGCGGCGGTCTCCGGCAGCACCTCGACGGCCATGCCCGGCAGCACCCGCAGGTCCGGCGGCCGGGCGAGGCCGAGGACCACCTCGTAGGTCTGGGTCTGCGGATCGGCCTCGCCCGCGAAGGATTTCAGCGTCACCGGGAAGCGCCGCTGCGGCAGGTCGTCGAACACCGCCGAGCCCGCGATGCGCTTCGGCTCGCTGCGCACCACGCGCTCCGGCACATGGATGACGATGTCCAGCGTATCCTGATTCTGCAGGCTCACCACCGGCTCCTTCGCCTGCACGTTCTGGAATCTCTCGACCAATCGGCGGGCGATACTGCCGGCGAAGGGTGCCGTCAGCCGGGTGTCTTCCAGGTCCTGCCGGGCGGCGGCGAAGCGCGAGCGCGCCACGTCCATCGCAGTGCGCTTGCGCTCCACCTCGGCCCGCGCCACGGCCTGGCTCTGCTCCCAGAGCCGGCGCACGCGCTCGTACTCGGCGGTGGCGGCATCGAGCTCCGCCCTGGCCGCGTCCAGGGTCGTCTCGTAGGCGGCGGGGTCCAGGCGCGCGATCAGGGCGCCCGTGTCCACCGCTTGTCCTTCGACCACGGGCAGCTCGACGATCTGCCCGGGCACGTTGAAGGCCAGCTCCACCCGCTGCACCGCCCGCACCCGGCCGGGGAAGCGCAGGCTGCTGTCCAGCGCCGCCGGGCTCACCCGCAGGATCTGAGCCGGGCGGGAGACGTCGGCGGGCTCGCTCGGGGGTGGCTCGGACTGCCCGCATCCGGCGAGAGCGACCGCCAGCGCCAGGGCCGCGGTCAACAACCGGTGCCGGGCGGGGGTTATTGTGGACGTCCGCCATCGGCGGCTGCGCTCGTGTGTCATGGTCTTGCGATCACGTCCTCGGTGAGGCCGGTCCAAGGGCTAGATGATGATCGCTCGGGGCCTCGGCCGCATGCCGGCACCGCCCAAAATGGGCGGATGAGTCGGTGTCAGCGGCTGCGTCAAGCGCGCGAGGGCCCTGGCCCACGTTCTTTGCGGAGACGGCCGAGCGTCTGTTCCGGAATGGATTGGGGCAGGGCAGTTCCCGGTGTAAGCCGGGCGGAGGCGCGAACGACCACCATCGCTGTCGCCCATCACCGGCCCATCACCGGCTGCGCTTGGTTTGGCTTGACAAGTGGGGCGTTCGCGAGTCGCTCGCAGGCGGCGATTGCATCTGCCACAACGGTCAGCGCCGCTATGGCGGCGCGCCGGGTCGAGCCGCCGGTTTGGCGAGATAGAGCCGGATGATCAGCACCAGCGCCAGGATGGCTCCCAGATTGGCCAGCGACACGGCCGGCGAGAGTCCGATGCCCTCGCGGCGCTCCGCCGGCGGCTGGAAGGCGACGGTGGATGTCGGCAGGCTCGGGTCCAGGCCGACGGTGACGTCGAGCGCCTCGCGGATACGCGCCACCGTGCCCGCGGCCACCGGTAGGTTCTGGCCGATGGCGGCGGAGCCCGGGCCGACAACGCCGACGGCCTCCGTCGGATCCTGTCGAGCCGCCGCCAGTACCGCCTGGCTGCCGACGCTGGCGAGCGGTGTGGTCTGCCCTGGATAGGTCCCGGCCGGAATGGTCACCGGCTGCAGGAAGGGGAAGGCCATGCGGTTGCCCTCGGCCGCCCAGCGGTCGATGGGCGCGAGCCGCAGGCCGGATGCGAGCAGCTCGGCGATGAGCGGATGACCGGTCTCGGCCATGATCAGCAGGCCGTCCAGCTCGCCGTCGCGCACTGCAGCGGCCTGGGCGCGGAAGGCGGCGAGGCCGGTGGCATCGGTAGGCACCAGGGCCGCTTCGGCCGACGCCATACCGGACTCGAGAAAGACCACGGTGCGCGCTGTGACACCGGCGCCGGGGCCCACGCCGAGGCTCGACTCGGCGCCCCAGACCTCCCGGTCTTCGTCGGGCCGCACCAGCAGATGCAGGGTGTCGAAGCCCACCGGCACCAGGGCGTCGGCATCGCCCCGCTGCGGCTTGCCCCGCTCGGTCTGTGGGAGCGGCATCCCTGTCGCGATCGCCGTCGGATCGGCATCCCCGCGCTCGATGTCGAGATTGAAGAGCTCAGGCCCGCTCACCAGCGCATAGCGGACTGCACCGTCGCGCAGCGGCGCGAGGGGGTCGGAAACACGCCGCACCTCGATGCGCCGCCCGGGGAAGGCCTTGCGCAGCCCCAGCACCACGTCCGCCGCCTGCCCGGCGACGGCATCCAGGCGGCCCACCGCGATGCCGAAGGGGCGGGCCAGGGTACCGTCGGTGGCCGGTGGCAGGGTGGGGTCCAGGAAGCGGGCGACGGCCGCGAAAGGATCGGTGCCCAGCGTCGCCACCTCCACCATCATCTCCTGCATGGCCTCGGTGGAGACCCGGTCTTCAAGGCTCGCCAGTGCTTGCGCGATGTCGGGACGGCGCTCCAGCAAGGCTTTGCGGGTGATGGGCGCTGCGGCATAGGCCGGAAAGAAGCCGCGGTCGTCGGCGATGCCGACCAGCCCGAACTCGGCGATCTGCGGGTCTGTGCCGAAGCCCACGGCCAGGTCGAGGTCGCCGCCAAGCAGGGCCGCGTAGAGCCTGTCCTTGCCCTCCGGCGAGCTCGGCACCACCAGCGTCGGCTCGGCGTTGAGCCCGTAGCGGCGTACCAGCGGCTCGAAGCCGTCCACCGGCCGCGCCCGGAACTCCTCGGTCATGCCCATGCGCAGCGCCTGGCCCCGGTCGGCCAGCGCGCTCAAGGTCGCCGGTGATGCCGCGGCGCGGGAGCCCGGGCGCGCCAGCACGACATAGTCGTTGCTGAAGCCGAGCAGTGGCCCCATGGTCAGCTCGAAGGGCGCGAGCTCCTGCTGCGCAGCGACGAAGGACGCCGGGTCCTCGTGCACAGGCGGGTGGCCGGCCAGCGCCAGGATGGAGCCGGAGTAGTCCACATGCAGGTCGATGTCGCCGACCCACAAGGCGCCGAGGGTATCCAAGGTGTTGCGCGCCGTGTCGTCCACCTCCGCCGGGATGTTGTGGGCGCGCAGCGTCTGCGCCAGGAGCTGGGCGGTGATCTGCTGCTCGGCGAAGTCTTTGGCCCCCACCACCACCGGGCGCTCGATCTCGCCGCAGCCGGCAAGGACCGCCACTGCCAGCGCCACCAGCCAGCGCATATGCCGGTACGCGTTCATGCTGAGCGGGCCTCCTCCTCGCGCTGAGCCGCCGCCGGACCTTCCTCGTCGCGCAGCGTGCGCAGGAAGGCGGCGATCTGCAGCAGCAGCACCAGCGCGAAGGGAATGGCGCCGGTGACGGCCAGGGTCTTGGCCACCTCGACGCTGCCCGCCAGCAAGGTGCCGATGGTGATGGCCGTGATGATCAGCGCCCAGGTCAGCTTGAGGCCCACCGGAGGGTCCAGCGTGCCCTTGCCGGTCATCATGCTGACCACGAAGGTGCCGCTGTCGGCGCTGGTCACCAGGAACACGAAGATCAGCACCAGCGCCGCCCAGCTCAGCATCTCCGCGAGCGGGAAGAAGTCGAAGAGCGCGAACAGCGCCTTGGCAACGTCATCGAACACCAGGTCCGCGAGCCCGCCCGAGCCCTGCAGCTCGATGAAGAAGCCGGCGCCGCCGAAGGTGGCGAACCAGAGCATGGAGAAGATGGACGGGATCAGCACCACCCCCAGCATGAACTCGCGGATGGTCCGCCCGCGGCTGATGCGGGCGATGAAGACGCCGACGAAGGGACCCCAGGCGAGCCACCAGATGAGATAAGTCAGGGTCCAGCCGGCCGTCCATTCCGTGAGCCCCTCGAAGGGATAGAGGCGAAAGGACATGGCCGGGAGGTTGTTGAGATAGTCGCCGATGGTGGTGGTGAAGGTCTCCAGGATGAAACGCGTCGGGCCGACAAAGAGTATGAACAACATGATGGCCACGGCGATGGCCATGTTCAGGTTGGACAGCACCTTGATGCCCTGGCCGAGACCGGTGCTGGCGGAGGTGAAGAAGCACACCGCCAGCACGCAGACGATGGTGATGCTCACCCAGTCCGTCGCCGGCACCCCGGCCACCTCGCCGAGACCGGCGCGCACCTGCAGGGTGCCCATGGCCAGCGAGCCGCCCAGACCGAGGATGACGGCCACCACCCCCAGGATGTCGGCGGCGGTGGCCACGGGGCCGACCCAGCGTCCGCGAAAGGCATAGCGGATGGGGGTGGAGATGAGCCCCGGCTTGTTGCGGCGGAAAATGAAGTAGGCGATGACCAGGGCGCAGACGGCGTAGATGGACCAGGCGTGCAGCCCCCAGTGCAGATTGGTCAGCACCATGGCCAGTCGGGCGGCCTCCGGCGTACCGCCGGCGATGCCTGGCGGGTCCGTGAAGTGGTACATCGGCTCCGCCGGGCCCCAGAACAGGAGTCCTGCCCCCATGCCGCCGGCGAAGAGCATGGCGATCCAGGAGACCGTCGAGAACTCGGGCTCGTCGTCGTCGGCACCGAGCTTGATCTTGCCGTAGGGCCCGAGCGCCAGCACTGCGCCGAGGACGACGAAGCTGGTGCAGAGCATCAGGAACAGCCAGTCGAGCGTCGTCAGCGCGAAGCCGGTGAGGGCGTTTGCGGCGCCGGCGACGGCATCCGGTGCCAGCACGCTCCAGACGCCGATGGCCCCGCAGATGATCACGGACAGGATGAACACGGCGCCGAGCACGGGCCTTGATGGTGAAGCTTTGACCATTAAGGCCTCCGGAAATGGTTGGGCCGACTAGCCATTCGTGGCGCTCGCGGAAGGCGCAGCGTGCGGTCTCGTCAGAGGCGAATAGGCTACCAGGGTCCGGGCATCAGAGGGATGCCGCAACCTTGGGCCGCTCAAAATGGGCCATAATGAGCAAGCCGCCTGCGACATCGACGCAACCGATGGTGGAGCCTGTCCGCACTTATCCGTCGGTGTCTCCAACGCCGCGGCATCGTTCCAGCCGAGGCCGCCATGACCTTCGACGAACAGACCCTGAGCGCACACTTCGGCCGCATCTGGCCGGTGCACAACGATGCCTTCTGCGAGCTGTTGGTTCTGTTGCGCCGGCAATTCGGCGGCGACCTGGACCGGATGCTGGTGCTCGCCATCATCGGCTCCCGCACCTTGTCCCGGGGCCGCATCGAGGGGCTGTCCTACGAGGACTTCACGGCGATGGATAGACCGGATGACGAGCCCGCGCCGATCAATCTCCAGTCCATCGCGGACTACAGCGGCATCCCGCGGGAGACCGTGCGCCGCAAGCTCCGCGACTTGGAGCAGCTGGGCTGGATCATCCGCCGCGACAATGGTTTCTTGATCGCCTCCAGCAAGGCCACCAAGGACTTGGCGCCCGCCACCGAGGCAACCCTGCACTACCTCGCCACGGTCGTCGCCGTCTGCACCAACACGCTGTCGGACTGAGCGTCATCCGCGCATTCCCGCCCGGGTCCATTGGGCTCGGATTGGGAGCTGCCGAGTCATCGGTGTGCGCCGATCCCAAAACCCGGCTTGAAACCCTGGCTTGATGAGGGGCTCTGCCGCCGGCGCCCATTTTGGGTGCCCAGCGGCTTGCGGCGGCTGCGGGCATCCACTTGAATTGGCCCGCCCCTAGGCCAACCCAGCCGGTCTCTCCATGTACGATCCACGCGATTTCCACCTCAACGGCGCCATTGCGCTGGTCACCGGCGCCGGTGCCGGCATCGGCCGCGCCATCGCCGAGACCTTTGCCGCCGCCGGCGCTTCAGTCGCCGTGACGGACCGAGATGCGGCCACGGCCCAGCAGGTCGCCGCGGCCATCACCGAGGCCGGCGGCAAGGCGACCAGCGCCGCTTGCGATGTGACCCAGGAGGCGGACCTCGTCGCTGCGGTGGACCTCGCCGTCAACGCCTTCGGTGGACTGACCATCCTGGTCAACAACGCCGGCGGCGGCGGCCCGAAGCCCTTCGATATGCCCATGTCGGACATGCGCTTCGCCTTCGAGCTGAACCTGTTCTCCGTCTTCCGGCTCTGCCAGCTCGCCGCGCCGCACATGGCGCAGGCCGGCGGCGGCGCCATTCTCAACATCACCTCCATGGCCGGCGAGAACAAAAATCAGCGGATGGCCTCCTACGGGGCTTCCAAGGCCGCCGAGAATCACCTCACGCGCAACATCGCCTTCGATCTCGGGCCGAAAAACATCCGTGTGAATGCCATCGCACCGGGCGCCACCCGCACCGATGCGCTCAAGAAGGTGCTCACCCCGGAGATCGAAGCCAAGATGCTCGAGCACACGCCCCTGAAGCGCCTCGGCGAGCCCGCGGACATGGCCAATGCCGCGCTCTTTCTGTGCTCGCCCGCCGCGGCCTGGATCAGCGGACAGATCCTGACCGTGTCCGGCGGCGGGCTGCAGGAGCTCGACTGATGCAGACGGGCTCGTTCGGTCCCGACCAACGGAAAACCCACCAGGAGCGCGACATGTCCCAATTCGACCCGTTCAAAGACTTTCGCATGCAGGGCCATTCGGCCATCGTCACCGGCGGTGCGCAGAACATCGGTGAGGCCATTGCGCGCAGCTTCGCCGGCGCCGGGGCCAAGGTGATGATCGCCGATCTCAACGGCGAGAAGGCCGAAGCGACCGCCGAGGAGATCGCCGCGGAGACCGGCAGCGAGGTCATCGGCATGGCCTGCGATGTGACCAAGGATGACCAGATCGACGCCTGCGTGGCCAAGACCGCCGAGACCTTCGGCGGTGTCTCGACGCTGGTGAACAACGTCGGTTGGGGCCGGGCCTATCCGGACCCGCTCGCCGTCCCGGCCGAGGAGATGATCGAGAGCTACAGGCTCAATACCCTGGCCGCACTGCGGATGACGGCGGCCTGCCGGCCGCACCTGGAGCAGGCGACCAACCCGACCGTGACAAACTCCGGCTCCCTGGTGGGCGTGCTGCCAGCCTTCGATTTTATTGCCTATTCGGCGGCGAAGGCGGCACTCAACCACGCGATGCTCGGGCTCGCCCACTATTTCGCCAAGCAGGTTCGGGTCAACACGGTACTCATCGGCACAGTCCTCACGCCAGGCTATGCCGAGGCCGGGCTCGACGAGAAGGCGCAGCAGGCACTGGCACATCCCGACAACCTCACGGGCCGGGCCGGACGCCCCGAGGACATCGCCAACGCCTTCCTCTGGCTCGCCTCTCCGGCGGGGAGTTGGATATCGGGTCAGACCATCCAGGTCTCGGGCGGCGGCAAGCGCGTGCGCCTGATGCCCGAATAACGCCAGGCGGCAGGCCTCCGCCCAGTGCTCAGCCATGCAGCGACCTCCGCGGCCCCGCAACGGACGCGCGTGTTCCGGCTCGCCCGGGCACCGGTTGGGGTGCTGGTTGGGGTGCTGGGTGCCGGCGCCGTGATTGCGCAAACCGGTGCCGGCAGTGGTGCCGGTGTCGGTGGCGGGCCGGGCTACGAGGCCCTCCAGCCCCTGCACGGCGGCGAGACCATCACCTCCATTGTCGTTGACGTGGAGCCGCCGAATACGCCCCGCGCGGATCAACTCCAAGCGAGCGTGCGCGACGCGCTAGGGCTGCGCCCCGGCGACCCCTGGGACCCGATGCTCGGGGCGGCGATCCGCGCCAGGCTGGAGGCGCGGCCCGAGATCCGGACCGTCGCCTTTGCCGGACGCGCCGTCGGCGGCGGCGTCGGCCGGGAGCTCATCGTGACCGTACGCCCGGCCACTGCCGAGGCGGCGGCACCCCCGCGGGGTCTGCTTGTCACGGGCGACCCGGGCGACTTCCCGGTGCTCTACCGCCGCGGCGGTCGCCACCTGCAGGTCATCCTCAACGGCGGCTTCGGCGTCTACTCGGACGGCAAACCCTGGTTCAACAGTCCAGTGACCTTCACCCGCGGCAATCCGCTGGTGGAGGACCCGGCGGCGGGCGCTGGCACCGGCAACCGCGCGAGCTGGGCCGAGGGGTTCGTCCAGATCGGTGTGGGCGGCGTCGCACCGGTCGCTGGTGAGGACCTGTACGGGTTCGGCGCGGTGTCCGGCATCGCCCCCGGCTCGGTGGGGCGCGACATCTTTCGCGATGACCTCCGCGCGAGCTTCGACCTGGAGCTGGGCTATGCGGGCCTGCTCTATGCACCGCAGGACGAGCGCCGCCGGCTCAAGGTCTCCGCCGGCCGCCAGAACTTCACCCTGAACAGCGGCTTTCTGATCTCGCAGTTCGGCTCGCAACACCCAGGCCAACCGCAAGACGCACCGGGTCCGGCTGAACGTCGCGCCCACGCCGAAGCTCAACCTGACGTTCGACGTCTACAAGCACATCGCCAACCAGAAGAACAACCTCGGTGCCAACCCGGCGCTCGGGACTCTGTCGAGTCGCGACCTCGGCGAGGAGATCCAGCTCACCATGCGATGGGCCTTGTCGAGGCGACTGTTCCTGCAAGGCATCACCGGCATCGCCTTTCCAGGCGCTGCCATCGAAGACGCGACCGAGGGTGAGGCCGCGCCCTGGAATACGGCCCAGCTTCAGGTGTTCTGGGGCTTTTGATCGCCCGTGTACGCTTGGTGCTCAAGGCTCAGGCTTGGAGCGATGCGCCACCGGCCGCATGCCTCGCCGACTTTTTAGGCCCGTTCACAGAGAGTCCGTCCGATGTCCACTTCCCAAGCAACAGCTTCACCGAATCCATCCGCGGTCGCGACAGGCGCGATTGTTTCCGGCGTCATCAATGCGATCATCAACGGTGCCATCCAATGGTATCTGCTTGCAGGCCACGCACCGCTTCCCTTGACCGTGGACAGCATTTCCACCGACGAGCACACCGTATTCGGCGCCGCGGTGCCGCTGGCGGTCAGTCTGGCCGTCATTCTAACGGCCGTCGCCTACACGACCATCAAGCCGCCCAAGCCGCGGTTTTATCCGACCTTCCTGTGGATGACCATCAAGCATGGCTTCTTTGCGCTCGGCGTCATCGTCACCTTTGCGGTGCTGTGGCAACGCGTGCTCGGCTCCATCCTGGTTCCGCTGGCGGCGGCCGTGATCATCCTGGGCTTGGTTGCGGGGGTGGTCGCGGCGGTGGTGAACTATATGACCCTCATGGAGAGTCACCGGCGCAGTCAACCCGCAATAGCAATCCGATAGGAGTACATCCGATGACGCATTTCGAGCTTGGGAGAACAAGGATGATCAGCGCCGCCCTCGGCGCCTTGGTGCTGGCTTGCGCGCTGGCGACAGGCGTCGGCTGGGCGCAGGACACGACGGCTGAAGCAGCGACCGCCGGCGCTGACGCCCGGGACACGGCACCGGCCTATCCGGCGGGCCTCGATGATCCGACCATCGAGCTGGACAAGCTGGAGCTGCGGATGATCCCGCTGACCGCCGATGAGCTCGCGGCGCTCGCTGCGGTTTGGCAGGCGCAGGCGCGCGCCGCCGCCCAGGCAGTCGTCGACCAGAGCCTTGAGGTGCGCGCAGCCGACGGGGAGGAGGCCGAGGCACTGCGTAAGGAGCGGCTCGAGCTGGTGGAGGAGCGTGGTCGCATTTTCGAGAAGGCTTCGGCCGTGATCGCAAGCCTCGAGGCCAAGGGCGGCGACCCGGCGGAGGTCGAGTCCATGCAGGGCTACCTGGATGCGGTCATCGACGCCGGGCGCTCGCAGCTGACGCTGCAGGAGTTCACCGACGGTTTCCTGAAGTGGCTGGTCTCACCAGAGGGCGGCGTGGCGGTCGGCTTTCGTCTCGCCGTCATCATCGGCTCGTTCTTCGTCCTGCTCATCGTCGCCAGGATCGTGCGCGCCTGGGTGCGCCGCGCCGTCGACCGGACCCCGCAGCTCTCCAATCTGCTGAGCGGGTTCCTGGTCATGTTGGTGTACTGGCTCACCATCGCCTTCGGCCTGATGTTCGTACTCGCGCTGCTGGGGGTGAACATCACGCCGCTGTTCGCGTTGGTGGGCGGCGCCTCCTTCATCCTCGCGTTCGCGATGCAGGAGACATTGGGCAACCTCGCCGCCGGCCTGATGATCATGATCAACCGCCCCTTCGACGAAGGCGACTATGTGCAGGTCGCCGGTCTCGGCGGCACTATCAAGCACGTCTCCATCATGTCCACGACGGTGACCACGCCCGACAACCAGGTGATCACGATCCCGAATTCCAGGGTCTGGGGCGACGTCATCACCAATGTCACCGCCTCCGACACCCGCCGCGTCGATCTCGTCTTCGGCATCGGCTACGGCGACTCCATCGAGCAGGCGCAGCAGGTGCTGGAAGACGTGGTCACCAACCATCCGCTGGTGCTGGAAGACCCGGCGCCGAACATCCGCGTCAGCGAGCTCGGGGACAGCTCGGTCAACTTCATCGTGCGCCCATGGACCAAGACCGCCGATTACTGGACCGTCTACTGGGACCTCCAGCGCGCGGTGAAGGAGGCCTTCGACGCCAACGGTATCTCGATTCCGTTCCCGCAGACGGATATGCACCTGCATGTGGCAGACAACGAAAAGGCTGCGAGCCCGGCGGTGGTGTCGACTCTGATCGGAGACGATACGGAGAAGCAGCCCGCGGCTTCCGACTACGCCAGTGGTGATTATGGCGCCGATGAGCCGGGGGAGGCCGAGGAAGGAGGAGACGGCGGCGATGGGGGCGGGCGCGGCTAGCAGCGCTTGCGTGAGAGGTCAGATGCTCGACGGACGCGGGCTCCAGCGGGACCATCGACGTCGGCGCCTGATCGTTCGTTTTCGTGCATTGAGCCTGGTCGGTCGGCTATCTCGCTCGACCGGAACTCCTGGTAGAAGTCTGGTGAGCATCCATCAGAGGCGCGTGTGGCAGAGGGCGGGCATGATAGAGGCCGGGTACGCCGATACGGCAAGGCGACCATACGATAGTACCCATCCCTTATCGAAATCGGTATCGCGACCGATATCGGTATCACTGCCGCAATCGCGATCGGAATCGATCCAGACCAATGCCGAGCCACCGACGCGGTTACGCATTTTCGTTGCGCCGCGATTGCGCCGGTCGACGGGAGGTAGTAACGTTTCTACATTCGTGATCTGTGGAGGCTTGGCGTGCCGACCTTGACCAGCCGAGAATTCAATCGTGAGACCGGCAAGGCCAAGCGGGCAGCCGACCAGGGGCCTGTGTTCATCACCGACCGCGGGCAGCCTAGCTATGTGTTGCTATCCATCGAGGAATACCGGAGGCTCTCCGGGGCCGAGCGCAAGATTGCCGACCTGCTGGCCATGCCCGGCGACGAAGGGATCGATTTCGAGCCGCCGCGGCTGACCGATCTCGCGAGCGCGGCCGAGCTCGGCTGATGTACCTGCTGGATACCAACATCGTCTCCGAGCTGCGCAAGGCCCGATCCTATCGATGTCGCCGTGGCACGCGCCGGCGCCAAGCTGCATGTGCCTGATCCCCGCCCGGTACGGGATGCCTTGATTGCGGCCACCGCACTCGTCCACGGCATGACCGTGGTCACCCGCAACGTGGCGGACTTTGCACCAACCGGCGCGATTGTGCTCAACCCCTGGTCGTTATGACTTCCGCGATGACCGACCTCGCCAGGTCGTCGTTGCGGCGCGCTTTCCGCATGCCTGACGATCTGATCCATGCGAAAGAGCAGGGACTGCGTCAGTCTGGTGGGCATCGGCAATGGCGCGAGCTTGCCTTGTTTTGGTCATTCCCGCCCCTTGGACGCCGGACGCTCGGCATCGAGCCGCGCCGCCGGCGGGCAAGCCGGCGCTCCCGGTGAGGGGCGGCGCCGGCGGCAGCAGCAGGGGATCAGCTGGTGTGCAGCTCGGTGGGCTCGTGGCGTTTCAGGATCTCCTCGATCTCGGCCTCGGCGGATTCCGGGCCCATCACCTGCACCTGGTTCTTGTCGTGGCTGATGCGGATCTTCTCCTGTGGAATGCCGACGGAGACGAGGTCGTTGCGCACATTGGTCAGGGTGTCTGCCGACGCATAGACCGCGGTAATGATTTCTGCCATGGCTTTGGATCTCCTCAAGGGTGGGCGGGGC
>NZ_NRRV01000043.1 GCF_016583825.1 Thiohalocapsa halophila | reverse complement strand
CCCTCGCCCCTCGCCCCTTTCACTTGTTATATCGTGTTATATTTTCGGCATGATGCAGGTGGAATGGCAGCCGAGGGCGCTCAAGCAGCTCAAGAAGCTGGGCGACCGCGGGTTGCAGTCGCGCATCTTGAGAGCCACCGCTGGGCTTTCGGCCTTCCCTGACGTGGCCGGCGTCAGGCAGCTCACCGAGCATCGGTTCGGCTATCGCCTGCGCGTCGGCGACTATCGGGTCTTCTTCGACGTGCGGCACTCGGTGCGCATCGTGAGTATCGAAGCAGTCAAGAAACGTGATGAACGAACCTACTGACTATCAGCCTACCGACTACCAGACCGTAGTCCGCGACGGGCAGCCGGTTTATGTGCTGGTCCCCATCGAAGACTGGGAGCGGGTGCGCCCGCTGCTGGAGCGCGAGCGACGTGGTCTCGGCATACCGCAAGCGGTGGTCGAGGCGCATGTGCTGCACGACGTGCCCTTGCTGCGCGCCTGGCGGGAACATCTTGGGATGA
Organism: Thiohalocapsa halophila; assembly: GCF_016583825.1. Classification (GTDB taxonomy): domain Bacteria; phylum Pseudomonadota; class Gammaproteobacteria; order Chromatiales; family Chromatiaceae; genus Thiohalocapsa; species Thiohalocapsa halophila. The sequence goes on along the minus strand of NZ_NRRV01000043.1, from coordinate 44,852 downwards.
CACAGCAGCAGGTCGCGGAGGCGGCGGGGATGCAGCAGTCGGCGCTGGCGCGCCTGGAATCCGGCGCCAACCAGCCACGCAAGGCGACCCTCCAGCGGCTTGCGGAGGCGATGGGGCTGACGGTTGAGCAGGTCGTTGAATGATTTGGATCGAGGGGCGAGGGGCGAGGAGGCCGAACGCCTGCGAGCTGCTGGGACTCAGTGACTCCTGCATGGGAGGGCGGATAAGCGAAGCGCATCCGCCACCCCCGGCTCCTGATGCATGCGCTTGCTTGCCCGCCCCCAGGTGCTCACTGCGTCAGTTGCCGTTGAGCCCTTCCCGAGGAGACCGAGAGCCTCTCGATCCTTTGCCCTCAGCCCTCAGCCCTCAGCCCTTGCCGTCCACTCGGTTCGCGCCCGATGGGAAGCCCTCGATGTCGGGGCTTCGGTCCTTCAACGCTGAGCCTGTCGCTGTGGCCACAAAATGCTCAGGGAGCGCCTTGTATGTGTAACTCGACCATCTGCGCCGGTGAGCCAGCCTTGCGGTTCTTCCCCTCGATCAGGTCCAGGTGCAACGCGCTGGACCATCACCAATGCTCCGGCCGCGCTGTCATGTTCCATCCAGAACCGCCGCGACCGTGAAGATCTCGATGGGGCAGACGCCGCGGCCGCGTTTGCGGAAGCGTTGGTCGAAGGTGACGAGCTTGCCTGCCCCGACACTGCTGGTCAGATGCAGTGCATCGGCGAAATCCAGACCCTGCTCATAACACCGCAGCGCCATCTCCACGGCGTTGCGGTCCTCGCAACGCAGCCGGGGCAGCCCGAGCAGGCCGCGCAGAGCCGCTGCGATGCGCCCAGTGTCCAGCGCGTAAAGGCTGCGCAGCACCCACTCGGTCTCCAGCAACACGGTCTTTGCGACAAAGATTTCGTTCGCGTTGAACAGGGCCTTGGCCTCGGCGGCCTGCTCCGGATCATCCCAGGTTAAGAGCCGCACCAGGACGTTAGTATCGACCGCGATCATGGCGCCGGCGTAGCTCCGCTCGAATGGCGGCGTCCATCTCATCGACTGTTCGCGCCGGACTTGTAACATCGTGAAGGCAGCCGGCCACGGTCTCCAGACTGCTCGGCTCCGAGTGCGTGCGAGGGCGCAACAGCACGCCGTTGGGCCCATCCTCGATCAGCAGCTCGGTACCGGGCACCCAGCCGTGGGCATCCCGGATCGTCTTCGGCAGCACGACTTGGCCCTTGGACGACAATCGTGTGATCTCCATTGGCTACCTCGGTAAGATCTTAGTAAGACGTGAGCCTAGCGCGCTCAGTCCACAGTGTCGAGCGCTGATGCGCAACCGATTCGGCAGAAACATATCCGCGCTGGGGTGGCTGAGCGGGAAGATTGCCAAAGCGTTGGTGCTCGGACCAAGCTCGCGCTTGCACGAAAAACGCCCGCCCGGACTGGGTCCGGGCGGGCGTTTGTTCTCGCGACATCAAATGGCTGGGGGACTAGGATTCGAACCTAGGTTAACGGAGTCAGAGTCCGCTGTCCTGCCGCTAGACGATCCCCCAAGAGGCGGGTTACGAGTTGCGAGTTACGAGTATCGAGGAATGCCGTCTTCGTCACGAACTTCAAAGTGTTTGATCAAACCGCTCAGCATTTTCGCAATCTCCGCGCTTTCCGTGCGCAGGGGCTGAGCTTGGTCCTTGGGGATCAGCCCGGCTTCTATACCAATCAGAAGCTGGGTCCAGAATTCACCGCAGGAGCCTTTCGAGATCCTCAGGAAGCGCACACGCTCTCGATTGCTTTCCCGCTCGTAACCCTCGGCGATGTTCGACGGAATCGACAATGCTGAGCGGGTCAACTGATCTCTAAACCCAAAGTCTCGGCAGTCCCTGCTAAGGTGGTATGTGCTTACCGCAAGCCGGCACCCTCGCTGCCAGACCTCCAGGTTGCGCAGCGCCTCCACCTCGACACTCGACCCTCGATACTCGCTACTATCGCTTCGAGTACTGCGGGCGCTTGCGCGCCTTGTGCAGGCCGATCTTTTTGCGCTCCACCTCGCGGGCGTCGCGGGTGAGGAAGCCGGCGCGGCGCATGGGCATGCGCAGGTTTTCGTCGTAGTCCACTAGGGCGCGGGCGATGCCGTGGCGGATGGCGCCGGCCTGGCCGGAGGCGCCGCCGCCGCTGACCGTGGCGCGCACGTCGATGCGGTCGCCGAGCTCGGCGGCCTCGAGCGCTTGCCTGACGACCATACGGGCGGTCTCACGTCCGAAGAAATGGTCGAGGTCGCGGTTGTTCACCGTGATTCGGCCGCTGCCAAGGCTCAGGAAGACCCGCGCGGCAGCGTTCTTGCGGCGCCCGGTGGCGTAATGGTACTCCGGCATAGCTCAGTTGTCCGTGGTGGAGGTCGATCCGCTGGTTGACGGATGGCTGTTTGGCGGATGGCTGGGATGACGTGCCCGCAGACCCTCGAGGCGCTCGGGAGCGGCCCGCTGGGAAGTGGCTTGTATCATGCCCGCAACGTTGTTCATGCTCAGCGCGTGCTCATACTGCTCGCTCGCTATTGGGGCCCGCTCGTGGGGCCCTCTCGTGGGGCCAGCTCGTGGGGCCATTTGGGCATCGGGCGCGCAGCCTAGAGCTCGAGGGGTTGGGGCTGCTGCGCCTGGTGGCGATGCTCCGGGCCCGCGTAGACCTTGAGCTTCTTGAACATGGCGCGGCCGAGCGGGTTGTGCGGCAGCATGCCTTTCACGGCGGCTTCGAGCACCCGCTCCGGGTGATCGTCCAGCATTTGCTGCAGCGAGCGCGAGCGCAGATGGCCAATCCAGCCGGTGTGGTGATAGTACATCTTGTCTTGGCGCTTGTTGCCCGTGACGCGGATCTTCTCGGCGTTGACCACCACGAGGTAGTCGCCCGTATCCACGTGTGGGGTGTATTGCGGCTTGTGCTTGCCGCGCAGGCGGCTGGCGATCTCGCTCGCCAGGCGCCCGAGCGTTTTGCCCTCGGCGTCGACGAGATACCAGGCCCGCCGCACCTCTGCCGGCTTTGCGCTTTCTGTGCTCATATCCATCACTCCGCCCGTCGCTGCGAAAGGCAAGGTCCGGGCGCGCGGGGATGCGTGCGGGCCCGAGAAAGCCGTGCATTATAGGAGTCTGGATGGACTCAGCGCAACACCCTGATGCGGGCTCCATTCAGGCTCGCCACGCCGGCGGGTGCCACGGGGGCTGGGCCGAGCCGGCGCCGGGGCCCTGGTGAGCCCGGCATTGCTGGCCGGGCCCTGCGACTTCAGCCTGCCAGGCGCAGGCGCGCCACAGGCTCACCGCCCAGGAGGTGGGCTTGCAGGATCTCCTCCAGGTCTTCGGTGTCGACATAGGTGTACCAGATACCCTCGGGGTAGACCACGGCCACCGGCCCCTCGCTGCAGCGGTCCAGACAGCCGGCGTTGTTGACGCGAATGCCGCCGGGGCCGGTGAGTCCGAGCTCCTTGGTGCGCTTTTTGAGGTAGTCGCGGGAGGCCTGGGCGCCGCATTGCTCGCAGCACTGGCTGCCGTCGGCACGCAGGTTGGTGCAGAAGAAGACGTGATACTTGTAATAGGGCGTCGGTGTGGTCATGGTCTGGCGCTCCCTCGGCGCGAGTCATTAAGATGGGGGGCAGGCAGTCCGGCCAGTCGGGCCGGGGCCCGACCGGCGCAGCTGCGAGAGGTGGCGCCAGTCGGGCGTCGGGCCAAGCTGGAGGGCCGAGTCCTCGCGCGGCGCGCGCCTGGTCCCTAGCGGGCCGGGGCATTGCAAGCGTATGCGATCGTCGCGCCGGCCCTTGTCCGCGGACTCACGCCTTGAGCGTACGGCCTTGTTCACGCCTGGCAGCGCATCTGTCGGCGCCCGTGCAGTCCCCCACACCCATCCCGTGCCATTCTGCGCAGAACACCTTGAACGACCGCGAATTGCTGCGTCTCGCGGACCAGTGCGTCAAGTGCGGTCTGTGCCTGCCGCATTGTCCCACGTTCCGACTGCAGCACAACGAGGCGGACTCGCCACGCGGGCGCGTCGCGCTCATCCAGGGGCTCATCACCGGCCAGCTCAGTGACAATGCCCGTCTCGGCACACACTTGGACGGGTGTCTCGAATGCCGGGCCTGCGAAGTGGCTTGTCCATCGCTGGTGCAGTTCGGTGCGCTCATGGATGCGGCGCGAGCGGCGCGCGTGGCCAAGCTCCCGTGGTGGCGACGTTGGTGGCGGCGGCTGCGCCTGGATCTGCTGAGCGGGACCCGCCTGCTGGCGCTGCTGGGGTTGCTCGCGGGTGCCTACCGGCGCTTTGGCCTAGCGGCGCTCGTGCATCGGGCGGGTCTCCTGCGATGGCCGCGGCTGCGGGTGCTGCATGGGCTTGCGCTGCGCCTGCGCCGTCCCGTGCCGCCGCGGGCGCTGCGAATGGCGACGGCGGCGGCAGACGCAGACCCCGACGCCGGCCCACCGCCGGTGGCGCTCTTTCGCGGCTGCGTGGCCCGCGCGCTGGAGCCGGATGTCGCCCAGTCCGCGCTCCGGGTGCTCCACCGGCTCGGCATACAGGTGCAGGTGCCGGACGGCCAGGGCTGCTGCGGTGCGATGCATCGCCACAACGGCTTTCCGGAGCGCGCCGATGGACTCTTGGCGCGCAACCGGGCAGCCTTTGGTGATGCGGCGGTCATCGGTGGTGCCAGCGCCTGTGTCGCCGAGCTGCGCCCGGCGCTCGCGGCCTCGGAGCTGTGTCGGGCTGTTCTGGAGCGCCCCTGGCCGGCAGGGCTCGAGCTGGCATCGCTCCACGGGACCGTCGCCGTGCACGAGCCCTGCTCGCACCGCAACCAGCTGCGCGATACGGCTGCCGTCTATGAGCTGCTGCGGCGCATTCCCGGGCTGCGGGTGGTGGCCTTGCCCGGCAACGAGTCCTGCTGCGGCGCCGCCGGCACTTATCTGCTCGATCAGCCGCAAACGGCCCTGGCCCTGGCGGCGGACAAGGTGGCTGCGCTGAGCCGGCTCGCCCCGCGCTGGCTCGTGACCACCAACACCGGCTGCGCCGCGCACCTGGCGGCGGCGGCCCGCGACGCCGGATTGGAGCTGGAAGTGCTGCATCCCGTGGTGTTGCTGGCGCGCTCGCTCGGGTGCGAGTGAGGAGCTGTTGCGCAAGCCGGCGATTCTTTTATGCTGCCGCCCTGGGACCCTTGCCTTCGGCAGGGCCGCCAGCACGTCGGCGGCATCTTCGATCACCAAGCCTCTAACGATGACCCACATGAGCACCAGAGACTACACCCACGTTGACCAAGCCCTGATGGGCCTCGATCAGGCCATCCGCACGGTGTTCGGCCGACCGCGCGTGACCGAGCGCGCCAATCCGGCGGAACAGCACGCCGATGTGGACCTGGGCGAGGACGAGCGACGCCACATCGGCGGGCTGATGCGCGTCAACCACACGGGCGAGGTATGCGCCCAGGCGCTGTACCAGGGGCAGTCGCTGACGGCCAGGCTCGCCGAGGTGCGCGATAGTCTGGAGCGCTCCGCCCTGGAGGAGAACGACCACCTGGCTTGGTGCGAGCAGCGCCTCGACGAGCTCGGCGCAGGCAAGAGTGTGCTGAACCCGCTGTGGTACGCCGGCTCTTTTGCCATGGGCGCCGCCGCCGGCCTCGCCGGCGACAAGTGGAGCCTTGGCTTTGTGGTGGAGACCGAGCGGCAGGTGGAGGATCACCTGGACGACCACCTCAGCCAGGTGCCGGGGGACGATCAGCGCACCCGCGCCATCCTGGAGCAGATGAAAGCGGACGAGATCCACCACGCCGACGTTGCCCACGCAGCCGGCGGCGCCGAGCTGCCGGGTCCGGTGAGGTTTGCCATGAAGACGGTGTCGAAGGTGATGACCCGCGGCGCTTACTGGGTCTGAGCTTGGGGGCGAGTTTCGAGTTTCGAGTGACGAGTTTCGAGTGACGAGGAGCGAGCAGGAGCCAGCCCTCGCCCCTCGAAACTAGTCACTCGCTACTCGCTACTCGCTACTCGCCACTCGCTACTCGCCCCTCGCCCCTTTATCCAGCTTCGTCCTTGAAGCTTTTTCAGGGTCGGGCTTCGTTCCAGCCCTCGATATCGCGCTTTAGATTGCGCCCGTAGAAGATCTCCATCATCTCGCGCCGCACCAGGCGCTGGATGCGCTTGTACTCCTTGTCCGACAGATCCTTGACGTCGATGCAGAATAGATAGTCGTCGAGCTGGAAGCGGTTGACGACCATCTTGGTGTGGAACATGTTCTCCTGGTAGACGTTCACGTCCATCATCTGATAGCGGCTCTTGGTGCTGCGCGTCAGATAGTTCTGGATGGAGCTCATGTTGTGGTCGATGAAGTGCTTGCGCCCGCGCACGTCGCGGGTGAAGCCGCGCACCCGGTAGTCCATGATCACGATGTCCGACTCCAGGGCGTGGATCAGATAATTCAGCGCCTTCAAGGGTGAAATCAGCCCGCAGGTGGACACATCGATGTCCGCCCGGAAGGTACTGATGCCGTTGTGCGGATGGCTCTCCGGGTAGGTGTGGACGGTGATGTGGCTCTTGTCCAGGTGGCCGACCACGGCCTCCGGCAGCGGGCCCGGCGTTGCCGAGTTGGTGAGCCCTTCTTCCGGCGTGTGCTCCTCGGCGATGAGCATGGTCACGGAGGCACCCTGGGGCTCGTAGTCCTGACGGGCAATATTCAGAATGTTGGCGCCGATGATGTTGGCGACATCGGTGAGGATGCCGGTGAGGCGCTCGGCGTTGTAGGCCTCGTCGATATAGGCGATGTAGGCGGCCCGCTGCTCGTCGGAGTCCGTATAGCAGATGTCGTAGATATTGAAGCTGAGCGACTTCGTGAGGTTGTTGAAGCCGTGCAGCTGGAGCTTTCTTGAGGTCTTGGGCATGGTGCTGTGCTGCTCCCGGCCGCTGGGTTTCCGTGTGGGCAGGCGGCCCTGCCGATCTCTGGGCGCGCGCGACGGAACGCCGACGGCGGCAGGTCGTGCGCTGGCCGCGCGCCGCTGCGAGCCGGCTGCCCGACGCGGGCACGCGGGGCGCCGGCACCCGCGAAGGCGCGCAAGCTACGCCCGCCCTGGGGTGCATTGCAAGGGACTTCGCGGGAGTGCTTGGGATCGGCCGATGAGTATCCGCGGCGCGCCTCAGGCCGGTGCCTGGTCCGCTGCGCAAAGCGCGGCCGCCAGGGTGCGGACATGCGCTTGGCCGCGGGCGGCGGCCAGCGCATCGCCCGGGTTGCGCAGCAAAGCGGCGAGGACGGAATCGAGGCGCCGGGCCGGGTCCAGAGCGCCGTGGTCGAGCTTCCGCAGGGCGACGATCAAGCTCTCCGGCAGGCTGCCCAAGGCGGCCTGATCGTCATCCGATTGGGTGCGGGCAGACCGCCGTAGTCGCCGATGCCGGTGGTGAGTGCCGGCTGCGGGTGGACGCGGAGCCAGCCGGAGAAAAACTTGCGCGCGAGGCCGTCGAACGCCGCCGTTTCAGGCATCGCGGATCTCGAAGTCGTGGGTCACTTTGGCGGCGGCCCCGAGCATGATGGACGCCGAGCAATACTTCTCTGCGCTGAGGTCGATGGCGCGCTCCACCTGCTTGGGCTTCAGGTCGCGGCCGGTGACGATGAAATGCACATGGATCCGGGTGAAGACCTTCGGGTCCGTCGCCGCGCGCTCGGCGGTGATCTCGACGACGCAATCGGTCACCTCGGCGCGTCCGCGGCGCAGGATCAGGAGCACATCAAACTCGGTGCAGCCGCCGAGCCCGAGCAGCAGCATCTCCATGGGCCGCACGCCCAGGTTGCGGCCGCCTGCCTCCGGCGGGCCGTCCATGACCACGGCGTGGCCGCTGCCGGACTCGCCGACCATGGCCGTACCCTCCACCCATTTGACCCGCGCTTTCATGGCCGGGCGCCAAGATGGGGGGAACACTGGGGAGAATACTGGGGGGGAATTTGTATGACGGTATCGGGCGTTCTCATCGCTGCGGTATCGGCGTTTTTCGCGTATCTTGTCAATGCTTGCATGTCGGCATCCGTGGTAACCGGCGGCCCGGTGCCGTGCGGACGGTGTCCAGGGCCACCTTGGACAGTGTCCACAGGCTATCACGGCAGCCGCGTCGCCACGGGCGGTGCGGCAGCCCCCAGAACGCAACCGAGCGACCCCCGCATGATGCAGAGAATCGTGCCCCAAACCGATCCGGACTGGCTGGAGCCTTTCCTGAGCCAGTGTCACACCAAGCAATACGACAAGCGCGTGGACTTCATCCATGCCGGCGAGCCCGCCGAGACGCTGTACTATCTGGTGGACGGCTCGGTGGCCGCGCTCATCGAGGACGAGGATCATCGCGAGCTCACCCTGGCGCACATCAATGCCGGTGAGTTCATCGGCGAGATGGGCCTTTTCTTGCCGCAGCAGACCCGCAGCGTCATCGTGCGCACCCGCACCAAGTGCCGCGTGGCGGAGATCAGCTACCGCCGATTGGAGCAGGCGCTCGAGCGCGAGCTGCGCGACCACGCGCTGGCCATCCTCCATGCCATCGGGCGCCAGCTCTCGACGCGCCTGCAGCGCACCAGCCGCAAGGTGGGCGATCTCGCCTTCGTCGACGTCACCGGCCGCATCGCCGGGACCCTGTTGGAGCTGTGCAAGCAGCCGGACGCCATGACGCATCCGGACGGCATGCAGATCCGCATTACCCGTCAGGATCTCGGGCGTATGGTGGGCTGCTCGCGCGAGATGGCCGGGCGGGTGCTAAAGGCGCTGGAGGAGCAGGAGCAAATCAGCGTCAGTGGCAAGACCATCGTGGTCTATGGAACCCGGTGAGTTTCGAGTGACGAGTTTCGAGTGACGAGTGGCGAGTGACGAGGGACGAGCAGCGATAGATGATGTTCGCCGTCATCGTCCTGCCGCCCCCTCGCTACTCGCCCCTCGACACTCGATACTCGCCCCTCGATACTCGCCCCCCGATACTCGCCCCTAGATACTCGCCCTAAAACATCTCCGCCAGCTTCGCGCCCGGGTCCTCGGCGCGCATGAAGGATTCACCGACCAGAAAGGCGTGTACGCCGTGGGCTCGCATCAGGGCCACATCGTCGCGGGTGTGGATACCGCTCTCGGTGACCAGCAGGCGGTCCGCGGGCACCTGCGCCAACAGATCCAGTGTGATGCCGAGGCTCACGTCGAAGGTGCGCAGGTTGCGGTTGTTGATGCCGATGAGGCGGGCGGGCACCGCCAGCGCCCGCGTCAGCTCGTCGCCGTCGTGGACCTCCAGCAGCACGTCCATGCCGAGCTCGCGGGCGATGCCCGTGAAATCGCTCAGCGCGGCATCCTCCAGGCAGGCGGCGATGAGCAGGATGCAGTCGGCCCCCATGGCCCTGGCCTCGTGGATCTGATAGGGGTCGATGACGAAGTCCTTGCGGATCACGGGCAGTGCGCAGGCGCCGCGGGCGTCCATTAGGTGCTGCGGGTCGCCTTGGAAGAAGTCCCGGTCCGTTAGCACCGACAGACAGGCGGCCCCGCCGCGTGCATAGGACACGGCGATGTCCGCCGGGCGGAAATCGGCCCGCAGCAGGCCGCGGCTCGGGCTCGCGCGCTTGATCTCGGCGATGACGCCCGCCGCGCCGTCGCGAATGTGCGCGGCGAGGGCGTCGGCGAAGCCGCGGGTGGGGCCGGCCGCGCCGACGGCATCGGCAAGGTCGGCAAGCGGGCGCTGGCGCTTGCAGGCGGCGACTTCCTCCGCCTTGTGCGCGACGATGCGCTTCAAGATATCCGGGGTGTCGCTCATGGCGCCGGCGCCCCGAAGCCTTGGGTGAGTGCCGCAAGGCGCTCGAGTCGCTCCATGGCCGCCCCCTGCTCGATGGCTGAGCGCGCGGCTTCCACGCCGTCTTCCAGGCTGTCGGCGACGCCGGCGGCATAGACGGCGGCGCCGGCGTTCAGCAGCACGATGTCGTGTGCGGGGCCGGGCTCGCCGGAGAGCGCCGCGCGCACCAGCCGCAGGCTCGCGGCCGGGCCGTCCACGCGCACCGCATCCAGGGGCGCCGCCTCCAGGCCAAAGTCCGCGGGCTCGATGCGGTAGCGCCGAATCGCGCCGTCCTTGAGCTCGGCGATGTCCGTCGGGGCGGCGATGCTGATCTCATCGAGGCCGTCGGCGGCGTGCACCACCAGCACCTGCTCGGCGCCGAGGTTGGCCAGCACCGCCGCCAGCGGCTCCAGCAGCGGCTCGGCGAAGACGCCGAGCACCTGCCGGCGCACTCCGGCCGGGTTGGTGAGCGGCCCGAGCACATTGAACAGCGTGCGCACGCCGAGCTCCCGGCGCGGCCCGATGGCGTGCTTCATGGCGCCGTGGTGGGCGGGGGCGAACATGAAGCCCACGCCCAGCTCCCGCACGCATTGGGCCACCTGTGCCGGGGTCAGGCTCAGGTTGACGCCGGCGGCCTCCAGCAGGTCCGCACTGCCGGACTTGGACGACACCGAGCGGTTGCCGTGCTTGGCCACGTGGCAGCCGGCGGCGGCGGCGACGAACATGCTCGCCGTGGAGATGTTGAAAGTGCCTGCGGAGTCACCGCCGGTGCCGACGATGTCGAGGGCATGGGGCAGGTCGCCGATGTCGACGCCGGTGGCGAGCTCGCGCATCACCGCGGCCGCGGCGGCGATCTCGTCCACCGTCTCGCCCTTGAGCCGCAGCGCCACCAGGAAGGCCGCGATCTGGGCCGGGGTCGTGCCGCCGGTCATGATGGCGCGCATACAGCCGGTCATCTCGTCGCCGGTGAGGTCGTGCCCGTCGATGACGCGGGCGAGGGCTTGTTTGATGTCCATGGGGATGCGGCTTGCTTGCGTTGTTCACTCGATCACGGCCCCCCTCAGCCCTCAGCCCTTTCGCGTCAGGGCTGAGGGCTGAGGGCTGAGGGCGGGTCCGATCAGGCTCGGTCGTTCAAGAAGTTCTTGAGAATATCGTGGCCGTGACGGGTGAGGATGGACTCGGGGTGGAACTGCACCCCCTGCACCGGCAGCTCGCGGTGGCGTACGCCCATGATCTCGTCGCGGCTGCCGTCGTCGCGGCAGGTCCAGGCCGTCACTTCCAGATCCGCCGGCAGGTGTTGGGCGTCGATGATGAGCGAATGATAGCGGGTGGCCTCGAAGGGTGTCTCCAGCCCGGCGAATACGCCCTCGCCCTGGTGCTGGATGGGCGAGGTCTTGCCGTGCATGACCGCTCGCGCCTTGATCACCTCGCCGCCGAAGGCTCGGCCGATGGACTGGTGGCCCAGGCAGACGCCGAGCACGGGCACGCGGCCGGCGGCGGCGCGGACCAGCGCCACGGAGATGCCGGCCTCGTCCGGCGTGCAGGGGCCGGGGGAGATGACGATGCGCTCCGGGGCCAGCGCCAGCGCCTCCTCGACGCTCGCCTCGTCGTTGCGCAGCACGCGGACCTCGGCGCCCAGCTCGCCAAGGTATTGCACCAGGTTGTAGGTGAAGGAGTCGTAGTTGTCGATCATCAGCACCATGGGTGCGGTCCTGTGCGTTGGGCGGTGTTCGGGCTGGCGGCGGACGGCGACGGCAGGGCGCCATTGTCGCGCAGCCGCGCGGCGGCGCAAGGCCTGCCGCCGGTTCCCCTCAGGGGCCGCCGGCGGGTGTCGCGGCGTCCAGGCGGCATTGCAGCAGCTGGCCCACCAAGCGCGGCGTCGGCGCCCGGCGCAGGCGCAGGGAGGCGGCATCCACCGCCGCCACCAGCGCCAGCAGCGAGGCCGTGTCCCGCGGGCTGTAGGTGAGGATGTAGCGCAGGGTCTCCTCGCTCAGCGTCAGGCCGCGGGCGGTGGCCTCGCGCTCCAGCAGCCGGGCGCGGCCCGCGTCGTCCAAGGGCTGCACGGCATAGGTGGCGCAGGCGGCGAGCCGGGAGGCGAGGTCCGGGAGCGTCAGACCCAGGGCCGGCGCCGGCGCGCGCGCCGCCAGCAGCAGCCGCCCGCCGTGCTGGCCGAGGGCGTTGTAGAGGTTGAACAGCCCGAGCTCCCAGTCCCGCTGCCCGACGACGGCCTGCACGGCGTCCAGCACCACGGCGTCGCAGTCCTCCAGGCCCTCGAGCACCGAGGGCGCGAGCCCCTCGAGGTCCAGCGGCACGAAGCGCGCCTTGGCGCCCGCGGCGGTGGCACCTTCGCAGGCCGCATGCAACAAGTGGCTCTTACCGGTGCCCGCCTCACCGTGGAGCAGGACATGGCCGGCCGCCGGGTCCGCCGCCCAGTGGCGCAGCGCCGTGACCACGGCGGTGTTGCCGTCGGCGACGAAGCGCTCGAAGCCGCCGGCCTCCGGCAGCCGCAGCGCCAGGCACAGCTGCTCCGGCGCGGTGCTCATGGCCGCCTGCGCGCGCGCCGCTCGACAAGGAGCCGAGCCGAGCTGCGGTGCATCAGTCCGCCAGCGCCGCGGCGGTGGCGGCGAGCCGCCGTCCCAGGGCCTGGCAGAGGCGCTTCTCGGCGTCGGTGACGGGGTTGTCGTTGTCGATGCCCGCCACGTGGGACGGGCCGTACGGTGTGCCGCCGGCGTCGGTGTGCAGCAGGTCCGTCTCGCTGTAGGGCAGGCCGAGGAGCAGCATGCCGTGGTGCAGCAGCGGCAGCATCATGGACGTGAGGGTCGTCTCCTGGCCGCCGTGCAGGCTAGACGTGGAGGTGAACACGCCGGCGGGCTTGCCGACCAGCTCACCGGCGAGCCATAGCGGCGAGGTGCCGTCCAGGAAGTACTTCACCGCCGCGGCCATGTTGCCAAAGCGTGTTGGGCTGCCCAGCGCCAGCGCTGCGCAGTCGCGCAGGTCGTCCAGCTCGGCGTAGGGGGCGCCGGCGTCCGGGATACTGTCCTCGACGGCCTCGCAGACGGTGGAGACCGCCGGCACCGTGCGCAGGCGGGCTTCCATGCCGGCCTCCTCGACGCCGCGCGCGACTTGGTGGGCCATCTCGGCGGTGGCGCCGAATCGGCTGTAATAGAGGACGAGGACAAAGGGCTTGGCTGCTGACATGCGCTCTTCCGGGTTGGTTGCTGCCGGGGATGGGGCAGAAGGCTGCCGCCGGCGCACAGGATACCGCCGCCCTGTGCCGGCTGCTCGATGCGATTGCGGCGTGCGCGTCCGCGCAGGCGGCGGCCCGTATCGCAGCGGACCGGCTGGGCTGGGCCGGATTGGCCTGGGCTGGGCGCGGACGACGGCCGCGGCGAATCAGTGCTTGGAGTCGCCCACGCCCGTGGGGACGACGCTGTCGCTGAAGAGCTCGCGGGCGTCCACGGCGTCGAAGCGGTAGTCGCGGTTGCAGAACTCGCAGGTGACAGCGATATCCCCCTGCTCCGCCACAATGGCGTCCACCTCGGCCCGGCCCAGCGCCCGCAGGGTCTCTTCGATGCGCCCGCGCGAGCAGCCGCAGCGGAAGGCAACCGGCTCGGGCTCGAACAGGCGCACGTCTTCTTGGTGGAACAGCCGGCGCAGCAGGCTCTGCACCGGCAGGGTCAGCAGCTCGCGCGCCTCCACCGTGCCTGCCAGGGTGACGGTGCGCTCCCAGCCGTCGGCGTCCTCGACGGTGCCCGGCATGCGCTGGAGCATGAGGCCCACCGCCCGGCTGCCGTCCACGGCGAGCCACAAGCGCGTGGGCAGCTGCTCGGAGTGGCCGAAATAGGCATCGATGGCGGCGCCGAGCCCCGGGCCTTCCAGCGGCACGATCCCCTGGTAGTGCTCACCCCGAGTCGGCTGCAAGGTCAGCGCCAGGTGGCCGGTGCCGAAGCGCTCTTCAAGCGTGCCCGCGGGTACGTCGCCGTCCCAGTGGGCAAGGCCGCGTACCTTGCCATTGTGGCTGCCCTGGACGACCAGGGTGCGGATCGGGCCGCTGCCCTGGGCCTGGAGGGTCAGGGAGCCTTCGAATTTGAGGGTGGCGGTGAGCAGCAGCACCGACGCCAGTGCTTCGCCGAGCAGACTCTGCACCGGCGCTGGATACGAGTGGCGCGAGAGCACGGCCTGGTAGGCGGCGTCCAGGCATACCAGCTGGCCGCGCACCCCGAGCTGCTCGAACAGGAAGCGGTGCAGGGTGTCGGGCTGCGGCACGCCCGTGGCCGGGTCGCTGCGGGCGGCGCTCATGCCGGCGCCCCCGCGCGGCCCCGAAGTGCCGAGCCAGCGCTGCCGGACTCGGCCCTGCCGGATTCAGCGCTCCCGGATTCAGCGCACTGAGCGATAGGCGCCCGCGCGGCTGCGCTTGGCCAGGACGATTTGCCAAAGCTGTCCCTGGCGCGAGCGAAAGAAGCCCGCCGAGACGTGCAGGTAGTATTTCCACATGCGGTAGAAGGCATGATCGTAGTGGGCGCGCAGCTCCGGCCAGGCCGCATCGAAGCGCTGCCACCAGGCCATCAGTGTGGGGTCGTAATCGGGGCCGAAATTGTGCCAGTCCTCGACCAAAAAGCGACCCTCCAGCGCCCGGGTGATCTCCAGCGCCGAAGGGATCTTGCCGTTCGGGAAGATGTAGGCGTCGGTCCAGGCATCGGTGACTGGGGAGGTCGTGCTGTTGCCGATGGTATGCAACAGGAAGAGTCCGTCGTCGCTGAGCAGGCGGCGGGCGACATCGAAGTAGGCGGGATAATTGCGCACGCCTACATGCTCGAACATACCGATGGAGACGATGCGCTCGAAGCGCCCGCCCACGGTCTTGGGTAGGTCGCGATAGTCCAGGAGCCGGATGTCGACGGGCAGGTCCCGGCAGCGCTCGGCGGCCAGCTCGGCCTGGTCGCGGGAGACCGTCACCCCGACCACCTGGACGCCGAAGTGCTCGGCGGCATGGGCGGCGAGCCCGCCCCAGCCGCAGCCGATGTCCAGCAGCCGCTGCCCCGGAGTGAGCGCCAGCTTGCGGCAGATGAGGTCCAGCTTGGCGAGCTGTGCCTCCTCCAGGGTAGCGGCATCGCGCCAGTAGCCGCAGCTGTAGCTCATGGTGGGGTCCAGCATCGCCCGATAGACATCGTTGCCGATGTCATAGTGGCGCTCGCCGACGGTGAAGGCGCGCGAGCGCGATTGGCGGTTGATGACCCGGTCCTTGACCCACTGGAAGGCGAAATGCAGCTTGGCCGCGTTGTTGAGCGCGCCGTCGAGGTCGTGGCGCAAGAGCCGGGCGAAGGTCTCGTCTAGCTGCTCGCTGTCCCAGGCGCCTTCCATGTAAGCCTCGCCGAGGCCGAGCGAGCCGTCGCGCAGCGTGCGCTGATAGACGCTCGGGTCGTGGATTTGCATATCCCAGGGGCGATTGCCGTTGATGCGCACGTCGGTGGGCTCCAACAGGCTTTGGATCACGGGCGGCGGCGCCGTCGACGACCTTGCTCGTCGCTCGGCGGCATGCAGCGACCGTGTTGAAGAAGACGCCTGCGAATGGTGACTCTGTGCCGTTGCCATGGGCTAGAGACTCCCGCCGGGTCGAGCCCGACCAGCCACTGGTTCTTGGTGTCGGGCGCTGACGCGGGACACGCAGCCGCCGCGCCCATTAGCCTATTTTGCATCGGGTTGGATGACAATGCATCGGCTGCGCCGGTGCAACAGCGCGCGGTCCGGAGCAGGGCCCGCTCGTCGGCGTTGCGGGTGATGTCGGGGCGGGCGCTGTGCCTGCGTGGCCTGTGATGACAGTATCATTGGCGACGAAGCGGCAGCCGCCGGGCGCTTGCCGCGCGCCATGCCCGGGAGGGACAGAGCAGATGCAAATCGACACAGTGGCGAAGCGCCGCAGCCTGGCTGCGGCGGCGGGGCTGCCGCGATGCCGGCGCGCGCCTGCGCCGGCGGCCTGGCTCCGGCGCTGGCCGGCTGGGGCGCTGGCGTTGGGGCTCGTGCTCGCGCTCGCACTCGCCGGATGCACGTCACAGCCCGTGATCTACGGCGGCGGCCCAGTGGCCCAGGCGGATATCGAGGAGTGCCGACGCCTGGCCCGGGAGGCCGGTGCCGGCGGTGCCGACGGCGGGCGCATCGCTCGGGATACGGCCTTAGGGGCCGCTGCCGGCGGTGCGGCCACCGGCATCTACGGTGCCGTGCGCGGTGCCGACGACGTCGGCAATCGCACCGCCGCCGGTGCCGCCGCGGGCGCAGCGGTGGGGCTCCTGCGGGGCGCCAGCCGCAGCAGCGAGCCGAGCAGCACCTTCAAGCGTTATGTGAATCGCTGCCTGCGCGAGCGCGGCTACGACGTGGTGGGCTGGAACTGACGCCGCCGCGGTCTCGGCGGCGCCCGGGCGGGGGTGGGCGCAGCCGCCGAGGCGGTCGTGCTCAGGTGATGGTGCGCAGATAGCGCTCCACGGAGCTCTCCAGGGTGATCTCGCCGCGCAGCACGGCATCCTGGTAGCGCTCGCGCCAGCCGGCGATCAGCAGCTCGGCGCGCTCCCATTCCAGGTAGACGATCCGCGCCAAGGGACCGCCCTGGTCCAGAAAGCCCGAGGTCTCGAAGTCCCGTGCGGCCCGCTCCCGGTCGTAGGGGAAGCGCACCAGCTCGGTGTGCCAGCGCCCGCCGCGCCAGGTGAAGCGCCCGTAGCTGCCGCGGACATCGCCGTCGAAGGGGGAGCCGACGGAGCCCACGTTGACCACGTCCATGCCCTGGGTCCGGCGCTGGTGGGCGCGGTGGGTGTGCCCGGACACGAACAGCGCCACGCCTTGCGGCAGCTTGCCCGCCAGGGATTCATCGGAGCGCCCCGGGGTGATGCCGTCGCGGTTGCCGGCCATGGTGCCATGGGTGACGTGCAGCCAGGCGTCGGCGTCCGGCGGATGCAGGCAGAGGTGATCGGGCCAGCCATGCAGGCGCTCTGCCTGGTCTGCCACCTGTTGCCAGGCCAAGTCCGTGAAGCGGCGAATGTCGCGCTCGCCCTCGGAGGCCGGTGCCTCCTCACCGCAGCGCAGGACCCAGACCTCGTGGTTGCCATAGACGGGCAGCCAGCCTTGCTCGCGGCGCATGGCGTCGAACAGGGCCAGGCAGCCGCCGCTGTCCGGGCCGCGGTTCACGAGATCGCCTGCCATCACCACCATGTCGGGATGCCAGGCCTCGATGTGCTCGATGACGGCTTCCAGTGCCGGAAGCACCGCCTGGACGTCGGAGAACACCGCGACCTTCATGTGGACTACTCCATGGATGTGCAATTGGACATGCCCGACACCGGGCTCAGCTCGAGTCGCTGGGGGTGGCTGTGGGCGGGGTCTGGGCGGTCTGTGCGGACCGCCGGCGGGCGGCCATCGCCGCCATGGTGCGCACTTTACGCGAAAGCGGAGCGTACTGGGGCGGTCTGCGCTTGACGACAGCGGCGGCGTTCGCGGTTTAAGCTAGCATTCCGAGTGCCGAGTGCCGAGTGCCGAGTGCCGAGTGCCGAGTGCCGAGTGCCGAGTGCCGACCATTGAGCTTCCAGACCACCGCAGCACCCCATGACCAACGACGATCCAGCCGCCTATTCAGAGACCGCGGACCCCGACTGGGACATGCCGCTCAGCCTGCGCATCACGCCCGCACTGCTGGTGCACGCCCTGATGGAGAACGCCTCCGGCGTGCACACCGGTTGGGAAAGCTGCGTCGATGAGTCCACCCTGCTCTCGGAGCTGGTGGTGATGGACGATACCGGCGGCGCCGCCGTGCGCTTGGTGGAGCAGGAATTCGCCGACGAGGCGGAGCCGGAGGCGGTCTGGCACGACTGGGCGGTGGAGGTGCGCATCGGTCGCGTCATCACCACGGGGCATTTCTCCGTGCGCACCAATGCGCCGCCGCTGGACTGGAACTGGCATCTGCGCGAGGCCGAGCGCACCTTCGAGCGCGCCTGCGTGCTGCTCGGCCGCCGCGTCCGCCGGGGGCTCGCCGTGGAGGAGCCCCTACCGCAGGAGCTGCCGCCGCGCGCGAGCCGTCACTGAGCCGGTGGGCTCGGGCGATGTCGGCCCGGGCGATGCCGGAGGCCGCCGGCAGCCGCGTTTGCTGCGCGCCGCCCGGCGTCGGAGTGCGCATGGCTGCCGGCACCGCGCAAGTCCATTCCCCCCAACACACACAGCTGCGAGCCACCGCATGAAGATCCACGTCGACCTGGACATCACCCCCGAAGAAATGCGCAAGCTCATGGGCCTGCCGGACGTGGAGGCCTTCCAGCAACAGCTGCTGGATGACATCCGCGCGCGCATGCAGGCGGGCGCCGAGGGCTATGACCCGCTCAAGCTCTTCCAACCGTACATGGCGAGCAGCCTTGCCGGCATGGACATGATGCAGAAGCTCTTCGCCGCCGGCCTGAGCGGGAGCACCGGCGGCACCGGCAAGGGCGGCGACGCCGAATGAGCGCCGCCACCCCGGCGGCGGCGCCCGCGTGGCGCCGGCGCGGCACCATGTCGGTGTCGCTTGAATCGCCGTGGCTGCGGCCACCATCTCGCGGCGTCTTCCACGCGTTGGCCTATCCGGCCGGGAGCCCACCATGCTCAAACACTGGCTCAGAAACTGGCTCAGACACTGGCTGCTCGCAGCGGCGCTGACCCTCGCCCTGCCCATCGCCGCCGCCGAGACAGCGCCGGCACTCGTCGACGCCGCCTGGCTCAAGGCCCACGCCGACGACATTGTCGTCGTCGACCTGCAGGAGCCGAAGGCCTTCCAGCGCTTCCACATTCCGGGCGCCGTGAGCCTGCCCTATGATCGCTGGCGCACCAGTGCGCCCAAGGGCAACAAAAACCCGGCGCTGCTCGAGTCCATGCTGCCGGACGTGGCGGCGCTGGCGGCCATGCTCGGCGAGTCCGGCGTCGGCAACGACGACCACGTGGTCATTGTCGCCACCGGCCGCGGCGCCGGCGATCTGGCCGCTGCGGCACGCGTCTTCTGGACCTTCAACGTGCTGGGCCACGATGCAGTGAGCGTGCTCGACGGCGGGCTCGTGGCCTATGCCGATGCCGGCGGCCGCCTCGTGAAGGGGCCGGAGCGCCGAGCGGCGAGCACCTTCGAGCCGGCGCTGCGCCCGGAGCTGATCCCGGACGCCGCCGCGGTGGAGGCAGCCCGCGCCGCCGACGCCCAGCTGGTGGACGCCCGCAGCGAGGGTGAGTTCGTCGGCATCTACACCGGCGACAGCGACGAGCGCCCGGGCACCATCCCCGGCGCCAGGCACCTGCCCTACGATTGGGTGGCCGCCGACGGCGGGGCCAAGCTGCGCAGCGCCGGTGCCCTGGCGCAGCTGTTCGAGGCCCGCGGCATCGACCCGAGCCAAGCACAGGTGCATTTTTGCCACAGCGGCAACCGCGCCGCCCTGACCTGGTTTGCGGCCTATGCCGTGCTCGGCAACGAAGAGGCCAAGCTCTACGACGGCTCCATGATGGAGTGGGCCCAAAGCGATGACAGGCCGGTGGCCGCCGAGATCGAGCTCTGCGAGGCGTGCTGAGCGGCGTGGCGTGTCGATCTGTCGGCGATGGCTGGGAGACTGAGGCAGTATCGCCGGCGTCCCTGACAATCTGATGATGCGACCTGATGATGCGACGGCCGTCGCCGGCTCGCGGCCTGGCCGCTGGCTGCTTGTCCGGTGCTGCGGTCAGTGCTGGTGGGAGATCACCGGCCGCTCCTGACCGGAGAGGACTTCGACGGCCTTGACCGCAGCGGCGCCGGCCTCGTCGACATCGGCTTCGGTGCCGGACAGCGTCAGGCGGCCGAAGGCGCCCACCGCCCGCACGTCGATGATGGTGATGTTGGCCGCCTTCTCCGCCTGATTCGCGGCGTAGACGATGTAGCCCGCAGGCTCGGTCTCCAGGATGAACATGCTCTGTCCGGGCAGGATCATGGAGCCGCGGCGGTTCTGGCGGTTGATGAGCACCGTGTGGTCCGGCGTCATGGCGCGGATGATCTCCTTCCAGGCCACCCGGCACTTCTGCCGGTCGTCCTGCTCGGCGCCGAGGTTCTCCAGCAGAATCCGGCCGGCCTCCAGCACGTCGCTCTGATCGCGCTGGTGGATCACCATGGAGCCGAAGGCGCGCTCCACCACCTGTTGCGCCAGGTGCACGCGGGTGGCCTTCAGCGCCGTATCCGTCAGGCGGTGGATGGCCATACCCGGAGAGACTTCCACCCACAAGCAGGCATCGCCCGGGATGGGCAGAAAGCCCTGGGAAACCGTGGCCATGTACTCGGCCAGCTGAGGTTGCAGGGAGTCGATGTAGATGTACGTCCGTAGCTTGATCATGCCTGTCGCGCGGCGATTCCCGGAGCGGGTCGGGGCTTGGCTGCAAGGTTGCCCCGGCGGTGCTGGGGCGATTGTACAGGCGATCGCCGTCGCTGCGCCCAACATCGCTGCCGGCGGCGACGCTGCGACCGAATAGCGGAAATCCGCGCCCGAGCGCATGGTGCATCGGCATTCCTCCTATACTGACACGAGGGAGATCCCGCTCGGCCCCGTTGACGGGGCTGCGCCGCCCCTTGTCAGACGAGCCGCCGAAAGCAGCGCGCCATCAAAGCCCGCACTGGTCCCATCAGGACGCAGCCATGCAGACACACTCGCCTCCACGGCTCGCGCCGGCGCCGACGCGCCTCTTGCAGCGGCTGCACGCCGCTCGGGAGCCGCTTCATGCCGCCGTGATCGCGGACTATTTTGAGCGTCATCCCCCGGCCTCCGAGGCGGAGCGGCTACGGGTGGCAGAGCGCTGCCGGGAAGACCTGAGCAGCCACCTGGCTCAGCTCGCGGCGGCCCTGCAGCTGGGGGATGCCGAGGTGTTCGCTGCCTATCTGCGCTGGCTGCAAAGTGTCCTCGCCAGCCGTTGCTTGGCGGTTGCGCATACCGCCGATGCGCTAAAGGTGGCTCGTGACTGGATCGAAGTCCACATCCAGGACGCCGGGGTTGCCGATGTGCTCGCGCTGCTGGAGCACGGCATCGCAGCCTTGTCGGCGGCGGAATCCGGGGTCGGGCTGGTGCTGGCGGAGCCAGGGGCGCCGGCGCTCGCCATGAGTCAGTCACTGCTGGCCGGAGAGCGCGCCGGCGCCGAGGCGCAGGTATTGGCGGCGATGCGCGAGGGCGCGGCGCTGGTGGACGTGTCTGTGGACTTGTTACAGCCCGCGCTCTACCACGTCGGTGCCTTGTGGCAACAGAACCGTATCACAGTGGCACAGGAGCATTTGGCCACCAGCATCGCTCAGACCGCGATGGTGACGGGCTTCGCCGCCGCCGATATGGCGCCCCCCAACGGCCGTACGGCGGCATTCGCTTGCGTTCAAGACAATCTGCATACGCTGGGCCTGCGGATGGTCAGCGACGCCTTCGAGCTGGCCGGCTGGGACGTGAGCTTTCTGGGGGCTGATGTCCCCAATCGCGACTTGGTGGACTTCTGCGATGCAGAGCGCCCGGAGCTGCTGGGGCTGTCGGTCAGCATGCCGCCGCAGCTGCCGCTGCTGCGGGCGCTGATCGAGCGCCTGCGCGCCGAGCTGGGCAACGCCGCGCCGCAGGTGGTTGTGGGCGGCTTGTTGGTGAGTCAGCTCGAGGCCGCAGCGCACACCCTGGGCGCGGACGCCTGGTTCCGGGATGTACGGGAGGCCATGGCCGCTGCGTCGACCTGATCGCTGATGTCTGAGCGCGAGCGGGTCGATGCCCTGAGCTACGGCAGCGTTGATGATGGGCTCGCGGGCGACGCGTCCGCGAGCCGGCGCGAAGGCGCGGATTATGACATGCTGGCCGAAGCCGGCCTGGAGGCCGAGCGCATCCCGAGCATTCTCCGTAACCTGACCGCGGTCGTGGCGGCGGTGATGGATCTGGACGGCCGCTGCCTGGACGCGAATCGCGGCTTCGCCTATCTGCTGGAGTCAGACGGCCCGCCGCCGCCGTCGGCGTCCATTGCGCCTTGGTTTCAGCAGCCCGGCTTCGGTGCCTTGCTCGCGGCCACCGCGGACGGCGCGGCCTATGCCGGCAATCTCAGCGTCGGCGACGGCGCCCGCTTCGCGCGCACGGTTCGTGGGGAGGTGTGGCGGCGCGGTGGGCGCCTGCTCTTGCTTGCCGAGCACGACATCGCCGACCTGGAGCGACTCAGCGCGGCCGTGACCCAATTGAACGAGCAGTTGGCCGAGGCGCAGCGCGAGCTGGTGCGGGCCAATCGCAGGCTGCGGCGCGACAAGGAGGAGATCCGCCGGCTGATGCTCGCAGACCCGCTCACGGGGGTGGCCAACCGGCGCGCCCTCGATGAGCGCTTTCGGGAGGTCTCTGCCGACGGCAAGGCTGCCGTAGGACTGGGTGCCGTCGTCGCGGATATCGATCACTTCAAGTCCGTCAACGACACCTATGGCCATGCCGTGGGCGATAAGGCGCTGGTGACCTTCGCGGCGGTCATGCGCGCCAACACTCGCAACGACGACCTGGTGGCCCGCCTGGGGGGCGAGGAGTTTTGCGTGCTGCTCACCCAAGGCGACCTCGATGACGCCGTCGCCGTGGCCGAGCGTATCCGCGCCGCCTTCGAGCGCACCGAGATCGAGGGCGTGGACGGCCGGCTGAGTGCGAGCTTCGGCGTCGCCTATAGCCGCGCTGGGGCGGATGGCGATGACTTGCTGCGAGCCGCCGACGCCGCGCTCTATCGTGCTAAGGCCGCGGGACGCAACCGCGTGATCATCGCCGATACGGATCAGCCCTGAGCGCGCCGCGCCGGCTGGCGGTGCTCGGCGCACGGCCGCCGCCTTGAATTAGCAAGCACTGATACCAGTTGAGCGGGCACCGTAGGCGCCACCCAGCGGCGTCAGGCGCCCCAGGCATCGCGCCCCAGCTACAGGGCTATAGATACAGACTGAGGCCCGCCCGGCGCCGGGCGGCCACCCAGACAACGGAGTTTCCCATGTCCGCACCCACCAACGAGACCGTCGAGGCCGCCCTCAAAGACTATGTCGAGCCCCATCTCGGCCGCGACCTCGTCAGCAGCAAGTCCATCAAGTCCATAGACATCGAAGGGGATCAGGTCAAGGTCAAGGTCACCCTGGGCTTCCCGGCCAAGGGTGCCGCCGACGCCATCGCCGAGGCGGTGAAGCAGACGGTGGAAGGGGTGGAGGGCGTATCCGCGGCCCAGGTGGACGTGGACTGGGAAGTGCGCTCGCACTCCGTGCAAAAATCCCTGAAGCCCATTGACAATATCAAGAACATCATCGCCGTGGCGTCCGGCAAGGGCGGTGTCGGCAAGTCCACCACCGCCGTGAACCTGGCGCTGGCGCTGTCCGCCGAGGGCGCGACCGTCGGCATTCTGGACGCGGACATCTACGGCCCGTCGCAGCCGCGCATGCTCGGGATCTCCGGCAAGCCCGAGTCCAAGGACGGCAACCGTCTGGAGCCCATGACCGCTTACGACCTGCAGGCCATGTCCATCGGCTTCCTCATCGAAGAGGAGACGCCGATGATCTGGCGCGGCCCCATGGTCACCCAGGCCCTGGAGCAGCTGCTGAACGACACCAACTGGTCCGAGCTGGACTATCTGGTCATCGACCTGCCCCCGGGCACCGGCGACACCCAGCTGACCCTGGCGCAGAAGGTGCCGGTGTCCGGCGCGGTCATTGTCACCACGCCCCAGGACATCGCCCTGCTGGACGCCCGCAAGGGCCTGAAGATGTTCCAGAAGGTGGAGGTGCCGGTGCTCGGCGTCGTCGAGAACATGTCCATCCACATCTGCTCCAAGTGCGGCCATGAGGAGCACATCTTCGGCGAAGGCGGCGGTACGTCCATGGCCGAGCAGTACGGCATCCAGCTGTTGGGCTCCTTGCCGCTGGACATCCACATCCGCGAGGAGACCGACTCCGGCAAGCCGAGCGTGGTCGCCGATTCCGAAGGCCGCGTCGCCCAGATGTACCGCGAGATCGCCCGCAAGACCGCAGCCAAGCTCTCGCTCCAGGCCAAGGACTACGCCGCCAAGTTCCCGCGCATCGTCATCCAGAACAACTGAGGCGTGGTACCGGCTTTCGGCCGGCCTCGCCCGCCGGGGGGCGTAATGCCCCCGGCGCGGAACCTGCGGTGCTGGAGCCGGGGGACCGCCCATGCCGCACCGCTGGACGGGCGACCGCGCATCTGCCCTCGTATCAGCCCCGACGGCACCGGCGCGGCATCGAGCCGCGCTAACGCCGAGTCGGCTGGAAAGCCGGCGATGCCCGCCAAATCGGGATCGAAATCGCACCTCTCATCGCCGTAGCCAGTATCACATCGCGTCGATCCCGAAGACGATTTCGGGCAGTGATCATCACTCCGAACGACTTGGCCGCTTACTGCGTAGTCAGATCATTCTGGCCTGACACAATCAGGGCTGGAAGCCCGGGCCACGCAGGGTGCGCCCGCGCAGGGATGGAGTCGTGACCGAGGCCTGATTTCGATTCCGATCCTGACCCCGATGCCGATCCCGACGGCGATGTCGATGCCCTTGATGTCGGGTTTCGCTGCGCTCGCGCCATCCCGTGCGTGTGCCGGTTCTTTCTGAACCATCACTTGGTCATGGCTTTCTCGACCCTCAAACTTGGGCTCCCTCAGGTCCCAAGCCGCTCCGGCGTGACCGTCGGCGGTATACCCGAGCGCGGTGCGCCGGCCAACCGGTATCCTATGCGCTCCCGGAGATCGCCCACCAGGACCAACCCGCCGCGCGCCCGACATGCCGACCAGCTCAGCGTCGTCCAGCAAGGAGAAGTTCCTCCGCCTCCTGTACCAGGATCTGCTCAAGGTGGATCTTGCCGATCTGGACTTCGGCTTCTACCGCATCCTCAAGTATCGTCGCGACGAGGTGCGGGCCTTCTTCGACACCAAGCTGCCGGAGATCATGGGCAAGGCCCTGGAGGGGCAGGCGGCGGACCGGCTCGCCGAGGTGGACAACGCGTTGGAGACCGTCCGCGGCGAGCTGGACAAGGCGGCGGGCATGTGGGGCATTGCCGCGCCCTTCACGCCCGGCGGCGAGCTGGACCCGCGCGTCGCCGAGATGCCCGCCGGCAGGCGCTGGCTGGAGCTGACCGCCGAGCGCGAGCACCTTGCCGCAGCCGCCGGTTTTTCCGAGTCTGAAGAAGACCGGCTTTACAACCATCTGTACCTGTTCTTCTCGCGCTACTACGCCGACGGCGATTTCGTGCGCCAACCCCGCCGCGGGCGCGACGGCCGCTACAGCGTCGCCTACAACGGCGAGGACGTGCACTTCCACTGGCGCGGACGCGGCAGCCACTACGTCAAGACCACCGAGGAGCTGACCAGCTACCGCTACCGCGACGGCGACTGGACCGTCGAGCTCCAGCTCGCCGAGGCCAGTCAGGAACAGGACAACGTCAAGGGCAAGACCCGCTACTTCTTCCCGCAGCCCGCGGGATTCGACGTGGACGCGGACAAGCACACCGCCTGCCTGCCCTTCGTCTTCCGCCCGCTCACCAAGCAGGAAGAAGAGCGTTTCAAAGGCAACGGCAGCGCACAGGAACAGATCATCGACGGCCTATTGGCGCCGCTCAAGACACGCCTGAAGCCGGGGCTCGACGGCGCCACCCTGGAGCGCCACATCCGCCGCTATGCCCGCAAGCACCGCACCGACTACCTCGTGCACCCCAATCTCGGTGCCTTCCTGCGTGCCGAGCTGGACTGGTACCTAAAGAACGAGTTTCTGGACCTCGACGCCATCGCCGGCAGCACCGACCCCGCAGTGCTGTCCGACCGGCTCATCAAGCTCAAGGCCCTGCGCACCATCGGTGGGCTCATCATCGGCTTCCTGGACCAGATCGAGACCTTTCAGGCCGCGCTGTTCGAGAAGCGCAAGTTCGTGCTGCGCGCCGACTACCTGGCCCCCGTGCGGCTGCTGGACCGGGCGCTCTGGCCCGAAATCCTCAAGAACCCGGCACAGATCGACGCCTGGCGCGACCTGTTCGGCCTGAAAGGCACCATCACCAAAAAGACACTGGAGCAGTACCCGACCCTGGTCGTGGACACCCGCCACTTCGACGAGCCCTTCAAGCTCCGCCTGCTGGCCTGCTACGACGACATCGACGCGGCCCTGGACGGCCTCCTGGTGCACGCCGAGAACTATGCCGCGCTGCGCACGCTGGAGTACCGCTACCGCGGGCGGGTCAAGTGCATCTACATTGACCCACCGTACAACACCGGCAGTGACGAGTTTCTGTACAAGGACGATTTTTCGCGGCATTCGACCTGGTTGACGATGATGGAGGAGCGGTTGCCGACAATCCGCGAAGCGCTCACTTCCGAGGGAGTTTTCTTTTGCAGCATCGACTCCAACGAATATGCCGTCTTGCACGAACTTCTTATGCGGATTTTCGGTAAGGCAAACTCAGTGGGCACAATCGTTTGGAAGGGGGCGACTGACAATAATCCGACGCGAGTCCAATTTGAGCATGAGTACATCGAGTGTTTCGTACGGGACGCGGAAACCAACGCTCCTGTTTGGTCCAGCACCGACATTGACGCACGAGACCTAATGTTGGCTGAGTATGAGCGATTGAAGGAGACATTGGGGAGCCCGGAGGAAATACAGACTGCATTCCGTCTGTTCATCAAGAACAACAAGCAACTTCTCAACCCGCTCACGCATTATGACCGGGTTGACGATGTTGGACCCTATACCGGGAGTCGTAAGGTGCATAATCCCGGCAAAGAAGGATACCGTTACAACATTCTTCACCCGAACGGAAAACCGTGCGTTCAACCGGCTCGCGGTTATAGGTTTCCGTCTGAGACGGCGGCGAAGCTGAGGGCGGCCGATAAGTTTCTTTTTGGCGACGATGAAAAACAGATCGTGCAGATCAAAGACTGGAGTTTCGCGGTTTTCGGGGGCCTGCGCGAGCAGGTAGGGGGAGTTTTGGCAGGGTTTGCGGGGTTTCGCGCAAACCCCGCCGAAAATCCTGAAGCCCTAGCCCGCGCTACGTCTGACTGCGGCGGAACCCTGAAACTTCAGATCAAAGAGTATCTGCGAGATTATCGCGGCTCTCTCAAGGGTGTTATAGAGCTAGATGGCAGGGTCGGTGCAAATGCACTAGAGAGTCTGTTCGGTTCGCGGGAGATATTCAAGAATCCGAAACCGGTGGCGCTAATCGAGAAGCTGATCAGCTTCGTCACCGCCGACTCGGATCTTGTAGCCGACTTCTTTGCCGGCTCCGGCGCTACCGTTCAGGCAGTAATCGAGCAGAATCGCGGTGACGGAGCGAGGCGCCGATTCCTAGCAGTAGATTACGGCACCTATTTCCACTCCACGCTGTGCAAGCGAACGGCGAAGGTGATGTCATGGCCCACATGGAAGAACGGAACGCAAGAAGATGACACCGACGAGCACGCTTGGGTCGAACGCTCCCCCCGCCTGGTCAAGGTCCTGCGCCTGGAATCCTTCGAGAACTCGCTGAACGCGCTGGAACTGCCCGAGGAGCGCAACGCCCGCCTGGCTGGCCAGCAGGACATCTTCGGCGACGACTACCTGCTGAAGTACATGCTCGACGCCGAGACCGAGGGTGCCCCCGTTCGGCTCAACACCCGCGCCCTTGAGCACCCCTTCGACTACAAGCTGCGGGTGCACGGCAACGACGGCCTGCGCGAGGTCGCGGTGGACCTGATCGAGACCTTCAACCTGCTGATGGGCTTCCACGTGCAGCGCATCCGCGCCCTGGCGGACGGCAAGCGCCCCTACCGCATCGTCGAGGCGCTGGAGGACGGCCGGCCGGTGCTGGTGGTCTGGCGCGACATGGCCGGCTTCGACCATGCTCGGGACCGTGCTTTCGTCGCGGGCGAATACCCCAGGCTCGCCGAATACGCGACGGTGTATGTGAACGGCGACAGCAGCATCCCGAACGGCCGCAGCCTGGACGGCGAATTTCACCGCCGCATGAACGAGCGCGACGAGCACGCGCTCGGCTGACTGTCCGGAGCTGGTCGCTATCATGAAGTACCCCATTCGATGACGCCCCGAGGTACCCTCGATGTCAGTCCCAGCCACACCCTTGGAACATGAGCTGCTCGCCACCCTGCGCGAGTTGCCGATGTCGCAGCAACGCGAGGTCTTGGATTTCGCCGCCTTCATCAAGCAACGCGCCCCGGCGCGGGGCGAGGAGCCACGCCCCTTCGGCCTCTGTGCCGGGGAGTTCGAGGTGCCGGACGATTTCGACGCCCCGCTGCCCGACGACGTCCTGAGCACCTTCGAGCAATGAGACTGCTGCTGGATACGCACATCTTCCTGTGGCATCTCACCGGCGCGAAGGCGCTCCCGGCGCACTTGCGGGACGCAATTCGAGACCCGGCAAACGAGGTCTACCTGAGCCCGGTGTCGATCTGGGAGGCGCTGGTCAAGTACCGGCTCGGCAAGTTGGCCCTGCCGGCGTCACCCGAGATCTATCTCCCCGAGCAACGGCGGCGGCACCGCATCGAGACCTTGCCCCTCGACGAGCCGAGTGTCGCCCGGCTGTCCGGCTTGCCGGATCTACATCGCGATCCGTTCGACCGCATGCTCGTCTGCCAAGCCCTGGAGCATGGCTTGACACTCGCCACCGTCGATCCGGCAGTGCGCGCGTACCCGCTCCCCGTCTGCTGATGGCCAGCCGATGAAGCTGCATCGCGACCTGCTGCTGTTCGAGCTCGTCTCCGCGGCGCTCGGCGGGGACTTCCCGGCCCTGTCCGCCGCCTGCAGGGGCGCCGACCACGGTCGCCGCGCGGACGGTCAGAGCCATTGGTACGGCATCCTGGAGGGGCGCGCGTCCAAGCTCGCCGCGGGGCCTTTGACACCCGCGCTCGACCTGGACGCCCTGCGCCGCTATGACCTGAACATCCTGACCCACGAGGCGCGCCTCGCCCAGCGCCGCGGCGGCTTCCGGCTCAAGTTCTTCCAATACCTGGCGTTGCTCTATGCGGAGGTCTTTCTCGACCGACTGACCAGCGACGCCGGACAACTGCTGCTGGACCTGGAGGCGTTCCGCAAGGCCCGCTTCGCCCACCAGACACCCCTGACACCCAAGGACCTGCTGAAGCTCGCCTTCTGGATGGCCACGGGCGCCGGCAAGACCCTGCTGCTGCACCTGAACGTGTTGCAGTTCCAGCATTACGGGCTGTTCAGGCCCGCGAATGTCCTGTTGCTGGCACCGAACCGCGGGCTGGCAGAGCAACACCTGTCCGACCTGGAGCAAAGCGGCATCCCCGCCTGCCACGCGCTGGAGAGTTGCGCCGGCTACGCCGGCATCCAGGTCCTGGAGATCACCAAGCTCTACGTGCCAAGGCCGGGCATGGACAGCCCGCGCTCCGGCGAGAGCCTGCCGACGGACCACTTCGAGGGGCCGAATCTGCTGCTGGTGGACGAGGGCCACAAGGGCACCGAAAGCAAGGTGGACGCCGAGCAGGAGCGCGCCTGGCGGAGCATCCGGGAGGCATTGGCCGCGCACGGCGGCTTCACCATCGAATACAGCGCCACCTTCGCCCAAGTGGCCGAGAAGGACGACGCGCTGCACGCCGAGTACGCCCGCTGCATCCTGTTCGATTACGCCTACCGCAGCTTCTACCTGGACGGCTACGGCAAGGACTATTGGGTTGCCAACCTGCAAGGTGACCAGGGCAACACCCACGAGGATCTGCTGCTGATGGGCGGACTCTTGGCCTTCTACCAGCAGCGCCGGTACTTCGACGCCGAGCCCGAAGCGCGCAGTCACTACCTGATCGAGCCGCCGCTGATGGTGTTCATCGGCGACAAGGTGAGCGCCGGCAAGGCGCCCGAGGTGCTGGAGGTCGTCCGCTTTCTGGATCGGGTCTGCCGGGACACGCCATGGGCCGTGGGCCTCGCCGCGCGCGTGCTCGGCGCCGAGTCCGGGCTGACCCGTCCGGACGGCGCCGACCTGTTCGCGGACCGCTTCCCGTACCTGGCGTCGCTGAACCTGAGCCCCGCGCGCGTGGTCGCGGACCTGCGCCGGGACCTGTTTCTGGCCGACGCTGATGCCGACAGCGGCCTGAGCCTGCACCTGATCAAGGGCGCCGACGGCGAGATCGGCATCCGTGCCCGTGCCGGTGCCGCCGATGCCTACTGCGGTGTCATCAACGTAGGCGACGCAAGCAACCTGTTGAAGCGGGTTGCGGAGCAGACCGAAGTCCCGACCGACGAGGACGATAGCATCAGCCCGTCGCTGTTCAAGGGGCTCGACAGTGGCGACAGCAACCTGTCCTTCCTGGTGGGCTCCAAGAAGTTTCTGGAAGGCTGGAGCAGTTGGCGCGTGTCGACCATGGGGCTGCTGAAGGTGGGCCAGAACGCCGGCGCGCAAGTGCTGCAACTGTTCGGGCGCGGCATCCGGCTCAAGGGCCTGCAGTTTTCCATGCGCCGCTCCACCGCGCTGGATGGTGCACTCGCCCGCGAGCACCCGGCCCACCTGCCGCTGCTGGAGACGCTGAACATCTTCGGCCTGCGCGCGAAGTACCTCGCCACCTTCCTGAACACGCTGCAACGCGAAGACCTGGAGCCTTCGGTTGTCTTGCGGCTGCCCATCGAGGTGGAGCCGGGGCTCGGCGGCGCACGCCTGCAGTACCCGAAGGTGCGCGACGATTTCCGCTTCATGGACCTGAGCATCCGCTTCGACCCGACGGCTGTGACGGCACAGTTGAACCTGATGCCGACACTCGGCATCGGCGACAAGGACGGGTTCACGGCCGCCGCGCAGCCCGTAAGGTATCAGACGCTCGCCGGTGTGTGCGGGCTCCTGCCCATGGAATCGCTGTACCGCCACGCCCTCACCCACAAGGCCCGCAAGGAATGGGGCAACCTGTTCATTGCCCGCGAGGACATCGACGCCTTCCTGACCCAAAGCGCCCATCTTGCCGCGCCGCCCGAGGTCCTGGCGCCGCGCTCACCAAAGGACGTGGACCGGCTGACCAACGCCGCGCGAACCCTGATCGAGCAGGGCATCGACCGCTTCTATCTGCGCCGCCAGCGGGCCGAGGAGACGCAGAACGCCCAACTGGGGTTGTTCGATAACGCTCACGCCAATATCCCGCGCACCGGCGAACCGCCGGCACCCGCGTATGAACTGCATGTGCCGCTAAAGCTGGTGGCGGCTGTTCAGGCCATCCTCGACGACCGCCGCAAGCGCCTGGACGAAGAGACCCAGGAACCCCTGCCACGCCTGCACCTGGACGAGCACCTGTATGCGCCGCTGCTGCTGGCAACTGAGGACCCGCCGGAGGGCGCCGAGGTCGTCAAGTCGGTACCGACAGGGCTCGTCGGCAGCGAGCGACGCTTCGTGGAAGACCTGCGCGGCTACTGGTACGACGCCTGGGAAGACCCGGCTTGGGATGGCATCGAGCTGTTCCTGCTGCGCAACCTGCCGAAGCGGGGCATCGGCTTCTTCCAGACCGGCGGCTTCTATCCCGACTTCATGCTCTGGATGCAGCGCGGCGATGCGCAGACCCTCGCCTTCGTCGAACCGCATGGGGTCGTCCACCAGGAGCAGGACAAGCTCGACCTGCTGAACTTCATCCGCGGCGCCCTCGCGCAGAAGCTGGGCTTTCCCGTCTTGGCCTTCATCGTGACCGACACCGCCCTCAAGCAGGTAAAGTGGCTCAACGGCACCGACCAGCGCAAGCGCGCCGAGCTGCGCAAGCGCCATGTGCTGACGATGGACGGGGCGGGCTATATCGACGTGATGCTGCGGGAGATGTCCAGCGCGTTGCCGCAGTAGAGCGCTGACGACACCTTTGGACATGCTGATGCTTCGGGGCTGACTGTTGGCTTAAGGTTGATGCAGCCCTGAGTCGCTTCGAGCATGGTCTGGCCTAGTCGGGCCGGGTGGAAGCGTGCCGTTTTATTGGATCGTCGCGCCCGAGGAGCGGGCATTGATCGCCTATGCCATGGACGCCGGCCGCTGCCATGCCGTGTTCACCGCCGCCGCGCCGGCGGACGAGCTGCCGCTGATGGCCCTCGTGAACAGCCTGGCGCCGGCCGTCGAAGCGCGGGTGGCGGTCACCTGCCCGCAGCACTGGCCCAGGAAGCGCGCCTGTCTCTACGACGCCTTCGCGGGGCAGGCGCTGCTGGCGGAGCAGGGCATTGCGGCGCGGCTGCGGGTGGGACAGGTGGTGTATCGCCCGCGCGGCGTCGCTGCCCACCCCATTAGGCCGCATGTGTGGCTGGAGACCCCGGCCGCGTTCATCGACTACGCCACGCTGCCGCGCTGGGGCAGCGTCACCGTCATCCCGCGCAATCGCGTGGCCGGCGCGCCGGCGCAGGTCGTGCCGGGCGTGACGCCGGTGCTGGCGGTCGCCGCCCCGGACGATGCAGCGCTGGCGCGCTGGCTCGGCCACCATGGACGTCGGTTCCAGGTGCGCTCCGGGCCGCCTCACACCGGCCGCAGTCGCTGAAGGTGGCGGCCCGCGGCGATGCGGCTGCCGACCATGCCCAGCAGGGTGCCGAGGGCGAGCAGCGCGAGGGACTGATGCAGGTCGAGGCCGACCAGCCGCAGCTCGGCCTCGTAGAGGGCAGCGACCCGGTCCACGGGCCGCTGCAGCAGCCAAATGGCCGTGTCCACCAGCGCCCAGGCGAGCATGCCGCCGAGCATGCCGTACCAGGCCCCGGCGTAGATGAAGGGGCGGCGGATGAAGGTGCCGGTTGCGCCCACCAGGTCCATGACCAGGATCTCGTCGCGGCGGTTTTCGATCTCCAGCCGAATGGTATTGCCCACCACCAGCACGACGCCCAGCGCCAGCATGCCGCCGAGCAGCCAGGTGCCCTCGCGCAGCAGCGACAGGATGGCCTGCAGGCGCTTGACCCATTGCGCATCGGCTTGTGCGAAGTCCACGCCGGGGAGGGCGGCGAGGCCCGCCAGCAGGGCGTCCACGTCCTCGCCGGGGCTCAGGTCCGCCGCCGGGTAGACGGCGAGCACCACGGGCAGCGGGTTGCCAGGCAGCTGGTCGATGGCGCCGCCGAGGCCGCTGTACTCGCGGAATTCAGCGAGGCCGTCGGCGCGAGAGACGACCGCCACGCGCTCGATGTCGATGCGGCTGCGAAGGGCCGCCGCCAGCCGCTCGCCGGCGGCCTCGTCCAGCTCAGGCGACAGGAACAGCGACAGGGCCGCCCCGCGGCGCCAGTCGCCGGCGAGGCCCTCCAGGTTGTCGGTGCTCACCAGCAAGGTCGCGGGCAATGCCAGGGCGATGGCGATGGCGGCGACCGTCATCAGCGTGCCGAGCGGAGCGCGGATGAGTCGGTCCAGGGTCTCGGTGGCCGCGCGCCGGTGGTTGCCGGCCCAGGTGCCGACGCGGCGCAGCCAGCGGGGTGTGCGGTTGCTCACGGGTACCTTGGGGGCGTGCGCCGGCTCAAGGCGCCGGCGCCGGGTCGGACTCCGGCCCTGGCTCCGGCGCCGCCGGTCTGGGAATGGCATCGGCCACCAGGCGGCCCTGCTTCAGCACCAGGGTGCGATGGCCCAGGGACTGGATGAGGTCCAGGTCATGGGTGGCGATGAGCAGGCTCACGCCGAGCTGGTGGAAGCGCTCGAACAGCCGGAAGATCTCCTGGGACAGCTCCGGGTCCAGGTTGCCGGTGGGCTCGTCGGCGAGGATGACCTCCGGGCGCCCGACCACGGCGCGGGCAATGCCCACGCGCTGCTGCTCGCCGCTGGAGAGCGTCAGTGGCAGGGCCCGCTCCAGCTTCAGCAGGCCGACCTGGTCCAGTGCGGCGCGCACGCGCTTGCCGATGTCGTCCCGGGTCATGCCGGCGGTCACCAGCGGCAGAGCGACGTTGTCGAAGACGCTGCGCTCGGCGAGCAGCCGGTGGTCCTGGAAGACCATGCCGATGCGCCGCCGGTGGGCCGGGATGCGCCGCCGGGGCAGGCGCGCGAGGTCGTCGTCGCCGACGCGCACGCTGCCGCGGCTCGGGCGCTCCAGCAGGCCGATGAGCTTGAGCAGGGTGCTCTTGCCGGCGCCGGAGTGGCCCGTCAGGAAGGCCATCTCGCCGGCCTCGAGCCGGAAGGTCAGGTCCTTGAGCGCGTCGCCCCGCTCCGGGTAGCGTTTGCTGACGTGCTCGAATTCGATCACGGTGGGGGAGGGGCGAGTGGCTAATGCGAGTAACGAGTGGCTAGTGGTGAGTAACGAGTAACGAGTGGCGAGTAACGAGGAGCCAGTGAGGATGGATGTAGGTATGTGCGGATGGTCGGCTGTCTCGCCTCGAGCCTCGCTACTCGTTACTCGCCCCTCATCCTCAAGGTGACATCAGCGCATCGAGGAACATATCCGCCTCGAAGGGCTTCAGGTCTTCGATCTTCTCGCCGACGCCGACGAAGCGGAAGGGCACCTGGAGTCGCTCGGCGATGGCGAAGAGAATACCGCCCTTGGCGGTGCCGTCGAGCTTGGTCAGGGTGATGCCGGTAATCGGCACGGCCTCGTTGAATTGTACGGCCTGGTGCAGGGCATTCTGGCCCGTGGTGGCGTCCACCACCAGCATGACTTCGTGCGGGGCGTCCGGGTCGATCTTCTGCATCACCCGCACGATCTTTTTCAGCTCCTCCATCAGGTTGGTTTTGGTGTGGAGCCGTCCGGCGGTGTCGGCGATGAGCACGTCGAAGCCGCGCGCGGTGGCAGCCTGCAGTGCGTCGTAGACCACCGAGGCGGGATCGGCGCCGGCATGCTGGGCGATGACGGGCACGTCGTTGCGCTCGCCCCAGGCCTGGAGCTGCTCCACCGCCGCGGCGCGGAAGGTGTCGCCGGCGGCGAGCATGACCTTGTTGCCCTCCGCCTGCAGCTGCTTGGTGAGCTTGCCGATGGTCGTGGTTTTGCCGACACCGTTGACGCCCACCATCAGGATCACCTGCGGCCTGCCGGGGGCCGGCTGGCGCACCGGCGAGTCGGCGCGGTGCAGGATGTCCGCCAGCTGGCGGCGCACGGCGTCCAGCAGGCCCTGGGGGTCTGAAACCTCCCGGAGCTTCACGCGATAGGCCAGGTCTTCGATGATGCGCGTCGTGGCGGGCACGCCCACGTCGGCGGCCACCAGCAGCATCTCCAGCTCCTCCAGCAGGTCCTCGTCGATCTCCTTGCGCCCGGTCACCAGCTCCGAGATGTCGGCGTTCAGCACCTCGCGGGTGCGGGCCAGGCCGTTGCGCAGGCCGCGAAAGAAGCTCCGCCCCGACTCGGTCTCTTGCTGGCGGCTCGCACGCTCGGCGATGGCCTGTGCGAGGCGGCCGGAATCGCCGCCGTCTTCGGTAGCGGGTGCCCACGTCGATGCCTCGGCCGGGGCTGCAGTCTCAGGGGCCGACGGCGGCTGCGGTGCTGGCGGTGTCTGCGCGGACGGCGCGGCTTCGCCCGGGGCCGCGTCGGCCTCGGACTGCGCAGGAGGCCGGGGCTTTTTCTTTCCGAATCCGAACATGGTGTGAATCTGTAGATCAGCGGGAGAGCCGGGGCTTGCGGCATTGCAGCGGCAAGCTACGGGACGATGCAGGCGCGAGCGTGGCGTGCGGGCCAGCATGCAGCCGCCACGCACGCCGGCAAGTTACCAAGCTGTCAGGTTGCCGCTGCCGGGGGAACGCTGCATTGTATCAATAGACAAGGGCCGCCACGTGGTGCGGCAGCGATCAACAGGGGTGTTCCAACTATGCCATTGCTTCCTTTCGCGCTCGTGCTGCTGCTGGGGATAAGCGGCCCCGCTGCGGCCGAAGTCTACGAGCGCGTCCTCGACAACGGGCTCAAGGTGCTGGTGAAGCCGGACCGGCGCGCGCCCATCGTCACCTCCCAGGTCTGGTACAAGGTGGGCTCCAGCTATGAGCCGGGGGGCATCACCGGGGTCTCCCACGTGCTGGAGCACATGATGTTCAAGGGCACCGAGAATCTGGAGCCCGGCGAGTTCTCGCAGATCATCGCCGACAACGGCGGCGACGAGAACGCCTTCACCGGCACCGACTACACGGCCTATTTCCAGACGCTGGCCGCCGACCGGCTGGCGGTCTCCTTCGAGCTGGAGGCCGAGCGCATGCGCCGCCTCACCCTCCCGGAGGAAGAGTTCGTCAAGGAGCTGGAAGTGGTCAAGGAAGAGCGTCGCCTGCGCACCGACGACGACCCGCAATCTCTCACCTACGAGCAGTTCCAGGCCGTCGCTTACCAGGCCTCGCCCTACCGCAACCCGATCATCGGCTGGCCCAGCGACCTGGAGGCCATGCAGGTTGACGACCTGCGCGAGTGGTATCAAAAGTGGTACGCACCGAACAACGCCACCGTCGTGGTGGTGGGTGACGTGGACCCCCAAGCCGTCTTCGCCCTCGCCGAGGAGCACTTCGGCCCCCTGGAGGCGGAGCCCGTGGCCCCGCCCAAACCCCGCAGCGAGCCCGAGCAGCGCGGCGAGCGGCGGCTGGTGGTCAAGGCGCCGGCCAAAGAGCCGTACTTGATCATGGGCTACAAGGTGCCCGTGCTCGCCAATGCCGAGCAGGACTGGGAGCCCTATGCGCTGGAGATGCTCGCCTCCGTGCTGGACGGCGGCGCCAGCGCCCGCTTCAGCCGCGAGCTGGTGCGCGGCGAGCGCATCGCCGCCAGTGCCGGCGCGGGCTACAACGCCTTCTCGCGGCTGCCCGGACTCTTTCGTCTGAGCGGCACACCGGCGAAGGACCACAGCGTCGAGGAGCTGGAGGCGGCGCTGCTCGAGCAGATCGAGCGCGTGCGCACGGAGCTGGTCGCCGATGACGAGCTGGAGCGCATCCGCACCCAGCTCATCGCCGGTAAGGTCTACGAGAAGGACAGCGTCTTCTACCAGGCCATGCAGCTGGGGCAGCTCGAGACCGTCGGCCTCGGCTGGGAGCTGGTGGACAGCTACGTGGACGCACTGTCAGCCGTGACGCCGGAGCAGATCCGCAGCGTCGCGCGCAAATACCTGGTGCCGGAGGTGCGCACCGTCGCCCGGCTCGACCCGCAGCCCCTGGACGGTGACGGCAACGGCGAACAGCGCCGCGCCGACAACAGCAACGCAACCGGAGCCCTGGCCGATGCACGCTAAGCCGACGAGACTGCTCCCCGCCGCCCTGCTGAGCGCTGCCTGCCTGGCGCTCGGACTCAGCGCGCCGGTGACGGCGACACCCAACATCGAGACCTGGCGGACGGATTCCGGCGCCGAGGTGCTCTACGCCGCGGCGCCCGACCTGCCCATGGTGGATGTGCGCATCGCCTTCGACGCCGGCAGCGCCCGCGACGGCGATCAGCCGGGCCTCGCGAGCATGACCGCCAACATGCTCACCGAGGGCGCCGGCGGCCTGGACGCGGACACCATCGCCGAGCGCGTGGAGTCCGTCGGCGCCGAGTTCGGCACCGGCGCCGGCCGCGACATGGCCTACGCCAGCCTGCGCAGCCTGACCGAGCCCGAGACCCTGGGCACCGCCGTGGAGATCCTCGCCAAGGTGCTCGCGGCCCCGGAATTTCCGCAGTCGGACTTCGAGCGGGTACGGGCCAACACCCTGGTGGGGCTGCGCCAGCAGGAGCAGGACCCGGGCAGCGTTGCAAGCCGCGCCCTCTACCACGCCGTCTACGGCAAGCACCCCTATGCGACGGACCCCGACGGCAACCGCGACAGCGTGGCGGCGATGGCCCGCGAGGACCTGGTGCGCTTCCACCAGCGCTACTACACCGCGTCCAATGCCACCGTCGCCATTGTCGGCGCCGTGGACCGGGCCCAGGCGGAGGTGCTCGCGGAGGTGCTCACGGCGGGCCTGCCCGAGGCGGAGCCGCCGGCACCCCTGCCGCCTGTGGCGGACCTGGACACCGGCGCCGTGGAGCGCATCGCCTTCCCGTCCAGTCAGACGCATCTCTACATGGGCCAGCCCGGCATGCGCCGCGGCGACCCGGACTACTTCCCGCTCTACGTCGGCAACCACATCCTCGGCGGCAGCGGGTTGGTGTCCATCCTGATGGACGAGGTGCGCGAGCGCCGCGGCCTGTCCTACTCCGCCTACAGCTACTTTGCGCCCATGGCGGAGCGCGGCCCGATGATCATGGGCCTTCAGACCAAGAACGCCCAGGTGGACGAGGCTCGGCAGGTGATGCTGGACACCCTGGAGCGCTTCGTGCAGGAGGGGCCGACGGCGGACGAGCTGGAGGCGGCCATCAAGAACATCACCGGCGGCTTCCCGCTGCGCATCGCGAGCAACGGCAAGATTGTCCAATACCTCTCCATCATCGGGTTCTACGATCTGCCCCTCGACTACCTGGACCGCTTCACCGAGCGGGTGCGTGCGGTGAGCGCCGAGCAGATCCGCGACGCCTACCGCCGCCGTGTGCATCCGCAGCGACTGGCGGTGGTGATGGTGGGCGGCGACGCCGGCAGCGGGTCCGTGGCCGAGATCGACGCCGCGGCGAGCGCCTCGACCGAAACCGGCAGCCGCAAGGACGCCGGGGCCGCCGCGGAGGCGGCATCCAATGCCGCAGCCGCCGATCCGACGACCGCAGCCGCGCCTGCCGGTGGCGACGGGTCGCGGCGGTAAGCGCTCCGCCGGCGGCAAGGGCGCCGCCGGCCGCAAGCCCGGGCACAAGGCCGCGCGCACGCCACCGGCCCGCGGCGGCATCGGGCACATCCGCATCATCGGTGGGCGCTTGCGCGGGCGCCGGCTGCCGGTTCCGCAGCAGGCGGGGCTCAGGCCCACCACCGACCGGGTGCGCGAGACCCTGTTCAACTGGCTGGCGGCGGACATCCCCGGCAGCCGCTGTCTCGATTGCTTCGCCGGCGCCGGCGCCCTGGGCTTCGAGGCCTTCTCACGCGGCGCCGCGGAGGTCGTGCTTATCGAGCGCGCCGCGCGGGTAGCCGCCGGTCTCAGCGCCAATGCGCAGACCCTGCGGGCAGCCGCTGCCAGGGATGATATGTTGGCGCAGGCGCGCTTGCAGGTGGTGCAGGCGCACGCCTTGCAATGGCTGGCGGCCCGGCCGCCGAGGCCCTTCGACATCGTATTTCTCGATCCACCCTTCGACGATGCCGTACTGGCGGAGACCTGTCAGCGCTTGGCGCAGGGCTGGCTCGCGCCCGCCGCCGCCGTCTATCTGGAGACCCCGGCCTCCACGCCGATGCCGGCGCTGCCCGAGCACTGGCACATCGCCCGCGAGCGCACCGCAGGCCAAGTGTGCTATGCCCTGGTGCGATTGACGCCGGCCTGACGCCTATACCGCGCATCTGCCATTCGCCGCCTGTCGGCGGCGGCGACTCTGCTATGCTCTGCGCTCCCGCGGCGCCGGTACCATGCAGCCGTCGCCGGTCGCTTACGCGGAGCCCGACCCGTCCATGATGCGCAGCGTCGTCTACCCTGGTACCTTCGACCCCATCACCAACGGGCATACCGATCTGGTGGCGCGGGCCGCTCACCTGTGCGACCGCGTGGTGGTCGCGGTTGCCCGTGATACGGGCAAGGAGACGACCTTCACGATCGAACAGCGCGTCGCCCTGGCCGAGCACGTCTGCAACGGGCTCGGCAACGTGGAGGTGGTGGCCTTCTCCGGGCTTTTGGTGGACTTCGCGCGCCACATGCAGGTGCACGTGATCATGCGCGGCCTGCGGGCCGTGTCGGACTTCGAGTACGAGTTCCAGCTCGCCGGCATGAACCGCCGCATGGCCCCGGATATCGAGACCCTGTTCCTGACCCCCGCCGAGCAGTACGCCTATATTTCCTCGTCCTTGGTCAAGGAGATCGCCCGCCTGGGCGGGGATGTCTCCACCTTCGTCCCGCCGGCCGTCCATGCTGCATTGCGAAAGCGGTTTGGATAAACTCCCGGCAATCCCAATGTGCCGGCGCGAGAGCCACGCTCGAACAGCCAAGCTACCTCCAGGAGTATCGCCATGGCCCTGATCATTACCGACGAGTGCATCAACTGCGACGTCTGCGAGCCCGAGTGCCCCAACGGTGCCATCTCGCAGGGCGAAGAGATCTACGTCATCGAGCCGGATCTCTGCACCGAGTGCGTCGGCCACTACGAGACCTCGCAGTGCGTGGAGGTTTGCCCGGTGGACTGCATCATCGTCGACCCGGACAACACCGAGACCGAAGAAGAGCTGCGCGCCAAGTATGAGCGGATCACCGGCGACACCGGTGGCTGATCGCCGGGGGCGACGCCTCAAGCCCACTCGCATCGAGGCTCCCGCGCGGAGCCTTTTTTCTGTGATGTCGATGCCCAACCGCCGGCGGCTCGTCCTGCGCGCCGCTGAAGCGCCCGGCGGCAAGCCGATGTACGCAATGGCGCTCATGGCTGTGTCGCTGGCCTTCACGCTCGCCTTCTCGGCTGCGGCGGCACAAGCGGCGCCACCCCGGCCGCCGGCTGCGGCCATCGCCAGCGCCCATCCCCTGGCCACTGCGGCAGGCAGCGACATCCTGCGCGCCGGCGGCAACGCCTTCGATGCCGCCGTGGCCGTCAGCGCCGCACTGGCCGTCGTGGAGCCCTACAGCTCCGGGCTCGGCGGTGGCGGCTTCTGGCTGCTGCATGTCGCGGACACCGGTCGGGATGTGATGGTGGACGGCCGCGAGCGCGCACCGCTCGCCGCCACCGCCGACATGTACCTGGACGCCGACGGCGATTTCGTGCCCGAGCGCTCCCTGAACGGCCCGCTCGCGGCGGGCATCCCGGGGGCGCCGGCGGCGCTGGTGCACATCGCCGAGCGCTATGGACGGCTGCCGCTGGCGGCGAGCCTGGTGCCGGCCATCGAGCTCGCCCGGGACGGCTTCGAGATCGACCCGG
This sequence comes from Thiohalocapsa halophila, assembly GCF_016583825.1. Classification (GTDB taxonomy): domain Bacteria; phylum Pseudomonadota; class Gammaproteobacteria; order Chromatiales; family Chromatiaceae; genus Thiohalocapsa; species Thiohalocapsa halophila. The sequence goes on along the minus strand of NZ_NRRV01000043.1, from coordinate 4,309 downwards.
TCTACACCCGGCTCGCCCGCTGGCGCCGCGACGTCATCGCCGCCTCGCCGGCGGCGGCCGCGCTGTTTCTGGCGGACGGCGCCGTACCGGCGCCCGGCACCCGACTGCGCCAGCCCGACCTCGCCGCGACCCTGCTGCGCCTCGCCCGGGAGGGCCATGACGGCTTCTACGGCGGCGCCCTGGCCCGCAAGCTGGTGGCTGGCGTGCGCGAAGCCGGCGGTATCTGGCGCCTGCGCGACCTCGCCGAGTACCGCGTGGTGGAGCGCGCCCCGGTCACCGCCCGCTTCGATACCCCAACCGGCCATTGGCGCCTGGTCAGCGCCGCACCGCCGTCCTCCGGCGGCGTAGCCCTGGCGCAGATGCTGAACATGCTCGGCGGCTTCGACCTTGCGGCTCTGGATCCGGCCGACCGCGCCCATGTGATCATCGAGGCCATGCGCCGCGCCTACCGCGACCGGGCGGTATTTCTGGGCGATCCGGATCAGGTGGATGTGCCGGTGGAGCGCCTGACCCATCCCTTCTACGCCGCCGGGCTGATGCGGGACTTTCGCATGGACCGTGCGACCGCGAGCCGCCCGCCCGACCTCGCGCGGCCCGCGGGCGCCGACACCACGCATTTCTCCATCCTGGACACGCACGGCAACCGGGTAGCCGCGACGCTCAGCATCAACTATCCCTTCGGCTCCGGCTTCGTGCCGCCGGGCACCGGGGTGCTGCTGAACGACGAGATGGACGACTTCGCCGCGCAGCCCGGCGTGCCCAACGCCTACGGCTTGATCGGCGGGGCGGCCAACGCCATCGCCCCCGGCAAGCGCATGCTCTCCAGCATGAGCCCGACCTTCGTCGAGTCCGACGAGCAGGTGGTGATCCTCGGCACCCCCGGCGGCAGCCGCATCATCACCATGGTCCTGCACGGCATCCTCGCCGCCACCGGGCTGGAGCCGGCCGCCGGGAGCAGCGCGGCAGACTGGGTGGCAGCGCCGCGCTTCCATCATCAATATCTGCCCGACGAGGTGGTGGTGGAGCCGCAGGCCCTGTCACCAGCGGTGCGCCAAAGCCTCGAGCGCCGCGGCCATGCACTGACCACCGCGGACCGGCGCTACGGCAACATGCAGCTGGTGCACTGGCAGCGCGCGCAGGACAGGGTCGAGGCTGCCAGCGACCCGCGCGGCATCGGCGCCGCGGCGCTGATCGAAACCATCCCCGTCGCCGGCGCGTCCAACCATTGGTCACAACCACAGACACAGCCACTGAGAACGACACCATGAAGACCTTCATTGTTGCCATGCTGAGCCTCTTCGTCGTCGGCGCCACGGTGCTGCCGCAGGATGCCGATGCGCGGCGCTTCGGCGGCGGCCGCAGCCTCGGCAAGCAATACAGCATGCCGCGGCAAGCGCAGCGACCGCAGACGCCGCAGCGCCAGCAGGCGGCGGATCAACGCGCCAACCAGGCCGGGGCGGCCGGCCAGCGCTCGCGCGGCGGCATGGGCTTCCTCGGTCCCCTCGCCGGGCTCGCCGCCGGCGGGCTGTTGGCGTCGCTGTTCTTCGGCGGCGCCTTCGAGGGCTTCCAACCCTTCGACTTCCTGATCATCGCGGCGCTGGTCATCGGCGGCATCTTCCTGTTCCGGATGCTGCGCCAGCAGCGCGCACCCGGGCCGAGGCCGGCGCCCGCCGGCTTCACGCCAGGCGGTCACGGGGGTGCACAGGCGGGCACCCAGCCCGGTGAGGCGCCGTCCTTCGGCGGCCTCTTTGGCGGCGGCAGCTCGGAGTCGCAGCAGGGCAGCCCCACCAACGCGGTGGCCGAGCCCGGCGCCGCAGAGGCCCCCGCCTGGCTCGACGCCGACGGCTTCGCGCAGGGCGCCAAGACCCATTTCATCCGCCTGCAGGCCGCCTGGGACCAGGCGGACTTCCGCGACATTCGCGAGTACACCGCGCCCCAGCTCTTCGCCGAGCTGAAGCGCGAGCGCGAGTCACTGGGCGATGCGCCGAGCTACACCGAGGTGGTCACCCTGAACGCCGAGCTCCTCGGCGTTCAGCGCGACGGCGACCAGGTGGTGGCGAGCGTGCGCTTCACCGGTCTCATCCGCGAGGACGAGCAGGCCCCGGCGAAGCCGCTGGACGAGATCTGGCACGTCGCCCACGACTGGGCGAGCCCGGATGGGGACTGGCTGATCACGGGCATCCAGCAGCCGCAATGACCAGCGTCCGGTGCCTGCAGAGCGCATCCGGGGGGGCACTCGGAGCGCCCGCTCGGCACCCGGCAGCGCTTGCCATCCCGGGCAGGCCACCCACGAGCCGCAGCCCCTTTCTCTGCACCGGCAATGACTACCGCAGCCGCTTCACGGAGGAATATCTCAATCACGCCGCGCAGCGCGAGGTCCTGCGGTGGCGGGCGGACGCCAACCGGAGGCGGCCATCGCCCGGCTCGCGCGGGACCTGGATGCGCTGGCCGCGGAGCTGAGGGCGGCGACGCCGCCCTGACGGGCTGCGTGCGGAGACGATCCCGCACCCGAGGCCCTACCCGCAATCGCCGTCATCCCCTAAGCTGATCCCATCGCAACCGGCAAGCCGAGGCTTCGCAATGTCCATCGCGGCCCCAAGCCCCCCGCATGCCGACCCCATGCTCACGGCTGAAGACCTCTGGCGGCATGGCCCCACTGCGCCGGGAGAGCTCGTCAGAGGGAGATTCATCGAGAGGCCGCCCACCGGCCATCCGCACGCCAGCGTCGAAGGGAACATCGCAAGGGAGCTCGGGAGCTTCGTGAAGCGCCAAGCGCTCGGCAAGGTCATGCCCGGCGAGGTCGGCATCATCACCCAGCATGACCCCGACACGGTCCGCGGTGCCGATGTCGTCTACATCTCCAACGAGCGCCTGGCCCAAGCCCAGCCCGACGGCTATCTCGACGTCCCCCCGGAGCTGACCATCGAAGTCGTCTCGCCCAACGACCGTTGGGCCGAGATCGATGAGAAGGTCAGCGAGTACCTCGCCTGCGGCGTCGAAGCCGTCTGGATCATCGACCCGCGCAACCGGCGCGTGACCTGCTATCGCTCCCCGGACGAGGCCCGAATCTACGGGCAGGACGACGTGATCGAGGAGCCGGGCGTCCTGCCGGGATTGGCCTTGGCGGTGCGGGAGTTGTTCGACTAAGAGCGCGTCCACCGCGGCCTGGCTGCTCGCAGAGCCGCACCCGGCTCAGCGCTGGCAGCGCGGGCAGTAGAAGCTGGAGCGCTGACCGATACGGCGCTGGCGCACGGGCTCGCCGCAGCCGGGGCAGGGCAGGCCCGCGCGCCCGTAGACCTGGAGCGCACGGGCGAAGTAGCCCGGGCTGCCGTCCTCCTGCACGAAATCCCGCAGGCTGGTGCCGCCTTCGGCGATGGCCGCGGCGAGCACCGTCTTGATGCTCGCCGCCAGGCGCTCGTAGCGCGGCAGCGCGATCCGCCCGGCCGGGCGGTGCGGATGGATACCGGCGCGGTGCAGGGCCTCGCTCGCATAGATGTTGCCGACGCCGACGACCACATGGCTGTCCATGATGAAGGTCTTGACAGGCGCCCGGCGGCCGCGGCTCAGCCGATACAGGTGGGCGCCGTCGAAGCCGGGCGACAGGGGCTCGGGCCCCAGCTGCGCCAGCAGTGGATGGGCTTCCACGGGCGGGGCCGCCCAATGCAGGCTGCCGAAGCGCCGCGGGTCGCGCAGCCGCAGGCAGCGGCCGTCGTCCAGTACCAGGTCGATGTGATCGTGCAGCGCCGGCGGCGTGGCCGCCGGCAGCACCCGCAGGCTGCCGGACATGCCCAGATGCAGAATGACGGCGCCGCGCGGGAGGTGCAGCAGCAGGTACTTGGCGCGGCGGGAGACCGCCTCGATGGGCTGGCCCGCGACGGCGGCGTCCACGCTCTCGGGCACTGGCCAGCGCAGCCGCCGCTCCCGCGCCAGGAGGCGCACGATGCGCCGGCCCCGCAGGTGGGGGGCGATGCCGCGCAGACTGGTCTCGACTTCCGGCAGCTCCGGCATCTCAGCCCGCCCGAGCCTGGGGGATCGCCGTCGACGCGCCTGTGCGGCCGCCTGTTCGGCTCATGGGCTGCGCTTCTCCACGCGAAGGGGCGTCTCGGCGGGACGCTGTGGCGCGGCTGCGGGCGCTGGGTCGGGCGCCGGGTCGGGCACCGGCGCAGGCGCCGGCGCTCGGGCGGCATCGGTCGAGGGCGCGAAGGGGTCCGCTCCCGTCTGCGGCAGCGCCGAGGGGTCCCGGCGGCGCTGCGGCGCCATCTCCCGTAGTTGGGGAATGGCCGCGGTGGGGCGCTGATCCTGGGGCTCG
>NZ_NRRV01000042.1 GCF_016583825.1 Thiohalocapsa halophila | reverse complement strand
GACACTTACGTTGACTACGATACGACGATCCAAGCTCTCCTGCGGCACAAGCGGGCGGTCTTCGCATGTCGGACGGCCTGGAGCTGTTCGGGTTGCAGGCCAAGCGCTTCGCTAAGTGACTGTTTTTGTGAAGACGCCGCTTAAATTAGTGCCATTCGGGTCAGGCTCAATAACCGATCAAGCAGGTTTAGAGGATTCGGATATACCGAAGATCCGTAACCGTTTAGCCCCCTAGAGACCCGCTTATCAATAGGTTACAGGAGAGCCCCCGCAGCACCGATGACAAGATGAAAACGACGCGCTAGTTTGACTCGATGCGGAAGCGCCCGGACCGCGCCTGGATTCGCACGGAGTGGATTGAGTCAACAGCGCTGTCGCCTGACGCGGAGCTCGTTCAGGCAGATGGGAGGATTAGACCGTGGAAGCGTATCATGGAGGCAGAAGGAAGGTATCTTCGCGTCGTGCTGTTGAGCGACGGCCGCACCGTTCATAATGCATTCTTCGACCGCAGGCTCACGCCATGAAGGTCACTTACTTTGACGACACCGACACTCTCTACATCGAGCTTCGCGCGGGAGAAATCGCCGAAAGCCGGGACCTTGACGAGAACACGCTGCTGGACCTGGATGCAGTGGGGAACATCTGCATGATGACATTCGAGCATGCCAGCGAGCGCACGGATGTCGGACGGATCACCCTCGAGGGCATCGCGGCGTAGGAGCGGACAGAAAACAGGCGGCAGGCCATGATTTGCGACCTACCAGGCTCGCTAGCTGATCGGCACCGCCCCCTCAGCGTCGCCGCTGCCGCAATCCACCAGCTCGCTTGAGCGACCACCGAGACCCGTAGCCATGCCCGCAAAACGACCAAATCGGATCTATCAGTTGAAAATCACGCTCAGGGGTGCGAAGCCGCCCATCTGGCGGCGGGTGCTGGTGCCGAGTGACCTGGCGCTGGATGTGCTGCACGAGGTGATCCAGATCGCCATGGGGTGGACGGACTCGCACCTGCATCATTTCCTGGCGAACGGCCGCGTCTATGGCATCCCCGACGACAAATTTGGCTTCGAGTTCGACCTCAAGGACGAAGCCGAGGTCAAGCTGATGGACCTGTTGCGCAAGGAGAAGGACTCGATGCGCTACGACTATGATTTCGGCGACGGCTGGGAGCATCAGATTCTGGTAGAGAAGGTGCTGCCGTTCGATGAGACCCAAACACTGCCGCTTTGTATCAAAGGCAAGCGTGCGTGCCCGCCCGAGGATTGCGGGGGGATCTGGGGTTACGCGCAGCTGCTCAGAACCCTGGCAGACCCGTCCGATCCGGAGCACCAAGACATGCTTGAGTGGGTCGGAGGCCAGATCGATCCGGAGGCGTTCGACCTCGACGATACCAATGAGGCGCTCTCGGCGCTCAGGCCGACTGGCTGGCCAGCCAGCCGAGGCCCCGATCACAACGCCGACCACGAGGGCACGGGCCGGGCGTAGGATGGACAAGCGAAGCGCAGTCCACCAGCTTACGGGTGGCGCCGGCGTGGACTTCGCTGTCGCTCGTCCAGCCTACCAGTCTTTGCTCCCACGCCGGAGCGTGGAAGCCAGCGAGCACCGTGCAGCTGGTTGGACTTACGGTCAACGCCCTGACGCGGCAAGTGTCTACCGATTGCTTTGGCAATCCTAGCCGCGAGCACCAGAACAAATAACGCATCAACAGAGAACCTCCAGCCATGTCCACAGACTTCAACGACGACCCACACCTCGACGTCTGCCAGAATATCGAATTCGGGCTGCGTACCGCCTATGAGCGCTCGCCTTCGCTCACGGACACCCAGTGCATGTTTGCCATCGACAGCGCCAAGGTAGCCGTCAAGCAGGCGTTCGGCTATGCCAAGAACCAGCCGTTGAAGGTCCTGCCCGGCACCGAGGGCGTGGTCGACTGGTGTGTGAAGGTTGGCCGGAAACGCGTGGGGGAGCAGAGCGACCTCACCCTGAAGGAATACATTGCGCGCTTGGAAAAGATCAAGCGCTCGGTCAAGCGCCATTCCACCGCCGGCCCTCGAGGCTACTATGAATTCGTTCGCGACTACGTCTGAACGCTTGGAACCGACGATGCAGCCATGATCCAGATCCCCCAATATCTCGAGGTCTACATCACAACGCTCAATTCCGAGCTGGATCGGTTCTGGTCGCGGTTCAATGTCTTCTCCGCGATCCAAATCTTGGCGATCCTGGCGCTGATGCTGGCGTTCGACAAGGTACAGATCCATCCGGACACCGCCCGCGCCGCGAACATGGTGTTGTTTCTGTTTTCGCTGACCGGAGCCCTGATCATTTGGCAGTCCATTGAGATCCAGCAGCGCTTGGTGACGGCGATCGTGGCCGCCGAGACGAACCTGCCGGACGATGTGGGACTGTTTCGCGAAGCGCTTCAGGCGTCGAGTCCGGCCCAGAATTTCATCATGCGCGCGTGCTTCTCGTTTGCCGTGGTCTGCGCGGTGTTCTGGGGCGGCATGATCTTTTTCGGGCCCTACGGTTGAATGCCATGGGCAGCCGCCGGCCATGAATGAGCTCATCAAGCCTATAGCCGAGGCTGTCGCCATGTCGGTGGAGGCCGTGGGTATCACGGTCATCGGCCTGGTGAGCTTCTATGTCCTCGGGCTGTTTGTCGTCCAGGCGGTGCGCGGGCGAGACCTGTCGGCGGCCTATGGCGAGGTCAGACAAGTGCTGGGCAGGGGAATCCTGCTGGGATTGGAATTTCTGGTGGCCGCAGACATCATTCATACCGTAGCCGTGGAGCTGACCTTCGAGACCGTCGGGGTGCTGGCGATCATCGTCCTGATCCGGACCTTCCTGAGCTTCACGCTGGAGCTGGAGCTGAAGGGACGTTGGCCCTGGCAGCAGACCAGCTCTCGCCCGTAATCGGTAGGGACCCGAGCCATGGGCGGGCACCGGTATCTCAGGTCCTGCCGTGCGCAGAAGCAGCGGCTGACAGCGAAGAACCGATACGCGAGTGAGCGGCGTTGAGAGAACAACCCTACCAATGAGCACCATCGCAACAGCCAGGCGCACGCAAGCATCGATCCTGTGCCGGGGCGCGGCCGCCGCTCTGCTCGCTCTCGCAGCGGCGAGCGTCGGGGCGGCGAGCTTTGATTGCACCCAGGCATCCACCCGCGTCGAGAAGCTCATCTGCGCCGATGCGGAGCTGAGCCGACTCGACTCCAAGCTCGGCGCTGTCTATGAAGACGCGCGGCAGAACACCCGCGACCCGAAGGCTCTGCTGGCTGCGCAGCGCGGCTGGCTCGCGCAGCGCAACCGATGCGACGACAGCGACTGCTTGGCGGAGCGCTACCGCCAGCGCATTGCAGCGCTCGGCGGGGATGCCGGCGAGGACAGCGCCGGGGACGCGATGGGCGAGCCGCGTACGGAGCGCACTGCCAAGGCCGTGCGCATCACCCAGCAGGGCGCCCGGTTCGAGATCGACGTCGCCTATCCGCGCCTCGGCGACGGCGCGGCGGCCGCCGCCGGCGAGCGCGCGCTCGCCGAGCTGGTGGGCACCGAGATCGACGATTTCCGCGAGATGTACCGGCAGCTGCTCGCCGCCGGCGCCGGCCACCAGGGCCCGCCTTGGCAGCTGACCATCGACTATGACCACCTCTATGCCGCGCCGCGCTTCTGGGCCGTGGGCCTGCGCAGCTACTTCTACACCGGCGGCGCCCACGGCGGCATGCAGCACCTGCCGGTGGTGCTTCGCCGCGACACGGGCGCGCGGGTGCCAGTGGCGGGCCTGTTCCGCAGCGAGAAGGACTGGCTGCCGCGCGTGGCCGACTACTCTTACCGCGCCCTCGCCGGGCGCGAGCCCTTCAGCGCCGACGACGACTGGCTGCGGGAGGGCACGGCGCCCACGACGGAGAACTACCGCAAGCTGCTGCCCCTGGCGGACGGCCTGCTGGTGATCTTCGAGCAATACCAGGTGGGCCCCTACGCCATCGGCGTGCACGAGGTGATAGTGCCCTATGCCGAGCTCGACGGCTTGCTCGATCCGGCCCTGTTTCCCGGCGGGCAGCCCTAAGGCATGCGCGGGCCCGGGCACGGCACCGGCTCAGCTGGGGCCGATCTCCTTCGCGGCGGCGTCGGCGGCGATGGTTGTCCATGGTCGGTCACCCATGCGCACGGCCGGCCATTGGCAGCGACAACACCCAGGCCCCTAGGCCACAAAGCACTGCCCAACCGGAGCCCTGTATGCCGTCCATCGACGCCCTACCCTGGTGGGACTGGCCCGACTTCGCCCGCGTCGCGCTGGTGCTCACAGCGGTGGCCGCGGCGGGGCTGCTCGGCACCCTGCTGGTGCGCGCGGCCCGGCGCTCGAGCGGACCGCCGGTGCGCCCGCCCACACGGCGACCGCGGCTTCCGGCCGGCATGCACGCGCCCCAGGAGGGCCAGGCCATGAGCGGCGGCCCGGCCGAGCACGAGGAGTTCCCCACCCGGGCGCCGGATCCGGTGCTGCGCACCATGCACCGGGTGCTGCGCGTGGCCACCTATGTGCTCGCCATCGCCATGGTAGTGGTGATCCTGGAGGGTGTGGCGAGCGTCATCCATACGCTGTACGTCAATATGTCCAGTCCGCCCTACTTCATGGTGCCGGACATCGTGAAGATGTTCGGGGTCTTCCTGGCGGTGCTCATTGCCTATGAGATCTTCGCCAACATCACCCTGTACCTGCGCACGGACGTCTTCCCGGTGAAGCTGGTGGTGGCCACCGCCGTGATGGCCATCGCGCGAAAGGTGATCATCCTGGACATGGAGGAGTACTCGGCGCTCGATCTGGTGGGCATCGCCGCAGTCGTGCTGGCGCTCGGCATTGCCTATTGGCTCATCTCGCAGGCCGACGCCGGCGGCAAGATGCGCTGGCGCAACGACGAAGAGCCGTGATGCCGCCTCTGCTTTCCCGCAACACACAGACCCGGAGGAGATCCGATGCTGAATTGGGACGACCCCCTTGCCAATGTCACTACGCCTGCTCGCACCGAGCCGCGGGCGGCGCCCCCGAGCGACGCGAGCTTCGACGACGCTAGCGTTGACACAGACGGCGGCAACGACTTCCCGCTCGGCTCCGACGCCGCAGCCGCGCCCGAGCCGACACAGGCCCCCCCCCGCCCTGGCAACGGCCTGGTGGGCAACGACGACCTCATGCGCACCGCCGGGGCCGCACCCGTGGTGAGCCCCAACCCGGTGCCCGCCCAGCGCTCGCTGCTGGACGAGGGCGCGCACGCCCCATCGGGCGAGCGGGCGCCGAGCGCCGACGACGACACCGGCGCCCAGGGCGGAGCCACCGGCCTCGAGAATCTGGAAATGGGGGCCGGGCGCCTGCGCGTGGACGACAAGCGCATCATCAACTGCAACGCGGACCTGAACCAACTGGTGCCCTTCAAGTACGACTGGGCCTGGCAGAAGTACCTGGACGGCTGCGCCAACCACTGGATGCCGCAGGAAATCAACATGAACGCGGACATCGCGCTCTGGAAGGACCCCAACGGCCTCACCGAGGACGAGCGCACCATCATCAAGCGCAACATGGGCTTCTTCTCCACCGCCGACTCCCTGGTGGCGAACAACCTGGTGCTGGCCGTCTACCGCCACATCACCAACCCCGAGTGCCGCCAATACCTGCTGCGCCAGGCCTTCGAGGAGGCCCTGCACACCCACGCCTATCAGTACGTCGTCGAGAGCCTGGGGCTGGACGAGGGCGAGATCTTCAACATGTACCGGGAGCTGCCGGCGGTGGCCCGCAAGGCGGAATGGGCCCTGCCCTATACCCAGTACCTGGCAGACCCGAATTTCCACACCGGCACGCCGGAGAACGACCAGCGCCTGCTGCGGGAGCTGGTCGCCTTCTACGTGATCTTCGAAGGCATCTTCTTCTACGTGGGCTTCGTGCAGGTGCTCTCCATGGGCCGGCGCAACAAGATGACCGGCACCGCCGAGCAGTTCCAGTACATCCTGCGCGATGAGTCCATGCACATGAACTTCGGCATCGACGTCATCAACCAGATCAAGATCGAGAACCCGCACGTCTGGACCGAGGCCTTCAAGCAGGAGCTCGTCACCATGATCCGCGAGGCCGTCGAGCTGGAGGCCCGGTACGCCCACGACACCATGCCCCGCGGCGTGCTCGGCCTGAACGCGCCCATGTTCGAGGAATATCTCCAGTTCATCGCCAACCGCCGCTGCGCGCAGATCGGCCTGCCGGAGCAGTATCCGGGCGTCAGCAATCCCTTCCCGTGGATGAGCGAGGTGCTGGACCTCAAGAAGGAGAAGAACTTCTTCGAGACGCGGGTCACCGAGTACCAGACCGGCGGGGCGCTGAGCTGGGACTAGGGCGCGGTGCCCGTGTCGGGCCTCCTTGCGTCGGCACCGACCTACAGCGCCCTCCGTAGGTCGGCGCTGAGCGCCAGCGAAGCCCGACAACCGCGAGCCACCGCATGTCGGGCCTCCTCGCGTCGGCACCGACCTACAGCGCCCTCCGTAGGTCGGCGCTGAGCGCCAGCGAAGCCCGACATGCCCGCGGGCGATCACCCAAGAGCCACGTCCATCGGAGCAGCCCATGCCGCAGTCCGCAACCACCGGCGCCACCGACGCCGACTTCCTGTTCGACAGCGAAGAGCTTCAGGCGCTGGCCGACGACACCCTGCTGCGCCGCGCCTGGCGCCATGCACAGGACAAGCGCGTGGTGCGGGTGGGGCTCTACGAGGGCGAGCTGCATGCCGAGGTGGAAGACGAGGACAGCGAGGAGCACCTGACCCTGTCCGTGGGCTACGACGCCGACGGCAACCTCTGGTCCGCCTGCGACTGCGACGACCTGCACGAAAGCGCACACGCCGCCGACGGTCTCTGCGTCCATGCGCTGGCCGCGCTGCTCGGCTTCGGCACCGCCGAGCCGGCGGACGCCAGCCTGGGCGATGCCGTGGCCGCCGCCATCGACGAGCGGGTCAAGCGCGGCCGCGCCGAGGTGCGGGTGGAACCCGTCGGCGGAGACGACGGCGCCGATGCCCAAGCCCCCTGGTTCGGCACCTGGCGCGCGCGCTCCATCGGCACCGGCGCGAGCCCCATCCAGTCCACCTGGCAGGTGCAGATCCGCTCCCTGACCGAGCGCGCCAACCACTGCACCTGCCCGGACTTCGCCACCAACCAGCTCGGCACCTGCAAGCACATCGAAGCGGCCCTGCACCGCATCGGCAAGCGCAAGGACTTCAAGCAGGTCCGCAGCCAACCGGCGCCCCGCTGCTATGTCTACCTGGACTGGCAGCGCGACGACGCCCCGCGCATCCGCCTGCACCGCGCCGCGGAGATCCCGACCCACCTGGCGCCGGTCCTGGAGCAGTGGTTCGACGCCGACGGCGCCTTCCGCGGCCGGCTGCCGGACGAATTCCAGGCCTTCGCCGAGCAGCACGGCGGCGACGACCTGCTCATCGGCGACGATGCCCTGGGCTTCGCCCGCCGCCTCGCCGACGATGCCGCCCGCGAGCTGCGTGCCCGGGAGATCGGCCAACGCATCCGCGCCAGCGGCGGCCGGCTGCCGGAGATCCGCGCCCGGCTCTATCCCTACCAGATGGACGGCGTGGCGTTTCTGGCCGGGCGCGGCCGCGCGCTGCTGGCGGACGACATGGGCCTCGGCAAGACGCTCCAGGCCATCGCCGCCGCCTACTGGCTGCACCGCAACGAGAACGTCGAGCGCGCGCTCATCGTCTGCCCGGCATCGCTCAAGTTCCAATGGCAGCGCGAGATCGAGCGCTTCACCGGTGCCGAGGCCCACTTGGTGCAGGGGCCGGCGGAGGCGCGCGCGGTGCAGTACCGCAAGGGCAGCGGCTTCTACATCATCAACTACGAGCTGGTGCTGCGGGATTTCAGCGTCATCAACGAGACCCTAGCGCCGGACCTGCTGATCCTGGACGAGGCCCAGCGCATCAAGAACTGGCGCACCAAGATCGCCACCGCCATCAAGCGCATCCCGTCGCGCTACGCCTTCGTGCTCACCGGCACGCCGCTGGAGAACCGCCTCGAGGACCTCTACAGCCTGATGCAGGTGGTGGACCCGCGGGTGCTGGGCCCGTTGTGGCGCTATCTGGCGGACTTCCACATCACCGACGAGCGCGGCAAGGTGCTGGGCTATCGCAACCTCTCGGAGCTGCGCCGCCGGCTCACGCCCGTGATGCTGCGGCGCGACCGCGCCCTGGTGCGCGAGCAGCTGCCGGACCGCATCGAGCAGCGCCGGGACGTGCCCCTGTCGCCGAAGCAGGCGGAGATCCACGACGACGCCCTCAACATGGCCGCTTGGCTCGCCCAGATCGTCAAGCGCCGGCCGCTGACGCCCGCCGAGCAGAACCGCATGATGGCGGCGCTGCAGCGCGCCCGCATGGCCTGCAATGCCGCAGGCCTGGTGGACAAGGAGACCAAGGGCTCGCCGAAGCTCGACGAGCTCGCCGGCATCCTGGAAGACGGCTGCCGGCTTGCGGGGCTGAAGGCCGTGGTCTTCTCCCAATGGGCGCAGATGGGCGAGATGGTGGAGGACCTGGTCCGGCGCATGGGCCTGGGCTGTGTGCGCCTCCACGGCGACGTGCCGAGCGCCAAGCGCGGTGCGCTCATGGACCGCTTCCACAACGACGACGCCTGCCAGGTGTTCATCTCCACCGACGCCGGCGGCACCGGGCTGAACCTCCAGTGCGCCTCCCTGCTGGTGAACCTGGACGTGCCCTGGAACCCGGCGGTGCTGGACCAGCGCGTCGCCCGGGTGCACCGGCTCGGCCAGCGCAGCAAGGTCCAGGTCATCCACCTGGTGGCCGCCGATGCCTACGAGGACCAGGTGCTCGGGCTGGTGCAGGGCAAGCGGGACCTGTTCGATAACGTAGTGGATGCCGATGCCGCCGAGGACGTGGTGGGCATGTCCAAGCGCCTCGCCGAGGTGCTGGCCGAGGACCTGGCCGACAAGGACGCCCACAAGGAGCAGCCCGCCGCGCCCGGCCTGGATGCGGACACCGCCGCCGAGGCGCTTGCCGAGCCCAGCCCCGAGCCTGACGCCGAGCCGGCGGCTGCGGCCGCGGAGACCGCCGGCGCTCTGCCGGCGGAGTCGGAGCTGGCGAAGGCCGGACTCGGTAAGGAAGTCCGCCGCTGCATCGACGTCCTCCAGCGCGACTTCGGCAACCGCATCGCGCGCATTCTCGGCGCGCGCAGCGGGCTGCTGGTGGTGCTCGATCAGGTGGACGACGCCGACGACGCCCGTGCGGCGGGCATCTCGGAGCAGGTGCCCATCGCCCTCATCGACCGCCGCACCCTGCGCGGGCTGGAGCGCCTCGGTGCCGCCTCGCCCGCCGCCGGCGCCGACGAGCTCTACCAGGCCCCGGCCGCTGCGGCACCGGCGGGGCCGCCGCTACTCCACCGCGCCCGCCAGAAGCTCGAGGCCGCCGAGGTCCTGCTGCGCCAGGCCTGCCCCGCCCCCGCCGCCGAGCTGCTCCTCGGCGCCGTGCTCAACGCCGCGGCGCTGCGCTGCGGACTCGACCAGCCGCCGGAGCCCGGCAAGGCCGCCGTCTGGCTCTACGCCGAGGCCCTGCCCGCCGGCTGGCTCCAGCCGGATGATGCGACGCTCGTGATGCGCGCCCAATCCCTCGCCCAGGCCGGCGACGCCGTGCCGCCGGAGCTGCTCGCGACACTGGCCGGCGATGTCGCGGCGTTCGTGGCCGATGTGGGCAATGCGGCATGACGTGAGCTGCCGAGAACGAGGCTATTGACTATGCATGCGCCGAGGTGCCATCACCGGCGCATGCGCAAGGCGCCAACCCTGGCTATGCTCTTGGTCTGCCCAGAATGCTTGTCACGACTGACGGAGCCAGGTGATGCAAACCCTGCCGACGGAGCCGACGCCGACCCTCTACGAACAACTGGAAGCCCTGCCGGACGGGCTCACCGGCGAGATCCTCGACGGCCAGCTCTACACCCAACCGCGCCCGGCCGGGCCGCACGCCCTCGCCGGATCAGCCCTCGGCGCGGAGCTGTTCGGTCCGTTCCAGCGCGGCCGCGGCGGGCCGGGCGGCTGGTGGATCATCGACGAGCCGGAGCTGCACTTCCTGCGCGACACCGAGGTCGCCGCCCCGGACCTTGCCGGCTGGCGCCGCGAGCGCATGCCGCGGATCCCGCGCGACCACCGCTTCCAGGTCGTGCCGGACTGGGTTTGCGAGATCCTCTCCAGCTCCACCGAAAGCAAGGACCGCAACATCAAGATGCCCGTCTACGCCCGCTACGGCGTGAAGCACCTCTGGCTGATCGATCCACGCACCCGGACCTTGGAAGCCTATACCGCCACCGACGGCGCATGGCAGGAGATCGGCCGCTGGAGGGGCGATCAAGCGGTGGCCGCCGCGCCCTTCGCCGAGGTCGCCCTGGACCTGTCGGTGCTGTGGGACGACGGCGGCTGACGGACCGGTGCAGCGCCCGATCAACGCGCATGTCGGGCCTCCTGGCGTCGGCACCGACCTACCGCGGCCGTAGGTTGGCGCTGAGCGACAGCGAAGCCCGACGCCGGCGGGACGCAGCGGCACGTGCACGTCGGGCCTCCTGGCGTCGGCACCGACCTACAGCGGCCGTAGGTCGGCGCTGAGCGACAGCGAAGCCCGACAGGGGCGGGACGCAGCGGCACGCACACGTCGGGCCTCCTGGCGTCGGCACCGACCTACCGCGGCCGTAGGTCGGCGCTGAGCGGCAGCGAAGCCCGACGCCGGCGCGGCGCAGAGGCACCCGCATGTCGGGCCTCCTGGCGTCGGCACCGACCTACCGCGGCCGTAGGTCGGCGCTGAGCGACAGCGAAGCCCGACAGGGGCGGGACGCAGCGGCATGCGCATGTCGGGCCTCCTGGCGTCGGCACCGACCTACCGCGGCCGTAGGTTGGCGCTGAGCGACAGCGAAGCCCGACAGGGGCGGGACGCAGCGGCACGCGCATGTCGGGCCTCCTGGCGTCGGCACCGACCTACAGTGTGCGTCGTAGGTCGGCGCTGAGCGGCAGCGAAGCCCGACGCCGGCGTGCGGCTCAGGCGACGGCCAGGGCGTCCATGCCGGCGGCGCCGCGCCAGTAGCCGTCGCAGGGGCCGGTGGGCATGAGTGCCGCCAGCGCCTCGCCGGCGGCGGCCGGCGCCAGCTCGCCGGCGCGCACCTTGTGGAACAGCGCCAGCACCTCGCCGGTGTACTGTGACTGCGGGCTGACGCGCAGGATGTCCACGTCCAGCGCGCGCAGATCGTCCAGGGCCGGCAGCAGATTCATGGTGCGCGCGGACTGGGTCTGGATGCCGTTCAGCGCCAGGAAGCGGTTGTCGTCCTGGGTGTCGACCACCATGCCGTCCGGGTCCTCGAGGCAGGCGTCGCGGCAGTCGTCCTTCGGCAGATCGCGGGCGCGGGCCGTGAAGCAGCGGGCCGAGTAGGCGAGCGGCAGCCGACCGTAGGCGAAGACCTCCGTCTCCATGCCGGCGGGCCGCTGCCGCTGCATCGCCGCCAGGGTCTCGCGGGTCAGCTCCACCGGCAGCACCCAGCGCCGGCAGCCGTCGGCGGCGAGCAATTCCAGCGTGCGGTGGTTGTAGACATTGACGCTGTGGCCGACGGCAAAGGGCTTGCCGCGCAGCAGCTGCACGGCACCGAGGTCGTTGGCCTCCACCAAGTAGTCCTCCTGGCCACAGATGGCCCGCAGGCGCTTGAGCTCGGATTCCGCCTCCAGCAGCGCCAGCGTGGACAGCACCACCTCCTTGCCGGCGGCGGTGAGGCGTGCGGCGATGTCCAGCCAGTCCTCGAAGCGCACCTGATTGCGCTTGGCACAGATGGTCTCGCCCAGGTAGACGATGTCCGCCGGGCTGTCTGCAACCATGGCGTAGAAGTCGTCCACCTGCTGCTTGGGCCAGTAGTAGGGAATGGCGCCGACGGACAGGCGCGGGGCGGGGGATGCGGTCATGGGCTTGCTCGATGGCTCGTCGATGGCAGGGTCGGTGTCGGTCGGTGCTGAGCGCCAGCGAAGCCCGACAGGCCGCGCCGGCGTCCGCCCGACCAACTGAGCCGGCGGAGGGGCCGACTCATTGCCAAGGCCGGTGATAGGGGCCAAGGGTGGTCTGGGCGCCCTCGGAGACCTTGGCCAGCTCCGCGGTCCACTCCGCCTGCGGGGCGAAGTGCTCGGGGTCGCGGGCGAAGGCGTCCAACGCCTCCCGCCAGACCCGGGTGACCTGCTTGACGTAGACCGGGCTGCGCTGGCGGCCTTCGATCTTCACCGCCGCCACGCCGGCCGCCGCCAACTGCGGCAGCAGCGCCATGGCGTTCAGGCTCACCGGATCCTCGATAGCGTGGTAGGTACGGCCGTCGGTGCGGTAGGTGCCCTTGCACAGCGTCGGATAGCCGACGTTCTCACCCTTGGCATGGCGCTGGATCAGCACGCCCCCCAGGCGGGTATCGAGCCCGGTGTCGGTCTCGATCCATTCCACGTGGCTCGCCGGCGAGCAGGCGCCATAGGTGTTCGGCGAGCGCCCGGTGGCATAAGAGGAGAGGATGCAGCGCCCCTCCACCATCACGCACAGGCTGCCGAAGCCGAAGACCTCGATCTCCACCGGGCTCTGCTCGATGACATGCTCGATCTGGGCCATGGACAGCACCCGCGGCAGCACGGCGCGCCGGATGCCGAAGTGCTCGTGGTAGTAGCGCAGCGCCTCGTAGTTCGTCGCCGAGCCCTGCACGGACAGGTGCAGATTGAGCTTGGGCTGGCGGCGGGCGGCATAGTCCAGCACGCCGATGTCGGCGCAGATGAGCGCATCCACGCCGAGCGCCGCTGCCTGGTCCACGGCCTCCTCGAAGCGCGCGATCCCGTCCGGGCGCGGATAGGTGTTCATGGCGATGAACACCCGCTTGCCCTTGCCCTTGGCGTAGCGAATGCCGTCCGCGAGCTTGCCGGCGGTGAAGTTGAGCCCGGCGAAGTGCCTTGCGTTCGTGTCGTCACGAAAGCCCGTGTAGACGGCATCGGCGCCGTTGTCCACGGCGGCCTTCAGCGACGGGAGGTTGCCGGCGGGGCAGACGAGCTCCATAGCGTGCATTCTCGGGTTGGTTTCTGGATGGATGCGCTGTCGCGGACTTCGGCCCCGGTGGCGGTCGCTGAGGCAGCAGTACGAAGTGCGAAGTACGGAGTACGGGGAGCGCGGTGGCCTGAGCCACGTACTTCGTACTCCGTATTCCGTACTGTCTTCATGCCGCAATCCGCTCCCCAACCCGCATCCCCTGCGCCGAGCCGCGGCGGCGCAGCTCCGCCTCGATGCCGTTCAGCACGGCCCATTTCTTGGCGCACCAGTCGGGGGCCAGCAGGATGTCGCGGGTGGCGGTGCCGGTCACCCGGTGGTAGGTGATATCCGCCGGGGTATGCTCGATGAGGTCGCAGGCGGTGGCGATGTACTGCTCCATGGTCAGCGGCTGGTAGCCGCCGGCGCGCCACTCCTTCGCGAGCAGGGTATGGCGCACCACATGCAGTGGGTGCAGCTTGAGGCCATCGGTGCCCAGCGCCAGCACCCGCTCCAGGCTCGCTCGGGCCTCGCGCTGTCCTTCCCCGGGCAGACCGACGATGAGATGGGTGCACACCGCCAGCCCGCGCCCGCGGGCCGCCAGCACGGCGCGGCGATAGGCCTCGAAGCCGTGACCGCGGTTGACCCGCGCCAGGGTGGCGTCGAAGGCGGATTGCAGCCCAAGCTCCAGCCAGACCTCGTGGCCGGCGTCGCGCAGCTCGCAGAGCAGGTCCAGCACCGCATCCGGCACGCAGTCCGGGCGGGTGCCGACGGAGATGCCGACCACGTCCGGCTCCGCCAGCGCAGCGCGGTACAGGGCGCCGAGCCGCGCCACATCGCCGTAGGTGTTGGTGTAGGCCTGGAAGTAGGCCATATAGATCTCGGCGCGGGTACGCCGGCGTACCACCCGGCGGCCGGCCGCGATCTGCTCGGCGACGTCCGGCAGCGCCTTGGCGTTGGGGCTGAAGGAGACGTTGTTGCAGAAGCTGCAGCCGCCGCGGCCCTTGCTGCCGTCGCGGTTCGGGCAGCTGAAGCCGGCGTGGATGGCGAGCTTATGCACGCGCCGGCCGTGGCGGCGGAGCAGGTCCTGGCCGAAGGTGTTGACGAGGTCGGACAGCGGCATCGGGCGGTAGGAGGCAGCTCAGGAGACAGCGGACGGCCCCGGCCGCCCGAACGTCGCAGGTTCCCATACGAGAGACGCGGGTACATTGATAGTGGTCAAGGATGCCCAGGCGCAGAAGCCCGAGCGCACCGACGAGACGAGGCACGCAATCAAGGAAGCTTGCGATCACGCTGCCGATTTCGATGGTGACCTGTACACCACTGGCGTCGCGCACCCCTTGGCCCCACATCTCCCTGTTGCCGATTCATGCCTATACTGAAAGCCCGGACGCTAGCGCAAGCTAGAGACAAGAAGACAAGGCGGAACAAGCCCAGCCCCCGAAGTGGGCGCCGCTACAGCGCCGGATCTCCAGCGCCGCCGCAGCGCCTGCGCGAGCGACCCACGGCGATGACACCTGATTACCACCGCTGATCACGACACCAGGGGGGAGCTTCATCCATGCCCGAAATCAGCAACCGCGCCCTGATCCTGATCATCCAGGCCGTGGATCGGGAGATCAATCGGCTGACGGACGTGCCGGACGAGGTCATCACCTCGGTCGAAGAGCTGCTGCTGGTCGACTACAAGGCGCTGGCCGCGGAGTTGGAAGCGCTCTATGCAGAAGCGTGTAAGACAGATGCCCATCTCCCTGACTACAGCTCGCTGGTGACCGACCGGCGTCAGGCTTCCGATTAGCCGTGGCGATGCCCCGGGCTCTGTCTCTTGACCCAAGCCGTCGCCGGCGCCCGCGACCTCCAGTAAGCTGAGGCGCAAACCCGAATCGCCACAGCTCCCCGCCCATGGATTCGCGCATCGACCACATCGAGCTTGCCACCACGGCCCCCATACAGCTCATCGACATCACCGCCGAGGTGCGCAAGCGGGTGCAGGCAAGCGGCCTCCGGCATGGCCTGGTGACCCTCATCTCCAACCACACCACGGCGCGCGTGAACCTCAACGAGCATGAGGAGCAGCTGCAACAGGACATGGTCACCTTCCTGAAGCGTCTGGTGCCGCGCGACGGCGACTACGGCCACAACATCGCGCCGGTGGACGACCGCGACAACGCCCATGCCCACCTGCTCGGGCTCTTCGCCAACGCCTCCGAGAGCATTCCGGTGGCGGACGGCGGGCTGCTGCTCGGCGAGTGGCAGTCGATCTTCTTCGTGGAGCTGGACGGGCCGCGGGCGAAGCGGCGGGTGACGGTGCAGCTATTGGGAGAGCGCTGAGCCATGCGCAGTGACGACATCGACGGCTTCTACGCCGATCTCTCGGCGCTCGAAGCCGACGCCCACCTGTTGCTCGACTACCGCATCGAGTGCACCGGCGACCCGCGCGCGGCGGCGGCCCACCTGGCCAGCGAGCAGTCCACCGCCCAGTGGCAGCGGGTGGGCGTCGACGAGGACTACCGCCCGCGCTTCGCGGCCAAGGTGGTGGACCTGGAAGTCGAGACGGTCCTCTCCGGCACCAGCTACCCCCTTGATCCGCCGGTCAACGAGCCCGTCAGCGTCTGCCGGGTGCGCATCGCCCATCCCTACGCCAACTTCGGGCCGCGCATCCCGAACCTGCTCTCCGCCGTGCTCGGGGAGGGCGCCTTCTTCGCCCCCGGCATCCCGGTGGTGAAGCTGCTGGACCTCGAGTGTCCAGACGCCTTTCTGGCCCATTTCGACGGGCCGCAGTACGGGCTTCAGGGCCTGCGCGATCTCTGGCGGATCCATGATCGCCCCTTTTTCTTCGGCGTCATCAAGCCGAACATCGGCCTGGCGCCTGCGCCCTTCGCGGAGCTCGGCCTCGCCGCCTGGCGCGGCGGCCTCGACATCGCCAAGGACGACGAAATGCTCGCCGACCCGGACTGGTCACCCATCGCCGAGCGCTCCCGGCTGCTCGGCGCCGCCCGTCAGCAGGCGGAGCAGGAAACGGGCGTGCCCAAGGTCTATCTCGCCAACATCACCGACGAAGTCGACCGGCTCGTCGAGCTGCACGACATCGTGGTGGCCAATGGCGCCAACGCCGCCATGGTCAATGCCCTGCCGGTTGGCCTGAGCGGTGTGCGCGGGCTTCGCAAGCACGCCAAAGTCCCGCTGGTGGCCCACTTCCCGGTCATCGCCGCCATGAGCCGCCTGCCCTGCTTCGGCGTGCACACTCGCGTGCTCACCAAGCTCCAGCGCCTCGCGGGCTTCGACGTCATCATCATGCCCGGCTTCGGCCCGCGCATGATGACCGCCGAGGACGAGGTGCTGGAGTGCATCGCCGCCTGCACCGAGCCGATGGGGCCGATCAAGCCCGCGCTGCCCGTGCCCGGCGGCAGCGACTCGGCCGCGACGCTGACCAGCGTGCACGACAAGATCGCCAGCCCCGACTTCGGCTTCGTGCCCGGACGCGGGGTGTTCAGCCACCCGCATGGGCCCACCGGCGGAGCGGCGAGCTTGCGCCAGGCCTGGGACGCCATCGCCGCCGGGGTGGCGGTTCGCGAGCATGCCGCGCAGCATCCGGAGCTGGCGGCTGCGCTGGAGGCCTTCGGCTGACGGGCGCCCGCCGCGGAGGGGCTTAGCGGCCTTCGGCAGCGGCCAGTCACAGCGGCTCGACTCAAAACGCCATCCGCCGGTAGATCTCCGAGACCTTCGCCGGCAGCCGCGCGACGTCGGCGACGACCACATAGTTGGCGGCACCGAACATGTGCGGCAGGTAGTCGGCGCCTGCTTCATCGATGGTGATACAGAAGGGGTGGATGCCGGCCTGGCGCGCTTCGAACAGCGCCGCGCGGGTGTCCTCGATGCCGTAGTCGCCGCGGTAGTGCAAGTCGTAATCGTCCGGCTTGCCGTCGGAGAGGGTGATGAGCAGCTTGGTGCGGGCTTGCTGTTGCCCGAGCAGGCCGCAGAGGTGGCGGATAGCCGGGCCCATGCGGGTGTAGTCCTGCGGGGCGATGGCGCCGATGCGGGCCTTGACGGCGTCGTCATGGGTCTCGCCGAAGCCCTTCACCGGGAAGACCTCGCAGCGCTTGCGGGTCCAGCCGGAGAAGCCGTAGATGGCGAAGCGGTCGCCGAGGACGTTCAGCGCCTCGGAGAGCAGCACCAGGGCTTCGCGCTCGGCCTGATTGATCCAGCCCTTGGTGGAGCCGGACATGTCCACCATCAGCATGACGGCCACGGAGCGCTCGCTCTTGTGCTGGCGTAGGAACAGCCGCTGCGTCATCTCGCGCCCGGCGTGGGCGTCGGCATGGGCCTCCACCAGGGCGTCGATGTCGATGTCCTCGCCGTGGGGCTGGCGGCGCAGGGTCTTGTCCTCGCCGCGCAGCAGCTCGAACGTTCGCCGGATGGACTTGATCAGCCCGCCGTGCTTGTCGAGCGTCGTGCGATAGAACACGAGATCCCCCACGGGCAGCGCGCGCTCGCGCAGCGCACACCAGGCCTTGCGGTAGTGCCGGCGGCCGCAGTCCCATTCGTCGTAGAGCAAGGCGCCTTCGGCGTGATCGGCCCCATTGCGCGCAGCGTCCGGGTTGTCTGCGACACGGCCGGAGTCATGCTTGCGCGGGCCGGCTCCCTGGGCGGAGGCGAGCAGATAATCCGGCGGGATCTCGCCCAGGTCCTGGATGATGCTCGCCATGGTGCTGCGCACATCCGCGGGTGGCGCCACCGGGCTGCCGTCCAGCAAGAGCTCGAAGCCGATGCCGTCGGGCGCATCCAAATCCTGCTGGCGGCGGACTTGCAGACGGCCGCGCACGGTCGTCTCCCGTCGCCCGGGCTCGTCCGTCTCGGCCCCAGCCTGCTCGCTGTCGTCAGCTTCGTCCATCAGCGGCGCCAGCGCGACGCGCAGCCGCTCGCGCTCCCGGGCCTTGCGGGTGTCGAGCCGCTCGCGCACGGCCGCCGGGTCCAGCTCGCCGCGGTAGCAGCAGGTGCCCGCGGGCGTTCCTCGCAGCTCGGCGGCCAGCCGCAAAGCATCGTCCACGCTCGCCGTCGGCTCGGCGAGCGCCGGGGCCCGCCGGCGCAGCTCGGCATCGTCGTCTTCCAGGGTCCGGCGCAGGGATGCCATGTCCCGGTGCAGGCCGGGGTAGTCCCGGGCGAGCCGAGCGTCGAGCCGGATGGTCTCCAGTGCATGGAACAGCGACAGGTCGTCAGGGCCGAGCGCCCCGCCCTCAACTGCCGCGAGCAGCGCCCCACCGCGCCAGGTGCCATACCAGCTCTGCGCCCACTGGTGCACGGCCATGGCCTTGTAGAGGCTGACATTGGCGGCCTTCTCCGGCAGCCGGGCCAGTCGCGGCGGCAGAAAAATCGTCTCGGTGTCGGTGCAGCAGCGCTCGGCCGCAGCGACGGCGAGCGGGCGCCCGTTCAGCCCGCGGACGAAGCGCTCCAGCGCCGTGGCATGGTCTTCCAGCACGGCGCCGGCCTGCAACTGCTGCCGGTTGGCCGCGAAGGCCGCCGGCTGCTGGAAGGCGTGGATGGCCGCTCGCTGACCGGACCTGTCGTAGCGGTCCATGGCGTGGAGCAGCCAGGCCTCGACGCCGTCCAGATCCATGAGCCGTATGGCATCACAGACATGCGCCGTGAACTGGTAGGCCAGCTCCGCGTTGTCGCGCGCGATGACCGCGCCCCAGTGCAGCACGAAATCCTGCTGCGCCCGCGTGCACGCCGCCAGGCCTCGCGCGGGCTGGGCCGCCGTGCGGCGGGAGGACAGCGCCGGGTCCAGGCAGACGGCCAAGCGCTGCTCCAGGGCGCGAGCGCTGAGCGCTCGGCTTGAGCTGGTCATGGCGCGCCGACAGTCACAAGGGCATCCTGCCCGCCAAGATCAGGACTCGCCTGGTGGGCGTGCCTGACGCTGCCCCTGGCACGGGATGACCAATCACGAGCCTGATGCGCCGCAAACCCGGTCAAAACAGGGACGAAGACAGCTCGTTGACCGCCGCGAGCATCTCCGGATCATCCGTCAGCGCCTCGGCAATGGCACTGCGGCAGGCCGTGACAGGCGCAATGCCGGCGGCGATGAGCTTGCCCGCGTGCACCAGCAGCCGCGTGGAGGCGCCCTCGTCGAGTCCCTGGCCCTTCAGGTTGCGGGTCATGTGCGCAAACCTGACTAGCTGCCGGGCCTGCTCGGCGTCGATGCGGGCCTCCTGCGCGACGATCTTCTGCTCCAGCGCGGCGTCCGGGTAGGTGAGCTCCAGGGCCACGAAGCGCTGGCGGGTGGACAGCTTCAGGTCCTTGAGCACCGACTGGTAGCCGGGGTTGTAGCTGATGGCCAGGCAGAAGGTGTCCGGCGCCGCCAGCAGCTCGCCGAGCTTCTCCATCGGCAGCACGCGGCGGTCGTCGGCGAGGGGGTGGATGACGACCGTGGTGTCCTTGCGCGCCTCGACGATCTCGTCCAGATAGCAGATGCCGCCGGCGCGCACGGCGCGCGCCAGCGGACCATCCACCCAGACAGTCTCGCCGCCCTTCACCAGAAAACGCCCGACCAGATCGGAGCTGGTGAGGTCGTCGTGGCAGGAGACAGTGATGAGCGCGCGCTTCAGACGCCACGCCATGTACTCCATGAAGCGGGTCTTGCCGCAGCCGGTGGGGCCCTTCAGCAGGATGGGCAGACCCTTGGCATAGGCCGCCTCGAAGACGGCGATCTCATCGCCGACGGGCTCGTAGTAGGGCTCCTCGGCGATGACATGGTCTTCCGGCTTCAGGACCTTGAGCCCGCGCTGCGCGGGTTGCGGCACTGTGGCGCTCCTCGGGGCTGGGCTCGGAGTTCCCCGAGTTTGGCGCTTGGCGACAGTGGTGACAAGGCCGGGGTGCCGACCGCGCGTCGGCGCTCTGGCGCCCGTCCGGGCGGAGACCGGCGGTCCCCGGATCAGCTGGCCTCGGCCAGCGCCGGGGCGGGCACGTCGCGGGTGTCCTCGTGGCCCGTGAGCAGCTCGCGCTCGAAGGCGGCCCAGTCGACGCGGGCGCCCAAGTGCTCGGCCACCAGGCGCATGTCCTGCTCGGCGTTGCCGAGGCAGCTGGTGCCGCCGGGCGACGGCGTCATGTTGAAGACGATGCCGTGGCCGTCGATGATCTTCACCTCGCCCATCTTCAGCTCGCGGCTGCGGCGGTCGATGAGCTGCGGGCGCACGCCGCCGAAGCCGTGGGCGTATTCGATGTCCCGCACCGACAGCTGCGGGACGATCTTGCGGATCTCCTTCAAGAACAGGCGGCGGTTCAGCCAGGGCACCTCGTAGAGGAAGTTGCGCAGCACATAGTTGCGCACGTCGGGGACCTTGAGCAGGCTCCAGAGCGTGGCCACCACGTCCCGGTCCAGGTTCAGCACCCGGAAGAAGTCGCGGATGGTGGCCGGGTTGTAGCGCTCCAGCATGGGCAGCATCAGCGCGGTGGGGCCGAACCGGGTCTTGCCCTCGGTGGCAATGTCGCGGTCGCCGTGCACGGCGGCGAAGGGCAGCGCCGGGTTCTGCACCGTGTAGACCTTGCCCTGCAGCGCTTCCGGGGCAAAGTAGAAGGACCCCACCATGGGCAGGCAGGAATACTCCAGGCCAAAGCCCATCTGCTGCGCCATCAGCAGCGAATGCCCGCCGGCGCACACCACCACGGAGCGCGCCAGCATGGGCCCGCGGCTGGTCTGGAGCACATAGTCCTCGCCGTCCTTGGCGATGTCCGAGACCTCGGTGCCGTAGAGCTGGCTCACGTGGCGGTCCGGTGCCCGGTCCAGGCGCTCGCACTGGGCGGCGAAAGACTCAGACAAGGCCTGGAAGTCCACGGCGCAGTAGTCATCCGGCGTGCCGGTAGCGACGATCTCCTCGTCCCGGCGGGCGCCGTTCACCAGGGCGACATTGGGCTCCAGGTCCGCGATGTCGTCGCGCTCCAGCAGCTGCATCCGCGGGTACAGGACGCGGAAGGCCTGATAGCGCCCGCGCAGGTAGCCGCATTCGCGTGCGCCGACGCCGAGCACCATCTTCGGCATGCGATGGATGATGCGCTCACGCTCCGCCGCCGGCAGCTTGGTGGCATAGTTGACGATCATCGACGCCGTGCGCTTCACCGCCGCCGCCTTCTCCAGGCTGTAGTTGGTCTCGATGTCGCCGCAGTGGATGGTCTGGCTGTTGTTGTGGGCGTGCGAGTTCACCTGCGCCGGGCGCTCGCGGCGCTCCACCAGCAGCAGCCGCTTCAGGTCCGTGAATCGCGCCAGCTCGTAGAGCAATGCGGTGCCGGTGACGCCGCCGCCGACGATGATGCAGTCGTAGTGGGTGGAGGCTGTCATACTCTTGGGTTCCTCGACATGCCGGCCGATGCGCGGGCGCAGCACGCGCTGCACCCCGGTGAGGCGCTAGGGTATGGAAACGAAAGACCCAAAACCAGCCAATGGGTCCGTTTCAAAGTATTGGCTTTTTGCATGATGGACCGGCTCGTGCGCCCCGCGCGGGAAACCGGCCAACGGACGCCGTGAGTACTACCGGCGTCGGTCCAGGACATCCTGGACCCTTGCTGCCGGAACGCCGCGTGCGGCGGGGGTCGGCCCTGATCAGCTGGTCCAGACAGCAAAAAGCCCCGGACCCAAAAGCCCGGGGCTCGATCACGCGGCTCGCCCGCTACGGGGCGAGCTTGGCTCATGGCATCAGTCGCGGAACGGATTCTCCGAGTCCGTGGTCTTGCCCTGCTTGGGCTGCTCCTGCTGCATCTCGACGGTGCCCTGCTGGCGGTCCGCCTCTTCGACTGCCTGATCATCGGTCACGACGGTGGCGGTGGAGACGCCGCCCACGACTAGAGCCGCAATGGCAAGTGCTTCGAGCATGGTGTTACTCCTGCTGAATCTGCTTCAAGTTGCGTAGAAGTATATAAGCGGATTCTAATTCTTCAAGTAACAAATCGTAACAACGCCTGACAAATTCCCCGGTCCCCAGCGCCCGGCCATCACGCGCCGCCGCCGTGCGCGCGACACCTGCCCGCTCGGTGCTAACCTGATCCGCAAGTCGCGCCGCAGGGGCACCCGCGCCGCATCGCGTATCCAAGACCCAACGCAATCCATGCAAAAGACGCACCTACTGATCATCGAAGACGACGCGGCGCTCGCCGAGATGCTCGCCCTGCACTTCGAAGACCAGGGCGCAACCGTGGAAACGGCGGGCGACTGCACCGCCGGCCTTGCGGCCGTTTCTGCCGGGCATTTCGACGTCGCACTGCTGGACCAGCACCTCCCCGACGGCGACGGTATCGAGCTGCTGCCAAAGCTGCTGGAGACCGCCCCGGCGCTGATCGTCGTGATGATGACGGGGCAGCACGACCTGGAGCTCGCCATCGACGCCATGCATCAGGGGGCGGCGGATTTCGTGCACAAGCCGGTGCAAACCGACCAGCTGGAGGCGACCATCGGCCGGCTGCTGTCCCAGCGCCGTGAGGCGGCAACGGCCCCAAGCCCGACGCCGCCGGCACCACAGCGCGACCTCATCGGCCGCAGCGCCGCAATGCTGGAGGTGAGCAAGGCCATCGCCACCGCCGCCCGCGGTGCCGCGACCGTGCTGATCACCGGAGAGTCGGGCACCGGCAAGGAGGTGGTGGCACGCCTCATCCACGAGCACAGCGGCGCGCCCGGGCCTTTCGTCGCCGTCAACTGTGCGGCCCTGGTGGATACGCTGCTGGAGAGCGAGCTGTTCGGCCACGAGCGCGGCGCCTTCACCGGCGCCAACGCACGCAAGCCGGGCCGCTTCGAGCAGGCCAGCGACGGCACGCTGTTTCTGGACGAGGTGGGCGAGCTCGCCGCACCGCTCCAGGCCAAGCTGCTGCGGGCCATCCAAGAGAAGGCCTTCGAGCGCGTCGGCGGCACCGAGACGCTGACCAGCAATGCGCGCATCGTCGCCGCCACCAACCGCGACCTGATGGCGGAGGCCGCGGCCGGGCGCTTTCGCGAAGACCTCGCCTACCGGTTGCGGGTGCTGGAGGTCCGCGTGCCGCCGCTGCGCGAGCGTCGGGAGGACATCCCGCTGCTCGCGGACGGGCTGCTGACGCGCATCGCCGAGCGCTTGCAGGTCCAACGCCCACGGCTCACCGAGGACGCCCTGGCCAGACTCGGCACCTATGACTGGCCGGGCAATGTGCGGGAGCTTGAGAACCTGTTGACGCGCGTGACGCTCGGCGCCCGCGCCGGTGTGGCGACACCGGATCTGCTGGATTTACCGGATGCCGGGGCAAGCACGCCAGGCGCCGACAGCGACGACCACGCCCAAGTGCTGCGCACCCTGGACGAGGTGGAGGCGGATCATATTCAGCGGGTCCTGCTGCACACGGGCGGACACAAAGCGCACAGCTGCGAGATCCTCGGTATCTCGCGGCCGGCGCTGGACCGTAAGATCGCCAAGTACGGACTCAAGAGCGGTAAAGCCGAGCACTGAGCGGCAGGCGCTGCAAGCTGCGGCCTGTTCTACGCGGCTCAGCCGTTGGCGCGCACAGTCAAGACTCGGCCTCGAGCGCGCGCTGAGAGCGGGTGCGAAAGACGCGCATCTCTTTCGCGGCCTGCACGTCGCCCTTGGACTCGGCGGTGGCGATGCCATGATCGAAGGCCTTCATGGCTTCATCATGGCGCCCGGCGGCGGCGAGCGTCTTGCCGTAGAGCTTCCATGCGGCCGAGTAGCCGGCGTCCATGCGGACCGCCTCGGCGAGATGCGCTAGGGCGTCGTCGAGGCGCTCCACTTTCAGGTACTCGTTGCCCAGGCTATAGCGCAGCAGCGCGGAGTCCTGCCCGCGGGCGCGCATGGTTTCGAGATTGTCGATGATGCTCATGCTGGCTTCACCCCTTTGGTCTCCTTCTTCGTGGCGGGCCCAGGGCGCTATCCTGTCGCGAGCGGGCAGGTGCGGGCAAGGGCGACGCGCCGGCGCAATCTCCCTCGCCGCCGTCGTCGCAGGCACATCGCATGCCGCTCTGAAGCCCGGATACCGCCCCGGTACCGCCGGCTGACCGCGTATGATCAGCCAAATGGCCGGTCGAATGCCACGCGGACTGTAAGCCGCGGCGGCAATTCGCCTGTGCAGGGCCGCACACGAGGTGCACCTGCTCGCCATTGGATAATTGGGGATGCGCCCTCGCGAGTAGAAGCCTCGGCGCCTCGATCTGCGTCCAGCCAGAACACTCAGGGGCGAGGCGATACGGCTTCGAGCGCGCAGCCTGCGCGGCAGCAGCATGGCCATTTGGCCGCAGAGTAAGGGATGCCGCAGGGCAGGGAAATGCGGGGAGATGCGGGTGGTTGACCGTCCCTGGCCAAGGGGCTCGGTGAGCGACCGCGGTTGGCTTGCCAGGCCCAGGTTGGCGAGACCACCCTGGCGAGACCCACCTGGTCGGCGCGCTCATCACGCTCCGGCGAAGCTCCGATCTATCGGCGTTGCCAGTGAAGGGCAGGACGCCGCACCATTTTCAGCGACCCTAGTCGCTGAAACAGCCGTCACGCAGCATGCCTGGCCTTGGCCTCCTGCGCGGCCCGTGCCTGCTCGGCCTCATAGGCGCGGCCCGACCAGAGCATCTCGTAGGCGATCTCCTCGTTGCCGTTCTCGCACAGCTCCAGCACCTGCTGGAACAGCGGCTGGAAGCTGTCGCTGCGATGCGACGCCTCGTGCTGCTCGAAGCTGTCCCAGAAGGTGACGATCAACGCCTCGCGGTCCTTGAGCTCGCTGGCCACGGCCTGCCCGGTGGTGGAGCCCTCGTTGGAGATGGCCCCGCTGTTCATGGCGACGAAGCCGCCGACGAAGCCGGTCTCCGAGTGGTAGGTCTTGACGTTCTCACAGAGCATGGCGACGCGCTCCTGCAAGTCATCCACGTCATACTCCGGCTTCAGGATGACGCGGTTCACAGTGATGACGCCGTCGCTCGGGAAGTTGGGGATGAAATTGTTCATCTGCGGTTACCTCCATAAGCATATTGCTATATGCCGATACCATGATTCCTAGGTGGCGGCGGAGTCGCCTGCTTCAACGGCGTAGGCGGAACAGGCTCTCACGCCGCGCGGGCCGCGAATGCAGCGCGACACAGCAGGTGCCGACGCCCAGACTCGGCCTATTGCCATAGACTTTCAATGGATATAGCGCTGTAAACGCCCGGATTGCCGAGCGGCTGGCTGCACTCGGCATTCAGGTGTCGGAGTCGCAGATCCTGGCGCCGCCGGCCGCCGCCTGCGCCTGGCTTCAGGCGGAGGGGATCACCGACATCGCACTGTTCGCCCCCGAGGCAACCGCGGCGGACTTCGCCGGCATGACGCTGCTGCCCGCGGACGCCGAGCAGGGCGCGGGTGCCGTGGTGGTGGGGGATCTCGCGCAGCGCTGGAACTTCCAGACCCTAAACCGCGCCTTTCGGCTGCTGGTGTCCAGGCCGGCACCAAGGCTGTTGGCCCTCGGCATGACCCGCTACTGGCACGCCCCGGCGGGCCTGCAGCTGGACACCGGCCCCTTCGTAGCCGCGCTGCAATACGCCGCCGGCATCGAGCCCGTGGTGCTCGGCAAGCCGGCCCCAGCCTTTTTCGACGCGGCCGTTGCCGCGGTGGGCAGCTCACCGGGTCAGACCCTAATGATGGGCGACGACATCCGCGGCGACGTCGCCGGCGCCCAACGTGCCGGCCTCAAGGCCGCCCTGGTGCGCACCGGCAAGTTCCGGCCGACGGACCTGCACGGCGACATCCGCCCGGACGCGGTGCTGGACTCGGTGGGCGACCTGCCGGCGTGGTGGCAAAAGCATGAGCGCTGAGCCGGCACTCCCCGCAGCGACTCCTCAGGGCGCCCGGCCGCTATTGCGGTTCTCCCGCGAGAGCTTGGGCGTGACCGCTAGTCTGGGTACAGGAACGCGGGCCCTGAGGTTTCCCGACAACATCCGGTTGGGCGTCACGGCGACACGCAGTGGGAGTGCCGCCTTTCAGCCGACTTCGCGCACCGGGGACTCGAAGGCCCCAGCGCGTGACCTTCAACGGCACGGCAAAGCCGGACGATCCCCCCGCGCCGCTGGACGGCCGCGAGCGCATGCGCCCTCGTACCAGCAAGGACCACGCCGACGCGGCATCGGCCCGCGACGGCGACGTGGCCGGGATTCCGAGGCTCGCTTCCCGTCGGAAAGCCGCATCAAGCCGCTGCGTTTTGGCTGCTAGATCTGGGGATGCCTCAGGGACTGGGCCAGTTCCCGTTCCAAAGCTGACACACGCGTTTCCACACCCGCCCCGCCGCTTACGGGCAACAGCGGCGCTTTACGATTTGCTGATATCCTGGGACGGAAAGCGAGTACTGACACGCGAAGACGTCTTCCGCCCTGCTGCCGAGCCAAGCGCTAGCCTGCCTGATCTCCGAGCAATCGGAAGCGCATTTTGGAGAGTGGACGCGCGATGTCTAGTCTGCTGCCGACGCCGCTCGTCCATCGAACAGCATCGCCAGGGTCCGCTGATCCGGCAGGCCCGTCGCGGCGAGGTCCCGCTCCGCTTGGAACCGCCTCAGGGCGTCTTTGGTCGCCGCGTCGAGCGCGCCGTTGATCGGGCCCGCATAGAGTCCGGCGTCGGCGAGGCGTTGCTGTGCGCGACGCAGCACCTCGGCGTAGACGTAGTCGGTGCCTGCGTCCGTCTCATACTCGACCACCGCCGAGCGGGCACGCAAGCGCTCTTCCCCCAAGGCGTTCACCAGCAGGGCGACGACCCGCACGAATTGGGCGTCTCGATTCTCCTCGCACACGCTCGCCAGCCAGGCGGCCAGCATGCCGGTGGATTGCCAGGGCACCAGGTCGAAGGTGTCGTCCTCGTAGCGGTTGCTGGCACTCAGGTAGCCGTTCATCCAGCCGCCGAACTGGTGGTACTGCGGGGACTGGGCCTCGCGGGCGGCCAGATAGTCGGCACAGCTCTGCAGGCCGAGGCCCTTGATGGCGAAGTGGCCATCGGCATCGGCCGCATGGGCGGGTGGAACAAGCAACAGGCTGGAAGCCAGGGCGACCGCCATGGCGGAAATCGGTGAAGGCATCGAGGACTCCAGGGTGGCCGGCCGGCGCCGCACCCGTCGGCGGGCGTCGACCTAGACGCTGCGCACGCGAAGGGCAGTGCGAGCCTCGGCCCGACCTGCGCCCGGTCGCGGCGGGGACGCCGCTCCCACCGGAGCTGGCTCGCGGTTCAGTCATGATGAGGCCGGTCGGCGGACGCAGCGAAGCGGTACGGTAGCCGTGGCAGCGGGCCAAGCGTCTCTGTGTGCAGGCAACGGGCGAGAGCCCGCAAAAAACCGGGCGACGACCTCTGCCGAGGACCGTCGCCCGTCGTCTGGGCACCGGCATTGACTGCCGGTGCCGATGGGTTGCTAGGTCGATCAGGCCGAGCGGCGGCGGCGCCGGATCGCGGCGAAGCCGCCGAGACCCAGCCCGAGCAGGGCCAGGGTGCCGGGCAGGGGCACCTTTTGGTCCAGGGCGTCGAGGTCATCGGCCCAAACATCTCGCCCGTACTTCGGGTTGGTCACGCCATACACGTTTTCGGTAGCCGTGCCGCTCCGCACCGTCGCCAAGCCCAGCCACTCCGCGGCGGTAAAGATGCCAGGGGCGCCACCACCGAAGCAGGCGGTGCCATCAGGCAGGCTGCCCGAGCACGGCGTGGTCAGAACGTCGCCCTCCTCGATGGGGACACCAAAGATGCTGTCGTTGGTGCCGATGATGGCCGAGCCGCGGCGCACCGAGAACAGCAGCATGTCCGTCAGGCCGTTCATCCAGTCGAAGGGCACCTCCGACTTCTGATAGCCGTCGACACCGTTCTCCCAGAGCTTGAGGGCATCGAGATCGTCGGTATCGGCGCCGTCCGGGTCCAGGCCCAATGCGGTTGCCGCTGCATACAGCTGCAGCGCGCCGCCGGGATCACCGGCCGGGATGCCGCGCAGCACGTCACCACCGACGAAGCCGTTGGCCGCAGCGGTGCCGTAGTTCGGCGGCGCAGCAGCTGCTTCGAGCGGGTCCGCAAAGGCCGAGTCGAGGGAGAGATAGACCCAGCTGCTGCGGTCTGCCAGCGTCGTGTCGAAGTCCACGGCGTCCAAGTTGTCGCCAAGATCCGGGAGTTGTTGCCGTACGGTGGGTGCGTTCGGCTCGATCAGACCCACCCCGGGTGCGCCGCTCGGAGGCTCGCCGTCACCGTCGGTGAAGGCGTAATTGGTGCCTAC
Source organism: Thiohalocapsa halophila (assembly GCF_016583825.1). Taxonomy (GTDB): domain Bacteria; phylum Pseudomonadota; class Gammaproteobacteria; order Chromatiales; family Chromatiaceae; genus Thiohalocapsa; species Thiohalocapsa halophila. The sequence goes on along the minus strand of NZ_NRRV01000042.1, from coordinate 18,113 downwards.
CGTCGGGGGGCCCATCGGCAGCAGGGGCTTGGGCTGTGACATGAACGTATCGGCGGACGCCTGCTGATTGCCGAGGGCGCCCTCGGTCCGCACCGCAGTGCCGGGCTGGCCGATGGCGAACTCGTCGACCGAGAAGACGTAGTGGGGACGATGCTTCTGCTGGTCCGGGAAGGGCGTGTCCATCGGATCGCGGCCATAGGAGAGCGCGTCGAGCTCCCCCCAGCCGTTGGCCGAGTCGAGCCCGGGAGCGTTATCGATATTGAGACCCGGAACAGAGCCAGCCGGTGGGTTGGCAATAAACATCCCCGGCGGAGCAGAAAGAGCGGGAGGATAGCCAGGCGGGTGTGGCCCTGGGGCGACAGACGGGTTCTCGGGTGTGAGGATATCGGTACCCCGAATCGGGATGTCGTAGAAGCTGTCATCCTCACCGATGGTCGGTCCTTGGACATCGATGGAGAAGGTCATTGGCTGCTCTGGCGACGGATAGCCAGCCGGCAGCAGCGACGCCTGGGCGGCACCGCCGGCGAGCGCCAACATGATCATGGCGGGGAGCGGTGCCAGCCGGGCTGGCGTGGTGCCGGCGGCTTGTGGAGAAAATCGGATCATCATCAAGCTCCGTAGTGCGATGGATCGGACTCGTTCCTACGACCACCCGCCGGTCAATCACGCAGCCTGCATTGGCGGTGGTCCTGGTTCATGACAAGCTTCAGGGCAGGGCTTGCAACACGCCCCTTTGCAAGCAAATCCCGCGCCATACGTGGCTGTTTTTGTAAAAAGTCTTTCCCAATCAGGGCTTAAGGTTACATCCCAAAAATGGTGCTCGCCGCTCAGAACGGGGAGGCGCGCCGATTTGTAAAAGAAGCTTTACACCGCCGCGAAGAAGCCGGCTACCCAAGCGCATGCATGGTGACGGCAACCACCACATGCTCGGCCGAACGCGTCGCGCTGACAGTGGCATGAGCCCAACAGAGCCATTCACCGCGGCGATCACGCACACCGATTCGCGGCTGCCTTGCGCTTTCGGCGCGCCGCAGAATCATCTCTATTCCTCTGAAAAAACAAATTTTCTTTTGGCATTCTCGTCGCTACAGTGCCGCAGAATGGGTAGACCAAAGTCGTCGCCCCGCATGGTGCCTGATACTGTAAAAAACTTGGACATCCGATCGCGCATTTCTGCGGATGACCGGCCGCGATCACGCTGCCGCCGCCCCTCAACGCCGCCAGAACGCCGGCGTCAGCAGCACTAGGACGGTGAAGATCTCAAGCCGACCCAGCAGCATTGCAAAGCACAGAATCCAGATGCCGGGGTCGTGCATGTCGAAATAATGCGCGCCGACGGTGGCGAGACCGGGCCCCAGGTTGTTCATGCAGGCGGCTACCGCTGAGAACGAGGTCAGGAGGTCCAGCCCAGTGGCTGCCAGCGCCAGATACATGATCACGAATGTGGCGACATAGAGCGAGAAAAAGCCCCAAACGGCATCGATGACGCGGTGGTTGACGACCTTGTCGCCGACGCGCACGGGCAGCTGGGCATTGGGGTGGATGAGCCGGCCGATCTCGCGCACGCCCTGTTTGATCAGCAGCAGGAGGCGGATCACCTTGATGCCGCCGCCGGTGGAGCCGGCGCAGCCGCCGACGAAGGCCAGGAACAGCAGCGTGATCTCGATGAACGGCGGCCAGGTGTAGAACTGCGCCGTCGTGAAGCCGGTGGTGGTGCCGATGGACACCACTTGGAAGAGTCCCTGGATGAACGCCTCGTCCCAGAAGATATAGGTGTTGGTGTAGAAGAGCGCGACGGTGACGATGCCCGTGGTGGCCGCAAGCAGCAAGATGTAAAAGCGGAATTCGCTGTCCTTGGCATAAGCGCGGATATCGAGCCGGCGCAGCGCGACGAAGTGCAGCGCGAAGCTCGCGCCCGAGAGCAGCATGAACACCACCGCCACCATCTCGATGAGGGTGCTGTCGTAATAGCCGATGCTCGCGTCATGGGTGGAGAAGCCGCCGATGGCGACGGTGCTGAAGGCGTGGCCGATGGCGTTGAATGGCGACATGCCGGCGGCCCAGTAGGCGAGCCCGCAGGCCACGGTAAGCCAGATATAGATGAGCCAGAGCGACTTGGCCGTCTCCGTGATGCGCGGCGTCAGCTTGGCGTCCTTCATGGGCCCCGGCATCTCGGCACGGTAGAGCTGCATGCCGCCGACGCCGAGCATCGGCAGCACGGCCACCGCCAGCACGATGATGCCCATGCCGCCGAGCCATTGCAGCTGCTGGCGGTACCAGAGCACCGAGTGCGGCAGCTCGTCGATACCGAGAATGACCGTGGCCCCCGTCGTGGTAAGGCCAGACAGGGACTCGAACACCGCGTCCGTCGCCGACAGGTCCGGCTCCGGCGACAACAAGAAGGGCACGGCCCCGGCGAAGCCCAGGGCCACCCAAAACAGCACCACCACGAGAAAGCCGTCCCGCAGCCGCAGGTCCTCGCGGACCCGCGCCACCGGCAGCCAGATGAGGAGCCCCGCGCCGAGCAGCACCAGAAAGGCGTAGACGAAGGGCATGCCGCCGCCGTCGCCGTAGAACAGTGCCACGACCACCGGCGGCAGCATGGTCACGCTGAACACCATCAGCAGCAGGCCGAGCACCTTCTGGACCGTTGCGAAGTGTTTCATGGAAGAAGGGCCGAGGTGCGAGGGGCGAGCAGCGAGGGACGCGGCAGCGCGGCGACGCCCGGCGCACTGCTCTGCCGGGGTGCGCGAGCTGGGCGGACTGGTGTCGGGCTTGCCTCGTGACTCCTTACTCGATACGCGATACTCGATACCGAGCGGGTCGGTGGTCGGAGCCCGGGTGTCACAGCAGCCCTGCTCCTAGAAAAACGTGACACCGACTTGGAACAGCTTTTCCACCTCCGGCACCCGCAGCTTGTCCTGAAGGAACAGGATCACGTGGTCCTCGGATTCGATGACGGTGTCGTGGTGGGCGATGATGACCTCGTCGCCGCGGACGACGGCACCGATAGTAGCGCCCTTGGGCAGCTTGATGGCCTCGATGGGCCGGCCGACTACCTTGCTGGAGCCCTCGTCGCCGTGGGCGATGGCCTCGATGGCCTCGGCGGCCCCCCGGCGCAGTGAGTGCACCATCACCACATCGCCGCGGCGCACGTGCTTCAAGAGGCTGCCGATGGTGGCCTGCTGCGGCGAGATGGCGATGTCGATGGGGCCCGCCTGCACCAGGTCCACATAGGCCGTCCGGTTGATGAGCGCCATAACCTTGCGGGCACCCAGGCGCTTGGCAAGCATGGCCGAGAGGATGTTCGCCTCGTCGTCGTTGGTGACGGCGCAGAAGACATCGGTGTCTTCGACGTTCTCCTCCAACAGCAATTCTTCGTCCGCGGCGTCGCCGTGCAGCACGATGGTGCGCTCCAAGGCCTCGGCGATGTGCTTGCAGCGGTCGAGATCCTGCTCGATGACCTTGACCCGGTAGCGCTTCTCGGTGGCGCGGGCCAGGCGCGTGCCAATATTGCCGCCGCCGGCGAAAATGAGCCGCTTGTAGGGCTTGTCCAGCCGCCGGAGCTCACTCATGACCGAGCGGATGTGCTTCGGCGCGGCGACGAAGAAAACCTCGTCGTCGGCGTCGATAACGGTGTCGCCCTCGGGCTGGATAGCCCGGTCGTGGCGGTAGATGGCCGCCACACGGGTGTCCACGTGCGGCATATGGTCATAGAGGGTGCGCAGCTCATGGCCCACCAGCGGCCCACCGTAGTAGGCCCGCACGGCCACCAGGCGCACCCGCCCGCCGGCGAAGTCCGTCACCTGCAGCGCGCCCGGGTTCTCGATGAGCCGCAGGATGTAGTCCGTCACCAACTGCTCGGGACTGATGCGCACGTCGATGGGCAGCGCGCCGGGCCCGAAGAGCTTGTCCTGCTCCATGAAGCCTGGGGCGCGCACCCGGGCGATCTTGGTGGGGGTATGAAACAGGGTGTAGGCCACCTGGCAGGCGACCATATTGGTCTCGTCACTGTTGGTGACGGCGATGATCATCTCCGCGTCCTCGGCCCCGGCGCGGGCGAGCACGTCCGGGTGGGCACCGTGCCCCTGGAGCGTGCGCAGATCGAAGCGGTCCGCGAGCTCGCGCAGGCGCCCGGTATCGGTGTCCACGACGGTGATGTCGTTGGCCTCGCTCACCAGGTTGGCAGCCACCGAGGTGCCCACCTGGCCGGCGCCAAGAATCAGTATTTTCATGGATCAGGGCTGAGGGCTGAGGGCTGAGGGCTGAGGGGGGGCGGACAGGCAGCGCACAGGCAAGCGCCCTGCCCTCAGCCCTTGGCCCTCAGCCCTTGGCCCTTGGCCCTTGGCCGATCGGGCGCAGCGCCAAGTCATCTGCGCTCCTTAATCTCGATGCCTAAGGAGCGCAGCTTGCGATACAAGTGCGTACGCTCCATCCCCGCCTCCTTCGCCATTTTGGAGACGTTGCCGGCGTGCTTCTCCAGCTGGTACTCGAGGTACGCCTTCTCGAACTGCTCCCGGGCGGAGCGCAGCGGCTGGTCGAAGGAGACCATGCCCTCCAGCGGTTGTGTCGGCACCGGGGGCGCGGAGCCGAGCGCTGCCTCCACCTCGGTCTGGGTGATCTCGTCGCCGGCGCCGAGGATCAGCACCCGCTGCACCAGGTTCTTCAGCTCACGCACATTGCCGGGCCAGCTGTAGTTGCGCAGGAAGTTCTGCGCGCCGACGCTGAAGCGCCGATACGGCAGCTTCTCGTGGGTGGCGAAATAGTCCACGTAGAAGCTCAGCAGGTCCGGAATGTCCTCGGCGTGCTCGCGCAGCGGTGGCACCTGCAACGGCACCACGTTCAGGTGATAGAACAGGTCTTCGCGGAAGGTGCCGGCGCGGACCTCTTCTTTCAGGTCCCGGGATGTCGCCGCGATGATGCGCACATCGATGGTGACGGGGTCGCTGCCGCCGACGCGCAGGAAGGAGCCCGTGTCCAGCGCGCCCAATAGCTGGCCTTGGACCTCCAGGTCCATGTCCGCCACTTCGTCCAGCAGCAGGGTGCCGCCGGCGGCCTGCTCCAGGCTGCCGTAGTGCAGGTGGCCGTCGCCCTCGCTGCCGAAGAGCTCGCGGGCGGCATTGCCGCGGGTAATGGCGGACACGCCGAGGTCCACGAAGGGCCGCTCGCGCCGGGCGCTCTGGGAGTGCAGGAAGCGCGCGAAGGTCTCGCGCCCGCTGCCGGGCTCGCCGGTGATGAGCACCCAGGTGTCGTGCTGAGCGATGCGCTTGACCTGCTCGCGCAGACGCTGCATGGCCGCGGAGCGCCCGGCCGGCTCCTGCACCAAAGGTGCGCGCCGGCGCAGCCCGACGTTCTCGCGCTCGAGCTTGTCCGCCTCCAGCGCCCGCTCCACGGTCAGCAGGAGCTTGGCCATCGACAGCGGCTTTTCGAGAAAATCATAGGCGCCGAGGCGGGTCGCCTCCACGGCCGTCTCGACGTTGCCGTGGCCGGACATCATGATCACCGGGCAGGGCAGGCCCTCGTCTTCGTCCCACTCCTTGAGCAGGCTGATGCCGTCCAGGTCCGGCATCCAGATGTCGAGCAGCATCAGGTCCGGGCGGCGATCACGCAGGGCGTGCCGCGCCGCCTCGCCGTTCTCGGCGCTGGTGACGGCATAGCCCTCGTCTTCGAGGATGTCCTGCACCGTCTCGCGGATGTCCGGCTCGTCGTCCACGACGAGGATGTGGGTGGCACTCATGTCTCTCCTATCCGCCGCAGCGGCCTCGACGACGCAGCGCTGGTATCGCGCCAAACGGGAAGTCTAGCCGTGAAGCGCGCGCCATGTGCCGCATTCTCCGCCGTGATGATACCGCCGTGCTCTTCAATTATCTTCTTGACGATGGCGAGCCCCAGCCCGGTGCCCTTGGCCTTGGAGGTCACATAGGGCTCGAACAGCCGGTCGAGGAGCTCCGCGTCGACGCCGCCGCCGTTGTCCTCGATGGCAACCTCGATGGACGGCGTCTCGTCGTTGAAGGCGTATTGCGTGGAGACCCGGATACGCCCGTCATCACGGCCCTCCAGCGCCTCGATGGCATTCTTCAGTAGATTGTGCACGACCTGGCGCAGGCGCTTGGAGTCGCCGCGGACCTTGGCCTCCGGCGCACCGAGATCGGCGTCGATCCGCACTTTGGCCCCATGGTAGAGCTCCAGCACCTCGGTGATCAGGGCATCGACGGCAAAGGGCTCGTCCTGGATCTCCGGCGCGCGTGCATAGTTGGCGAAGTCGTTCACCATGGCCTTCATGGCCTCCACCTGCTGGCCAATGGTGTGGGTGGCGCGGTCCACCACACGGGCTTCGGCCTCCGGCAGCTTGGCCAGCAGTTTGTGGCGCAGGCGCTCCGCCGACAGCTGGATGGGCGTCAACGGGTTCTTGATCTCGTGGGCCAGGCGGCGCGCTACCTCGCCCCAGGCGGCATCGCGCTGGGCGCGTATGAGCGTGGTGATGTCGTCGAAGACCACGACATGCCCGCTGCCGGTGCCGTCGTCGGTGACCGCCGGCAGCGGACTGCCGCGGCACATGAGCACCTGGCGGCCGTCGCCGCCGAGCAGGGTCACCTCCTCGCGCCACTCGGTGGCGACCATCACGTGCCGGCGCACGGACTCCGCCCAGGGTCCGAGCCTGCCGTAGGTCCGCTCCAGCTCGCCGAGCGCCAGACCCTTGTCCTGATAATCCGGCAGTCGCAGGATATGGCGGGCGGCGGGGTTCATGGTCATGAGCCGCAGCTCGCCGTCGAGGGCGACGACGCCGCTGGAGAGCCGCCCGAGCACCGTCTCCAGATAGGCGCGCTGCTCCTCCACGGCGCGCTGGCTGCGCGCGGCCTGATCCCGTGCCTGGGCGATGCGCCGGGTCATGGCGTTGAATGACGCCACCAGGAAGGCCAGCTCGTCGTCCTGGGACGGCAGCGGCAGGCGCTGCTCGTAGTCGCCGTCGGCCACGGCGCGGGTGCCGCGGGCGATGTCGGCCACCGGGCGCACGAGCCGCTGCGCCGTGCCGAAGGCCGCGAGTAGCGCCGTCAACAAGCCGAATACCAGGACCAGCGACAGGGTCAGCGAGAAGCTCAGCTTCAGCGAGCGGCGCAGGTAGGCGAGCTCCGTGTAGCGGTTGTAGGCGTTCTCCAGCTTCGAGGCCAGCTCGTCGATGCGCGCCGAGGTCGGGAAGATGGCCTGCATCAGCATGCGCCGTGCACGCGGGTCGGTGACCACCACCCGCACCACCAGCTGGCCGTCCTCGGCGGGCTCCAGACCGACGTAGTCCACACCCATGCGCACGCCCTGCATCACCTCGCGCCCGGGATGATTCGGCACCAGCTGGGTGGGGTCGTCCATGGCCGTGCCCATGACCTGCCCGCTGGGCTCGAACACCGTGAGCTCCAGCGCCCCGGCCTGGCGGCGCAGCTCGTCCAGGGTCAGGGTCAGCGCCGTCGCCGAGCGGTCCTCGATGCCGGCAAGGATCTGCTGGCTGTACTTGAGCAGCACGCGCTGATTCAGGTCCAGCGAGGCCTGGTTCAGCGCCAGGGCATCCTCCATGGCACTGTCGATCTCCACGTCGAACCAGCTGTCGATGCCGCGCAGCAGGAAGCCCAGGGAGTAGTAATAGACCACGCCCACCGGCAGCAGCGAGATCAGCGCGAACAGCAGCACGATGCGGGCCGTGAGCCGCGAGCCGGGGGCACCGCCGCGGCGCTGGCTCACCAGCCGCAACACATTGACGCCCACCATCACCACCAGGGCGAACAGCCCCAGCAAAACCACCAGCAGCAGAGGCACGAAGGCACGGCTCAGGGCGTCGGAGTTCTGCACGGCGCTGCTCATCAAGTGCAGCGCCACCAGCAGCGCCAGCAGCAGCACGCCGACAAAGAAGGTGCCCGGGTGCTGCCAGACCTTGCGTGGTGCCGGTTTCTGCGGGTGGGGCTTGGACGGCGGCGCGTCCTGCCGGTGCTCGTGCTGAGGCCCCTGGCGCTGCGACCCCTGGCGCTGCGGCTTCAGGGGGTCAGCGGCCATTTGGTCCACTTGCTGGACTGCTTCCAGGACGGATACAGATAGGCAATGGGCCGCAGCGGCAGCGGCAGCTCTTCGATGTCCAGGGACACCCGGAGCTGTACCTCGTAAGCCGTGTCGGGCTCCAGCCGCTCCGAGCGCAGCAGCGCCAGGTCGCGAATCTCGCCGAGGGCGGCGAGCGCGGCATCGCGGGTGACATAAGTGCGCCCGCGCTCACCGGGCAGCTGCGAGACCAGATACCGCTCCGAGAGCGGCTTGTAGCGGATGCGGTAGCGCAGACGCAGGTCCACCAGGCTCTCCTGCCAGATCCAGGCATCCGCCGGCCGCACCCGAATATGCACCTCCACGGTGAGCGGGACGCCGTTCTCCAGGGCTTCCAGGGCGCGCTCGCTGAAGGCGTAGCGGATATTCGCATCCATCAGGAAGGTGCCTTCCTCCAGCCGGGTCTCCACGCGCTCCACGTCGAAATCGCGCGCGCTCGCCTCGGCCGCGCCCACCAGCAGCATGAGCGCGGGCAGCAGGACTGCGATGCGCCAATGCCTGTGGCGCCTCATGGCAGGCGCTCCAGCAGTGCGAAATAGAAGCCGTCGCCGCCCTCGGCGGTGGGCAGCAGCTGCACGCCGGGCGCACAGGGCAGCGCCTCGCCGATACCCGTCGGCAGGGTGAGCGCCAGCTCCTGGGCGTCGGCCCGGGCCGCGAGAAAGGCCCCCACCCGCTGCTGGTTCTCCTCCGGCAGCACCGAGCAGGTGGCATAGAGCAGTCGCCCACCGGGGCGCAACAACGGCCAGAGCGCTGCGAGCAAGGCATCCTGCGTGGCCGCCAGGGCCGGGATATCGGCCTCCCGCCGCAGGTATTTGATGTCCGGATGGCGGCGGATCACGCCCGTCGCCGAGCAAGGGGCATCCAGCAAAATGGCGTCGTAGGGCGCGCCCGGCCAGTCGGCGGCGGCGTCGCGGGCGTCCGCCGCCAGTACCCGCGCGCTGAGCCCGAGGCGGGCCAGATTCTCCCGCAGCGGCGCCAAGCGCTCGGCGTCCACGTCTACGGCAGTGAGCGAAAGCTCGCCGCCGGCGTGCTCGAGCAGGTGCGCAGTCTTGTTGCCCGGTGCCGCGCAGGCGTCCAGCACGCGCTCCCCGGGTTGCGGGTCCAAGAGTACGGCGGCGCACTGAGCGGCGGCGTCCTGCACCGAGACCCCTCCCTCGGCGAACCCCGGCAGGCGCTGCACGGGCACCGGCGTGTCCAGCAGCAGCGCCGTGTCGAGTCCGGCGAGGGGCCGGGCAGCGATGTCGGCGGCGGCGAGGGCCTCTGCATAGGCGGCGCGCGGCTGGCGCAGACGGTTTACGCGCAGGGCCATGGGCGGGTGCTGATTGCTAACGGCGACGATGCGCCGCCAGTGCTCGGGCCAGGCGGCCTGGAGTCTTTGCACCAGCCAATCGGGCAGCAGGGCGGGGTCGTCCAGGGCTGTGCCGACCCGGCCGAGCAGCTGCTCGCGCTCGCGTTGGAAGCGTCGCAGCGCGGCGTTTACCAGACCGGCCGCCCGCGCACGACCGAGGGCGCGGGTCGCATCCACCGTGGCCGCCACAGCGGCGTGGGCAGGGATGCGGGTGGAGACGAGCTGGTACAGGCCCACCGCCATGAGCGCATTCAGGATCCGGTCGGCGCGGCGAAGGGGCCGCGCCAGCAGTATAGCGATCAGGGCCTCCAGCCGCGGCAGCAGGCGCAGGGTGCCGTAGCAGAGCTCCGCGAGCAGCGGCTGATCGCGCGCGGGCACGGTGGCCGCCGCCTGGGCGAGCGCCGCGGTCAGGGAGCGGCCCTCTACGCGCACGGCATGCACCACGCCAGCGGCGGCAGCGCGCAGCTCGGCGCCCGGGGCATCCCCCTGCCGCGTCTGCGCGCCCTGCCCGCGGCGACCGCGACGCCCCGGCGCACCGCGGCGTGTCGGCTCAGCCAAGCAGGACGCCGTCCACGCGGCGGGCGTTCAGGAAGTCGCGGGCGGCCATTCGCCGTTTGCCGGGCGCCTGCAGCTCGGTGATACGCAGCACACCGGCGCCGGTGCCGACGTCGATGCCGGCGGCACTGGTCGCCAGCACCCGCCCAGGCTCGGCCGGTGCTGCGTCCGCCGCCGGCAGCGCCTGCGCGGCCCAGATACGCAGCACCTCTTCACTTAGACGGGCTTGGGCGACGGGCCAGGGATTGAGCGCGCGTACGGCGCGCTCGATGGCAGCCGCGGGTCGGGTCCAGTCGATGGCCGCCTCGTCTTTGATGATCTTGCGGGCATAGGTGGCGGCGGCATCATCCTGGGGCCTGGGCACGGCGCTGCCGTCGAGGACCCCCGGCAGCGCGGCCATCAGTGTCTGCGCTCCCAGCGCCGCGAGCCGCTCCGTCAGGCTGGCGGCGGTATCGTCGGCGGTGATGGGCAGCGGCGCCGAGCGGTACACCGGGCCTGTGTCGAGCCCCGCCTCCATGCGCATGATGCTGATGCCCGTCTCGGCGTCGCCCGCGAGCAGCGCGCGCTGAATCGGCGCGGCCCCGCGCCAGCGCGGCAGCAGCGAGGCGTGGATGTTGACACAGCCGCAGCGCGGCGCGTCCAGCACTGCTTGGGGCAGGATCAGTCCGTAGGCGGCCACCACCAGCAGATCCGCATCCCTGGCCGCCAGCTCGGCCTGGGCCTGCGGGTCCTTGAGGGAGGCGGGCTGCACCACCGCGAGATCCGCCTCCAGCGCGCGGCGCTTGACCGGTGACGGCTCGAGGCGGCGGCCGCGACCGGCAGGCCGGTCCGGCTGGGTGTAGACAGCGGACACCTCGTAGGGACTCGTGATCAGCGCGGACAGCGCCGGCACGGCGAACTCGGGCGTGCCGGCGTAGAGGATGCGGGCCGGTGTCATGGCGATGTGGGTGGGGCGGTCTCAGTGGCTGGGTCGTCCATGGGTGAGCGGCGCGGCGCTGTCTGTGGCGCTTCTTGTAGGGACGCGACGAGCGCAGACGCTCCGCGCTTCGGGAAGGCGGCTGCGCAGGGCCCGGGGCCAGCGGACGGGCCCGGATCTGGCCGGGTGCGGGCCGTGGCAATCGACCGGACTGTCGCCCGCAGCCGGCGGCCTCGGCCGCTGCCCTCAGATGGCCTGCCGGCGGTTCGCGGCGGGAGCCGGCGTGGCCTGGCGGCGCTCCTTTTCCAGTCGCTTGCGGATGCGCTGGCGCTTCAGCGACGAGATGTGATCGACGAACAGCTTGCCGTCGAGGTGGTCGATCTCGTGCTGGATGCACACCGCCAGGAGCCCGTCGGTCTCGAGCTCGAAGGGCTCGCCGTCACGGCCGAGGGCGCGCACCGTCACGCGCTCCGCCCGGGTGACGGGCTCGAAAAAACCGGGGACCGACAGGCAGCCCTCATCCATCTGCTCTTCGCCGCTGCGCTCCAGGATCTCCGGATTGATCAGGCACAGCGGTTGATCCTTCTCGTCGGAGGTGTCGATGACGATGACGCGCCTTGGCACGTTCACCTGGATGGCCGCGAGGCCGATGCCGGGTGCCTCGTACATGGTCTCGAGCATGTCGTCCACGAGCTGGCGGATGCTGTCATCCACCTGCTCGACGGGCTCGGCCCGCCGCCGCAGGCGCTCATCCGGGAAGGTTAGGATTTCCAGTTTGGCCATGACGTTACAGAACTGTGGTGATTCGCAAATACAACCGTTGCGGATTGGGCTAATATGCGCATGATACACCATCCGGCAGCGAGCCCGGCACTGGGACCGCGTCGGAAAAAGCCGCGGCACCAAACGCTTGCAGCCCGAGCGTGGGTGTGCTCGGTACATGCCCGCATGGCCCCGCCCGCTCGCGCTCCAGCCGCTGGCCCACAGCCACTGGGCCAACCGCGGGAGGGCCGCCCACAGGAGGCGCAATGCCCAGCCAGCCCAACGCCCACCGAGCGTCCGCAGTGCCGGCGCGAAGCTTCCAACGCCGGCGCTCGGCCATCGCCTGCGCGCTGGCCTGTCTCCTGCTGCTCGCCGCGACCGCAGCCATGGCGCAGGGCCCGCTGCGCACGGACGCACCGGATCGCTACGTGGTGCAGCCCGGAGACACCCTCTGGGGTATCGCTGAGCGCTTCCTGAGCGAGCCCTGGCGCTGGCGCCAGATTTGGCAGGCCAACCCGGGCATCGCCAACCCGAGCCGAATCTACCCCGGCGACGTGCTGGTGGTAGACCGCAGCAGCGGCAGCCCGCGTATCCGCAAGGCTCATGGTGGCGGCGGCCTGCGCACGGTCAAGCTCTCGCCCCGGGTACGGGTGGAGGAGCTGGACCGGGAGATTCCGACCATCCCCGTCAACGCCGTCGCGCCCTTCCTGTCACGACCCCTGATCACGACGGCGGAAGAGATCGACAGCGCCCCCTATGTCGTGGGCTTTCCGGAGGAGAAGATCATCGCCGGCCTCGGCGATACCCTGTTCGTGCGCAGCATCACCACCACCCGCAACGACCGCTGGGACGTGCTGCGCCCGGGCCGCGCGTATCGGGACCCGGACACGAACGAGCTGCTGGGCTACGTCGCCACCTCGGTGGCCAGCGCGCAGCTGGAGCGCCTCGGAGACCCGGCGACGCTGGTGGTCACGCGCTCGCACAAAGAGGTCGAGGTGGGCGACCGGGTGCGCCCGGCACAGGACGAAGAGCCCATCCGCAGCTTTTTACCGCGTCCGGCCACGGCCGGCATGCGCGGCAGAATCATCGCCGTGCTCAATGGTGTCTCCCAGATCGGCCAGTTCGACGTGGTGGCCCTGAACCGCGGCCGCCGCGAGGGCGTCGAGGTAGGCACCGTCTTCGCGGCCTACCAGGGCGGCGAGCTGCGCCGCGACCGCGTCCAGGCGCGACGCTCCGGCTGGAACTGGCGCAGCGAGACGCCGGCCGACACATCTTTCTGGTTCGGCGACTGGGAGCTCGACGGCTGGAACCGCGGCCGGCCCGATCCAAACGCGCCGCTGCCGCTGCACCGACGCGCATCACGCGCCGACGGCCAATTCATCGTGCCGGACTCCCGCACCGGCGTGGTCATGGTGTTCCGAACCTTCGAGAAGGTGAGCTTCGCGCTGGTCATGCGCGCCAATCAGGCCATACACGTCGGCGAGGTAGTCGCGCCGCCCCGTTCCCTCTGAGGCCTGCGTCGCTTTCGGGAGCCGCAATCACCGCGAGGCAAACGATGGCAAGCACTGGCACCCATGCCCGGACTCTGGGCGACGCCGCAGCCCGCCGGAGGCGGCGCCGACGCGGCTGGAGCCGCATCCCGGCGCCCCGCCGAGCCGGGCGCAGGGCCCGCGCGCCGGTGTCGCAGCAGATGGCGTGGCCATGACCCCCGCCTCGCGCGAGCACCTCACGGACTGGCTGGCGCTGACCCTGGCACCCGGACTCGGCCCCAGACGCATCGGCCAGCTGGTGGAGCGCTTCGGCAGTGCCGCCGGGGTGCGCGCGGCGGGCCGCGGCGCACTGGCGGAGGCGGGCGTATCCAACGCCGCGATTGCCGCCCTCGACAGCCCAGACCAGAGCCGCATGCACGACGCCCTGGCCTGGGCCGATCACGCCGGCGCGGACTTGCTGACCCCGGAGCTGGATGCCTACCCGCCGCGGCTGCGCGAGCTGCCGGCGGCCCCGCCGCTGCTCTTCGTGCGCGGCGACAAGGGGCTGCTGAGCGAGCCGCAGATCGCCGTCGTCGGCAGCCGCAACCCCACCGCCGGCGGCGCCGAGACGGCGCGCGACTTCGCCGGCTACCTGGCCGGTCTGGGGCTGGTGATCACCAGCGGCCTCGCCCTCGGCGTGGACGCCGCAGCGCACAGGGGCGCACTCGACACCGGCCGCACCGTCGCAGTGCTCGGCACGGGACCAGACCGAGTCTACCCCGCCGCCCACCGCGACCTGGCTCGACGCATCGCCGCCGACGGGGCCTTGGTGAGCGAATTCCTACCCGGCACCGGCCCGCATGCCAGCCATTTTCCGCAGCGCAACCGCATCATCTCCGGGCTCAGCCTCGGCACCCTGGTGGTCGAGGCCGCAGTCGGCTCAGGCTCGCTGATCACCGCCCGGCTCGCCAGCGAGCAGGGCCGGGAGGTCTTCGCCATCCCCGGCTCCATCCACAACCCGCTCGCCCGGGGCTGCCACGCCCTGATCCGTCAGGGGGCCAAGCTGGTGGACAGTGCCGATCAAATCCTCGAAGAGCTCGGCGCCCAGCTCGCAGCCTACCTGGACGACAGCACCGCCAAGAAAGGGCCCACGCCCGCCACGCAGCCACATGCCGAGCGTGGACTGGACGACGATCACCGCCGGCTGCTGTCCTGCATGGGGTATGATCCCATAGCGCCGGATGATCTGATTGCCCGCACCGGCCTTCCGGCCTTCGAGATCGCGTCCATGCTGCTGTTGCTGGAGCTGCAGGGGCATGTGGTCTCCCATCCCGGCGGTCGCTATAGCCGCAGCGGGCCGCCGCGGCACTCATCGGCCGACGCTTGAGCAAGCCCCTGGCGCACAGCCATCACCACCGACTCGCCGGCGCCTTGCACCGCGCCGGCGCCGCAGATCCACAAGCAAGTGCCAACACTCAAGGAGTCAGCATGAACGAGAGCATGGTCGACGTCCTGATCTACCTCTATGAGAACTATTTGGACGGCCAATCGCGCCCGCCCGTCGACCAGGACGAGCTAGAGACCGAGCTCTCGCGTGCGGGCTTCTCCAACAGCGAGATCGTCCAGGCCCTGACCTGGCTGGACGAGCTCGCGAGCCGCATGGACACCACGGAGTATCCGCCGCGCACCGCCGGCGCCATGCGCGTGTACTCCACCGCCGAGTGTGCCAAGCTCGACATCGAGGCGCGTGGGCTGCTGCTGTTTCTGGAGCAGAGCGCGATCTTGGACCCTCTGAGCCGCGAGCTGGTCATCGACCGCGCCATGGCCATTCAACAGACCGCGGTGACCGTCGACGAGCTGAAATGGGTGGTATTGCTGGTGTTGATGAACCGCCCGGGCCGGGAATCCGCACACAGCCAGATGGAAGAGCTGATCTACAGCGACGCCCCGGCACAGCTGCATTAGGCAAGCGCTGAGCAATGCAGCGCTCGTCCTCTGGGGCAGACCGGCGGGGCAGACCCGTGGGGCAGACCGGGAAAGCGCCGGTGCGACCTTCCCGCGCAGGCGCCACGCCGGACCCGAGTCTCCCTGCCGGCGCCAGCCACCAGGCAGCACAGAGGCGATGCCGCGGCCCTCACACCGCAGCGCCCGCCGCTTTGGGCACGGCTTGATACCGCCTTGCAGCCAGCCCCACCTTGACGCGAGCGCAGCGTTTCGTATTTCCTAGGCCGCCCGTCGATCGCGCTCCGGAACCATCATGCACCTCGTCGTCGTCGAATCCCCCGCCAAGGCCAAGACCATCAAGAAGTACCTCGGCCCCGAGTTTGAGGTGGTGGCCTCCTATGGGCACGTCCGCGACCTGGTGCCGAAGGAGGGCGCGGTGGACCCCGAGTCCAACTTCGAGATGAAGTACCAGGTCATCGACCGCAACGAGAAGCACGTCTCGGCCATCGCCAAGCTGCTGAAGAAGGCGGACGCGCTGTATCTCGCGACGGACCCGGACCGCGAGGGCGAGGCCATCTCCTGGCACCTCTACGAGCTGCTGCACGACCGCAAGCTCATCGGCGAGCGCCCGGTGTACCGGGTCGTCTTCAACGAGATCACCCAGCGCGCCGTCAACGACGCCGTCGCCCATCCACGGGAGCTTTCCACGGACCTGGTCAACGCCCAGCAGGCGCGCCGGGCGCTGGACTACCTGGTGGGCTTCAATCTCTCGCCGCTGTTGTGGAAGAAGGTGCGCCGCGGGCTCTCGGCCGGGCGGGTGCAGAGCCCGGCGCTGCGGCTCATCGTCGAGCGCGAGCAGGAGATCGAAGCCTTCCAGAGCCAGGAATACTGGACCGTGGAGGCGGACGCCAGCGCCCCGGACGAGAAGCTCGGCACCAAGCCCTTCAGCGCCAAGCTGACACAGTTCGGCGGCGAGAAGGTGGAGCAGTTCACCATCACCGACGAGAAGCGCGCCCGGGAGGTCGAAGCCGCGCTGGTGCAGGCCGCCGGCGGCGCCCCGGGCGGGCAGCTCAAGGTGGAGAAGGTCGAGCGCAAGCAGCGCAAGCGCAATCCGGCGCCGCCGTTCATCACCTCCACGCTCCAGCAGGAGGCTGCGCGCAAGCTCGGCTTCACGGCGCAGCGCACCATGCGCACCGCCCAGCAGCTCTATGAAGGCGTGGACATCGGCAACGGCGCCGTCGGCCTGATCACCTACATGCGCACGGACTCCGTCAACCTGGCGCAGGAGGCCTTGGCGGAGCTGCGGGACTTCATCGCCGCGCGCTACGGCGCCGAGAACGTGCCGGAGAAGCCGCGGGCGTTCAAGACCAAGTCCAAGAACGCCCAGGAGGCGCACGAGGCCATCCGCCCCACCTCCGTACACAACGACCCGAAGGCCATCAAGCAGCACCTCACCGCCGACCAGGCGAAGCTCTACGAGCTGATCTGGAAGCGCACCGTCGCCTGCCAGATGGCCCATGCACTGATCAACCAGGTGGCCGTGGACCTCTCCGCCGGCGCGGGCAACGGCTTCCGCGCCACCGGCTCCACCGTCGCCGAGCCCGGCTTCATGCGCGTCTATCTGGAAGGCCGCGACGACGCCACCACCGCGGACGACGACGAGGAGCGCATGCTCCCGGACATGACCGAAGGCCAGCTGGTGGACCTCCAGGCCATCCGCCCGGAGCAGCACTTCACCGAGCCGCCGCCGCGCTACAGCGAGGCGTCGCTGGTGAAGGCGCTGGAGGAGCTGGGCATCGGCCGCCCGTCCACCTATGCCTCCATCATTTCGACGCTCCAGGAGCGCGAGTACGTGGTGCTGGAGAAAAAGCGCTTCCTGCCGACGGACGTGGGCCGCATCGTCAACAAGTTCCTCACCGAGTACTTCACGTCCTACGTGGACTACGACTTCACGGCCAAGCTCGAAGACGAGCTAGACGCCGTCTCCCGCGGCGAGGAGGACTGGATCCCGCTGCTGGAGCAGTTCTGGAAGCCCTTCAAGGACCGCCTGGAGCACACCCAGGAAAACGTCGACCGCAGCCAGGTCACCCAGGAGGCCCTCGACGAGCAGTGCCCCGAGTGCGGCGGCCAGCTGTCCAAGCGCCTGGGCCGCAACGGGCTGTTCATCGGCTGCACCAACTATCCCGAGTGCAAGTACACCCGCAACCTGGACGAGGGCAAGGGCGAGAAGGAGGAGCCGCAGATCGTCGAGGACCGCAGCTGCCCCGAGTGCGGCTCGGAGCTCGCCGTCAAGCGCGGGCGCTACGGCAAGTTCATCGGCTGCACGGCCTATCCCAAGTGCCGCCACATCGAGCCGCTGGAGAAGCCCGTGGACACGGGCATCCAATGCCCGAAGTGCGAGGCCGGCACCCTGCAGAAGAAAAAGTCTCGCCGCGGCAAGGTCTTCTTCTCCTGCTCGACCTACCCGAAGTGCGACTACGCCGTCTGGAATCAGCCGCTCGCCGAGCCCTGCCCGCAGTGCAACTGGCCCATCCTGACGCTCAAGGTTACCAAGAGCAAGGGCGCCCAGAAGGTCTGCCCGCAGAAGGAATGCGGCTACACGGCACCGGCCGAAGAGACCGAAGTGGAAACCGCCTCCTGAGCCCGCGGCCCATGGCGGCCGGCGTGGGGTGCGCAAAGCACAGCCTGCACACCAACAACCCGGACACCCGAGCCACAGCGCCCGAGCGCCACACCATGCGCAGCGTCGGCACCACCCCCTTCGCCCTCCGCGAGGCCGCTCGGGTCGTGAGCCGCGGCGGCGTCATCGCCTACCCCACCGAGGCCGTCTTCGGCCTGGGCTGCGACCCGCTGGACCCCGACGCCGTGCTGCGCATCCTCAAGATCAAGGGCCGGGCCATGGACAAGGGCCTGATCCTCATCGCCGCCGACCTCAATGCCCTGCTGCCGTACGTGCAAACGCTGGACGCCGAGCGCATGGCCGAGATCCGCGCCAGCTGGCCCGGCCCCAACACCTGGCTCCTGCCCGCCCGCCCCGAGA
>NZ_NRRV01000041.1 GCF_016583825.1 Thiohalocapsa halophila | reverse complement strand
CAAGCGGGCGGTCTTCGCATGTCGGACGGCCTGGAGCTGTTCGGGTTGCAGGCCAAGCGCTTCGCTAAGTGACTGTTTTTATGAAGACGCCGCTTAAGTTAGTGCCATTCGGCTCTGACCCCTTTTTTTAGAGCGCGGCCAGAGTCCTCAGCTCGGCTTCGGTGAGTCTGCGGCCGTCGGTCTCTTTCGGGACTCGATAGTCGCAGCCCTCGCGCCAGCGGTTGCAGCCGAAGGCGTGGCGGCCCTCGATGATGCGGCCTCGGCCGCATTGGGGGCAGGTGAGCGGGTTGCGCTGCAGCGATTCTGCAATGGGCGGCTTGTCCGCGTCCTCGGCCGGCGGGTCGGCCTCGTCACGGCTGCGGGGCTTGTCGTCGGTCGGCGCCGGCTTGTCGAAGTCGAGGCGCACCTTGCCGGCGTCGTCCAGCCGCAGCCGGGCCGAGAAGGCCTTGCCGGCCTTGGATTTGAAGTCGTCGACTTGCTCCGTGCGGCCCTGCTCGATCAGTTGGCTAATCTCCGCCGTAGAGAGCCGGTGGCCGGCGACGGTCTTCCAGATGGTGAAGCCGCAGCCGTCCCGCCAGCGCGCGCAGCCGTAGGCCTTGGTGTTCTCGATGATCTCGCCCTGCTTGCATACGGGGCAGGTGCCGAGGTCGGCGGACTTGGGCTCGCCGGCATTCCCGGCCCCCGTGCCTCGGTCGCCGCCGGAGCGGCTGCGGCCTGTTCGGCGTTGTCCGGCGGCGCTGCCGCTTCCACGCTTGCCGCCGCGCCCTTTGCCCCCGCCGCGCTGCGGCGCCGCGGCCCGTGCCGCGGCCACCTGCTCCGCCGTCATCGCGGGACCGCTGGCCACCTGCGGGAGCAGCGCCCGAACCTGCTCGCAGATGTCGCGGTAGAAGGCGTCGGCGTCGGCGGCGCCCTGCTCGATGTCCTTGAGGCGCTGCTCCCAGGCGGCGGTGAGCTCGACGCTGCGCAGGGGCTCGGCCACCAGCGCGATGAGCGCCTTGCCCTTGTCGGTGGCGCGCAGCTGCTTGCGCCGGCGCTCGATATAGCCGGTGCGCAGCAGCTTTTCGATGATCTCGGCGCGGGTGGCGGGGGTGCCGAGCCCCGACGACTTCATGGCCGCCGCCAGGGCGTCGTCGTCGATCTCGCGGCCCGCGTGCTTCATGGCGTTGAGCAGGGTCGCGTCGTCGAAGGGCCGCGGCGGCTTGGTCTCGCGCTCCACCACGTCCAGTGCGTCCACGTGCACCGTTTGGCCTTTCTCCAGCGGCGGCAGGGGGCGGTGCTCCGACGCGGCAGAGTCGGCCCGGGCGTGCTTGCCGTCGGCGCCCGGCGGCTCCCCCGCGTCACCAGTCCCGCCCGCCTGCTCGGCAGCGGCCCGCCGCCGCGGCTCCACCCGCTTCCAGCCCGGCTCCAGCTCCCGGGAGCCCTTGGCGACGAAGGTCTCGCCGCCGATGTCGAGCGTCGCCCGGGTCTCCTCCACGCGCTGATCCGGCAGGAACACGGCGACGAAGCGCGCCGCCACCAGGTCGTAGATCTTGCGCAGCGGCTCCGGCAGGTTGGCCGGCGGGCACCGGGCGGTGGGCAGGATGGCGTGGTGGTCGGTGAGCTTGGTCTTGTCCACATAGGCCTTGCCGAGGCGGTGGCCGGCGTCCAGGCGGGCACGAGCCTCGGCGGCCAGCGGATGGTCCATCTGCTCCAGAATCCCCGGCAGCTCAGGCAGCATGTCCTCGCCGATGTGGCGGCTCTCGGTGCGCGGATAGCTGATGAGCTTGTGGGTCTCGTACAGGGTCTGCGCCAGCTCCAACACCTTGGCCGCCGTGAAGCCGAAGCGGCGGTTGGCATCGCGCTGCAGCGTGGTGAGGTCGTAGAGCGGCGGCGGGCGGTTATGGCGGACCTTCTTGTCGACGGCGGTGACGGTGCCGGTGCGGTGCGGCTCGATGGCGGCGCTGATCTGCCGTTGCAGCCGCTCGGCGTGCTCTTTCCGCTCGATGCGGGTCTCGCCGTCCTTGCTGTACTTGGCCTCGAAGCCCTCCGCCAGGCGCGCCACCAGCTCGTAGAAGTAGGCCTTGGTGAAGTTTGCGATGGCCGCATCGCGGGCGACGATCATCGCCAGGGTCGGCGTCTGCACCCGACCGATGGTGCACAGCACCCGGTTATGCACCGTGTAGGCACGGGTCAGGTTCATGCCCACCAGCCAGTCCGCCTGCGCCCGGGCGCGGGCGGCGGCGGCCAGCGGTGCATAGTCGGCGGCGGGGCGCAGGGTATCGAAGCCGGCGCGGATGGCCTCCGGTGTCAGGCTGGAGATCCAGAGCCGCTCGATGGGCTTGCGGCTGCGGGCGTGCTCGACAATGAGGCGGAAGATGAGCTCGCCCTCGCGGCCGGCGTCCGTGGCACAGACCACGCGCTCGGTGTCCTCGGCCGTGAGCAGGCCCTTGACGATGCGGAATTGATCAACGGTCTTCTTGTCCGTGCGCAGCCGCCAGCGCTCCGGAATCATCGGCAGCTGGCTCGGGGACCAACGCCCGGCCCAGTCCGGGCCGTAGTCGTCCGGCTCGGCGAAGTGCACCAAGTGCCCCAGGGCCCAGGTGATGCACCAGCCGTTGCCGCGCAGGCAGCCCTCGGCGCGGGCGGACGCGCCCAGCACCGCGGCGATGTCGCGGGCGACGCTCGGCTTTTCGGCGACGACGACCGTGGTCATGCCGGGAGCTTAGCCGAGATGGCGCAGGGCCGCGCTGGGACGGAGCTGGGACCGCCGAGTTGTACTCGGCGATACAAGGGGATCAGGGCTGCGATCAGGAAGCCCGCGCAGCCCGACGGGCTGACCGACTCGCGAGGGCGGCCATCGCCGCCGCGGCATCGAGCCGCGCCGGCGATGGGCGGAGTGAAGCTCGGCGCCCCCGGCCCTCAGCCCTCAGCCCAGCAGGCTGTTGCCGAGCAGCGGCGCGATCACCAGGCTGACGATGGCCATGACATTGATGAGGATGTTCATGGACGGGCCGGAGGTGTCCTTGAAGGGATCGCCGACGGTATCGCCGACCACCGTGGCCTTGTGGGTGTCCGAGCCCTTGCCGCCGTGGTTGCCCTGCTCGACGTACTTCTTGGCGTTGTCCCAGGCGCCGCCGGCATTGGCCATGGTCAGCGCCAGCAGCACGCAGCCGAGCAGCGCGCCGCCGAGCATGCCGCCGAGGGCGGCGGGACCGAGGCCGAAGCCCACCACCCAGGGCGCGGCGATGGCGATGACGCCCGGCAGGATCATCTTCTTCAGTGCCGCGGTGGTGGCAATGTCCACGCAGCGCGCCGTGTCCGGCTCGGCCTCACCCTCCAGCAGGCCCTTGATCTCCCGGAACTGGCGGCGGATCTCGTTGATCATCGCAAAGGCGGCATCACCCACCGCGGTCATGGTGATGGAGGCGATGGCGAAAGGCAGGATGCCGCCGACGAACATGCCGATGATCACCAGCGGGTCGCTCAGCAGCAGCTCGAAGTCCGGCACGTGCAGCGCGACGCTCTCGATGTAGGCGGTGATGATGGCCAGCGCCGCCAAGGCGGCGGCACCGATGGCAAAGCCCTTGCCGATGGCGGCGGTGGTGTTGCCGAGCTCGTCGAGGGAATCGGTGATGCGCCGGGTCTCCACGCCGAGACCCGCCATCTCCGCAATGCCGCCCGCGTTGTCCGCCACCGGGCCGTAGGCGTCGATGGCCATGGTGATGCCGACGGTGGCCAGCATGCCCACGGCGGCGATGCCGACCCCATAGAGGCCCGCCAGCCAGTTGGCGACGAAAATGATGACGCTGATGGTGAGCAGCGGGATGATCACCGAGCGCATGCCCACCGCAAAGCCCGTGATGATGACCGTGGCGGCGCCGGTCTCGCCCGCCATGGCGATGTGCCGCACCGGCTTGCCCGAGGTGTAGTACTCGGTCACAAGTCCGATGACGATGCCGCCCAAGGCGCCGATGAGCACCGCGCCCCAGACGGCGCTGGTGACGCCGGTGGCGATGATGACCAGGAAGGCGATGAGCATGAACAGCACGCTCGCGCCGATGGTGCCGATGCGAAGCGCCCGCTCCGGGGTTTGGGTCGAGAAGCGCCGCACCAGCCAGATGCCGGCGATGGAGCAGAGCAGGCCAGCGGAGGCCAGGCCAAGCGGCAGGAACATCAGCGCTTGGCGCTCGCCCAGCGGGTCCATGACGTCCGCCGCCAGCGTGGAGGCGATGGCGATGGTGGCGATGATGGAGCCGCAGTAGGACTCGAAGATATCCGAGCCCATGCCGGCGACGTCGCCAACGTTGTCGCCCACGTTGTCGGCGATGACGCCCGGGTTGCGCGGGTCGTCCTCGGGGATGCCGGCCTCCACCTTGCCCACCAGGTCCGCGCCCACGTCGGCGCTTTTGGTGTAGATGCCGCCGCCGACGCGGGAAAAGAGCGCCACGCTGGACGCGCCCATGCCGAAGCCGTGAATCGCATGGGCGGTCTCCGGGTCGCCGCCGAACAGCAGATACAGGGTGCCCAGGCCGAGCAGGCCCAGGGAGGCCACCGCCAAGCCCATGATGGAGCCCCCGAAGAAGGCCACCGTCAGCGCCTCGGCCGGTCCCTTGGTATGGGCCGCCACCGTGGTGCGCACATTGGCCCGGGTCGCCGTGCTCATGCCGATGAAGCCCGCCAGGGCCGAGGCGACGGCGCCCACCAGGAAGGCCAGCGCGGTCTTCCAGCCGAGAAAGACGTACAGCACTACCAGCAGCACGGCCGCGAAGAGGCCGAGCATGGTGTATTCCCGGCGCATGAAGACCATGGCGCCGAGATGGATGGCGTCGCCGATGGCGGCGACCTTCGCCTCGCCCTTGGGATAGGCCTTGACGTTTTGATAGACGACATAGGCCGTCGCCAGGCCGAGGACCCCGAAGAACAGGGGGATGAGAGCATTCAGGCTCATGGGTGGATGACTCCCCGTGTGGCTCGAATCAGCGTTGTTGTCCTAGGGAAGCCGCGTTCTCGGCGGTTCCCGACTCTTCTCAAGAATGCAGGATGCCCCGCCGCGTCGGCGGCCAAATGTGTATGCGGCAGCGGCCGGCGATGCCGTTCTGCGAAAACCGCCCAAAACCGCGACGGGGCGGGGCACCCGGGTGCTCGCTGTGCGGTGCCCGCTGCGCGAGCATGGACGCGTGGCTGTGGGCGGGTGCATGCAATGGGTGGTGGCCGCGGCAGTGCCGGGACCGGCCGCAGTGCCGCCGGTGCCGGCCGTGGGCCGTGACGGCCGCGGTCACATGGCGCGCCAGAAGTGGTAGTTGGTCGCTTCGATCTCCGTGTGCGACGGCATCGGAAAGAAGCGAGTCGTCTCCTGCGAGGCGAACATGAACCCGTGGCGAATCAGCTTGTACGGGATGTTGTCGAAGCCGCTGTCGAGGCGCAGCCCCTTGGTGTCCTTGCCCGGGTTGTCGCGCAGCTCCGTAATCGCGGCGCGCAGGTTCGACGGATGCAGCCCGGGAATGGGCGGGTGCATGGTGGGGCGCTGCTCGAACTCCTTCAGGAAATGCTCGATGTCCAGCTCGATCTGGGTGTAGAACTGCTTCGGCGCCCCTTTCGGAAACGCCGGGTCGGTGACGTACTTGCCGAAGGCCGGGAAATCCAGCCGCGACATCACCAGCATGCGCAGCGGCGCGATCTCGGCGTAGATGCGCAGAAATCCCTCCTCGTGGGTCTTGTCGTAGGGCGCGGCCTGGAGCTCCAGCGCATAGCCCTCCGGCGTGCCCAGGATCACCCGCTGGATCGCCTCCAGGTCGATATGCTCCAGCACCCGGTAGGTGGAGATGAACTTGGTCGCCTTGGGGCGGCCGTCGTCATGCGGCTTCAGGGTGGCCAGGGCCTCGTCGATCTTGAAGTAGGGATGGCGGTAGCTCAGGTCGATCTCCGCGAATACCACCTTGCCGGCGTAGTAGCGCACGGAGCCGGAAGTGTAGTGCTTGGCGAAGTCCTCCGGCTCCAACTGTGAGGCCACCAACGCCGGGTTCGGGGCCAGAATCTGGTACAGGTGACTGTCGTATTGCATGCTCAACTCCCAGGGTTGGCTTTGCGGCGTCGACGACGCCGTCGATTGCGCCACCGATGCGAATGTGCCGGGGCACAGGGGCCCCGCTAGCCATCCCGCGGGGCCGCCGCGGGAAAGCGCCGCATTATGCAGTGTCGGGGCGCCCATGAAACCCCTTATGCACTGATTAAGATCATTGGGGTGTGCCGCGAGCCTGGGGGTCGGGCTCGGCGGTCGGTCGTGGCGTGCCGCGGCGGGACGTCGCCGCGCGGCTCAAAGGGACATTGCTGCAACCGCGTCCCAGAGCCCGCGATGGACGCTGCGGGAGGCATGGGCGTCGATGCAGACCTCCAACAGCGGTCGGCGGGCCGGCGAGCTCGTCTCTGCAGCGGTGGCTGCGTCCAGGGCCTGTGCCAGCGCATCGGCCCCGGATATGCGGCGATGGACGAAGCCGAAGGTCCCCGCCAGGCGGCCGAAGTCCGGAGCCACCGGCGTGCGCCATAGCCGGGCGAAGTCCGGTAGGCCGTGTTGGGGCAGGTAGTCGAAGATCCGCCCGCCGGCGTTGTTGATGACCACCACCGGCCGACGCAGGTGCTCCGCCAACAGCCAGCCGCTCAGGTCGTGCACCGCGGAGAGGTCGCCGAGCAGGGCCCAGCAGGGCGGGCCTTCGCCTGCTCGCGCGGCGTGATTGAGCCCGGCCAGCGTGGATAGCTGGCCATCGATACCGCTGGCCCCGCGGTTGCCGTGCAGCCGCAATGGCTCGGTGCGGGTGCCGGACCAGGCATCCAGCTGGCGGATGGGCAGCGAGTTGGCGCAGAGCAGGGCCTCGCCGGCGGGGAGGTGCGCGAGCAGGGTCCGGATGACCTGGGCCTCGCACCAGGGGGCCGCGTTCAGGTGCGTCTCGGCGAGCGCGCCCACCTTTTGGTCGGCTTGCCGCCAGCGGGTGGCCCAGGCGGTGTCCGGCGCCCCGCCGGGGCTGAGCGCCGCGCACACGCTTGCGGGCTCGGCGACCAGGCGCCGCAGCACGCCGTGCTCCGGGTCCCGCCAGCCCCCGGCTGGGTCCACCAGCAGTGCCGGGATGCCGGCCAGCCACTGACCCAGGACCTTGGACACCGGCGCGCCGCCGAAGCGCAGCACCCAGTCCGGGCGCAGTGCACGGGCGGCATCGGCGTTGCGCAGCAGGGCGTCATAGTTGCAGAGCACCGCGTCGGCGGCGGGACCGAAGCGCAGCCCCGACAGCGGGTCCGCCAGCACCGGCAGTGCCAGCCGGTGTGCGGCGTGTCGCAGTGCGGCGGGAAGCTCGGCCCCGAAGCGCCCGGGCCCCACCACCACCAGCCCGCGTCCGGGCGGCAAAGCAATCGGTGTCAGGCTGGACCCGGCGGCCCCGTCCTCGGCCCAGCCCCGAGGTATGGCGGAGGCCGTCACCCCCGCGGGCACGGCCTCCGTGCAATCCCCTGCGGGAACCAGCGGCTCTTCGAAGGGCAGGTTGATCTGTACCGGCCCCGGTCTCGGCCCCGCCGCGACTGCAGCAGCGCGGCGGCCGAGGGCGGCGATGGCGGCCAGCGCGGCCTGGTCCACCCGCGGCAGCCCGGGATCATGGGCCTCGCGGGCGAAGGCGCCGAACAGCCGGGTCTGATCGATGGTCTGGTTGGCGCCGAAGCCGCGCAGCGTCGGTGGGCGGTCGGCGGAGAGCAGCACCAGGGGCACGCCGCTCTCGCTGGCCTCGACGACGGCGGGATACCAGTGCGCCGGCGCCGAGCCGGAGGTGGCGAGCAGGGCCACCGGCCGATTCGCGGCGCGGGCGGCACCCAGTGCGAAAAAACCGGCGCTGCGCTCGTCCAGGATGGGGATCAGCGCCAACCCCGTCGAGCGTTGAGCCGCGATGACCAGGGGCGTGGAGCGAGACCCGGGCGATAGCACCAGGGAGCTTACGCCGCCGGCGGTGAGGCCCGCCAGCAGTGCCGCTGCCCAGCGCAGGTTGAGACAGCCGGTGTCCGACTCAGTCATGGACGAGTGGAGACGGGTGGTGGATGGCCGTCGCGCGCGAGGGGCTCATGCTCAGGCATAGCGCAGCGCCGACAGCATGGCGGCGAGCTTGGCCTCGGTCTCGCTCCATTCGGCGTCGGGGTCCGAGCCGGCAACGATACCGGCACCGGCGAAGAGCTCCGCCTCGGCGCCGCTGACCTGGGCGCAGCGCAGCAGCACCCAGAGCTCGCCGTCGCCGTTCGGGCGCAGGATGCCGGCGGCGCCCGTGTACCAACCCCGCGGAAAGGGCTCTGTGTCGCGCAGCCAGGCCTGGGCCTCCGCCCGCGGTTGGCCGTTGGTGGCGGGTGTGGGATGCAGCCGAGCGGCGAGGTCGAACAGGCTGCAGCCTGACCGCGGGCGGGCATCGATGGGGCTCCACAGGTGCTGCGCGTTGCTGAGCGCCAGCACCTGCGGTGTCGCCGGCACCCGGAAGCCCGCGCAGCAGTCGGCCAGCGCCGTTCGCACGGCGTCGATGACGAAGCGGTGCTCGCGCAGATTCTTCTCGCAGCCGAGCAGTCCGGCGCGCAGACGGGCATCTTCGGCCACCGACTCGCCGCGGCCTGCGGTGCCGGCGATGGCGTCCACCTGCAAGCGCCCGGCGCGCAGACCGAGCAGGCGCTCCGGCGTCGCCGCGACAAAGCTGTGCCCGTTGCGGCGCAGGCTCACGGTCTGACAGGAAGGGAACAAGCAGCCCAGGGCGTCCAGCAGCCGGGCGACATCGAATTCCCGAGGTCCCCGGACCATGAGCCGGCGCGAGAGCACCACCTTGGCCACGGGGCCGGCGGCGATCTGCGCCAGCGCATCGCGCACCAGACGGCGCCAGCCGGTGGCGTCCGGCTCCTCGCCGGTGCGCTGCAAGCGTGCGGTGGGCCGCGGGCCCGGGGATGGCTCGTAGAGCGCCGGGACCAGGTCGCGCAGCAGGTGCCGCCAGCGTGCCAGCAGCTGCTCGGGCGCCGCCGGCAGCGGCGTCGAGAACACCAGTGCCGCCGCATGGTCCTGACAGACGAGGCCGATCTCGGGCACCCAGAGCAAGGCATTGGGCAGGGGGACGGCTGTATCGCCGCCGGGCCCTGGTGCGAGGGGCTGCGCCGGTGCATCGGCGGCGGCGAAGCCGAGCATCGCGAAGGCATCGAAGCCGGTGGCGTCCGGGTCCGTACGCCGCCACTGCGGGCTGGCCAGGGCCGTGGACAGGCTGCTCAGGCGCTCCGGACCCGCAGCCTGCCAGGCCGCAGCCTCGCCATAGCCCGCGTGCAGCTCACCGCGCTGGGCGTGGCGGAACTGAAACTGGCGCCCGGCCAGCTGCGGGGCTGCCGCCGGCGCGCGCGGCAGGGCCAGAAGCACGGATTGCAGACCACTGGTGGTGGTCAGCGGCAGCTCCGCCACCGCCTCGGCCAAGCGCGCCTCCAGGTGCTCCAGGATGGCGAGGGGGGCGAGCATGTCCATGGCAGACGACGGGACGGACATCTTGGGCGGCAAGGACGCTGGCAACGACGGCGGGTGGGCTCGATGCGCTAGGCTGCGCGCAGTGGCAGCGGCATTTGACCTGGGATTCAGGTCGGATTCAGGGGCCTCGATGCGGCGCCCGTCGCTCCGGCGCGCCGGCGGCGACAGCCTACGCGCCCTGTCAGGATAATCCGAGGGGGCTTGCCGCCGCGAGCTCCGTGCGGCGGCGCCGGCCCGGGCTCAGAAGCGCCCGTTGGGCCCGGCCTGAGCCCCAATTGACCCCCAAGCCGAGCTGGGGCCGGGCCGCCGGCGGCCAGCCGCGACGTCAGCGCTCTTGCGCCGCTGTCGTGGCGTCGGCCGTGCGCCAGAACTCGTCCAGGGCCGCAATAGTGCGGGTCGGGCGCTCCCACTGCGGGATGCCCAGGGTGGGCTCGACCTTGGTGGCCCGCCAGTTGGCGTGTGACTCCACCACCCCGGGCAGCAGGTCGAAGGTGACATTGGCGTCTTTGTCGTAGATCACCAGCACCGGCAGCTTCAGCTTGTTATATAGGGTCTCGACGGCGTTGCGGGTGAACAGCTGCCCGGATAGGAACCGATAGGGCGCGTGCATGGCGCCCGGCTGGTGCGAGGTGGCATAGGCATAGTCGATGAGCTCGTCCGGCGGCTCGCCGACATAGCTCTGGCGCAGGAAGAAGCGAATCCCGCCGCGCTTGGTGAGCAGGCTGTAGAGCCCGGAGCCGAGGCCCGGCAGCGTGAACACCCGGTGCAGCGCCTTGCCGACACCGCCCGAGGGCAGGCGGCGGTCGCTGAAGCCGGTGGGGGAGAGCAGCGCCAGGGTCTCGAACCGTTCCGGCGCCGCCAGGTAGGCGCGGGCGGCGAATTCCGACGTGAGCGAGAAGGCGACGATGTCCGCGGGCTCCTTGACCACGTCGGTGAGAAAGGCGTTGATGGCCTCGGCGTAGAGCTCCGGCGAGTAGGGTCGGTCGCTTCTGTCCGAGAAGCCGAAGCCAGGCAGGTCCGGTGCGAACACCCGCCGCTCGGCGCGATAGTGCTCGAACAGCGGCTTCATCTCGAACACGCTGGGGGCGGCGTTGATGCTGTGCAGCAGCACCAGCGGGCGGGTGCCCTCGGGGCCGTCGGCATACCAGCTGATCTCTTTCAGCGATGGGGTCGCGTAGACCTCCCGCGGGGCGTCCACCGCCGGCGGCAGCGGCACCTGCTCGTTGTGCTGGCGTCCGGCGCCGGGCGCTGTGACAGCGGGCCCGGGATGCGGGACACTCGATATTATGGGTGCTTGCATGGACATCTGGCGCTCCTGTTGCCGGCGATGGGATCGCCTGGTTCTCGGTTGCCGGGGCCTGGGCCGAGGCGCCAGGGACAGGCCGATGACTCGGTGTCTCCCTCGCGGGCGCTCAGCGCTCGACGGGAAGCAGCACCTCGTTGCGGCGCAGAAACCCGGGGACGAAGGCCGCATTGTAGCGCGCGAAGACCGGCTCACCGACCGGCTCTAGGCCCGCCCGCGCGACGGCGTCCATGAGCTGCTCCGCCTCTTGCTGCCAGGCTGCCTCGTCCCAGCCGCCGCCGGAGCGCCGCGCCGCCACCAGGCGCTGCGGCAGCTCGCGCAAGTCTACCTGCGGATTCGTCGGCCGCGGCAGCATGGCCAGCGGATACTCTTTGGCCATGACCAGCTGCATCAGCCAGGCGTCGTCGCCGGCGCGCTGCTGCATTGCAGGCGCCAGCATGGGCACCTTGCGGCCGCTGCTGTTTTCGCCGCGGATGTAATCCAAAAGGCGCGGGTAGGCCAGGTCATCGGCGTCGGCGAAGGCGCCGTCCACTGCCGTTTCCGCCACCCGCACCGGGTCGTACGCGCGCAGCTCGAAGCCGTCGCCGCGCTCCAGGACGGCGTAGTCCGGACCATCCGGGCGTACCAGGGCGAGCAAGAGCAGCACCACCGGCAGCAGCATGCCGGCGAGGATCCAGTATTTGAGCTTGAAAAGCGGCATAGCTCGGCCTCGGGTTGGAACTTGGGCTGCGCACGACCCATCATTGAAACACCGGCTGCCGCTGGAGGCGTTGTCGGAAGTCAAGTCAGCCTTGGTGCCCCCCCCTGGTGCCCCCCCGGAGCCCCCTGGTGCCTGTGGCCCCGCATTGGGACGAACGGCGCTGGCGCTGCTGCGCGGGACGCCGGTACAGGGTCGGCGGATCGAGCCGTGGCCGGGCAAGCCAGGGTGAGATCGCCGCATCTGCCTCCATGCTCCCTGCGGCGGGCTGGCTCTGGCGTGCGCGCTAACCAACCGACGCGGTTTCACTCCGGCGTTGAGTGGCGCGGTCATAGACGCGCCGGGCAGAAGCGGCCCCGGGCCGCTATCATGGGGATGCATCGCCTGTCGGCGCCCTGCGCCGTATCGCGGCCGCCAGCAACCGTTCTATCGGGCAGAATTCCATGCAGTCATCTCGCAATGCACCGACCGACTCCCCGACGGCCGCCGCCCCGAGCTTACCCGGGCACGCAGCTGGCCCAAAAGGCGCAACCACGCGCGTCCAAGCAAATCAGCAGGGCTCGCGGCTCGGGCTGTTATTGATAGCGGGCGCCCTGCTGGCGGCACCGGCGCTGGCAGCGGCCGCCGACGCTGCGGAGGTCACCGCCGAGCAGGTGTACGCCTACTGCGTGGATTGCCACGGAAAGCGTGGCGAGGGCGGCCAAGGCGGGACCTATCCACGCATCGCCGGCCTGCCGCAGCCCTACATCGACCGCCAGCTGCACGCGTTCAAGTCCCAGGCGCGAGTCAACAAGCCCATGGTGCCCATTTTCAAGCACCAACGCTTCGACGCCGAGATCATCGATTTGGTGGCCGGCCATGTCGCAGACTTCACGCCGCCGCGGCTCAGCCTCTGGCCCTATGAGCCGACGCCGGAGGCCCTGGCGGCCTTCGACGACAAGGCCGCCTTCGAGACCGCCGGCGGCGAGCTCTACAGCGAGACCTGCGCCGGGTGCCACGGACCAGATGCCGCCGGCGACGACAGCGGCAAGGTGCCGCCGCTGGTGCTCCAGTATCCGGCGTATCTCAAGAAGCAGATCGGCGATTTTGCCCGCGGCGAGCGCAAGATGCCGGCGGACGGGAGCTGCGGCGAGGTCACGCCGGCGCAGGCAGAGGCGGTGATCTCGCACATCGTGGAGATCGGCAAATGATGCCGCGCCGCCGCTGTCGCCGCTCGCCTCTTGAGTGATCACAGCCGGCGCCGTCGGCAGATAACGCACAGCCGGTCCGGCGTCGCCCGGACCCGTCCCCAACCGCAACCGCGAGTCCTCATGCCCGAAGCCCCTCCCGAGTTCAGACCCGGTCAGCGTTGGCTGTCCGAGACCCAGGCGGAGCTCGGCCTCGGCATCGTCGAGGCCAGTGACGAGCGCACCGTCACCATGCGCTTCCCCGCCACCGGCGAGCAACGCCTCTATGCCCGTCGCACCGCGCCGCTATGGCGGGCGGTGTTCGGGGTCGGCGACGTCATCCGCGACATCGACGGGCTCGAGGTCACGGTGGTGGCCGTGGAAGAGCAGTCGCAGCTGCTTGTCTACAATGGCGAGGATGTCGACGGCGCGACCCACAAGGTGCCGGAGCAGCTGCTGGCTGCGGACCTGCATCTGAACCGCCCGCAGCAGAAGCTCCTCGCCGGCCGGCTGGACCGCGATGCCTGGTTTCGGCTGCGCCAGCGCACCTGGCATCACCGCGGCGTCTGGCCGACGGAGCCTGTGCGCGGCCTGGTGGGCGCGCGCATCGCCCCGATACCGCACCAGCTCTATATCGCCGCTGAAGTCGCCGAGCGCTTTGCGCCCCGGGTGCTGCTGGCGGACGAGGTGGGCCTTGGCAAGACCATCGAGGCGGGACTGATCCTGCACCGGATGCTGCTGGACGGCCGCGCCAAGCGGGTGCTGGTGCTGGTGCCGGAGCCCTTGCTGCACCAATGGCTGGTGGAGCTGCTGCGGCGGTTCAACCTGCACTTCGCGCTGTTCGACCGCGAGCGGCTCGCCGCCCGCGGCGCCGCCAACGCCTTCGAGACCGAGCAGCGCGTGCTGTGCTCCCTGGATCTTCTGACAGAGACGCCGGCGCACGCCGCCGCGGTGCTCGGCGCCGACTGGGACCTGCTCATCGTCGACGAGGCCCACCACCTGGCCTGGACGCCGGAGGACAGCGGACTCGACTATGACATCGTAGAGGCCCTGGCCGACCAAACGCCGGGGGTGCTGCTGCTGACGGCGACCCCCGAGCAGCTAGGGCGCATGGGCCACTTCGGGCGGTTGCGCCTGTTGGACCCGGAGCGCTTCTCGGACTACGACGCCTTCGCGGCCGAGGAAGACGAGTACGCCGCCATCGCCGACATCGCCGCGCGGCTGCTGGCAGGCGCCGACCTCGACGCCGCGCAGCAGGACCGGCTGACGGAGCTCTTGGGTGACGCCAGCGACCTGGACACCGAGACCGTCGTCGAGCGCCTGCTGGACCGCCACGGCACCTCGCGCCTGCTGTTTCGCAACACCCGCGCCGCGGTGGACGGCTTTCCGGAGCGCCGCCCGCACGCCTACCCACTGACCCCCGCGGGTGGTTACGGCACCCCGCCGGCCGCGCCCCCCGCAGAAACGGAGTCCGAGCCCCTGGAGCCCATCCACCCGGAAGTCGGCGCCGGTGTCGATTGGCCGGAGCAGGACCCGCGCGTGCCCTGGCTCCTGGAGCTGCTGAAGGAACAGCAGCCGGCGAAGATCCTGCTCATCGCCGCCCGCGCCGAGACGGTGCTGGCGCTGCGCGCCCACCTGCACGAGCGCCACGGCGTGCATGCCGCCGTCTTCCACGAGGGCATGGAAATCGTCGAGCGCGACCGCGCGGCGGCCTACTTCGCAGACCCCGAGGAGGGCACGCGACTGCTGCTGTGCTCGGAGATCGGCAGCGAAGGGCGCAACTTCCAGTTCGCCCACCACCTGGTGCTGTTCGACCTGCCGCTGGACCCGGAGCTGCTGGAGCAGCGCATCGGCCGGCTCGACCGCATCGGCCAGAGCAGCGCGGTGGAGATCCACGTGCCCTATTTGTCCGGCACCGGCATGGAGATCCTGTACCGCTGGTATGCCGAAGGACTGGATGCCTTGGCCCGGCACTGCCCCTCCGCGGCGGCGGTGTACGAGCGCCTCGGCGAGCGGCTTCAGGGAGCCCTGGGCGCAGGGGCGGACCCCGCGGGGTCGGACGTCACCGCGCTGGTGCAGGATGCCGCTGCGCTGCGCGAGACGCTCAACGCTGAGCTGGCCGCCGGCCGCGACCGCCTGCTGGAGCTCGGCTCCCATCGGCCGGAGGTCTCTGCGGAGCTGGTACAGCGCCTGGAGGACGTGGACCGCGATCGCGCGCTGTTCGAGTACCTGAATGCCTTCTGGGACGCCTTCGGCGTGGACCAGGAGCCCGGACCCGGCGGCTCCCTGGTGCTGCACCCGGGCCGACACATGCTCCAGGAGCAGTTCCCGGGGCTGCCGGAGGACGGCCTGACCGTCACCTTCGACCGCAACGACGCGCTCGCCCACGAGGACCGCGCCTTTCTCAGCTGGGAGCACCCGCTGACCCTGGCGGCCATGGACCAGCTCACGGGCTCGGATCTCGGCAGCGCCGCCGTGATGCTGACCCGCAATCCGGGCTTCAGCGCCGGGGCCCTGCTGCTGGAGATGCTCTACGTCGCCGAATGCCCGGCGCCGCCGGCGCTGCAGGTGCAGCGCTTCCTGCCGCGGCTCGGGCTGCGGCTGCTGCTCGACGAGCGCGGCCGTGACCATGCCGAGGCCATCGCCACCGAGACCCTGAGCGGTAAATGCCTCACCGGCAACCGCAAGCTCGCCACGGCGCTGATCACCGCCAAGACCCCGGCGCTGGAGCGCATGTTCGCCGCGGGCGAAGAGCGCGCCGAGACTGCCGTCACCGATATGCGCGAAGCGGCGGTGGCACGCATGCAGCAGATGCTCGACACCGAGATCGAGCGCCTGATGGCGCTGGCCAAGGTCAACCCCAGCATTCGGGACGAGGAGATCGGCCAGCTCCAACTGCGCCGGGAGCGGCTCGGGCAGGTGCTCTCCCGCGCCCATCTCCGGCTGGATGCGCTGCGGCTCGTTGCCCATGGATGAAGTTTGAAGTTTGAAGGGTGAAGGCAGAGGTGCGTCGGTCGGGCTGAGCGCCGGCGAAGCCCGATGTCGCAGCCCTTATGGTGCTGGCGGCTCGGAACAGGAGCCCCCAAGCCCCTGTCGAACGTCCTAGCGCAATCCGCCCCAGCCAGAGCCCTGCCCATGTCAGGCTTCGATCCCTCCCGCCGCCGACTGCTCCACGCCGCATCCGGCCTCCTCGCCGCCGGCGCCTTGCCCGGCCTCGCCTTGGGCGCAACCGCCGGCGCCGGGCCGAGCGCCGCGTCGGCCCTGACCAAGCCCATTCCGGCCTCTGGCGAGCCGCTGCCCGCCATCGGCATGGGCACCTGGATCACCTTCAACGTCGGTGACAACGCGTCGGCACTGGCCACGCGCCGGGACATTCTCGACGCCTTCTTCGCCGCCGGCGGCGGCATGATCGACTCCTCCCCCATGTATGGCTCCGCCGAGGCGGTGCTGGGCAACACCCTGCCCGCGGACGCCGAGCGGCGCGGGCTGTTCTCCGCCACCAAGGTCTGGACCAGCGACGGTGATGCGGGTCGCGCCGAGATCGAGCAGTCCCGCGGGCTCTGGCAGTTGCCGCGCTTCGACCTGCTCCAGGTGCACAACCTGCTGGCCTGGCGGGCCCACTTGGAGACGCTCAAAGCCATGCGCGCGAACGGGCAGGTGCGCTATATCGGTATGACCACGTCCCACGGCCGCCGCCACCGCGAGCTCGAGCGGGTGATGCAGGGCGAGCCCATCGACTTCGTCCAGCTCACCTACAATATCGTCGACCGCGAGGCCGAAGCACGCCTGCTGCCGCTGGCAGAAGAGCGGGGCATTGCCGTCATCGCCAACCGGCCCTATCGCCGCGGCGCACTGCCGGAGCGCGCCGCCGGCAAGCCGCTGCCGGGCTGGGGCAAGGACATCGGCTGCGACACCTGGCCGCAGGCGCTGCTGACCTTCATCGTCTCCCATCCCGCCGTCACCTGCGCCATCCCGGCCACCAGCCGCGTGGATCACATGCGCGAGAACATGGCCGCCGCCCGCGGCCCGCTGCCGGATGCGGCGCTGCGCCGGCGCATGGCGGCGGACTTTGCGAAGCTCTAGGCTCGGCGCGCCGGAGCGGGCGGTGGCGACCGCGCATGGAATGGCTCAGCTACGGGCTCGCCGATCTGGTGCCCTTCGCGCGGGACACCTGGCTGGCACTCATCGCCGCCTACAATCGCCAGCAGCTGCCGGCGGTGGCCGCGGGTGTCGGCATCGGTGTGCTGGTGTTGTGGCTCACGGTGGGCGGGCGCCCCGGGCGGCTGCGTGCGGCGCTCGCCTTGCTCGGCCTGTGCTGGCTCTGGGTCGCCTGGGCCTTCTTGCATCGGGAGCTGGGTGCGCTGCTGTGGGCGGCCGACTGGCTCGCGTGGGCCTTCGCGGCACAGGGCCTGCTATTGGCGCTCGCCGCGCCGATACTGGCGTCCGGGCCCGCCACCGCGCCGGCCTGGCGGGCGCCCGGCTGGTGGCTGCTCGCGGCGGCGGTGCTGCTGCTGCCGGTGTTGGCTTGGGCCGGCGGGCGCGGCTGGCTCGCCGTTGGCTGGTTCGGCAGTGCACCGGACGCCACGGCCATTGGCACACTCGGTGTGCTGACCCTGCTGCCGGGGCGCGTCGCCTGGCTGCTCCTGCCGGTGCCCTTGCTCTGGTGCGCGCTGGCCGCGGCCATGCTGCACGTCTTCGCAGACCCGCTGTGGCCCCTGCCGCTGCTCGCCGCGGCCCTTGCGCTCTGGCTGCGGTGGCGCGGGGGGCGCTAGGCCCCGATCACGGCCGATGGTATGCGGTCTCGGCGAGTCCGCCCTTGCGTCACTGCCGCGTGCTTGCGCCGCCGAATTGCGCATCAAGCCTCAGTGGTTGAGCAAAAACCTTGTATACTAAAGTATTTGCGATTGACTTTCGGATGCAGCGCGGGCCAGAGCGCGGGTGCCGACCTTGACCTTGCCCAACACTGTCCGAGTCCGGTCGAGCACCGGTGATCCATCTGCCTATGGCCCTTGATAACGCCGCAGCCCCCGACGTCAAGCTGATCCTCGACCTGCAAGGCGTGATCAGGGAGGCGACCTTGTCCCCGGCGTTCGAGGGCGAGCACCCCGATGCCTGGATCGGTACACCCTGGATGGAGACGGTGCGCAGTGCCGACGGCGAGCACCTCCGGCGTATGGTGGAAGATGCTCGGCACCGCGGGGTCTCGGCGTTCAGCCAAGTGGTCCAGCGCTTGCCCAGCAGCGGGCGCGAAGTCCCCATCGAATACACGACGGTGCGGCTCGGCGCGGGCAGCAGCCTCATTGCCATCGGCAAGAATCTCAACGTCATCAGCGAGCTGCAGAATCGCATCGCAGACGCGCAGCAGACGATGGAGCGCGACTACTGGAAGCGGCGTGAAATCGAGACTCGTTATCGGCTGCTTTTTACGTCGTCCCGCGACGCCGTGATGCTGGTGGATGCCAAGGATTTGTCCATTCGCGAGCGTAACCCGGCTGCGGCGGCGGCCCTGGGGCTGCCGGCATCGGCCGCGCGCTCCGCCGGTGCGCGCAAGCTCTCGGACTGGCTGCCGCCGGAAGAGCGAGGCGGCTTCGAGCGATTGCTGCGCCAGGTCCGCGAGCAGGGCAAGGCTCCAGGCATGCTGATGCGCCTCGGGCCGGGACGGCAGGCCTGGATGGTCCGTGCCTCGCTCATCGCCGCCGCACCCAACGAGGCCTTGCCGAACGATGTCTTTCTGGTGCAGTTCTGGCCCTCGGGTCGCGACGGTGTGGTGCCTGAGCGCCGCGAGGGCGTGCCCGTGGAGAGCCTGTTGGAGCGAGCGCCGGATGGATTCGTCGCCGTCGATCCGGCGGGGAGCATACT
Source organism: Thiohalocapsa halophila (assembly GCF_016583825.1). Lineage (GTDB taxonomy): Bacteria > Pseudomonadota > Gammaproteobacteria > Chromatiales > Chromatiaceae > Thiohalocapsa > Thiohalocapsa halophila. The sequence continues at coordinate 29,676 of NZ_NRRV01000041.1, read as the reverse complement.
GCGCGCCAACCTGTCTTTTCTCGACTTGGTGCAGGTCGGCTCGGAGTCGGCGCTGATCGGCGAGTCACTGGGCCGCTGGCTCGGGCGCCCGGGGGCGGACGTTCACGTGCTGCTGGCCAATGTGGCGCGGTTGGGGGCGGTGCGACTTCTCACGACCACGGTACGCGGCGAATTGGGCATCGAGAGCGAAGTGGAGGTCTCCGCCTGCGGCAGCACGCTGGAGGCGCCGCAGTTCATCGGCGTCTTCGTCCGCGACGTCGGGCGCCGACTCACGCGCCGGGACGCTGGCAATGAGGCCGATCCACCGGCGGCCGCCGACGAGGCGGATGCGGCGCTGGTCGATGCGCTGAGTGGCCGCATCGGCAAGACCAGCCTGCGCCAATATGTAGAGGATAGGGTTCGGGTGTTGGAGAAGCAGTACATCCAGGCGGCCCTCAAGCTCACCGGCGGCAACAGGCGTGCTGCCGCCGAGCTCATCGGCCTGAGCCGCCAGAGTCTCTACGTGAAGCTCGCCCGCTACGGGCTGGCAGTGGATGATAAGCCGGAGCAGGGTGCCTGAGCCGCAGGGCGAGTGCCCGTGCGCAGACGCCGTCGGTCCTGTTCCGAAGCCAGCGCATGTCCGGGAGCATTGTCGCGGCCGCGAGCGACAACCTAGACCCGGAGGCGTGCGCGGTCTCGGGCTAGACGCCGTCCTCCACCGGTGCCGCAGTCTGGAAATGGCGAGACCGTCCGCGGCCGTTGTCGACGTTCTGCTGGATGATCGACACGATTAAGACCAGGATTACGACAACGACCACGAATGGCCTCGGTCAATCGCCCGGGCTGCACTTGCCGTAGACGCCAGCCGCCATGTCAGACCATGCCGCCGCGAATCCGGCCTTTGGCCGGGCCGATCTGTCCAATTGCGAGCGCGAGCAGATCCACCTCGCAGGCTCCATCCAGCCCAACGGCGCCCTGCTTCTGCTGCGCGAGCCCGATCTCGTCGTCGTCCAGTCCAGTGCCAACGCCGGGTCCTTTCTGGGCTGTCGGGACGGCGTGATCGGCGCGTCGCTGGCGGACCTGGGCGGCGACCTCGAGCCTCTGGTCAGGTCCCATGCTCATGAGCGGCTGGACGCCATCCCGGCGGCCGTGCGCTGTCGCGTAGACGGGCTGGATGCGGCGCTCGACGGCACCCTGCATCGACCCGCCGGCGGCGGTCTCATTCTGGAGCTGGAGATCGCCGGCCCCGCCAGCGACCTCTCCGGACCGGTCTGCGATGCACTCAGCAGGATCTCGGCCAGCAACTCGCTGGACGCGCTGTGTGGAGAGGCGGCCGCGATCTTCAAGGAGCTTGCCGGCTATGACCGGGTCATGGTCTATCGCTTCGATGAGGACGGTCACGGCGAGGTGCTCGCCGAGCGTCGGGAGGCTCACCTGGAAGCCTATCTGGGCAACCGCTATCCCGCCAGCGATATCCCGCAAATGGCCCGCCGGCTGTATATGCGCAACCGTGTGCGGGTGCTGGTGGACGTCGCCTATGCACCGGTGCCATTGACGCCCGCCCTCTCGCCCATCAGCGGCGCGGAGCTCGATATGTCCCTGTGCTGCCTGCGCAGCATGTCGCCGATCCACATCCAGTACCTCAAGAACATGGGCGTGTCCGCGACCCTGGTAGCCTCGCTGCTGGTTGGCGGGAGGCTTTGGGGACTGATCGCCTGCCACCACTACAGCGCGCGGCAGAGTCCCTACCAGACCCGGGTGGCCTGCGAGCTGCTCGCCGAGGCCGTCTCCACCCGCATCGCCGCCTTGGAGAGCTTCGCCCAGTCCTATGCGGAGCTCTCGGTGCGGCGGCTCGAGCAGCGGATGGTGGAGGCCGTCTCCACCAACGGCGACTGGGAGGGGGCGCTGTTCGACGATACCCAGGCCATGCAGTCGCTGAAAGCGGGTGGAATCGCGCTGCTGCGCGACGGCGAGGCCGTGACCGCGGGCGAAGTCCCGGGCACCCAGCAATTGCGCGAGATCGCCGCCTGGCTCGACGCGCAGCCCCGGGCGCCGGTGCACGCGACCGCATCGCTGCCGAGCGAGGATCCGAAATTCGCGGCGCTGACGGAAGTCGCGGCGGGGCTGATCGCCGCCCCGATTTCCGCCGCCCCCGGCGAGTATCTGATCTGGTTCCGTCCCGAGCGGGTGCGCACGCTGACCTGGGGCGGCAATCCGTTCAAGGCCGTGGAGATCGGCGACGACCCGAGCCAGCTCTCGCCGCGGCAGTCCTTCGCCAAGTGGTACCAAGTGGTGGAGGGTACTTGCGATCCCTGGAGCGACTGCGACAAATCCACCGCGCGGCTCATCGGCGAGTCGGTGGCGGATGTCATTCAGCAGTTCCGGTCGGTGCGCGTGCTCATCGCCAAGCAGCAGCTGGAGCAGATCAAGGCCGCCGTGCGCCACTGCGATCAGCCGGTGGTCATTGTTACCGCCGCCGGTGAGATCCTCCAGACCAACGCGGCCTTCGATGGCCTGGTGCCGCAGGATCGGGCGGCGGCGACCATCACCGACATGCTCGGACTCTTCTCCGACCCTGCCGAGGCCGGGCGGCAGATCGAGGCGCTGCGTGAGCAAGGTCGTCCCTGGCGCGGGGAGGTACTGCTGGATACCGCCGACGAGGATCGTCGCCCCTTTCGGATCCGCGCCGACCCCGTGCTCTCCACACCCAATCAGCTGTTGGGCTTTGTGTTTCTCTTCAACGACCTGCGCGAGCGCAAGGCGGCGGATGAGGCGCGCCAGCGCTTCCAGGTGGAAGTGCTCGGGCGCCACCGCATGCTGAGCCTGCCGCTGGATACGGCGCAGGACCTCAGGTACCGCGACCTGCTCAACAGTCTCTTGGGCAATGCGCAGCTCGCGGCGCTGGAGATCACCGAGAATTTGGATATGGCCCGCGTGCCGGAGATGCTGGAGAGCGTGCAGTCATCGGTGTCGCGCACCACCGAGCTGCTGGAGCATCTGAAGTGGTACGCCAACCACATTGGGCCACACCAAGGGTGACAGCGCCAGTCGCCGCCGGGCTGTGCGATCGCGTGCTCGACACCCGCCAACCGGTCGTCCGCCGTCGGGCAGCGGTATTTGTCGCAGGCCCGAGCCTGGGTTAACGTCCGCTCATAACCAGGGGCGACCTCCCCGCGAGGTGCGCCATAACAGCGACAACCACTGAGAGAGGAGGGGCCATGATGGGCAATCCTGAAGCCCGGGCGGACCTGCGCGAAGGCGCTTGGCAGGCGGCACACGCGCGCTCGCTGGCCGAGCCGGAAGCCTTTTGGGGCGAGGCGGCGGCGGCCATCGACTGGCACAAGCCCTGGACGCGCGTGCTCGACGACAGCAATCCGCCTTTCTATCGCTGGTTCGCGGGGGCCGAGCTCAATACCTGCTACAACGCGGTGGACAGGCACGTAGCCGGCGGCCGGGGCGAGCAGCCGGCGATCATCCACGACAGCCCCGTGACCGGTAGCGTCACCAGCATCACCTATGCCGAGCTGCAGGGGCGGGTCGCGCGTCTTGCGGGTGCACTGCGCGAGCTCGGCGTCGACAAGGGCGACCGGGTCATCGTCTACATGCCCATGGTGCCGGAGGCGGCCATCGCCATGCTCGCCTGCGCGCGCATCGGCGCCGTGCACTCGGTGGTGTTCGGCGGCTTCTCGGCGCGGGAGCTGGCGACGCGCATCGACGATGCGAAGCCCAAGGTCATCGTCGCCGGCTCCTGCGGCATCGAGCCGAACCGGGTGGTGCCCTACAAGCCGCTGTTGGACGACGCCATCGCGCAGGCCGCGCATAAGCCCGAGCGCTGCGTCATCTTCCAGCGCGAGCAGCTGCCGGCCGATCTGATCCCCGGCCGCGACCTGGATTGGGCGCAGATCGCAGCCGCCGCCGAGCCTGCCGACTGCGTACCTGTAGCCGCCACCGACCCGCTGTACATCCTCTACACCTCCGGCACCACCGGCCAGCCGAAGGGCGTGGTGCGCGACAACGGCGGCCATGCGGTGGCCATGACCTGGTCCATGCGCCATGTCTATGGCGTCGAGCCCGGCGAGGTGTTCTGGTCGGCGTCCGACGTAGGTTGGGTCGTCGGGCATTCCTACATCGTCTATGCGCCGCTGCTGCACGGCTGCACGACGGTGTTGTACGAGGGCAAGCCCGTGGGCACGCCGGATGCCGGGGCCTTCTGGCGTGTCATCGAGCAGCACAAGGTCGCGGTGTTGTTCACGGCCCCCACCGCCTTCCGCGCCATCAAGCGCGATGATCCGCATGCGGAGCACCTGGGGCGCTACGACACCTCGACCTTGCGGGCGCTGTTTCTGGCCGGCGAGCGCTGCGACCCGAACACCCTGGACTGGGCCGGGGAGATCCTCGGTGTGCCGGTGGTGGACCATTGGTGGCAGACCGAGACCGGCTGGGCCATTGCGGCCAATTGCTTAGGGCTCGAGCAATTGCCCATCAAATCCGGCTCCCCCACCAAGCCCGTGCCGGGCTATGACGTGCAGGTGCTGGGAGACGATGGCCTACCCGTGGCCGCCGGCAGCATCGGGCGGATCATGATCAAGCTGCCGCTGCCCCCGGGCTGTCTGCCGACGCTTTGGGGCAACGACGAGCGCTACCGGGCCTCTTACCTGTCGGCAGAGCCCGGATTCTATCTCAGCGGCGATGCAGGCTTCCTGGACGACGACGGCTATGTCTTTGTCATGAGCCGCATTGACGACATCATCAATGTCGCGGGCCATCGGCTCTCCACCGGCGGCATGGAGGCGGTGCTGGCCAGTCACCCGGACGTCGCCGAGTGCGCCGTCATCGGCGTCGCCGATCCGCTCAAGGGCGAGCTGCCCCTGGGGCTGGTGGTGATCAAGTGCGACGTGGACCGAGCCGAGGCCGAGATTGCCGCCGAGCTGGTGGCCAAGGTGCGAGAGGAGATCGGCCCCGTCGCCGCCTTCAAGAGCGTACTGGTGGTGCCGAGATTGCCCAAGACCCGCTCCGGCAAGATCCTGCGCGGCACCATGAAGCACATCGCCGAGGGCACCGACTACCGCATGCCGGCCACCATCGACGACCCGGCCATCCTGGAGGAGATCCAGGGGACCTTGGCTGCGGCCGGGTACGGCGCTAGCGATTGACCGAGCGGATCGTTGGCTGCAAGCGCGACGATGGCCGCCAGGGAGCCTGGTGGCTTGGTTCGCGGCCAGGCTGGACAATCAGGACCCGAGGCTCGGCGCGGTGCGGCCGTTACGATTTGAACGGCATGAACTGCACCGGCTGCTGCTTGATGTAGTCTTCTTCGAAGTCGAGCTCGATGGCGAAGCCGTCCTCGCCTTCTCGGCGGATCTTGACCTGCTTCAGCTCCGGCAGGCGCACGGCCAGGTAGGTGGTGAAGGCGGCCGCCTGGCTCTCGTTGTCGGAGACGATGGCATGCGCCAGATTGGCGGCCACGAACTGCGCCTTCTGGGCCTGCGTGGGCGCCGTCACATGCTCCCCGTCCAGGTCGATGCCATCCTCGTCCATGCGCCTGTCCATCTTCTCCAGGTAGGCCCCCTGGTAGCCCGGCAGCTGCTTGCCGCGGTCGAATTCGATTTGCGCGATGTTGTCCAGCAGCACGGCCATTTCTCTCGACATCTCGATTGCCCCCGTGTCGTGTTCCGCGACGCGTCCAGCATACCGACGCGCCGTTCTCGTCGGCGTCGCTCGCAGCCGGGCGCGGCCAAGGCGACGCTGGCCCCGGCGCTCAGCCCCCAGCCCTCGGCTTCAAGCCCTCAGCCCTCGGCCCTGAAAAAAAAGCACCGGGTTGTCCCCGGGGTCTGAAAGCCGCTCAGCGAGATGAGGGCGTCGTCGACGACCTCCATCCGCAGCAGGATGCCGACGTTGTCGATGTCGAAGCCCTCGGTCGCCACCGTGCAGACTTCCATGCGCCCGCCGTTGTCCGCCAGCACCTTGACGGAGTCGGCGATGGCGACGAGCCCTTCGACGACTTCCGTCTCCAGCTCAATGATATTGCTGTCCCGGGTCCACCTTGCCGCGGAACACCCAGTAGACGACGCCGGTGTAGATCAGGATTACCGGCAGCACCACGACGCCGGCGCCCCAGAATAGGAACGCCAGTGACGACTCGGGCGCGGCGGCCTCTGCGAGCGTCAGGTGATAGGGTACCAGCCAGGGCCAGAAGCTCCCGGCGAGCATCAGGTAGGCCGTCAGGAATAACAGCGAGGCCAGGGCGTAGGGCTGCCACTCCGAGCGCCGCTCGGCGGCGACGCGATAGAGCTGCCAGGCTGCGAGGCTCGCCACCAGCGGCAGCAGGAAGAGCCAGGGCTGCGCGAGCCAGCGGTCGACGACGCGGAAATCGCCCACCAGGGTCCCCGCCAGCGCCAGGGCTACGAAGGCGATGACGCCGGTCATGAGCCGCGGCAGCCAGCCGTAGGCCCAGTCGCGCAGCGCGCCTTCGGTCTTCAGCACCAGCCAGGCGGCGCCGAGCAGCGCATAACCCAGCACCAACCCGATGCCGCAGAGCAGCGGGAAAGGGGCAATCCAGTCGAAGGGCCCGCCGGCGAAGTCGCGGCCCTCGACGGTGATCCCGGCCACCATGGCGCCGATGGCCGCTCCCTGCACGAAGGCCGCCACCGCCGAGCCGGCGATGAAGCCGAAGTCCCAGATCCAGCGTGCGCGCTGAGTCTTGTAGCGGAACTCGAAGGCCACGCCGCGCAGGATCAGCGCCACCAACAGCAGCGCCACCGGCAGATAGAAGGCGGACAGGAACACCGAGTAGACCACCGGGAAGGCGCCGAAGAGCACGGTGCCGACGACGATCAGCCAGGTCTCGTTGCCGTCCCAGACGGGGGCGATGGAGCCCATCATATCCCGTCGCTGGCTCTCGTCGCGGTTCAGGCCGAAGAGGATGCCGACGCCGAGGTCGAAGCCGTCCAGCAACACGTAGATCAGGATGGAGAGCGCCAGTACGGCGCCCCAGAAATGCGCGAGGTCCATGGGCATAGCGTCGTCTCCGCAGTGGCAGGCCGGATGGGCGGTTAGGCCGGGTCTTGCCGCGGTGCCGAAGGCGCCGCATCGGGTCGGACGCCGCTGCCGGCGGCGCCCAGGGGGCGGCTCGGCGTGACCCTCGGCTCCCGCGTCGGCCCGAGCGTCGCCGCCGGGGGATCAGCGGGGTCCGGGTCCGTCTCATCGAGCCCGGCGCGCAGCAGACGGTAGATGTAGAAGGTGCCGGCGGAGAAGATCAGCGCATACACCGTGACATAGGCCACCAGCGACACCAGCACCGCCTCGCCGGAGAGGCTCGGCGTCACCGCATCGGCGGTGCGCAGCAGCCCCTGCACCACCCAGGGCTGGCGGCCCACCTCGGCTGTAAACCAGCCCGCCAACACCGCGATGAACCCGCTCGGGAAGTGCAGGAAGACCGCCCACAGGAACCAGCGCGGCAGGCGCTCCGGGTCGCGGAAGCGGCCCTTGGCCATGAGCCGGACACCGCCCCAGGACAGCGCCAGCATGACCAGCCCCAGCCCCACCATGACCCGGAAGCCGTAGAAGGGGATCAGAAACGGCGGGCGCTCGTCCGCGGGCACCGTGACGATGCCGGGCTCCGCGGCACTGAAGCTGCCCTGAGTCACGAAGCTGCCGAGATACGGGATGCCGAGCTCCCAGGCATTGCGCTCCGCTGCCACGTCCGGCCAGGCGAGCAGCAGCAGCCGCGCCGGCTGCTCGGTCTGCCAGCGTCCTTCCATGGCCGTGAACTTGGCGGGCTGGTGCTCGGCGGTGTACTCGCCGTTGAAGTGGCCGACCACGATCTGCGCCGGCGTCAGCACCGCGGCGAGCCCGAGCCCCATGGCCAGCATGGTGCGCGCCGCCTGCCGGTGGCGATGGCGCAGCAGGTACCAGGCGCCGGTGGCCGCCACCGAGAAGGCCGTGGTCAGATAGGCCCCCAGCAGCATGTGCGGGAAGCGCACCCAGAGTATGTCGTTGAGCAGGATCTCGCCCCAGTCCGTGGGCACGGTGTCGCCCGCCGCCGTCAGCTCATAGGCCATAGGCACCTGCATCCAGGTGTTGTTGGCCATGATCCAGAAGGCGGAAAAGGTCGTCCCCAGGGCCACCATCAGCGTGGACGCGAAATAGGCCCAGCGCGGCACGCGGTCGCGACCGAACATGAGCACGCCGAAGAAGGTCGCCTCCAGCAAAAAGGCAGTGAAGGACTCGTAGGCCAAGAGCGGCCCCTGAATGGGCCCGGTGCGGGTGGCGAGCTCGCTCCAGTTGGTCCCGAACTGGAAGGCCATGACGATGCCGGACACCACGCCCATGCCGAAGGCCACCGCGAACACCTTGAGCCAGAAGGCGAACAGCCGCCGGTAGAGCGCATTGCCCGTGGCTAGGTGCAGGCCCTCCAGCGTCGCCAGCCAGGCGGCCAGCCCGATGGTGAAGGCCGGGAAGATGATGTGGAAGGACACCGTGAACGCGAACTGCATGCGCGACAGTGTCACCGGGTCGAGGTCCATGGGTGCTCCGTGGTGTGTCGTGACGGCGCCGTCGCCGCTTGTCACGACACTGAGGCGCTATGCGCCCGCCTCAAGACCGCGCCGGTGGCGGAATTGACCGGGTCAGCCGCCGTTCGCCGCCGGTTGCACCGCGCCGGGCTCCGCGGCGACGGGATAGAGCGCTATGCTGTAGCCCTGCGTGACACGTCCATCTCTGCGGTGAAAACGACCTCGCCACCATGACCCGACGCGCCCTGCCCATCGGTATCCAGACCTTCCGGGAGATCCGCGAGGGGGATTACTACTATGTGGACAAGACCGGCTTTGCACTGCGCCTGATCGCGGAGGGCAAGTCCTATTTCCTCTCGCGCCCCCGGCGCTTTGGCAAGTCGCTGTTCCTGGATACCCTGGCTGAGCTGTTCGAGGGCAACGCGGCGCTGTTCAAGGGGCTCGAGGCCGAGCGCGGCTGGGACTGGTCGCGGCGCTTTCCGGTGATTCGGCTGAGCTTCGCCGATGGGGTGCTGCGCGACAGACGGGAATTGGACCAGAGAATTGCCGAGCTGTTGGCGGACAACGAGGCCCGGCTCGGCGTGCGCGGCGCGCACAAGAGTCTCGCCGGCCGCTTTCACGGGCTGATCAGTGCGGTCCATGCGCACTTCGGCGAGCGCGTGGTGGTGCTGGTGGACGAGTACGACAAGCCCATCCTGGACAACATCAGTGACCCGCAGACGGCGCGGCAGATGCGCGACGGGCTGCGCAACCTCTACTCAGTGATCAAGGACTCGGACGCCCACATCCGCTTCGCCTTCCTTACCGGGGTGAGCAGGTTCAGCAAAGTCAGCCTGTTCTCCGGGCTGAACAACCTCAGGGACATCACCGTCGACGCCCGGTATTCGGCGCTGTGCGGCTACACCGAGGCGGATCTCGATCAGGTCTTCGCGCCCGAGCTGGAAGGCCTGGACCGCGAGCAGATCCGCGCCTGGTACAACGGCTACAACTGGCTCGGCGAGGCCGTCTACAACCCCTTCGATGTGCTGCTGTTGTTCGATGCGCGCGAATTCCGGCCCTGGTGGTTCGAGACCGGCACACCGACCTTCCTGGTGGACGTGCTCACCGAGCGCGGCTATTTCGCGCCGGACCTCGCCGGGGTGCGGGCCTCGGAGGCGTTGCTCTCGGCCTTCGACGTGGATCATCTTGCCCCCGAGGCACTGCTGTGGCAGACGGGGTATCTGACCTTCACCGGCTCGCGCCAGATCGGCGCGCGCCGCGAGTACAGCCTGGGCTATCCCAATCTCGAAGTGGAATCGGCGCTCAACGATGCCCTGCTCAAGGGCCTGATGGGCGATGCCACCCAGGCCGAGCGCGCCGTCAGCCGGCTCTACGATGTGCTGGTCGCAGCCGACGCGGAGGCCCTGCGCCAACACATCGCCAGTCTGTTCGCCGCCATCCCCCATCAATGGCACGACGGCAACCCCATCGCCCGTTACGAGGGCTTCTACGCCAGCGTCTTCTACAGCCACCTGGCCGCGCTGGGCCTGGACCTGGCGACCGAGGACGCGAGCAGCCACGGCCGCCTGGACCTGCGGCTGCGCTTCGACGGCCGGCTCTGGCTGTTCGAATTCAAAGTGGTGGAGCTGGCCCCCGAGGGCGCGGCCCTGCGGCAGATCAAAGAAAAGGGCTATGCTGACAAGTACGGCGCCGAAGGGCTGCCGATGCACCTCATCGGCATCGAATTCAGCCGCAATGAGCGCACGCTGGTGGGCTTTGAGGTGGAGACGGTGATGCCGTGAGCTATGCCGAATGCCGACTCGCGCAATGCCTTGGCCCGGGCCGCTGGAGCGGCCCGAGACCCGTTGCGCCGCTGGAGTGGCTGAGCGACCCCGGGCATACACGGCGGGAATCGCCGCGGGTGCCGCATGCGCGTTGACAAGGCAGCGCATTTGCGACATCCTACGCGGTTTAGTCGCGTGCGTTCGGCAGACGAGCGTCGGCCCATCGTACGCGCCGGCAACGCTGCCCATCGGCGGCCCGCACCCCGACCTCACCCCGGACAGAACACACGGAGCTTCAGGAAGCATCCATGGCCAATATCGCCCAAGCCCGTAAGCGGGCCCGCCAGGCGGAGAAGCACCGCCAGCGCAACGCCGCTCAGCGCAGCACCCTGCGCACCGCGATGAAAAAGGTCTTGAAGGCGCTTCGCGCCGGTGACAAGACCGCCGCCACCGAAGCCTACAAGGCCGCCGTGCCGGTGATCGACCGCGCCGCCAACAAGGGCCTGATCCACGCCAACAAGGCCGCTCGCCACAAGAGCCGGCTCAACGCGCACGTCAAGGCCCTGGGCTGACACGCTTGCGTTCGGCAACGGGCGTCGGTTACGCCGAGCCCGGCGTCGGGCTCGCATCGGTACCTCCCGGCGGTCGGTCGGGGCAACGATGACCGGCATCGATTGAGCAGGGTCCCATGGTCGCCTCGTCTCAGAGAGCATCCATCCTGCCGGCGAGCCTCTTCGACGCGCTGCCGCTGCTGGAGACTGGCGAGCAGTTCGACACCCTGATCCGGCGCAGCGATGTCCACATCGAGCGCATCGTCAGCAGCCCGCGGCCGGAGCCGGTGGGCTACGATCAAGCCCACGACGAGTGGGTCCTGCTGCTGCAGGGGCAGGCGACCCTTGACCTCGCCGGGGATGAAGTGCAGCTCGCAGCCGGCGACCACCTGCTGATCCCGGCCCACTGCCCGCATCGCGTGCTGGCGACGTCCGAGACGCCGCGCTGCGTCTGGCTCGCCGTGCATCTCCAAGCAGCGCCCGACGCGGCCCAAAACGACGGCGAGTCCAGCGGCTCGTCCGCCGGCTAGCCCGCCGCGCCCGCCGGAGTCGCTCCATGTCCCGCAGTGGCCCGGCGCATCTGCTCATCGCCGCCACGGCGCACGGCTACGGCCATGTCGCGCAGGTCGCTGCGGTGGCCCATGGTCTGCGCCGCCGCGACCCGCATGTGCGAATCACGCTCGCCGCCCGGGTCGACCAGGGGCTCGCCCGCGAGCGCATGCCCGCAGGCACGACCCTGTTGGACCTCGCGCTGGATGTGCCCCTGCCGATGGACGGACCGCTCAAGGTGGAGTGGGAGGCGGGACTGGCCGCGTACACCGACTTCGATGCCGATCACCAGGCCCATCTCGCCGCCCAGCGCGCCTGGCTCGCGGAGTCGGCCCCGGATGTGGTGCTGGCGGATATCCCCTGGCTGCCGCTGACCGCCGCCCGCGCGCTCGGCATCCCGGCCGTTGGGCTTTGCTCGCTGAGCTGGCTCGACATCCTGACCGAAAGCCCCATCGGCAGAAAGCTGCCGGCGTCGCTGGTGCAGCACATGCACGATGGCTACGCCGATGCCGAGCGCTTCCTGCGCCCGGCACCGTCCATGCCCATGGCATGGCTGCCGAATGCGCAAGATATCGGCCCCATCGCCGACGTCCGCCCGCGGGACCCGGCCGGATTGCGCAAACGCCTCGGGATCGATGCGGACACCCGGCTGGTGCTGATGCAGTTCGGCGGCGCCGGCTCCCTGGTACCGCCTGCGGACCTGCCCCTGCCGCCGAAGACGCTGCTGCTCACGCCGGTGCCGCAGCTCGCCGAGCGCCCGGGGGCGGTGCTGATCGGTCCCGCCGCCGGACAGGGCGCTCCGGCGGTGGCGGACGTGCTCGCCGGCTGCGACGCCGTCATCACCAAGCCCGGCTACGGCACCTTTGCAGAGGCCGCCTGCCACGGCGTGCCGGTGCTCTCCGTGCCGCGCGGCGACTGGCCGGAGGAGCCGCCCTTGGTGGCATGGCTCGCGCAACAGGTGCCGTTTCAGACCGTTCCGCCCGCCGAGCTCGCCGCCGGGCGCATCGCGGAGCCGCTCGCCGAGCTGCTGGCGGCGGGGCCGGTGGCGCCGGTGCCCGCAACGGGTGTCGACGAGACGGTGGAGCTGCTCTGGCCTTGGCTGTCGCGCCGCGGCTGAGGCGGCGCTCCGTCGTGAGGGGCCTGCCTGGTGGAGGTTCAGCGCCCGCCGGCACGGCCATTGTTTCCAGACGCACAATGATTGGACTCGACCCATGACCGACGACATCCAGATCACGCGCGTCTCGGGTCCGGCGCTCGAGCGCGCCATCCCGGACCTCGCGCAGCTGCGCATCCGCGTCTTTCGCGAGTATCCGTATCTCTACGACGGCGATGCGGACTACGAGGCGAAGTACCTCGCCACCTACGCGCAGGCCCGCGGCAGCGTCGTGGTGCTGGTGCGCGACGGCGAGCGCATCGTCGGCGCCTCCACGGGCCTGCCGCTGGTGGAGGAAACCGACGAAGTGCAGGCGCCCTTCACCGCCGGCGGCTACGACCCGGCGCGGGTGTTCTACCTGGGTGAATCCGTGCTCTTGCCCGAGTACCGCGGCCGCGGCATCGGCGTGCGCTTCTTCGAGGAGCGCGAGGCCCATGCCCGCGACCTCGCCGTGGACCCGGCGAGCGGCTTCGGCCCCTTCGACTGGCTCGGCTTCTGCGCCGTGGAGCGCGCGGCGGACGATCCTCGCCGCCCGCCCGGCTACCAGCCGCTGGAGCGCTTCTGGCAGCACCGCGGCTACACCCGGCACCCGGAGCTTCGCACCACATTCAGCTGGCAGGAGATCGGCGAGACTGCAGAGTCGCCGAAGCCGATGGTGTTTTGGCTGAAGGGCGTATGATCCGCGCCCAGCCGGCAGGACCATGGGGCGCGTCGGCTCCCTGCGCTATTCGTCGCTCAGCTCCAGGCGGCGCTCGATGCGCTGAATCCGATCCATCAATCGGTCCAGAAATGCCTGCTGCCGAGCGATATCCTCGGCTTGCCCCGCTTCGTCGCGCCGCATGCCGGCCACGGCCGTTTCGAGTCTGTTGATCCGATACTTCACATCGGCAAACTCGGAGCGCATCTCACCTTGTAGTCCGCTGACTTGATTGCGCAATCCGCGGAGCTGCTCGAGGATCAGGTTGTCGACGTTATCTGTCATTGCTCGTCGGGGAACGGCTGGCTTTGCCTCGGGCGGTATTGTGCACTGCTTTCAGCTTGCGCCGTTCGCCGCAGGTTGACAAGTTAGGTCCCGTGCCTTCAAGCCTGGTCGAAGGCGTTGCATTGCGCGGCGCTGTGGGTGTTGCGAAGTCGCGGTCAGCGCTCAGGGCTTGCATAATACCCGTCGACCCAAGATCAGGTGACGCGTATCCGCGCGGCGGGGGCCGCCGACGGCCGTCAGCCGGCGCCCGCGAGCTCCCGACGCGGCACCCAACACCCATGAAAGCCGATGGGCACCGCATGCGGCAGCGCTGCGGTGGCCACGATCTCCAGGTCCGCGGCGCGCAGCACCACCAGGTCCGTGCGGCCCTGATCGGCGCGGAGCACCAGTGACAAGAGCCAGCCCTCGTCGTCGCCGTCGCCCGGTACCAGCATGGGCTCGCCGGTGAGGTCCAGGCCGAAGTCGCGGGTGGTGAGCTGGCCGGTCTCCGTGTCCAGGCGGTGGATGGACGTGAGATAGGGCGCCCGACGCTCGGGCGGCGCGCCGACGCCGTAGAGGATGCGCCGGGGCGCGCCCAGCGGGGTCGGCGCGCTGATGGGCAGCTCGAAGGCATGGGTGTCCACGTCGGCGCCCGGGCTCAGGCGCTCGCAGCTGTGCTTGTCCGGGTCCAGCACCAGTCGCTCCAGGCGCGGCATGGCGCCGTCGGGCGGGGCGCGGAACAGGTCCGTGAAGTCATCGAAGTCCGGATAGAGCCCATAGCGGATCACGTCCAGCACCAGCCGGCCGTCGTCCTCGTCGAAGGCCTGGGCGACATGGAAGACGAAGCCGGACGGGCCCGTCAGCACCACCGGCCGACCGGCGCCCGGCTCCCGCGGCAGCAGCAGCGCCTGCATGGGCTGCTCTGTTGCGATCTTGAGCGAGCCGACGGCGGTCTTCAGGCCGAATACCGCCTTGGGCACGTCGAAGTCCGCCTGCGGCAGCAGGAAGCACAGCCACTTGCGGGTGACGGCGAAATCGTGCACGAAGCTGAAGCGCTTGAGGCCGTGCTCGCGCAGCGGGTCCATACGCCCGTCCCGGTGGATGCGATAGAGCATCAGCCGGTTCGGCGAGCCGGAGACCAGGCCGAAGTTGTAGAGATCCCCGGTGCCGTGGTCGAGGTGCGGATGGGCCGAGAAGGGTAGCAGCGGCGCCAGCCGGCGGGACAGGCCGCCGAAGGGATTCTCCAAGCGCCCGCCGAAGTCCTCTGGTCCGAGGGTGGCGAGGGTGTCCGGGTCCAGCCGATGCGGCGGCCCGCCCTCCCAGAGGGCCAGCAGTCGGCCGCCGTGCCAGCGCACACTGGTGTTGGCGGCATTCTTGAAGCGCATCTGGAAGAAGTTGCCGAAGAGTCCGCCCGGCAGATTGGTGCCGAAGGCGCGGTGCAGCATACGCCCGGCGCGCGCTTCTTCCAGGTACTCGCGGGTGCGCACGAAGCGGTTGCTGTAGCGCGCCTGCCCGTCCCGGATATCCAGCTTGGTGATGTGGCCGTCGCCGTCGAAGGGGTGGCGATAGCGCCGACCACCGCGCTCGAAGCGCCCGGGACCGTTGCGGAACAGCAGGCCGTCGATGGCCGCCGGCAGCGTGCCGTCCACCGACAGTGCCACGTCCGTGTATTCGGTTTCCACCGTGGCGGTGGCCTGCGCCAGCACGCGCAGCATGTCGGCGCTGGCGAGATCCATGGGGCTGGGAAAATCCTGGGGCATGACGGCTCGCTCGTTTGGGGCTGAATGTCGGCGGCGGCAGTGGGGGCGTGGGCAAGCGATTTGCCTGCGGGCGGGAAGGCACCGGTCGTCGCATCCCCGGGGCTTTGGTGTGTCTGGCGACTGGGTGGACGAGCGACAGCGAAGTCCACCACGCGCTGCTCGGCGTTGGGTGGACTGCGCTTCGCTTGTCCACCCGACAGCCCTTGCGCCTGCTGTTCCGGCAGGGCGGCCCGCGGCGACGCGAAGCGGGGCTTGCAAAGCAGCCGGCGATGGCGAGACGCCGCCGGCGGCTGTTGGCTCAGCCTTTCTTCAGGAGACCCGCAAGGCCGTCGAAGGGCCGATGCGTAGCGTCAGCGGCCTTGGACCCCGTGCCGCCGCCGCCGTTCGCCTCCGGGTCGCGGCCGGCGGCGATGGCGGCGATGCGCTCCTCGAACTTCTGGTGCTCGTTGTCGTGGCAGTACAGGCACAACAGCTCCCAGTTGCTGCCGTCGGGCGGGTTGTTGTCGTGGTCCATGTCCTTGTGGTGGACGGTGAGCTCGCGCAGGTTGCTGCGCTCGAAGCCGCGCCCGCAGCGCCCGCACACCCAGGGGTAGAGCTTCAGCGCCTGCTCGCGGTAGCCGGCGGCGCGCTCGTCGCTGGCGCGGCGGGCGGAGGCGACGATGCGGTCGAGCTTGTCGGAATCGATGGTGCGGCCGGTGCGGCCGTGGCGGGGTGGATCGTTTTGGCTCATTCGGCTGGTCCCCGGTGATGTCGAGGGGCATAAGAATACTGGCCACGGTCGAAGTTTGAAGTGTGAAGCTTGAAATTTGAAGTGTGAAGGGGCGCGGCCAAGGCGGAAGTTTGAAGTTCGAAGTGAGAAGTTTGAAAGGCGCGGCTGCTCGGCCGAGGCCGAAGCTGGAAGGCCAGGGCTTCCTTTGGCCGGCGTGCAGTCCGGCCGGTCCATGTCATTGGCTTGGTGTACGGTGAGCGCCGGGCATGCGGGGTCCGCCGAGCGCAACCCGCCCAGCCCACCTTCAAACTTCAAACTTCTCACTTCAAACTGTCTTCCCCCCGACACCGCAGAGCCCAGCATGACCACCGATCAACCCCGTCTCTGGTCCGGCGCCGTCGCGCGCCCGGCCCGGGAGTTTGCCACCACCAGGCTGCAGGCGACGCAGGGAGCGGTGCCCGCCGGCCTGCGCGGCACCCTCTACCGCAACGGCCCCGCGCGCTTGGAGCGCGGCGGTATGCAGGTCGGCCATTGGTTCGACGGCGACGGTGCGGTGCTGCGGGTGCGCTTCGACGACGGCGCCGCCGAGGCCACCTATCGCTATGTCCAGTCTGAGGGCTTCCGCCACGAGGCCGAGCAGGACGAGCTGCTCTACGGCAACTACGGCATGACCGCGCCCGGCCCGCTCTGGCGCCATTGGCGCCGGCCGCTCAAGAACGCGGCCAACACCTCGGTGATCGCGCTCACCGACCGGTTGCTGGCCCTGTGGGAGGGCGGCGGCCCGCATGCGCTGGATCTGGAGTCGCTGGCGACCCGGGGGCTCGCGGACCTGGCAGGCCCCGGCGGCAAGCTCCAATCCGGCGAGCCCTTCTCGGCGCATCCCAAGCAGGACCCGGCGACTGGCGAGATCTACAATTTCGGCGTGGCCATTCCCGGCCCCAAGGCCCGGCTCATGCTCTATCGCTGCGACCGCGCCGGGCGGCTGCTGGCCAAGGGCCACGTGGACCTGGACGACGTGCCGCTGATCCACGACTGGGTCATGGCCGGGCCCTACCTGGTGCTCCTGGTGCCGCCGGTGCGCGTCTCGGTGCTGCCGGTGCTGTTGGGGCTCAAGTCCTACAGCGGGGCCATGCGCTGGCGCCCGGAGCTCGGCACCCAGATCCTGGTGTTCGACCGCGACAGCCTGGAGCTGGTGGCCCGCGACGAGACGGACCCCTTCTACCAATGGCACTTCGGCAACGGCGCCTACGCCGAGGGCGGCTGGGTGGTGCTGGACCACGCCCGCTACCCGGATTTCAGCACCAATCAGCACCTGCGGGAAGTGGCGTCCGGGCGCACCACGACCCCGGCCGAGGCCACCCTCTGGCGCATGACGCTGGACCCGAAGACGGCGAGGGTGGAGGAGCATGCCCAGATGAGCCCGCGCTCGGTGGAGTTTCCGATGGTGTTGCACGGCGAAACGGGCAGTCCTTGGCGGCGCACCTACATGGCCGCCCATCGCCCGCGCACCGACACCACCGCCGAGCGCTACGACACCCTCGCCTGCTTCGATCATGCCCATGACCGGCTGGCCCTCGCCGATCTCGGCGACGGCCGCTATCCTTCCGAGCCCGTGGTGGTGGCGGACGCCGACGACCCCTCCCGGCACTGGCTGCTCAGCGTCGTCTATGACGGCAATGCCGACGCCGGCGAGGTCTGGGTCTATGCCGCCGATGCCCTGGAAGCGGGACCGGCCTGTATCCTGGCCCTGCCGGATGTGGTGCCGCTCAGCTTCCACGGCTGCTGGCGCCCGGCCTCGTGACACCCGCCAATGGCCAATGCCAACTTGCTGCGTACCGCGGTAGGGTCGATGAGCGACGCGAAAACCACCGCCGCGCTCGGTGGACTGCGCTGCGCTTGTCCACCCTACGGCTACGCCTGCTGCCGACGGTGCTGAGCCCGGCGGGCCGAAGTCCCCCAGCCCTCAGCCCTCAGCCCTGACATACCGAAAGCCCGCGCATCGAGGATTTCTCCGCGCGCCGCCAGAGGCCAACCAGTCAACCCAGCCGCGACATGGACATCCTGAACACCCTGTTCCAGTCCGCCCCCTGGGGACCGCTGCGCATCGGCCTCCACATGGTGTTCCTGCTGGCGGCGGCCTTCGTGCTGAAGCAGGTGCTGGATCTGCGCGCCGTGGTCGGCTTGAAGCACCTCGCCAAGCCGCGGGCGGGCTTCGCCGCCGCCGGCGTTTTGATGGTGCTCGGCTTCGCCGCCGTGCTGGCGTATCAGGCCACCTGGCAGCTCTCGGGCACGGCACGCCCCGCGTTCATCGCCTTCATGCAGCTGCACGACCGCCGCCAGTTCAACCCGGCGCATTGGATCGAGCGCGGGCGCATCCTGGATGCCGCCGGCACCGTGCTCGCCGAGAGCCGCGTGGTGCAGACCGACGCCGGCGCCACGGCCGAGCGCTATTACCCCTTCGGCCCGGACTTCGCGCATGTGGTGGGCTATGCGGACCCGCGCTTCGGCACCTCCGGCATCGAGGCCGCTGCCAACATCCGGCTGAACGGCGGCAAGCCGGACTCGCTGAAGGACTGGGGCGAGCTCGGCCGGCAGATCCTGACGCAGGGCAAGCGCCCCAAGGGCAACGACCTGACCCTGACCCTGGACGCGGCCCTGCAGCGCCTGGCCGTGGAGCGCCTGGGCGAGCGGGCGGGCGCCGTGGTGGTGCTGCGCCCCGGGGACGGCGCGGTGCGGGTGCTGGCCAGCACCCCGTCTTTCGACCCGAACCGCATCGATGCCGACCTCTTTCTGCGGGCGGACCCGCAGGCGCGGCTGCTGAACCGAGCCACCGCCGGACTCTATCCGCCGGGCTCGACGTTCAAGGTGGTGCTCGCCGCCGATGCCCTGGACCGGGGCTTCAGCGGCCTCATCGAGTGCCCCGCGGACGGCTGGACCACCGCCGGGCACTACCGCAAGATCCGCGATCACGAGTACTACGAGGCCCGGCGCGCCGGGCGCACCTGGCGAGGGCACGGCCGCATCGGGCTGACCACGGCGCTGGTGGAGTCGTCCAATGTCTTTTTCGCCCAGCTCGGCGTCTATCTGGGCCACGACGCCTTCCGGGCCACCACGGAGCGCTTCCTGTTCAACAGCCGCATCACCATCGGCGCCGGCGACACCCGCCGGCAGTTCATGCGCACCGGGCGTATCCCGCGCATCGCGGACTCGGACCGCTACGGGCTGGCGCAGGCGTCCATCGGCCAGGGCAAGGTGCTGGCGACGCCGGCGCAGATGGCGCTCATCGCCGCCGCCGTCGCCAACGACGGCGTCGCCGTGCGCCCGCGGCTCGTGGCCGGCGAGGAGCCGGCCGCCGTGGGCCGGTTCATGCAGTCCGCCACCGCCCGCAAGCTCCAGATCATGCTGCGCCAAGCCGTCGCCGCGGGCACCGGCCGCGGCATCGAGACCCCGGGCCTCGCCATCGCCGGCAAGACTGGCACTGCCGAGAACCCCTTCGGCGCGTCACACAGCTGGTTCCTCGGCTTCGCACCGGCGGACCGCCCGGCGCTGGCCTTCGCCGTGCTGGTGGAGCACGGCGGCTACGGCTCCACCGCCGCCGCGCCCATCGCGCGGGACCTGCTGGTGCTGGCACAGGAGCGGGGGCACCTGCCGTGAGGCCCGCCGCACACGAAGCACCGGCCCCGCCGGCCCCGATTTCGGATCGGGCAGCGCCCCTGTGGGAGCGGCCTCCCGGCCGCAATGATTGCCAGTGCCGCGGCAAGCCGGTCGCGGCAGGGATGCCGCTCCCACGCGTCGCGGCCAACTGCACACGCGCGTGCCCCGACGTAGGTCGGGCCGACGCCAGGAGGCCCGACAGCCAGCGTGCCGGCGCAGTGTCGGGCTTCGTGCCTCAGCCCGACGAGCGGAACAGCCTTGCCCGTTCTCCGCAGCGGTGTCACACGAGGGCGGTTACTGCGCCCCCCGACGCCCGCGATCCAGCGCGCCGCGTCGAAACGAGCCGGCATGCGGGCCGGCACCGGCCCTGAGCACCCCCTGAGCATTCCCCCTGAGCCTCCCCTCAGTACCCCATGGCCAAGCCCGCCCGTCCCGTGACCCTCAGCGACCGCTGGGCCGCCCGCGCGCCGGAGCGCCGGCTGCTGCTGTGGGTGATCTTCGCCATCGGCGTCGGCTTCCTGATGGTCTTGGGCGCGCTGCCCAAGGACGGCATCGCCGTGCGCTGGACCGACCTGGTGCCGCCGGTGGGCTTCGCGCTGGCCTTCTTCGGCGCCCATCTCGTCTTCGTCGCCGCCGGCTTCCGCGGTGATCAGCTGCTGCTGGCGCTGGTGGCCTTCCTCGCCGGCATCGGGCTCTTGGCGCAGTTCCGCATGGGCGTCTACGCCGGCGAAGGGCTGGCGCTCGCGCACCTGCTGCTGCCGGCGGGCGTCGTGGTGCTGGCGCTGGTGACGGTGGCGCTGCTGGAGGGGCGCTACCGGGCGCTGGCGGCGGGCATCTGGCCCTGGGCGGTGCTGTCGCTGATCATCGTCGCCGCCGTGCTCCTGACCGGGCAGCGCTTCCGCGGCGCCGTCTACGGCGCCGGCTTCATGACGCCGACGGAGGCGCTGAAGCTCACGGCCATCGTCTTCGCGGCGGCCTTCATCGACCGCCATGCCAAGGCGCTCGCCAAGTGGCGCGGGCCCATCCCGTTTCCGCCCCTGCGGCCCCTGTGGCCGCTGGCGCTGTTCGCGGCCCTGCTGCTCGGCCTGCTGCTGGTGCAGCGGGACCTGGGGCTGGTGCTCATCCTGGGGGTCGCGCTGCTGCTGATGCTCGCCGCCGGCACCAAGCGGGTCGGCTACCTGTTCTATGGTGCGCTCGCCGCCGGTGCCGCCGGCTTTGCGGTGCTCCAGCTCTTCAGCCACGGCCAACGGCGGGTCGCCGGCTGGTTGGACCCCTTCGCCGACCCCACCGGCGCCGGCTGGCAGGTGCTCCAGGGCCTCTCCGGCATGTATGCCGGCGGGCTCTGGGGCGAGGGCTTCAGCCAGGCCCGCCCGCGCTATACGCCCATCGCCGAGTCGGACTTCATCTATGCCGTGGTGGCCGAGGAGCTGGGCTTTATCGGCAGCGCCCTGCTGCTGGTGCTCTTCGCGCTGCTCTGCTGGCGGCTGATCCTCATCGCCTCCCGCGCCAAGTCCCCCTTCGGCATGCTCACGGCCACGGGCATCGCCGGCGTCTTCACGGTGCAGACCCTGCTCAACGTCGGCGGCGTCACCAAGGCCATCCCCATCACCGGCGTCACCCTGCCCTTCATCAGCCAGGGCGGCAGCAGCCTGCTGGTCACCTGCCTGTCGCTCGGGCTGGTGCTGGCCATCTCCGACGGGGAGCCGAAGCCCGTGAAAAAGAAAAAGGCATCGGCGCGCCAGGCCCGAAGCCCGAGTCGCCGCCGCGCAGTTGCCTGAGCCGCAATCGGCCGCTCCAGGACCAAACACGGCGTGCATCCCGTAACATCGCGGTATCGAAACGCCACCGGACCGATCCGCACATGGCCTCCGTATTGATCAAGAACCTCCCGAGCGAGGTACACCGGCAGCTCAAGCGTCGCGCCCGGCGGCATCATTGGAGTTTCAACCAGGAGCTGATTGCCCTCATCGAGGCTGCGCTCGACAATCGCGCGGTCCAAGCGCTGCCCGCGCCCGTCGAGCTGCGTAAGTCCCTGACACGGAGCATGCTCGATCAGGCGAGGCAGGAGGGGCGGGCGTGATCGGTCGGCGAAGTCACATGCCTCCTCCAGCGCTCAACTGCCCGAACTGCGCAACGCAGCGCCTCGAAGCCGTGCTGGTGCGCTACCGGCATCGGCTCGGCGGCCATGCCCTGATCGTGGAAGACGTGCCCTGTCTGCGCTGTCCCGAATGCGGGGAGGAGTATCTCGACATCGCGACGCTGAAGCTGATCGAGTCCGCGCACACCGCCTTCCGTGACCGCGACCGCAACCGCGACACCACGCAAACGCGACGCGCTCGGTTCGCAGATCTGGGCTTGCCATGAGGGCGCTTAACGTCGCCGTAAGCCACCCGATGCCGCAACCACGCACTGAGCGTCGCTTACCGGCACTCGGCGCGGCAGCGCGGAACCCATGAATACGAGATCGGGGCTTGCCCGGCCATTGCCGCTGGCTTCCCGGACCAACCGTGGTATGTTCCCGTTCCAGGATCGTGTGCGGCGGTTCAGCGGGTCATGGACAAGAAGAGTCTCAGCGAGCGCGATATCTGCACCAAGCTCGTCACGCCAGCGCTGATCGGCGCAGGCTGGAAACTGGCCTGGTTCCGGGAAGAGGTCTGGCTCACGGACGGGCGGGTCCTCGTGCGCGGCAAGCTCGCCTACCGGGTCAGGAACCCAGGCGCCAAAGGCGGTCCGAAGCGGGCAGATTACGTGCTTTACGCCGAGAACGGCTTGCCACTCGCCATCATCGAGGTCAAGCGCAACGTCTTCCCGTTGGGACACGGCATGCCACAGGCGCTCGACTACGCCGAGCGGCTCGACGTGCCCTTCGCCATCAGCTCCAACGGTGACGGCTTCCTGCTGCATGACCGAAGCGGCATCACGGAGCCGGTGGAGCGGGAGCTTGGCCTCGACGAATTCCCCAGCCTCGACGAGCTCTGGGCCATCTACCTGCCCTGGAAGGGCATCGAGTCAGCAGACCAACGCGCACTGATCGCCCAGCCGTATCACACCGACGGCAGCGGCAAAGAGCCCCGCTACTACCAGCGCGTCGCCATCAACCGCACCATCGAGGCCATCGCCCGCGGCCGGCGGCGCATGCTGTTGGTGATGGCCACCGGCACCGGCAAGACCTACACCGCCTTCCAGATCATCTGGCGCTTGTGGAAGGCCAAGCGTGTCAAGCGCGCCGTGTTCCTGGCCGACCGCAACATCCTCATCGACCAGACCATTCAGCAGGACTTCGCGCCCTTCGGCGAAGTGATGCACAAGATCACCAACCGCGAGGCCAAGAAGAACTACGAGATCTATCTCTGCCTGTATCAGGCGGTGACGGGCGCAGAGGAGTGGAAGCAGATCTACCGCCAGTTCCCGGCGGACTTCTTCGACCTGGTGGTCATCGACGAGTGCCACCGTGGCAGCGCCAACGAGGATTCCGCCTGGCGCGAGGTGCTGGATTACTACCATGGGGCGATCCACCTGGGCCTGACGGCAACGCCCAAGGAGAAGCGGCCCGCCCGCGGCCAAGCGACCATCGCCGACCCGGAGTACAACCTCAAGTACTTCGGCAATCCCATCTACACCTACTCCCTAAAGCAGGGCATCGAGGACGGCTTCCTCGCCCCGTACAAGGTCATCCGGGTGGTGAGCGATGTCGACGCCCTGGGCTATACGCCGGAGCGCAACAAGGTCGACAAAGACGGCCAGGTCGTCGAGCAGCGCCAGTACAACACCAAGGACTTCGACCGGACCATGGTCCTGACCAAGCGCACCCAACTGGTGGCCGCCCGGGTCTGGGAATACCTCGAGGCCACGGACCCCATGGCCAAGACCATCGTCTTCTGCGACGACCAGCCACACGCGGAGCGCATGCGCCAGGCCCTGGTCAACCTGATCCCGGAGGCCGCCGCTAACCGCCGCTACGTCGTGCGCATCACCGGCGACGACAAGGACGGCAAGGCCCAGCTCGCCTACTTCATCGACAACGACGAGCCCTATCCGGTCATCGCCACCACGTCCCGCCTGCTCTCCACCGGCGTCGATGCCAAGACCTGCAAGCTCATCGTCCTGGACCAGACCATCAACTCCATGACCCAGTTCAAGCAGATCCTGGGCCGCGGCACCCGCATCCGGGAGGACTACAACAAGCTCTACTTCACCATCATGGACTTCAAGGGCGCCACGCGGCTGTTCCAGGACCCGGAGTTCGACGGCGAGCCCGTGACCGTGCACGAGCCGGCCCCGGACGAGTCCGTCCTGCCGCCCGAGGGGATCAGTCCGGCGAGAACGAGCGACCCGACCGCGTAGCGGACGAGGATGCCCCGCCGACAGACAGCGGCGACGATCAGCAACCGGATGATCCTCCCGGCGGCACGCGGGACCCGACAGCGGGTCGCGCCCGCTACACCATCGACGATGTCGAGGTTCGCACGGCCATCGAGCGCTCCCAGTACCTGGACGCCCACGGCAGGCTGGTCACAGAGGACTACCGCGTCTTGCTCAAGGACCAGATCCGCCAGACGCTGCGCCGCCAGTTCAGCTCCCTGGACGACTTTCTGCGTCGCTGGACGGCCTCCGAGCGCAAGCAGGCCATCATCGAGGCGCTGCGCGACCAGGGTCTTCCGCTGGCGGCGCTCGCCCAGGCCGTGCCCAACGGCGAGGCGCTAGACGCCTTCGACCTCATCTCATCGCCCACGTCGCCTTCGACCAACCCCCGCTCAGTCGTCGGGAGCGGGCGGAGCAGGTGCGCAAGCGCAACTACTTCGGCAAGTACGGCGACCAGGCCCAGGCGGTGATGGACGCGCTGCTGGAGAAGTACGCCGACCACGGCATCGGCGGCATCGAGGACCCACAGGTGCTGGAGCTGCCGCCCTTCGACAAGCTCGGCGGCAAGCGCCGGATCCGACGCGACGTGTTCGGCGGGCCGGAGGAGTTCTCCGAAGCCTTGACCGAGCTGGAGCGGCAACTTTACAAAGAGTCCGCCTGACCAAGACAAGCGCAACCCAAGCCAAAGCCCCATGACAGCAAGCGAGCTTCGCGACCAGCTCCAGCATTCATCCCGCGCGCGCATGGATAGGTTCCAGCGTACCGCCTGTACAGTAGTACGCAGAAGAACCATAATCTGATTGTCAGATTATTGGATGCCGTCACCGCGAGGTGCACCGTGGAAGAAATCAACGCCACTCAAGCCGCCCGCCATTTCTCCGACCTACTGAACCGCGTCGCCTACCAGGGCGCCAGCTTCGAGTTGACCCGGGGCGGGCGCCGTATCGCACGACTGGTCCCGGCGGGGCCGCCCAAGCGGGTCGAGGTCTCCGAGCTGAACAGCATCTTCGACGGCATCCCGAGCCTAGGGGATGACGCCGAGTCCTTCGAGCGCGATATTGCAGACGCGCAAGCCACCCTTGTGCCGGACGGCGACCCCTGGGACGACTGATCCGCCGGCAATCGGAAGGGACGCATGGGCTTGCTCCTCGATACCGGGGTCCTGATTCGTGCTGAGCGCGGCGGCAAGGCAACGCTGGACTTCTCTCCCTGGAGCCGGTTCGGCGATGCGGCGATCAGCGTTGTCACCGCATCGGAGTTGCTGGTCGGCGTGCATCGTGCCATCCCGGAGCACCGCCGCATTCGTCGCTCGGCGTCGGTTGAGGCCATGCTCGCCGCCCTGCCGATCCTGGACATCACGCTGGAGGTCGCGCGAGCGCACGCCGAACTGGTCGCCGCGATGCGGCAGCAGGGACTCACCCTTGGCGCGAACGATGCCTACATCGCCGCCACCGCCCTCGCCGGTGGGCGAGCCCTGTTGACCACGGACGCGGAGGACTTCCGCCGCGTCCCCGGACTTATTGTCCTGCCCCTCGACCAACCCCCCACGGCACAATGAACCTAAGCACCACTATCAAGTCCATCCAGGACATCATGCGCAAGGACGACGGCGTCGACGGCGACGCCCAGCGCATCGGCCAGCTCTCCTGGATGTTGTTTCTCAAGGTCTTCGACCAGGCCGAGGACGGCTGGGAAGAAGACGCCCGAGACCGGGGCCGCGGCTACCGCTCCGCGCTGCCGGAAGAGTGCCGCTGGCGCAACTGGGCCGCCCACAAGGACCGTAAGCCGCAGACCCCCGCGGGCGATATCATTGCCCACGTCAACGACACCGTCTTTCCTCATCGATTTAGACCGTGATATTCGCCGTCGAAGTACCGCTCATGCAGACGCTGACCATTGAGGTCGCTAGCGAACAGGAAGCCCTCGCCCAAGCCATCGCGGCGATTGAATCGAATCAGCCCCTACCCCCGCGCTACCTCTTCGACAGCGATGAGGCCTTGCTCAACACACTCTCAGGCAACCGCTTTGCCATCCTAAAGGCCCTCTCCCGTGCCGGCGCTATGAGCATTGCTGAGCTTGCTCGGTGCATGCAACGCGACCGAGCCGAGGTGCGAGCCGACACAGAGCGCTTACGCGCAATCGGGCTGATCGACAAGACAGAGAGCTGCGATTTGCACTTCCCTTACACTGGGGTGCTTTTGGAACTGTGTTGGCGCTCCGACGCCTGAGACCAGGTGGCCGGGGTACTGGGCTGCCATTAATTTTTGTTCCAAAGGAGAGCTGTTGACGTCCTCCTCAGGGCCGTGCGGTTCTTGACACAGGCTCTCACCCTTTGGGTTCTCGGCGCACCCAACACGATAAAGGTCCCGTCCGGGAATTCAAAATCCACCACTCATTCTCTGCAAACAGAACGAGGCCGACGGGGCCGAACATACGAAAACCTTGGGGATTTGAGCAATGTCGTGTGAGCAGTTGTTGCAGCTACTCTTAAAGCAACAAGAAAGATTAGAGACTGAAGGAAATGACTGGCTTCAACAGTATGCGGGAGCCTCCACGGCCAGCCGGGAGTTTCTCGAATTCACGTTTTTTTTGATTTGTCGCCATCTGAGCACCCAAACTGAAGAGTTTTCACGCTCAACAGACATCCAGGCTTCCTTCGAGCCATTACTGGACATTTACGGCGTAGACAGACGCAAAGGAAGGTGGAATCCGATCTCACAGTTTACCCGGGCTTGGCGGCAGTTCGAAAAATGGCAAACCCAGCCAGAGCAAACTAGGCCATCCACCCCACCCTTTAACTTCGTAACGGATCATGCAGTCTTTCTTAAGCATCCGCCCATACCCGAAAATACAGAGTGGCAAATTGGGTTTCAAAACGACCAATACAAAGCATGTGCAAGGGACTTCTTCGAGTCCCACCGAGACGGGAATCTAACCCAACTTGACGCGGGGAGGACAATGCCTTTGACTGATATGCAGAAGCTTGCCCACCGCCTCTTTTGGGATCCACCTGAGAGGATGGATCACGTGGCCAAACTCCTCGACGACAAGCCTCAACTCATCTTCTACGGACCGCCTGGGACGGGCAAGACTTATGTTGCGCGAGCGCTGGCGCGACACCTTGCAGACGGCGAGGAGCCGGTCTTCGTCCAGTTCCATGCGTCTTATGCCTATGAAGACTTTGTTCAGGGGTGGCGTCCTTGCCCAGCGGACAAGGGCAATACGGGTTTCGACCTGATCCCAGGGCACCTTTTGCAGGCGCAGGAGCAAGCGTAGAAATGTCCCGAGCGGAAGGTTGTGCTGCTCATCGACGAGATCAACCGAGCAAATCTCCCGCGCGTTTTTGGTGAGCTTTTCTTCAGTCTGGAGTACCGCGAAAACGCCGTTCAACTCCAGTATGACCAAAACGGCGAACCGTTTCGACTCGCCAAAAACCTGATTTTGTTGGGAACAATGAACACCGCGGATCGCGGCATTGCGCAGATCGATGCGGCGCTTCGTCGACGGTTCCACTTTTTCCCACTCTACCCGGACAGAGCCCCCATCAAAGGGCTGCTGTCACGCTATCTTCATGAGCACGGTCGGTCCGACATCGCGGAATGGCTGCCGCAGGTGTTGGACACCGCGAATACCAAGCTGGCGGAGCACGGGTTCCGGGATGCATTGATCGGACCCAGCCACTTCATGTCGCCCGGTGTCGACGAGGAACAAGTGCGATTGACTTGGAACTACTCGATCATTCCCATGCTTGAAGAGCGCTATCCAGGCGACGAGAGGCGACTCGCGCAGTTTGCCCTGGACAGACTCAAGGGGCTGGCAGCGACCACGGGATGAGCTCGACAGATGTGCACAGCCTGAAGGAACAGGGAGCAACGCAAGTGCATGGGTTGTCCTGCGATCAGATCAGCGAGATCAAGCAGTTGATCCCCGGCGTCGTTATTGAGCCGGGTGTCGATCCCGGAGCCTATGCGGTCAATCCGGGCTGCCATGTCGGCAGTGTTCGACTCACCTTCGGCGAACTGCGTGTCATGCCGAAGCTGCCCATCGCCAGAGTCCTATTCCTTTGGTCCTATGCCTTCGATCCAAAGCACTGGCGGGACCGGGAGGTCGAGCTGCCAAAGGCGCCGGGCCTGATCAATGCGCTGGCACATGCCTTTGGTCTGGAGTTGGAAAGACAGATGCGCTCGGGGCTCTTGGAGGACTATCAGCGAAAAGAAGAGAACGAGCGCACAGTACGTGGCAGGATTCGCATGGTTGAGCAGTGGGTCAATACCCTTAGGCAACGACCTGAGGTTGCCTGCACCTATGAGGAATATACCGCTGATATCATTGAGAACCAGCTATTGAAGGAAGCGATACGGATGCTCCGCGCATCTCTTGATGTCGATCACAGTTCAGCGAAGATTCTGTCTCGTTGCGCCCAGGAACTGCTGAACGTTTCTGCCGTCAGATTCGCAACACATTATGTCCCCGAAGTCGCGTATCGTCCGAGGAGTGCCCGTTATAGGCGAGCAATCGAGCTGGCGCGCTTGATTCTGTCCCGCAGCTCGTTCGAGCTCGACGACCAAGAGGCAGGATTTGTTCGGATGCGCGGATTCCTGTTCGATATGAACCGGGTGTTCGAGGAGTTCGTTCGCACCGCACTGCGCGAGGCGCTTGGGCTCAGCCGGAACAGTTTCGGGTCGGCGAGGAGCTTTGCGAGCGGAGCGGATCTTTATCTCGACAGCAGGCGGCGCGTCAGTCTAGAGCCCGACCTGCTGTGGAAACAAGCAAGCCGGCTCCGTTTCGTTGGGGATGTAAAGTACAAGAAGCTTGCGCCGTCTTCCATGCCGAACGCCGACATCTATCAGATGCTTGCGTACTTGGTCGGCACCGAACTCGACACGGGTATGCTTATATATCCGAAGAGTACGGAAGAGCCATCGGACAGGACCGTGGAAATCCCAATCGACGGCCGGGCACGAAGAATCTTGGTGAGGGTTATCGACTTGGAAAGCAATCCTGAGCGTATCCTTTCAAAGATGGACGTGCTTGCATATGAGATTCGGGCAATCGCTACTACCGTGTCGCGTTCATAAGCAATGATTCAAGGGGATCACAGTCGGCGGAAGGGCACTATGGAGTATGCTGAGCGCATCGCGGCGTTGGGACATGGCTAGTAGCGGTTGGTGTTTGACTGGCGCAACTATCGGATTTGAGAAATAAAACGCGAAGGCAAGAGCCCCCGAGGGGTAACCGTTTAGCCCCCCATGACTTCAGGGCATGAAATGCCCCAAGGGCGCTCAGGCAGCGGCCGGTAGCGGCGGCGCCGCCAGGCCTTTGCGTCGTTCACGGACAGCGTCGGCGAGATAGGACCAAGGCGAAGCGGAACGCTTGCGACAGGTCTCGATGACGCTGGCAAGCAATGCGAAGGCACGGGTCCCCTGCGGTGTGCGGGTACCCATGCCGATGCGTCGTGCGATGACCCAGTGCCGCAGCGCTCTTTCCGCTTCGTTGTTGGTGAGCGGGAAGTCGGGGTAGTCGAGCACGACCCAGAAGGTATTCCAGTCGTTGAGCAGCTCGCGCGCCAGCGCCCGCATCGGTTCATGAGCGGACTGTTAGCGGCTGAGCGAACCTGCGCATAAACGGTGAACAGTTCCGCGACGCCCGCCCGAGGGGCACGGGGTACTGGCTGCGAGGCTCGCTGCGAGGAGCAGGCTCAGAAGGGCATGTCGTCGTCGAC
>NZ_NRRV01000040.1 GCF_016583825.1 Thiohalocapsa halophila | reverse complement strand
TGACGCTGTACTGGCCGTTCGACTCCTGGGAGCAGCTCCTCGACTTCATGCACGAGGCCCTGGAGCCCGCGACGCCGCCGCCTACTGGCCGCGCCGCTGCGCCAGGGCGGCAAATTTAGAATTGCTGATGGCGAATATGGAGACTTGAAGCCTGAGCACGTAGCTGCTTCAATGAGGCCCCGGCCAATTGGCCGGGGAGATTCCTGGTATTAATGTCTGCTTCAACTATATCCTGGAGCTTCAATGAGGCCCCGGCCAATTGGCCGGGGAGATGTTCCGTTTGTGACCATTTGCTCTGCGAGAGACGCGCTTCAATGAGGCCCCGGCCAATTGGCCGGGGAGATGCGACGGCGCTTCGGGACCGGCTGCGCAGCGAGCTGGCTTCAATGAGGCCCCGGCCAATTGGCCGGGGAGATCCGTCATGCTCGTTGACGGCGAGCTGGCGCTTAATGCTTCAATGAGGCCCCGGCCAATTGGCCGGGGAGATGTCTCGCGCCGCCGGGCGCGCATCGAGCGCAAACGCGGCTTCAATGAGGCCCCGGCCAATTGGCCGGGGAGATCCGTTCACGCACGAGTATGAAAGCCTCAATGATGGGGCTTCAATGAGGCCCCGGCCAATTGGCCGGGGAGATTGCGCACTGCGCACTGCGCACTTCCCCCAGTCATATGCTTCAATGAGGCCCCGGCCAATTGGCCGGGGAGATGGACGCGCAGGTTGGGGCGGGCGGGGGCGTCGGCGACGCTTCAATGAGGCCCCGGCCAATTGGCCGGGGAGATCCCACCTCAACGAATCAACCAGCGCTGATGACCCGCGCTTCAATGAGGCCCCGGCCAATTGGCCGGGGAGATGGCTTGGCTGTCCTTGCAGCAACCGCGCGCATTTTGCCATGGTTTGCGAGCGGTCGGGCCGACGGCGTGCATCGACCCCCGTCACCATGAGTGACCCTCTAAAGAGGCTATCACAACATCCAGATTTTTAAAGAGCGAGTCGTCGCGAGCGCTGCGCAGGGTTCTGTTGCCACTCTAGCGCTCGCGATGGAGCGGCGGGGGTCTGTGCGGACGGCGCCTCCGGCGCCGTAGGGTCCGCAGTTACCCGGTGACCCTACACGATGATGGGCGCTTGCTCGACGGGTGTGAAGTCGGCTTTCCCGAGGCTGATGACGTTCGGGCTGACATGGTCGGCGTTGCCGAAGTCCAGGAGCAGGACGTGGTCTTCGCTGTGGTGGATGATGCCGTCGATCAGGCTGACCAGCTCGGCGTGCTGCTGGCGGGTGAGGCGGCACTGGAACACGGAGAGCTGGACCCATTCGCCATAGCCCTTCATGAGCGTGAAGATGCGCCGCCAGCGGCGTTGGTCGGAGATATCGTAGGCAACGATGTAGAGGCGTTGGTCCATGTCGGCTCGCCCTGTCTGCGTGGGGGGGAGGCTCGCGTGGTGCTGGCTGCTGGATGCTGGGGCGGGTCGGTCAGCGCGGCGTGAACTGTGGGAAGTGATCCAGCTCCCCGAGCAGATGACGGGCGAAGAGCCGGGCCTGGACCTCCAGTAGGCGCCGATAGCTCAGCCGGTAGCCGAGCAAGGGGTGCGTCACCTCTTGGGACAAGCGGCGCTCAAAGGTGGCGATAAAGCGCTTACGCCCGTCCGGATGCAAGGACACGCTGCCGGCGGCTTGGATGAAGTCCGTCGGCCGAACTTCGCCGTTGTTGATGGCTTGGATCACGGCGGAGTCGGCGATCAGTGGCCGGAAGGGCTCCATCATGTCCAGCGACAGGGCGGGGCGGCCGTAGCGCGGCTGGTGATAGAAGCCGAGGTACGGGTCGAAGCCGACCGCGGACAGGGTATTGGTCCATGTACGCGTCAGCAGGGCATAGGCATAGGACAACAACGCGTTGATCGGGTCCGTCGGTGGGCGGCGGTTGCGCTTGTGGAAGTCGAAGCTCGGTACCGGGGCGTCCGCCGGCGGCTTGATGAGGTTCGCGAACTCGCCGAAATAGCGGGCGGCAGCGCTGCCTTCCACGCCGAGCAGCGCCGATAGATCGGCCGCCTTTTGTGCGCGGCGAACGTCGCCGTTCAGGTCCTCCAGGAGCGCAGGCGGTGCGCCGTCGGCGCTCTTCCAGTTGCGGCGCAACAGGGTGCGGGCGTTCCTGATCTTCGCTTCGACAAGGGTCTTGGCCAGGCGCAGGCAGAAGGCCTGGTCGTCGGCTGCGCGGAACTGCGCACGCCGCAGCTCAATGTTTTTGTGGCCGGTGCCGACCGTGTGGCCCATGAGCCAGCCACCAAAGCTGTGCCAGCTGATGGGGATGTTGCGCCGCATCAGCTCCTGCATCGCCGGCGTGGTTACATAGACATTGCCGAACAGTGCCAACTGCGATACGTCGATGAGGCGCGCCTCCTGCACTTTCTTGTCGTCGATGAAGACCTGCAACTGCTCGCCGGACTTGCTGACCTTGGCGTGCCAGGCCTGCACATACAGCGGCAGGCGTGTATCCAGTCCCACGGCGAGTGGACGGGGCGCGATGTCGGCACCGCGGAAGAAGGCGGTCTCGTCCGGCAAGCAGATACCCACCAGCGAGCAGCGCGGGCACTTGGGGCTGTCCTCCAGCGGTGCGGGGACGCGCCCACCGGTGGCGACGAAGCGCAGGCCGTCGATGGTCTGCTTGGTGAGCGCGTGCAGCTCGTCGTCAAAGGCGACACGCACCCGCTCGCGGCTGGCGGCGTAGTAGATGATGCCCTCGGTGCAGGTGTAGCCGTGCTCGGCCAGGATCAGGCCCTGCACGCACAGCTGGACCCGCTCCGGGTTGTAGACACCGCGATTGACATGCGGGCGCTTGCCGCGCTTGTAGTCCACCGGCGTGACCGTGCTGCCGGCGCCTTCGATGAGATCCATTCGCGCGATCAGCCCGAGCCGGTTCGACGACAGCTCGATGGAGCGGGCGTGGATCTTCTCGGCCTCGTCGTCGTCGCCGGTCTTGCCCTTGCTCTGCTCCGCCGGCGGCAGCTTACCGCCGGGCTTGTCGACGCGCCGATGCACCCAACGGCCCTGCACCGTGTCCGCGGAGTCGTCCCACTCGCCCTGAACCCATTCCAGATAGGCCAGCCGCGGGCAGTAGCAGTACTCGTTGATCATCCGCGCCGGCAGCAGCGGCAAGTCGCTGCGTAGCTCCGGGAAGGGGAGCTCAAGCTCGTGTTGGCCGGGTGCGTCGTCTCCCATGGGGTCCTCCTGCCGCTGTGCTTGTCGGTGTGTTCCTGCCGCTTCCTGAAGGCTCACCCGCGGCGCCCATGCTTGGTACGTGGTCCGCGGTCGCTACTCGTTGCGATACACGAAACGCAGTATAGTCGGGGATTTTGGGTACGGTGCTGAGGTGGGAGTCGGGGGCGCTGCGCGCGGGCTTATCGGATGATCTGGCGCAAGTACTCGCGTACCACGGCCTGCACATCCGTCAGATCCTGACTGACCAGCCCCGGCGATCCAGGATCGCAGCGCCAGCGGCGACGCCTGGCTGACGACCCCCAAAGCCGCGGAGGTCCGGGTAGTAGACACCGGCTTGGGACGAGGTTCTCGTCGTCGTAGGGAGCCATGACGCAGTTTCGTCATGCTGGGCGCGCAATCGAAAAATTACTGTAATACTGGTTCTGGGCAATACGGTCGCAGCGGAACACTTCTTCGATTCCCATCGCTCGCAGTGAGCTTCGCTTCGGATCGTCCCGGTTGTGGAGCTCCTTTAACGACAGCGCAGAGCGAATCACCTGTAAGGTCAGTGGTGGGGACCAGATCGGCCAAGTGAGCTGCCGTAGCCGGGCTTGATAGCGAAAGCCGGTTGTCAACGCTCTGTTGCTGACGGGCGCAACCGGGAACAGTCGCAGTGCTTCCAACGCGAGGCAATTCGCCGCGAGCATCGTCCGGGGACCGAACTTCTTGTTCGCCGTCGGGCTCGGGTCGTACCAGCGCAACGCATAGCGTTGGTCTTCCAAGGGATCCCAGCGGAGGCTGGACCCATCGTCAGCGTAATCCCAAGGCTGCAGCAATGTCCGTTCGATTGTCTCGGGAGTCGTATGCGCTTTGATTCTCGCGGCGTAGGCGAGCAAGCCCTGTCCGGCGCTGTCGCCGCTGCGAACCATCCGGAAGGTGGTGTCGGCGAACTGCCCGTTGTCTGCGTGCGCGTCGGTACCCAATGCGGCGAGCAGATCGACCTCGGCGCGGGTGTCCAATGAGGCTTGGGCGACTGCATCCGCCAGGTGCGCTCTGAAGCTTTCCAGCGGGTACGGAAGCTTCTTGTCGAGGGCGTAGACGTTGTCGGTCGCCGGGGAGTCATGGAGTAGGTCGGCAAGATGTGCGGATAGGTCCTGCCGGCTGACGGGCAACTCGTGCAGGATGGGCCGCCAGGCCGTTTCGAATGTCCGCCAAGACAGCCGGACGTCCGGGTGCTGCCGGCCCAGAACGACGACGGAGCCAAGGGCGGCGAGGAACCCCAAGGGGTTCGAGCCTTCGATACCGGTTAGCAGTATTTCCTTCATTGCTTACTCACATCGACGATTCGGAAAGTTGCTCACGCTCGCTGCGGCGGTGATCGGCCAAGCGCAGAATGGCTTCGAGCCAGGCAGCCCCCCACCACCCGTAACGGTGAACTTGGTCCCAGAACCGATCCGCTGTACCGGAGTCCATACGCTCCAAGCGGGTCGGGCCTTGATGGCTTAGGTGCACGCCGTGGAGCTCTGCTGTCATGGCCTCGTGCGGACCGGGGTCTTCGACCACTGGTGCAAAGGGACGGCAGCGTCCGTGATGGCTTGCGATCAGATGCAGAATCAAG
Source organism: Thiohalocapsa halophila (assembly GCF_016583825.1). Lineage (GTDB taxonomy): Bacteria > Pseudomonadota > Gammaproteobacteria > Chromatiales > Chromatiaceae > Thiohalocapsa > Thiohalocapsa halophila. The sequence continues at coordinate 43,998 of NZ_NRRV01000040.1, read as the reverse complement.
CTGCGTGCGGGCTCTTCTCTCGGCAACAGGACGCTGCTGTCATCGGACAGCGCCAGTACGACGGAGTAAAGCTCGTGCCGGGCGCCCTTGGGATAGTCCGCAGCAGCGCGCGCGCGCTCCCAAGCGCGCTTGTCTCGGGGTAGAGTGATGGACTTTGCAAGTGGGCGATCCGGGTCGACGCCCCACGGGTTCCCGCCGACAAGTAGGCACTGGAACCTCGGGTCCAGCTTGCCCAAGTCGTGCATGAGGCCGGCGCGCTCCACTGCATCGGCAAGCGTCTCCGGCAGTGCGCAACCGGCGGCGAATCTCCGGGCGTAGCGGGCGACGCCTGGGAGATGCGCCTTCGGAAAATCAGCGGCTATGTCTCCGTCTGCGGGGAGCAAGGGCACGTCAACCGTACCCGAGGCAGCAGCATCGTCTTCGTCCGTGAACTGTTCCGCTTGGTCGGTGTAGTCGGCGAGGATCTTTCGGCTCAGCAACACCAGACCCGTCATGCTGGGGTGTCGCAGTACAATCGCTCTGAGCTTGGCTATTGTTTGATGGGCAAAGTGGCGGACTACGTCGCACAGCCACTGCTCCTCGATGTTGTCCGGATCGCGACCTGTCTCGATAAGCAGCGCGCGAAGATCGGCCAACAGTTCGTCCGGTTCCGCGTCCAGCCGACTGCCGGCCTGCTGCGCGAAGGCTTGCCAGCGCTCGCGCAGCCGCTTGTCTGTCAATGGCCAGTGCTCGATGAGGGCGGGATGGATGCGCAAGCTCGCTTTGGCCCGTGATCGCAGCGACGCCTCGTCGCCAAGGTCCAGGCGGGGTTTGCCGTCCTGGAAGTGCCTGAAGTCGCCGAGAGCGTCTTGGCCGCCAGTGTCCACGGGGATGACCAGCGTGTCGCCTGGACGCAGATCGCGCGGGTTTGCGACGAGCCCGGTCGTCTGTGCGCCGCTCGGATTATCCCCGCTGCCGGCGACCCACCGCACGACCGGCCGAACAATAGCGGTCGCATCCCTATGCTCATCGGCGGCATCGGGAGTCCCCTCGATGTCGGACGAGCCGTCGTCCCGCTCACCCAGGAGCCAGCGGCGCATCACGCCGATGGGAACCGGCAATGTCTCCGGCATCGCCGGCGGCACCTGGGAGAGCGTCTCGACGGATGTCTGGATCTCCGAGTCCGCATCCAGGCGGACGTCTGCACGCCAGCAGACGCGCACATCCGCGGCGATGCGCTCCGTACCGTGCAGAAAGAGCGCGGGCTCCGGTACCGGCACCGGCTCTGGACTGGTCTGCACCCAGGTGTCGAGGTGGCTTGGCAGCATGATTGGTGCATTGGGTGCCGGAGCAGAGACGGCGTTCTTTGCCGGGTCCTTCGGCAGTGCGTCCGCATCGAAATGGCGGATGCCAAAGTCGACAATGCCTTCCCCGTCCACCAGAGTGAGCAGCTCGCGCCAGGTTCCGCCGATGGCTAAGCCGTAGATCGGGTCCTCTGCGCCCGGCTTGACTTGGTCCGCTCGTCCGAGGATGACGGCCTTGGCGCCGAGCGGGCACCCGTCGGCATCGGTTCCTTCCATTGCACGGCCGGTGCGGTTCAGCCGTCCGATGCGCTGGCGCAGCGCGTCCAAGCTTGCACACTCGGTGACCAGTGCATCGAAGTCCAAGTCCGCGCCCACCTCCAAGGTTTGGGTTGCGACGACGAAAACGGGCGCCGACAATCGCCGTCGCTCGGCGCAGGCAGCTGCCAGCTGGCCGAGCTCGTCTACGACCACCGCATCCTTATCCAGTCCCCGCATGCGACCGGTGAGTAGCACGGCGCGCTGGCCTTCCTTCTGCTTGAGGCGGTGCCAGGTGTCCCGGGCAGTCGCCACCCGGTTGCAGAAGACGACCACCGCCTTGCGCGGACCGTCCGCCAGGGCCTCCGCATGTTCCGCCAGCGCGCGGGGGAGCTTGGTCGGTATGTCCTTCGGCTTCGCATTGAACTCCACGAGCCTTGCGGGCTTGCGGGCCAACTGGCGCTTGCCCAGCCGATGATTTGGATCGCTCGGCTCGTCCGACTCGTCCCGAAACACGTCCGTGGCGGTCTCGTCCGGCGGCGTTGCGGACAGCACCACTGCATGAAAAGGTGACCCGAGCGGCTGCTGCGCCCACGTGCGATAGCGCGCAACGGACCGCAGCGTTTGGAGGAAGGGTTTGGCGCAATGGGCCTCGTCCAGCAGGATCAGGCTGTCGTTGCCCGCGAGACCCGCGTACACCGGCCACATGCCCGGGCCCCGACCATAGGCCCGGAACAGCAGTCGGGAGCCGAACTGGTCTACGGTGGAGGCGATCACCATCGGCTGGATCGGGCTGCGCGCCCAGGCTTCCGAGCGGTACATGCCGCCTCGCAGCTCGAAGACCTGTAACGGATCGACAGTGTCGTGGCGATCTTCGGGTCCTTGCGCAAGCGACCGGAGGTGCTCTGCCACCTCCCCGAGGATGCCGGCAGCCGGCGCTCGCAGCACCGTCGCCAAACGCCGAGCGCGCTCGAACGCCTCGTCCACGATCACGCGCCGATCCACGACGAAGAAGATCCGGCGTGGGGATCTGATGCGCTGCTCGGTGCCGAGACGATGCGCTTGGGCAGCCAGCGCGAACACGGCGATATCGATGCAGGCGGTCTTGCCGGCGGCCGTCGCCAGGGCAATGGCCTGGGGCCAAGGTGCTTCGTCCTTGGTCAGCACCCGCTCCGCCAGCGCGCTTTGCCAGGCAAAGGGTGGATAGCCCCATACGGCCTCGAAGAACTCGCCGAAGCGGCTCGATAGCTCATCAGTCATTTGCCGCCTCCTTTGCCGGTCGCCGGCAGTCGTTCAGGGGCTTGCAGAAACCGTAGCCGCGGAACCGCCCGGCACCGACGGCGACGGGGCCCACCACCGGCTCGGCGAACTGAATGAATGCATGGGTGTGCTGCATGCGACCGCCGTCCGACTTACGGTGCAGGGACGAGAAGTCATTCGCCCTGGGCACCCCGCGATGCTTGGAGACGGGATGCAGCTCGACGGCGAGGGGCCGCGGCAGGCCGATGCGCTCGCAGGCCGTCTTGACGGATTCAGCCGCTTTCTGCCACTTGTCCGTGCCCTTGAAATGACGGTCCAGTACGATGGGCGTCACGCTGGCCCAGCGGCACGCACCGACACCCGCTGCAGTCCAGCTTTCGGGCCGGAGCGCCTGCGGTCTGCCGTCGCGCAGCTCCAGCTCGATCTCGGTCTCGAAGTGTCGGCCATCGAAAACCCTGATGCGCGGCGGCAGCCCGTCGCTGTCACGGCGGACCCAGGGCTTGAGCCAGCGCGCGGCCTCGGCTTGGTCCAGATCCCGCGGTAGGATCAAGGCGATGCCGAGCAAGTGGCCGTCGGCATGGGGTGCGCCAACGAATGGCAGGGGTGCGAATGCGAGGTGTGGCTGCTTGCTTGCGGACCGGTCGGCTCGATGCCCGGACAACCACTCGGGATAGTCGAAGTGTGCGCTCTGTTCATGGGACGGCTGGGTTTGGCTGTTGGCTCTGTCGGTTTGCTCGGCGCCCCGGGCGTCCGCAATATCCTTGAGGAGCGTGCAGCGCATCGCATCCATGAAACGCAGCGTGGCGTTGAGTGGCAGGCGCCCGCTCGCGATGGAGAACACCAACAGGCGCGGGTCGAAGACGGGCGCCGGGAGCCCGGGCGCTGTTGCTGGCGCGCGCTCGGCATACCCTTGCCACAGTCCGGGCTCGGGGCGTAGCGAGACGGGCTCGTCCGCGCCGAAATACTCCTCCAATTCTGCTTGCAGCATCTTTTTCTCCTTGCCTTTGGCTTGGCCGATGCGGTGCTGTAGCTCGCGGTACCCGATCACCGCGTCGCGATTGCAGCGTCGCCGCAGGTACTCAAGACGCCCGGGCGCCGGGATGCGCAGACGGCGCTGCGCGATGCCGTCGGTGGGGACCCAGCGGGCCTGAATCGCTTTGCGCGTTAGCCAAACCTGCACCAGGGATGCAGAGTGGCCGATGTTGGCTACCTTGGCCGCGAGTGTTTCCAAGCTTTCCGTATGCGCCCCGGGCTCGGCCGCCGGCCAAACCAGGTAAACAGTGGGCAGCAGGGGGACGGCTATTGGGAAATGCCGACCCTGTCGTCCGCGGTGCTCCGGCAGCAGTGACAGGCCGGCGTCCTTGAGCTTTGCCAGGCCGGTGGAGCTGGGCGCACGCTTCGATACTCGGCCGTCGTTGACGGGGACATAGCTCACCGGCTGACTCCCGCTGCTGCCTGTAGCACGGCGCCTGGCATCTGAGGCGTCCAGCTCGGGCGCCACCAGCTGCTGGAGCCATTCCAGTGCGGCGCCCTCGGCGGGATCCTCCCCGGTCTCGAACCAGGCGGCTGCCAGTGCCATGAAGACCCGGTCCGGGTGCGGCGGCCACTCGGCCTCTTCCTTGCGTGCGCCGTCCGCGGCCGCCATCGCCCACCCGTTGAGGTAACGGATGCCCAGGGCAAGCATCATTCGGCCCCTTCGCCTTCAGCCGCTGCCAGCTCTTGGCTGCGGCGCACCAGCTCGACGAGCTCCTCGGATGGCGTGAGCCGGATCTCGCCCTCCCAGGGCAGGCCGGCGGCACGAGCGGCTGCGACCGCCTCTTGCAGGAGTTCGGCGGCTTGGATCGGCGTGAGGCTGAAGCGCTCAGGCTCCGCCTCCGGGTCTGCCAGCAACTGCCAGGGCGCCGCGCCGGTCGGGAACAACTGGCATCGCGAGCGCAGGTCCGTCATCTGCTCATGGCCCAGCGTGGCCGCCGCGAGGCCGAGGGTTGCGAGCGCCGTACGCGCGGCGACGTCCGTATCCGGGTCGCTGTCGGGGCCGCCGTTGAGGGGGAAGCGCAGCCGGCGCAGGCAGGTGAGCGAGAGCACTGTGGTCTGCATCGCCTCAGAGATGGTGAAGCCGCCGGCGTCGATGCTGGGTGTTACGTTGCCGTGATTCGCTTCGGACGGCTTGCCGTCCTTGCCGAGCTTCTTGCCACCTGCCTTTGCGTCGAGGGTCCATTCCGGCTTGGTGCCGTCATCCGCTTTGCGGTGATGTAGCGGGCCGGAGCCGAGCATGATCTGCGCAGGGTCGATGCGGCTGCTGGTCTTGACGCCCGCCACTGCATCCAAGCCGACCATTTCCGAGACCAACGCGCGTTGGAACTTGGCGCCCAAGCCGCCGCGCGGACCGGTGGAATCCCAGAGCCCGAACACCAGCGCCGCCGGATTCAAGCCGAAGAGGCCGGTGGCGTTGCGGACATCCGCGTAGTCGAGGATGCGCCCTTTCTTGGAGTACCGGAACATGATCCCGTCCAGCAGGCTGTCCCGGAACAGGGCGTCGGCAACCCGGTGCGGTGCGTCCAGGCTCGTAACCGTGAATTGCTTCTTGAGGCCTGCCTGATCGAACCGCGTGGTCACCAAAGGCAGCTCGATCAGCCCGTCCCGGTGCGCGTCGAGGAGCGCTTGCTCCATACGGTTGGCCTGCGACTGCACCGAGTCCATTAGGACGCAGTCGAGGTCCCGGCCATCGATGTGCCGGGTCTCGGTGGCGTACTTGCCGCCCTCGTAGGTGGGCGGGAACACCTTGTCGCCGGGACCGCCGGCGGGCTGAAAACAGGTGACGCGCCGGAAGGCGGCGGCGCGATTGGTCAGGGCTGTGCGGATGACGTCGAGCGTCAGTGGACTGGTCATGACTCCTCCGTTATCGAGTCGTGGTTCCGTTCGGCATTGATGCCTCAGCCTGGGGTTTCGGCAGTTGACTGTCTGAGCTGATTATCAGGCGATGCCCTGTCAAAACGTGACAGGGCAGAACGACCATGTCCAGGAATCGCGAGAGTCATGCTAGGCGTCCTGAGCCCGCACTACTGCCAGGACTTCTGCGGGAGATAGCAATGGAAGCTCGCCGCGTCTGAAGTCATGGCGATTGGGGTCACGATGAGATCGGCGCCCGCGACGCGCGCGCTCCGATAGATGACTGGGTCCTTCAAGTCCAGCCAGTCGCTGTCCGTAGCGGTCCGGACAGCGACGGCCGTCACGTCGGTTACCACGAGCATGGACAGCAGCGCGCGGACATGCGCCCGCGCGGCGGCAGAGGGCTCTCGCGTTTAAGCAGGAATAACAGCCTGTCGACTGACGCCGCACAGATGCGGCCGTCGAGGACACGCGTTCGGCGAGGGCCATGACCGCGCCAGCATCGCTAGCGTGCGGCTCGCGTTCGAGCAGCACGTCGACGATGACGTTGAGGTCGATTAAGGCGTTCATGATCGGCGCGACACGCTCTCGCTGTGTGTTTCAACCTAGAAAGGGCAGTTGGCGACGCCGAAAATCATGCAACGCATTGATTTGAAGAGTGACTGTCCAACTGCGGAGCAGTTGAAGACGTCACCGATCGGGTGAGACGCCCCACCGCCGATTTCGCTTAACCGACCGCAGGTTATCGCCCGAGACTCGGACCAACTGCCGGATCTAGGTTCAAATGTCTTTCCGATCCGAAGGCTTGTACGCGGCACCCAAGTGCTTCTCTGCGAGATGCTCCTTGTAGTCGTCGGGATCGATCCGGCTGCCCCTGATGGCGCCGAGCAGGCAGCGCACGCCGGGGGTTAGGTCCTCGGGCGCGGTCGCCGCGGTCTGGGCGTCCAGTGCGGCGAAGTAGTCCACGACCAGCTGCGAGACGGACTTGCCTTGGGCCTTGCTGATGGCCTTGGCACGGGCGATCAGGTGTTCGTCCAGTCTGAGCGTCAGCTTGGCGTTCATAAGGGGGGTCTGCGCGCTTTGGTGGGCCGTACATTTTGGGCCAACGCTATACCTCCCCTTGGTCCAGATCGGGGGTGGCAGCCCGGTCGCCGTCCGAAGGCGGTTGACAAGTCTGCGCGGCCGCCGGCGTTGCCGAGAGTACACCCTCGCCATAGGCACCCAACGCCTCCCGCAGCTGCGCCACGACTGCCTCCCGCAGCGCCGCCGGCGCCACCACCTCGCAGTCGGCGCCGTACTTGAGGATCTCCATCACCAGCTCTTCGGGGTGGGCGTAGGGCAGGGTGAGCTGCCAGCGGCCGTCGGGGAGCCAGCTGCCGTGCTGGTCGGGGTGCCAGTGCTCTTCCGCCACCCAGCGGGCACGCTCGGCGCTGAAGCGCAGGAGGGCGGTCTGCGTGGGGCTGCCGGTGTAGGTGCCGTAGCCGTCGTCCAGGCGCGCCGTGGTGTTTTCCGAGTCCAGCTCCAGGGCCTGGTCGGCGAGCAGCTCCGCGGTCTGCACGCGCTCCACCGCGAAGCGGCGCAGGTCGTCCGCACGGTGGCACCAGGCGTCGAGGTACCAGTTGCCGCGGACCCAGCTGAGGCGGTGCGGCGAGATGTCGCGGGCGGGCTCGTCGGCCGCGGCCGGGCGGCTGCGCGGGCTGTAATGGATACGCAGCCGGTGGCGCTCGAACAGGGCCCGTGCGAGGGTGGCGAAGGTCTCGCCTGGGCAGGGGCGAGTGCCGGGCATTTGCAGGCTGATGCGGCGGGCGATGTCGGCTGGCTTGATGCCGCGCTGCGCGAGCAGGGCCTCGATGCGTGCGGCGATGGGGGCGGTCTGTGCGGCGAGCAGGCCGGGCTGGAGCTGGCGCAGCAGCTCGCGGGCGGCGAGCAGTGCGTGGAGCTCGGCAGTGGTGAGCCAGAGCCCCGGCACCTCGTCGGTCGGGTCCGGTGCCGGTCCGCTGAGGTACCAGCCGCCGCGGCTGCGGTCGAAGGCGAGGGGTGCGCCGAAGTCGTCCCGATAGCTGTGCAGGGCGCGGCGGGCGGTGGACTCGGAGCACTCCATCCGCTCCATGAGCTGGCACAGGCTGATGGGTGTGCGGCGGCCCGCGAGGATGCGCTTGAGCTGGGTGATGCGGTGCAGCTTGTCCATGGCGCTGGAGGTTACCGGCTCGAATGCTCTTATGGGTGGATGGTGACTCCCCCGATTATGCCTCAATGACGTGTACATGGAAGCCCCGCGTTCACATTAATGGCGAGCCCGTGTGGCGTGCGCCAGCGTGAGGCTCCGTCTTTGCCTCGTCGCCTGCGCTTCCCGCATTGGCGCGGATCGGCGCATCTCGGTACACTCCCGCCTTGGGGCAATTCCCCCATCCCGCCCGGCCTTATCCGGCCTGTTCCGACTGTTCCCTTGGTGGCAGCAGCAGTTTTCTGTTTCGAGATATCCTCATGGCGAATGACAGTAACGTGACCTGGCATGAGCACCAGGTGACACGCGAGGCGCGCGAGCGCCTGAATGGGCACAAGGGTTGTGTCATCTGGTTCACGGGCCTATCGGGCTCGGGCAAGAGCACGGTGGCGAACACCCTGGACCACCTGCTGTGGGGCTATGGCTTCCACAGTGCCGTGCTGGACGGCGACAATGTGCGCCATGCGCTGAATGCCGGGCCGGGCATCTTGCGCGATGCGCACGGCGACGATTTCGCCCAGCGCTTCGGGCTCGGTTTCTCGGCGACGGACCGGGAGGAGAACATCCGCCGCATCGGCGCCGTGGCGGGCCTGTTCTGTCAGGCCGGGCTGATCGCGCTGACGGCCTTCATCAGCCCGTACCGGGTGGACCGGGACCGGGTGCGGCGCAACCTGCCGGACGGGGAGTTCATCGAGGTGTTCGTAGACACACCGCTGGCGGTCTGTGAGGAGCGCGATCCCAAGGGTCTTTACAAGAAGGCCCGGGCCGGCGAGATCAAGCACTTCACCGGCATCGATGATCCCTACGAGGCGCCGCAGGTCCCGGAGCTGACCCTGCTGGCCGGCGAGCGCACGCCGGAGGCCTTGGCACACGAGGTGATCGACTACCTGGTGGAGCGCACGATCATCCCGCAGCCCGCCGGGCGTTGAGCTCCGCGCCGCTGGTACAGACGCCAGCTGTCTTCGGGGCCGGCTCGGCAGCGGCAGGTCGCGGCCGGGCCGCAGCGGCAGCGGTGGTTGTATCGGCGGCGAACGGGTCCGCGCTGCTGCGGGCGTTGGCGCTGGCGGCTGCGGTGCTGCTGCTCGTCACCGGCTGCGCCCGCCAGACCCCGCCGGCGGACACCCTGGTTGTGGGGCAGGTGGCGGCACCGCGCTCGCTCGACCCCCAGGTCACCACCGCGCTGAACGACTTCCGCATCCTGGTAAGCCTGTACGAGGGGCTGGTGCGCTACCGCCCCGGCACCCTGGAGCTGGAGCCCGGGCTGGCGACGTCCTGGAGTGTCTCCGACGACGGCCGGGTCTATCGGTTCAAGCTGCGCGAGGGCGTGCGCTTCCACGACGGCAGCCGCTTCGATGCCGCGGCGGTGCGCTTCAATTTCCAGCGCATGCTGGACCCGGAGCACCCCTTCCACGACACCGGCCCCTTTCCGCTGGCGTTCTTCTTCGAGCAGGTGGAGCGCGTGGTGGCGGAGGACCCGCTGACGGTGCGCTTCGAGCTGAGCCAGCCCTTTGCGCCTTTCCTGTCGAACCTGGCCTATCCGGCGGCGCTGATGGTGTCGCCGGCGGCGGTGCGCCGCTGGGGGGCGGACTATGGCCGCCACCCGAGCGGCACGGGTCCGTTTCGCTTCGCGGGCTGGCAGCGCGGCGGTCAGGTGCGGCTCACGCGCTTCGAGGATTGGCACGGCGGGGAAGCGCCGCTGTCGACCCTGATCTTTCGGCCGCTGACGGATCCGATGACCCGGGTGGCGGAGCTGATGGCGGGCGGTGTCGACCTGGCGCTGGAGCTCTCGCCGGACAATGTGGCGGCCTTGCGCGGGCGTGACGGCTACCAGGTGCTGGAGGCCACGGGGCCACACCTGTGGTTCCTGATCCTGAACACCCGCGACGGGCCGCTGGCCGATGAGCGCGTGCGGCGTGCGCTGAGCCATGCCATCGACCGCCGGGCCTTGGTGCGCGACGTGCTCCGGCGCACGGCGGCGGTGGCGGACGGCCCCGTGCCCGAGGCGTTCCATTGGGCCTTCGATCCGGATCTGCCGAGCTATGCGCACGACCCGGCCCAAGCCCGCGCGCTGCTTGCCGAGGCGGGTTACGGCGCCGGGCTGACGCTGGACTTTCTGGTGCCGCGCGGGGGCTCTGGCATGCTGGCGCCGCTGGCCATGGCCACCGCCATCCAGGGGGACCTGGCGCGGGTGGGGGTGCAGGCCAGTATCCAGAGCTTCGAATGGAATGCCTATCTGGCGCGGGTCAACGACGGCCTCGATAAGGACACGGACCTGGCGGCCATGGCCTGGATGACCAATGACCCGGACACCCTGCCGTTTCTCGCCTTGCGCTGCGATGCGGTGCCGTCCGAGGGCGGCTTCAACTCCGGCTGGTACTGCAACCCGGCGGTAGACCGGCTCATCGATCAGGCGCGGACCACGACGGATCGGGACGCGCGCGCTCGGCTGTATCGGGCGCTGGCGCGGCTGGTGCAGCACGACGCGCCCTGGGTGACCGTGGCGAGCTGGCGGCAGAATCTGGTGCTGCGCGATGACGTGCGGGGCATCCGCCTGGAGCCGTCGTTCGCGCTGCGGCTCGAGAACGCCCGCAAGCGCTGAGGGCGCGGCGGCCTAGCTCGAACCCCGCACCTGGCGCGCCCACACCGGGGGCGCCGACTTTCAGTCGGCTGCTCGCGCGAGTTGGCTCCGCGGCCGGAGCATGGAATACCCACGCCCCGCAAATCTCGTGACCGATAGGTCGGCTGAGCGATAGCGTAACCGCACCATCACCGGGTTACGCGCGTGCCTCGCGCCGAAATGCATCCACGCCGGAAAGAAAAGGGGAAGCTCACGATTGTGGGACTAGCTAACTCCCACGTCGGCAAGATACAAGGGTGGATGAGCGTAATGAAATCCACCGACGTCCTGGGCAAGTATTGCCTGCCGGCGGTCCACACGTGCCTCGGCGTCGGTCGCGACGACGCAAGCAGGCCCGACAATCAGGCGGTTAGGGTAAGCGCGGCGTCGGGCTTCGTTCCTCAGCCCGACCTACGGCGAGTACTTGCGTAGTCCGCGGAGCGTGGGAGTCAGAGTCGTCGCGAGTTGGATTGATGATCGACCCCGGTGACCAGACGAACCCCGGTCCGACACGGCGGCTGCCGTAGCTCGGGTCAGCGACAGCGGAACCCGGCACTCAGCTAGGACCCGCCGCCGATCTCGATGCGCACCGGAAAGCCGCTGCCCGGCGGCGGTTGCTGCGGGCGCTGCTTCCAGGGGTCCGTGAGCTGGTCCGCGAGCCAGATGCCGAAGGGCCCGAGCAGCGCTACCCAGATCCAAGCGGATAACGGCAGGTCCAGCAGCTCGGGGCCGCCGATGAGCGGCAGGGTGATGTCCCAGGCCGGGCCCAGCAGGGCGTTCAGGGCCTGTGCCAGCAGGCCCAGCAGCAGGGCGGCCAGGGCCGGCAGCAGGATGCGACTCCAGTCGCCGGTGGCGATGCCGGCGAGGGGGGTGGGGCGCCCGCGCAGCTGCTGCACGGCCGCCGCCAACAGCAGCGGGGCGGTGAGCGTGAGCGGATAGATCCAGTCCGGCCAGAGCGCGGCGCCGGCGAGGCCGAGCAGCGCCACCAACAGCCAAATCCAGCCCTCCTGGGGCGATGCGGCGCCGCCGTCCAGCGGCTGCGCCCGGCTTACCGCGCCGAGTATCCGCGGAAAGGACGCGAGCCACTGCCGCAGACTGAGCAGCGCCGGCAGCAGCACCGCATAAGCCAGGGACGTGCCGAGCACGAAGGGCACGGTCTCAGTGGCGGACGGATAGACCCAAAGCTGAAGGAACAGATTCACCCAATGGAACAGCCAGCCCGCGACCAGGCTGGCGGCGAACAGGCTGCGGAAGTAGCCGGGGCGCTGGCTCAGCAGACAGCTGTCGGTGCGGCGCTGGGTGTCGGCGTTGGCGAAGACGGTGGCCGCGAGCATCACCAGGGCGACGGCCGTGCTGACCGCGGCACCGTCGGCGGCGACGATCGCGAGCAGCAGGGCGAAGACGCCGAGCCAGGCGAAGCGGGGGATGCGCCTCGCCGGCGAGCCCGCCAAGCGGCGGGCCGGCGGGCGCCGCGGCCAGGCGAAATAGCCGGCGGCGGCGACTAGGGCCAACGCCAGCAGGCTCGTCAGCCAGGTCCACAGCGGGCTCGCGGCCAGCGGGTCCCAAGCACGGGCGCTCAGCGGTAGGCGCAACAGCTCAGTGAGCGGTACGCCGCCCAGCAGGGCACCGAGCAGCGGCAGCACCAGCACCGCGGCGGCGGCCGCGAGCATCGGCAGCAGCGGCCTCAGGTAAGCGCGCAGTGTCGCCACCACGCAGACGCCGGCCAGGCCTCAGCGCCGGACGCGGTCGATGGTGACGCTGACGGCGCCGGCGTCGGCACTCGACACCGGGCCGGTGGCGCCTTCCAGGTCCCCGGGCTGCGGCATGGCCTGGCCGCTGGGCGACACGCGGGCGCCCACCACCACCTGTGGGAAGGACGAGAGCTGCATGGTCGGCATCATGGCCATGCTGTCGTCGAGCCGCACGGTGGCGGGCAAATCCGCCAGCCTGAGCTGCTGCACCGCCAGCGGCATGGGCGGGCCGGCGGCGGCCCGGGCGAAGACGAACACCGTGGTGCTCGGCGGCATGCGCCCGGCGAGCTCCGGTGCGAGGGACACGCTGACCTCCAGGCCTGGGGCGGCGTCGCCCTGGCCCGCGGCATTCGTCGATGGCTCGGCTGCGGCGGCGGCCGACTCGCCGCCGGCCGGCGGCTGCCCTTGCGCGAGCTGGCTGGGCACCCCGCCGGCATCGGGCTGGGCCGTCTGTTGGGTCGTGGATGCCGGTGCCTCGCTGGGTACTGCGGAGCCGGTCGGAGCCTCGGGCTTCGGCTGCGCCTGGTCCGATTCGGCGGGGTCCGATTCGGCGGGGTCCGGCTGGGCGGGATCGGACTGGGCGGGCGCCTGGGACTGACCGCTGGGCGCGGCGGCGGCGGTGGCGTTGGCGGCGAGCTGCATCTCCGGTGGGATGCCGGCGCGCTGCTCGGCCTGGCGGATCAGCTGGCGCAGCTCGTCGGCGTCTTCGCTCTTCGGATCGACTTGATCCAGCACCCGCTTCCAGGCCGTGGCGGCGGACTGGAACTGCCCGCGCTGGAAAGCCACCATGCCAGACAGCCAACGTGCGGTGGCATTGTCCGGCTCTGCGGCCAGGGCCTCGGAGATCAGCGCCGCCGGCTTGCCCAGGAGGTCCCGGTCGTTGTTGGCGGCGATGCTCTCAGCATAGGCTAGGGTCACTTGGGTGTCGTCCGGCAGCAGCTCGTGGGCGCGGGCGAGTGCTCGCTCGGCATCCTGGGTGCGGCCCTGGGCGAAGTAGGTTCGCCCGAGCATGGTCCAGCCTTCGCCGTCGTCGGGCACCTGTTGCAGGCGCTCTTCCAGGCGCTGTACCAGCACGGTCAGCGGCGGCATGCCGTCGGCGCCGGCGTGCTGCTGCTGTGTGGCTTGGCCGCTGCCGGTTGCGGCGAGCTCCAGCTGCGGGATGATGTCGCGCTGGCCGATGAGCAGATACAGCACCATCGCGCTGACCGGCACCGCGAGCACCAGGGCAGTCGCAGTCAGCCCGGGTCCCGGCAGCCGCACGTGGGCGGCGGGCTTGGGGTCATTCGGGCCTAGGTCGGCGCTGTCGCGCAGGAACTCGCGCTCCAGGTCGCGGCGGGCGGCCTCGTATTGGGTGCGGTCGAGCTTGCCGGCGGCGAGATCCATGTCCAGCTCCGCCAGCTGGGACTTGAACAGCTCCAGATTGAGGTCGGCTTGGTCGGTGTCGGCGGCGGTGTCGCTGGTGCGGCGGCCCGCGAGGAGAGGCGCGGCCGTGAACAGCACCGCCAGCAGCGCGAGGCCGGCGGCGAGGATCCAGAAGATGGTCATAACGAAGGGCTAGGGGACGATTCGCAGGAGCGGCTCGGGGCTTTGGGTCATGGGCCGCGGGCCGGTCAGGTGGACTGCTTGGTTGTGGCCTGGGTTGTGGCCTGGGATGTGGCCGAGCTGGGGCCATTGCCGTCGGGGCTGGAATCCGAGTCCAGCAGCGCGCGCAGGCGCTCGCGCTCGGCGTCGGAGATGTCGGCCTCGGTGCTTGGCTTACGTCGCAGCACCGCGCGCAGCATGAAGAAAGCGGCGATACCGATGATGACAAAGGGCCCGAACCAGAGCACATAGGTCGAGGGCTTGAGCGGCGGATCGTACAGCACGAAGTCGCCGTAGCGGGCCACCAAGAAGTCTAGAATCTCGTCCTCGGACTGGCCTGCACGCAACATGCGGTAGACCTCGTTGCGCAGGTCCTGCGCCAGCTCGGCCTGGGAGCCCGCGAGGGATTCGTTCTGGCACACCAGGCAGCGCAGCTTGCTGATGAGGTCGCGGAACTGCGCCTCCTGGGCCGGGCTGTCGAACCGGAACTCCTCGAGCGTGTAAGCGGACGCTGCGCCGGCAAACGTCAGCAGCGCGGCGATGAGGAGGGTTCTGATCAGTGGTGACATGCCTGTTGGAAGTTTGAAGTTTGAAGTGTGAGGTTTGAGGTGTGACGGTGTGCTGCCTGCGGCTCGGTGCGCAGCTGCCGGTCTCCTTGGACGTCGGCGCAGAGGCCGGGCTTGGTCGTGGAATGGTCGCCGTCCATGTGGCCTGCGCTGACTCGACCTACGGCCTGCCGTGCGCGTCGGGCTTCGCTGCGCTCAGCCCGACCTGCGGCGCTTCATTCCTCGGCGCTCGGCCCGGCCGGCTCTGTGGCTAGCCCCTGGCCCGTAGTTCTGCCACCAAGGGCTGGAGCTTCTTCTCCCAGACCTCCCGGTCGATGGGGCCGATGTGCTTGTAGCGGATAATGCCGTCCTGGTCCACGACGAAGGTCTCCGGCGCGCCGTAGACGCCCCAGTGGATGCCGACGGTGTTGTCCGGATCATAGCCGTTGAGGTCATAGGGGTTGCCGGTGAGCCGGAGCACGCGCATTGCGTCGGCGGCCTCGTCCTTCCAGTTGAGGCCGACGATCTGAAAGTCCGGCACCTCGGACAGGCTCATCAGCGCCTGGTGCTCGGCCCGGCAGGAGTTACACCAAGACGCCCATACGTTCACCAGAGAGATCTTGCCCTTGAGATCCGCCTCGGTGACCGTCCGGTTCGGGTCCTCCAGCGCCGGCAGGCTGAACTCCGGCACCGGCTTGCCGATGAGCGGCGAGGGCACCTCCCGCGGGTCCTGCCCCAGGCCCCACACCAACAGCGCCACCAGGGCGCCGAAGACGATCAACGGCGTCAGGTAGCGCACGGACTTGGACATGGCCATTGACGCGGTCCTCAGGCGGTGGCCGCCGCGGTGTCCGCAGCGGGCTTGCGCGCCTTGGCACCGGCGAGGCGGTAGCGCGGATCGGACACGGCGAGCCCGCCGCCCAGTGCCATGAGGATGGCACCGAGCCAGATCCAGCGCACGAAGGGCTTGTAGTAGAGCCGTAGCGCCCAGTCGCCCGTGCTGCCCACCGGCTCCCCCAGGGAGACATAGATGTCGCGGAACAGGCCGGGGTCGATGGCCGCCTCGGTCATGGGCATGCCGCCGCCCATATAGGACCGCTTCTCGGGATAGAGCTTCGTGACCTGGCGGTCGCCGCGGTAGACATTGAACTCGCCGCGCTGAGCCATGTAGTTCGGCCCGGGTGCCTGCTGGGCGCCGAGGAACTCGAAGCGGTAGCCGGCCATTTCGTAGCTGTCCCCGGGCGACATGCGCACGTCCTCCTCCAGCTGGTAGTTGGAGAGGACGGTGACGCCCACCACGAACATGGCCACGCCGACGTGGGCGGTGACCATGCCGTAGAAGCTCCGCCCGCTGCCGCGCAGGTCGGCCAGGATGGCGGGGCCCATGCGCTTGAGTCCGCCCTTGTTGCGCAGGCGCTCGCGCACGATGGCGATATGGGCGAAGAGGAGCCACGCGGCCAGCGCCAGGCCAACGGGCACCCAGAGCGTCTTGGTGTTGAACATGGGCAGGGCGCTGATGGCCAGCACCGCGACGGCGAGCGCCAGGGCCCACCACAGGGTCTTCACCAAGCGCAGGGGCTCGTCGTGCTTCCAACGCATGGCGGGGCCAAGGCCGATCAGCACCGCCAGGAAGGGCGAGAGCGCCAGGAACATCTTGTTGAACCAGGGGAAGCCGACGGAGATCTTGCCCCAGTTGAAGGCCTCGTAGATGAGCGGTGCGAGCGTGCCGAAGAGCACCAGCACGGTAAAGGCGACGAAGATCAGGTTGTTGCCGAGCAGCGCCGACTCCCGCGAGAGCAGGCTGAAGCGCCCGCCGTCCGAGACCTCCGGCGCCCGCCAGGCGTAGAGCGCCAGCGAGCCGCCGACGACGACGCACAGGAAGAGCAGTATGAAGAGCCCGCGGGATGGGTCGGTGGCGAAGGCGTGCACCGAGGTAAGCACGCCCGAGCGCACCAGGAAGGTGCCGAGCAGGCTCAGCGAGAAGGCGCAGATGGCCAGCAGCACGGTCCAGCTCTTGAAGGCCGCGCGCTTTTCGGTGACCGCCAGGGAGTGGATCAGCGCCGTGCCCACCAGCCAGGGCATGAGCGAGGCGTTCTCCACCGGGTCCCAGAACCACCAGCCGCCCCAGCCGAGCTCGTAGTAGGCCCACCAGGAGCCGAGCATGATGCCGATGGTGAGAAAGACCCAGGCCACCGTGGTCCATGGGCGGGACCAGCGCGCCCAGGCGGCATCGAGCCGCCCGCCGATGAGGGCGGCGACGGCGAAGGCGAAGGCCACCGAGAAGCCCACATAGCCCATGTAGAGCATGGGCGGGTGGATGGCCAGCCCCGGGTCCTGCAGCAGCGGATTCAGGTCCCGCCCTTCGGCAGGCACCGGGAACAGCCGCTCGAAGGGATTGGACGTGAGCAGCATGAACAGCAGAAAGCCGATGGCGATCATGCCCTGCACCGAGATGACGCGGGAGACGACGGTGAGCGGCAGGTTGCCGCTGAAGGCCGCCACCGCAGCGCCCCAGGCCGCCATCATCAGTACCCACAGCAGCAGCGAGCCCTCGTGCCCGCCCCAGACCGCGGAGATCTTGTAGATGGTGGGCAGCAGGGTGTTGGAGTGCTGGGCGACGTAGAGCACCGAGAAATCGCTGGTCAGGAAGGCCTGCGTCAGCGCGAGGAAGGCGACGGCGATCATGGTCAGCTGGCCGTAGGCGAGCGGTCGGGCCATGGTCATCCAGGGGCGGTTGCCCGAGAGCGAGCCCGCCAGCGGAAAGGCCGCCTGGACGACGGCCAGAAGCAGCGCCAGGATGAGCGCGAAGTGTCCGAGCTCCGGGATCATTGGGTCACCGTTTGGCCAGTGGCCGGCATGGAGGCGGCGGGCATGGATTCGGTGGAGGTCTCGACGACGCCCTTGGCGTGGGCGGTCTGCAGGGTGTCTTCCACCTCCGGCGGCATATAGGACTCGTCGTGCTTGGCCAGCACCTGATCGGCGTAGAAGACGCCGTCTGTGCCGATGCGGCCCTTGGCCACCACGCCCTGACCCTCACCGAACAGATCGGGCAGGATGCCGGTGTAGCTCACGTTGACGATCTCGGCGTTGTCGGTGACGTCGAAGTGCACCGTCAGGCCGTCCTCCTGGCGCTTCAGCGTGTCCTCCACCACCAGGCCGCCGACACGGAACACGGCATCTGTGGGATGCTCGCCGGCCTGCACCTGGCTCGGGCTGAAGAAGTAGGCAATGTTGCTGTTCAGCGCCGTGAGCGCCAGCGATGCGGCGATACCGACGCCGACCACGGCGACGCCGACGAACATGAGGCGCTTTTGTCTTGCTTTCATGATGGCTCTCCCGGTGGCACGTTCTGCGTGCGCAGTCTGGCCAATCGACCGACGCGCTGCAAAATGGTTCGACGGCTGCGGCGCAGCACCACGACCTCCGCGACGAGCAGTGCGAAGGTCATGCCGAAGGCGCTCCAGACATAGAAGGCGTAGCCGCCTTGGCTGAGGAAGTCGATCAGACCCTGCATCAGACGCTCACCCCCCGGCTGGCCCGGTGACCGCCCGCATCCAGCCCATCGGCCGCGCCGGCGCCGGGCGGGGGGCTGCTGGACGGACCGGCGCCGGCCTCGTCCACCATCTTGCGCACCCAGGCGCTGTCCTGCTCGCGCAATAGGATGATGTTGCGCAGCCGTGCGAAGGCCGCGGCGAAGGAGTAGAGCCAGAAGCCCAGGGTCATGACCAACATGGCGGTGAGGATGTTGGACTCGATGTCCGTCACGGACGAGCGCTGGTGCAGCGCCGCGCAGTTGTTCGGGTCCGGGCAGTTGATGGACCAGTAGATGATGGGCAGCATCACCAGCCCGACGATGGCCAGCAGGGCCGCGGCCTGGTCCGCCCGGCGGTTGTCGTCGATGGCGGAGTGCAGGGCCATGAAGCCGATGTACAAGAAGAACAGGATCAGCTCGGAGGTCAGCCGCGGGTCCCAATCCCAGTAGGTGCCCCAGCTGGGCCGGCCCCAGAAGGCCCCGGTCCAGAGCGCCAGGAAGGTGAAGATGGCGCCGGTGGGGGCCACGGCATTGGCCATCATGAAGCTGAGGCGCGTGTTGAACACCAGCCCCACCGCGGACCAGGCCGCGAGCACCAGGTACAGCCACATGGACATCCAGGCCGCCGGCACGTGGATGAAGATGATGCGGTAGTACTCCTTCTGCGGATTGGTGCCGCCCAGGCGCTCCGGGGTCTCGAAGAAGCCCCAGTAGAGCGCAAAGAGCATCAGCGCCAGCGCCGCCACCCCGAACACGGGCACGAGCCGGCCTGCCACCGGATAGAAGGCGGTGGGGGAGGCGTATTTGAACCAGTTGATCTTCATAGCCTTCGGCGATCCGTCAGTGTATCACCATCATCAGGGGGCGATTTAGGGGTAAGCCGGCGTCAAGCTCAAGAAAACCGGGCAATACTTCGGGTTTGCCGAAGTCCGGCCGACGCATGCTGCAAGCTGCGACAGCCATCATTCCATGGAGATCCGCAACGCCGCGGCAGCCGCCGGCGGCGCCAGCACCAGCCCGCCGAGGAGGAAGGCGCCTAACAACGCGAAGTAGGGCTGAGTGTCGGCAATTTCGATGACGCTGACGCTCACGGCGCCCGCCCCGTACACCAGCACCGGGATGTACAGCGGCAGGATCAGCAGCGACAGCAGGATGCCGCCGCCGCGCAGCCCCAGGGTCAGCGCCGCACCGATGGCGCCGAGCAGACTCAGCACCGGCGTGCCCAGGGCGAGCGCGGCCATCATCACCCAGATGGCGGTGGCCTCCAGCGAATACTGCATCGCCATCAGCGGGGCGACCACCACCAGCGGCAGGCCGGTGAGCAGCCAGTGCGCGAGGATCTTCGCCAGCACCAGCAGCGACAGCGGCTGGCCCGCCAGCAGCAGCTGCTCCAGGGTGCCGTCGTCGTAGTCCGCCGCGAACAGCCGCTCCAGCGCCAGCATGGACGCGAGCAGCGCCGCTACCCAGACCACGCCGGGCCCCAGCATGCGCAGCAGCTCCCGCTCGCTGCCCACCCCGAGCGGAAACAGGCTCACCACGATGACGAAAAAGAACAGCGTCGTCAGCACGTCCGTGCGGCGGCGCAGTGCGAGGGTGAGGTCGCGCTGGAGGATGCACCAGAAGACGTTCAGCATGTTGGAGAAGTGCGGAGTACGAAGTGCGAAGTACGGGGGCGCCGATGCTGCGCCCGATCTGCTGCCGGCAAATCTGTTCGCCGCGGACTGTTGCGCCGGCGCAAGACGGGTTCTCGCGGCAGCACCACGTACTCGGTACTCCGTATTCCGTACTCGATCATTGCGAAGGTGCGCTCTCAAGCGTCAAGCGCTGAATCTCGCCCTGTGTCAGCTGAACCTCCTGATGCGTGGTCAGCACCACCGCGCCGCCGGCGGCGACATGGCCGGCGATGCGCCGCTCCAGCAGCGCCACGGCGTCGGTGTCCAGCGCGGTGAAAGGCTCGTCCAGGATCCACAGCGGTGCCTTGCTCAAGATCAAGCGCGCCAGCGCGACCCGCTTTTTCTGGCCCTGGGAGAGCATGCGCGTTGGCAGGTCCTCGAAGCCGGCGAGGCCGATCTGCGCCAGCGCGTCGGTGATGGCGGCATCGCTGATCGGGTCTTGGTCGAGGGTTGCCGCCACGCGCAGGTTCTCCTGGCCGGTGAGGTCGGCCTTGATGCCGTTCAGGTGGCCGAAGTAGAGGACCTCGCGGTTGTAGTCGTCCGCTAGCGCCGTGATCGCCTCGCCGCGCCAGCGGATGGTGCCGGCGTCCGGTCGCAGCAGTCCGCACAGGGCCCGCAGCAGCGTGGTCTTGCCGCTGCCGTTGCGCCCGCGCACGTGCAACAGGGTGCTCGCGGGCAGGCCGAAGCTGAGCGCCGTGAACAGCGTGCGGTCGCCGCGACGGCACGCGAGGTCCTCGACTTCAAGCAGGGGATTGGACGGGCTTTCGGCTGGCATTTTAGACGGCGCTGGCGGCCGCGGCGGCCGTTGTGGGATTAAGGTCTGGGGTCAAGGTTTGGGGGCAAACGGTGCTCGTGCTGTGACCGAAGCGAAGTCACACGGGGATGCAGCCGTACGCGGCGAACCATGTGCGGCCGGCCCAGAGCCTTCCCCTGCGCTGCGGCGGCGGTGACGATACAGCCTGACCGCTGGCACCACAACCGAGGCCGTTGCCCTGCGGCTGATCGCGCGGCGGCGCGGCGCCGATCTGCGCCCGGTTACAATAGCGGGCTAGGCTGCGTCGGCCGGGTCGCTTCGCACCGGCGCAGTGGCGCTGCTGCACAGCCGTTGTCTTGGGGGAGCCTCGCCTTGGAGCCGTTCTACATCATGGTCTTCGCCGCCGGCTTGGCGGTGGCCGGTCTGTTCTTTCACGTGCTCGGGCTGTTCTCGCGCCTGATTCGTCCGCGGCGGACCTTCGCCTACGAGCGCCGGGATGGCTTTCTCGATTTCCAGGAGCGCCTTTGTCTCGGCACCGTGGAGGAGGCCGTGGGGCGGGATTTCCGGGTGTTTGCGCGGGTGGGCGCCGGCGCTGTGCTGGTCGGCGACAGCGACCTCGGCCGCCGCCGGCGCCGCGCTGCGATGCAGGCCCTGGGGGGGCGGGTGTTCGATTTCCTGGTGTGCTCGGCGGCGGATGCCTACCCGCTGTGCGCGGTGCTGGCGAGTCCGCCGGAGCCGAGCCGGGCACGGCGGCGGGAGCTGGCCGTGCTGCGCACCGCTTGTGCGGATGCGGGGCTGCCCTGGGTGGAGCTCACGCTCGCGGACGGCTATGAGCTGACCGCGATGCGCCGGGAGCTGCTGGATGCCATCGAGAGCGCGGAGGTGCGGATCGCGCCAACCCCCGACCCTGTTGGGCCCGACGAGGAGTCACTCCTCGCCGAGCTGGCGGCAGCCATGCAGGAGCCCGGCGGGCGCGAGAACGGCGGGCGGTCGCGGCGCTGAGCTCCCGTCGCCCACCGGCCGTGCCGGGGCGGCGGGTCTAGAGGGTCACAGCTGGGGGGTCAGCTGGCGGGATCAGCTGGGGGTCAAGCCGGCTGGGACGTGTCTAGCAGTAAACGCCCGTCACGCTCCAGCACCCGAAAGGTGGCGATGGGCTCGTCTGCGGGCGGCTCCTGGGGCTCGCCGCTCTCCAGGCTGAACCAGCTGCCGTGCAGTGAGCACTTGATGTAGGCGCCGTCCAGGCAGCCGTAGGACAGCGGATAGTCCTCGTGGCTGCAATTGTCTTCCACGGCGTAGAAGCGGTCCTCGACGCGGGCCACGATGTAGCCGCGCCCGCCCACCGTGACCGTGGTGAATTTGCCGGGGTCGATGTCGGCGGCGGCGCCGATGTCCGTGAGCTGCTTTTCCATGGCGCCGCCCTCAGCGCAGCCGCCGGGCGGCGGCGCCCGAGTCGAGCACGGCGCGGATGCGGTCCGCGCCGGCATGCTGGGTCTGCTCGCGGCCCAGGTGCCAGAGGATCAGCGCACCGGAGAACACCAGGCTGTCATAAGTGGGGCCGCGCTGGCCCTCCAGTGCCGCCATACCGGCCTGTGCGGCGGCCTGGGCGGTGGCGCGCACGTCCACGGCCACGGCGATCTCGTCCCCGGGGCGGCTGGCGGTGGGCAGGTCTTCCGGCAGCTGCGGGGCGCGCACGCTCTGCTCGATGCCCAGCGCTGCGGGGTCGATGTCGAAGGACTGCTCCTCGCCCATGCGCTGGTAGTTGAAGCAGACGCCCTTTTGGCGCAGTGACGGCACCACGCCGCCCTCGACGCCGCGCACCAGCAGGCCCGAGTCGAAGCCCGCGTGGCGGGCCAACAGAGCGTAGATGCGCGGGTAGGGCTTGTGCACATAGCCCGTCACCAGGTGGGTCTTCTTGCGGCCGTGGATGGGCCGGGCCATGACCTCCACGGTGGTGACCACCTGACGCTTGACGATGGTGCCGCGCAGGGGCACCAGATCGTGCAGCTTGGGCGTGAAGGCGCGCTGGTCCACATAGCTCCAGCCGACGGCCGGGTCGCCGATGCGCGCGGCGGCCTCCTGCGGGGAGAGGTCGACGGGGATGCCGGCGGCCTCTAGCACATGGCGGTGGGTGACGCCGAACTTGGGCCCGACGGCATCCAGGCCGTGGCTCACCGCGGGCACCCCGCACTCGGCGAGCACGGGGGCCAGGAAGGGCGAGGCCGGCAGGCAGCGGTTGTAGCCGTCGTAGGGGTCGGCGATATCCACCACCTCGTCGACCTCGGCCACCGCGTGGTCGGTGGCCGCGCGCACGGCCTCGAGCACGCCGCGCTGCTCGTCGTCGGTCTCGCGCTTCATGCGCATGGCGATCATGAAAATGCCGCCCTGCACCGGGTCCACCTCGGCGTCGAGGATGGCCTGCATGCCGAGGCGAGCCTCGTCCAGCGAAATATCCTTGGAGAGCTCGGGGCCGGTGGCGATGCGCTGGATAATGGAGCGCATCGTGCGTTGGATGTCGTTCATCGCGTCTGACTGCCTGCTGTGTTGAACCGTCGCGCGCCTGCGCGCCGCTGATGGCTCGAATTCGGGGTGGATGGACGGTGCTTCAAGCCGGCGGCGCGGGGCGTCGGCAACCTTCGGCGCACCCGCTGGGATGGCAGCCGTCGCGGTCGCGCTCAGCGCTTCTTGGGCGGCAGCAGATCCGTGATGGAGCCGTGGGCCATCTCGGCGGCCAGCCCGATGGTCTCGTTCAGCGTCGGGTGCGGATGGATGCTCATGCCGATGTCCTCCATGTCCGCGCCCATCTCCAGCGCCAGCACGGTCTCGCCGATGAGCTCGCCGGCGTTGGGGCCGACGATGCCGGCGCCGAGGATGCGCTTGGTCTCGGGGTCGAACAGGAGCTTGGTGAGGCCCTCGTCGCGGTGGATGCCGAGTGCCCGGCCGCTGGCGGCCCAGGGGAAGACGCCTTTCTCCACCTCGATGCCCTGTTCCTTGGCCTCGTGCTCGGTGAGGCCCATCCAGGCGACTTCCGGGTCGGTGTAGGCCACGGACGGGATGGTGAGCGGGTCGAAGAGCGCCGGCTCGCCGGCGATGACCTCCGCGGCCACCTTGCCCTCGTGGGTGGCCTTGTGCGCCAGCATGGGGCCGCCGACGACGTCGCCGATGGCGAAGATGTTGGGCACATTGGTGCGCATGTGCTGGTCGGTCTTGATGAAGCCGTGCTCGTCCACCTTGACGCCGGCGGCCTCCGCGTTGACGAGCTTGCCGTTGGGGCGACGGCCGATGGCCACCAGCACCTTGTCGTAGGTGTCCTCGCCCGGGGACTTGCCCTCGAATTCCACCTTGATGCCCGCGCCGGTGGCTTCCATGCGCGAGACCTTGGTCTCCAGGAAGATCTTGTTGTAGCGCTTCTTGATGACCTTCTGGAAGGCGCGCACCAGGTCCAGGTCGGCGCCGGGCATGAGCTGGTCTTTGAGCTCCACCACGTCGATGCGGCTGCCTAGGGCCGCGTAGACGCTCGCCATCTCCAGGCCGATGATGCCGCCGCCGACCACCAGCATGCGCTCGGGGATGCCGTCGATCTGCAGCGCATCGGTGGAGTCCATCACCCGGGGGTCGTCGTGCGGGAAGCCCGGGATGCGGATGGGGCAGGAGCCGGCGGCGATGATGCAGTTGTCGAAGGCCACCGTGACCTTGCCCTCGCGGCTGTCCACGCCGATGCGGTTCGGCGCCTCGAAGCGCCCGGTGCCCTGGACCACTTCTACGCCGCGCTGCTTGGCCATGCTCGAGAGACCCGTGGTGAGCTTCTTGACCACCTTGTCCTTGCCGGTGCGCATCTTGTCGAGATCGATCTCCGGCGGCGCGAAGGTGACGCCCATGGCGCCCATGCCTTTGGTCTCTTCGATGACGGCGGCGGTGTGCAGCAGCGCCTTGGACGGGATACAGCCGACATTGAGGCAGACCCCGCCGAGGGTCGGATAACGCTCGATGAGCACCACCCGCAGCCCCAAGTCCGCGGCGCGGAAGGCCGCCGTATAGCCGCCGGGGCCGGCGCCGAGCACGGCGACCTGGGCGGTGAGCTCTTTGACGGGAGGTGAGTCGGTCATGGGGACGCCATTGAGACTGAGGAAGTGTTCCGATTGCGCGTGGGCCGTCGTCAGGCGGTCTGCGGTGCGTAGGCCGCCCCGGGGGCCTCGCCGACGCCTGTGTCGAGCAGGGCGCGAATACTGGGATCGTCCGGCGCGAAGGGGTTCACCACGCGCACCCCGGCGATGATCTGGCCAGGGTTCAGATCCTCCGACAGCAGCGTGTCGGCGCCGCCCTGTGCGGCGGCGGCGATGATGAGCGCATCCCAGAAAGACAACTGATGCAGTTGCTGAATCTGCGTCGCGTGCAGCACCGTATCGCAGCCATTTTGCTCCACTTGCCAGGTGCAGTAATGCTCGACGACACTCCGCGCCTTAGCGGACGGCAGCGGCGTCGCGATCTTGCGCGTGACGTTGACATAGAACTCCTGAAGCACCTGGGTGCTCAGGATGCCGCCGCCGCGCCGCCAGAGTGCACTCACCAGGGCCGCCGCGGTCAGCCGGCGCTCTTCCGCCCGCCGGTCGTAGGCGTAGAGCAGGATATTGGTGTCAACGAAGGGCTTCGCGGTCATGCAGCTCATCGCGACTGCTGGTCCGTCCACCCAGGTCGAAGCCCGCAGCCAAATCGGCGAGCGCTCCGCTGCGGGCCTGCTCGAACCGCTCGTTGCGCTCGACGAGCCGCTGCAGCTCCCCGCGGAGCAGGCCGCTGACGGACGTCCCTTGCTCCGCTGCGATGGTTTTGAGCTTTCCGATCAGCTCCTGATCCACGGCAAGTGTAATATTGCGGCGCATGCGCTGTCCTGCTCCCCCTTGACTCGGCTGCACGTGCTTTACGTGTAGCACCATCTGGCACATGCGTCAAATCTGGGTCATCGCCCAGGGTTGGCCGCGGCAGGCCGAGGCGAGAGTCGGCTGGGAGCTCGGACAGTGTCGGCGGCCAGCCTAGACCCGCAGCCCGCAGCCCCCGAGCTGCCGGCGCACGATGGGGTCGGTGCGGTTCTTGGAGGTCGCCGCCTTCATGAAGACCACCACCCGGTCGATGTCGCGGATCACGCCGAGCAGCGTCTGCGGGTCCGGCCAGCGGTCCTTTAGGGACTCGAAGGCCATGTCCATCAGTGCCTCGTCGGCGCGGGAGATGCCGATGGCATAGGCCGTGGCGCAGGCGAGGCCCGGATGGCGGTGGTGGATGCGCCCGGCGAAGCGCCGCCAGGACGCTACCCAGCCGTCCCATTCGGGCTCGGACAGGCTCGCCTTGCTGGTGCGCAGGAAAAGGACGGTCTTCACCAGCTCGTCCTGCCAGTGCCACTCGGGCAGGCCGGCCTTACTGCGCAGGCGGTCGATGACCTTGCCGTGGTACACCCGGCAGTGCCCGCACTGATAGTAGAGCGCCAGGGCGAAGGCGATGTACGCTCGCTCCAGCTCGCCGAGCGTGAAGGGGTCGGACTCCCCGGGCGAGCCCGAGAAGGTGTGTGCGTGCAGCTCGTTCAGCACATCGTTGAACGGCTGCCCCTGGATGGACTCTCGTACGGCTCGCCCGGTCATGGCTTGCACCTCATACAGCGTCGGTGGAAGTTCAGAATCAGGCGATATTGTGGAGCTTCGGCGACCCCCCGCCTATGTCCCGAGTCAGGCAATGCCTCGGTGACCGGCAGCGCCCGGCCGCAGGGGCGGGCCTGATGGGCGGCGCTTCTCAACCAGCGCGAGCTCAGGCGTCGGCGATGTCCAGCCGTCGCGCGACGCGTTGAAGCCGGTCCGCGAACCGGTCGAGCCGGACGGACTGCTCGGCGAGAAACACGTGTAGGTTCGCGACGACGCCCTCCAAGCTGCCGAGACGTGACTTGATCTCGCGCACGTCTTCCCGGGTTTCGCGCTGGGAGTCCAGGACGCGCTGGAGCGTCTGCTGGATCAAGCCTGGGCTGATGTCGGGCATGCCAATGTTTGCGATGAGCGGGCCTGTTGGCGGCAAGCATAGTCCATCAGCTACAGCAGCAGCCGCCGAATATCCCCGAGCAGGCTCGCCAGCAGCGTGGTGAAGCGCACGCCGTCGGCGCCGTCGACAACGCGGTGGTCATAGGACAGCGACAGCGGCAGCAGCAGGCGCGGCGCGAATTCTTCGCCGTTCCACACGGGCTTGGTCTCGGAGCGGGAGACGCCGAGGATGGCCACCTCCGGGGCGTTGACGATGGGCGTGAAGGCGGTGCCGCCGATGCCGCCGAGGCTGGAGACGGTGAAGGTACCGCCCTGCATGTCGCCGGGCAGGAGCTTGCCGTCGCGGGCCTTACCGCTCACCGCCATCAACTCCCGCGCGAGGTCGAACAAGCCCTTCTTGTCCACGTCCCGCAGCACCGGCACAACCAGGCCGTTCGGCGTGTCCACGGCCACGCCGATGTGGGTGTAGTGCTTCATCACCAGGTTCTCGCCGTCGGCGGCCAGCGATGCCTTGAGGATGGGCATCTGGGCGAGCGCGCCGGCGACGGCCTTGAGCAGGAAGGGCATGAAGGTGAGCTTGACGCCGGCCTGCTCGGCGGCCGCCTTTTGGTCCTTGCGGAAGGCCTCCAGCTCCGTGATGTCCGCCTCGTCGAACTGGGTGACATGGGGCACCGAGAGCCAGCTGCGGTGCAAATGGCTACCGCTCAGCTTCTTGATGCGCGAGAGCGGCTGGGTCTCCACCTGCCCGAACTTGCCGAAGTCCACCTCCGGCGCCGCCGGCAGCTGGAAGGGCAGACCGCCCGCCGGTGCTTGGGGTGCCCCGGCCGCCAGGGTTTGTTTGACGAAGGCCTGCACGTCGTCCTTCAGGATGCGGTTCTTGCGCCCGCTGCCCTTCACGCGTGTCAGGTCCACGCCGAGCTCGCGGGCGAAGCGACGGACGGCCGGGCTCGCATGCGGTGTGCGGCCGGGAGCATAAGCCTGCATGTCCGCCGGGCGGGTCGAAACCGGCGCCTTGCGCCGCGCCGCCTCGCCCGGGGTTGGGCCGGCGGCTGCCGGCGGCTCCGCCGGGGCTTGCGGCTGCGCCGGCGCCGCTGCGGGCTCGCCGGCCTCGGCGGCGGTGCTGTCCGGCGCGCTGTCGGCGGGGGGCTGCTCGGCGCTGCCCCGCAGCGTCAGCAACAGGTCGCCCTGGTTGAGTTGATCCCCCACCTTGACGCCGACGGACTCCACCTCGCCGGCGGCGGGCGAGGGGATCTCCATGGTGGCCTTGTCGGACTCCAGGGTCAGAATGGACTGATCCACCTCGACGTGATCGCCCGGCGCCACCAGCACCTCGATGACGGGGATGTCGGTGAAGTCGCCGATGTCCGGCAGATGCACCGGGATGGACTCGGCGGCGGCCGACGAAGCCCCGGATGACGGGGTGGGCGAGGCAGCCGCCGGGGCGGGCGCCGCCGGCTCGGCGGTGTCCGGCTGCGCGGAGGGCGCGGCGGACGCCGCCGGCTCGGGGGCCGGCTCCGGGGCCGTCTCTTCCGGGGCCGGCGCTGGCTCGCCCGCGGCCGCGCCGTCGGCGGTTTCCACGGTCATCAACAGCATGTCCTTGCTGACCTTGTCGCCGACGGCGACCTTCAGCTCCTTGACCGTGCCGCCGACGGGCGACGGGATCTCCATGGTCGCCTTGTCGCTCTCCAGCGTCAGGATGGATTGCTCGGGCTCGATGCGGTCGCCCTCGGCGACCAGCACCTCGATGATCTCCACCTCGGCGAAGTCGCCGATGTCCGGCAGCAGGACCTGCTCTACGCTTGCCACGGTGTGCTCTCCTGGATGCGGTTCGTGCTCTGGCGAGTCGCGTTGATCGCAAACAACACCGTGGTTAGACGGTCACCGGATTCGGCTTTTCGGGGTCGATGCGGTACTTCTCGATGGCCTCGCGCACGCGCCCGGGGGTGATCTCGCCAGCGTCCGCCAGCGCCTTGAGCGCGGCGACGGCGACGTACCAGCGGTTCACCTCGAAGAACTTGCGCAGTTGGCTGCGCATGTCGCTGCGCCCGTAGCCGTCGGTGCCCAGCGTAAAGTAGCGCCCGGGCAGGTAGGGCCGGATCTGGTCTGCATAGGTGCGCATGTAGTCGGTGGCGGCGACGATGGGGCCCTCGGTCTCGCCGAGCTGCTCGGCGACATAGGGCAGGCGCGGGGACGCGTCGGGGTGGAGCATGTTCCAGCGCTCGGCGTCGATGCCGTCGCGGCGCAGCTCGTTGAAGCTGGTGACGCTCCAGACATCGGCGGCCACGTCGAAGTCCCGCGCCAGCAGCTCGGCGGCGGCGATAACCTCCCGCAGGATGGTGCCGCTGCCGAGCAGCTGCACCCTGTGCTTGCCGGACTCCGCCTGGCTGAACCGGTAGAGGCCGCGGCGGATGCCGTCCTCGGCGCCCTCCGGCATGGCCGGCATCGGGTAGTTCTCGTTCATGACGGTGACGTAGTAGAAGCAGTTCTCCCGCTCCTGGTACATCCGCCGCATGCCGTCCTGCACGATCACGGCCAGCTCGTAGGCGAAGGCCGGGTCGTAGCTGACGCAGTTCGGGATGGTGGAGGCGACGATCTGGCTGTGGCCGTCCTGGTGCTGGAGCCCTTCGCCGGCGAGGGTGGTGCGCCCGGCGGTGCCGCCGAGCAGGAAGCCGCGCGCCTGCATATCGCCGGCGGCCCAGACCAGGTCCCCGACGCGCTGGAAGCCGAACATGGAGTAGTAGATGTAGAAGGGGATCATCGCCTGGCCGTGGTTGGCGTAAGCCGTGGCGGCGGCGATCCAGGACGACATGGCGCCGGCCTCGGTGATGCCTTCCTGCAGCACCTGGCCGTTCTTCTCCTCGCGGTAGTACATCACCTGGTCGGAGTCCACCGGCTCGTAGAGCTGGCCCACGTGGGAGTAGATGCCGAGCTGGCGGAACATACCCTCCATGCCGAAGGTGCGCGCCTCGTCCGGCACGATGGGCACCACCAGCTTGCCGATCTCCTTGTCGCGGATGATCATGGTCAGCATCCGCACCAGCGCCATGGTGGTGGACATCTCGCGCTCGCCGCTGGACTCCAGCAGCTGCTTGAAGGTGTCGAGCGCCGGGATCGGCAGCGGCGCGAAATCCGCCTTGCGCGCCGGCAGCGGGCCGCCGAGGGCCTCGCGGCGCTCGTGCAGGTACTGCATCTCCGGGCTGTCCGCCGGCGGCTTGTAGAAGGGCGCGGCGCCGATCTGGTCGTCGGAGATCGGAATGTTGAACCGATCGCGGAAGGCCTTGAGCGCCGCCTCGCCCATCTTCTTCTGCGAGTGGGTGATGTTCTGGCCCTCGCCGGCGATGCCCATGCCGTAGCCCTTGACCGTCTTGGCCAGGATCACCGTCGGCTGGCCCTGGTGGGCCATGGCGGCGGCATAGGCGGCAAAGACCTTCGCCGGGTCGTGGCCGCCGCGGTTCAGGCGCCAGATGTCCTCGTCGGTCATGTTGGCGACCATGTCCGCGAGCTCCGGATACTTGCCGAAGAAGTGCTCGCGGGTGTAGGCGCCGCCCTTGGCCTTGTAGGCCTGGTAGTCGCCGTCGACGCATTCTTGCATGCGCTGCAACAGCAGCCCCTTGGTATCGCGGGCGAGCAGCGGGTCCCAATAGCTGCCCCAAATGACCTTGATGACGTTCCAGCCGGCGCCGCGGAAGACGGCCTCCAGCTCCTGGATGATCTTGCCGTTGCCGCGCACCGGCCCGTCCAGGCGCTGCAGATTGCAGTTGACCACGAAGACCAGGTTGTCGAGGCGCTCGCGGGCGGCGAGCGAGATGGCGCCGAGGGACTCGGGCTCGTCCATCTCGCCGTCGCCGAGGAAGGCCCAGACCTTGCGGCCGTCGGTGTTCACCACCCCGCGGTCGGCGAGGTAGCGCATGAAGCGCGCCTGGTAGATGGCCATGATGGGCCCCAAGCCCATGGACACCGTCGGGAACTGCCAGAAGCCGGGCATCAGCCAGGGATGCGGGTAGGACGACAGCCCGTTGCCGTCGACCTCTTGGCGGAAGCTGTAGAGCTCGTCTTCGCTCAGGCGGCCTTCGAGGTAGGCGCGGGCGTAGATGCCGGGGGCGGAGTGGCCCTGGATGAACACCAGGTCACCGCCGAAGTCCTTGTTGGCGGCACGAAAGAAATGGTTCAGCCCGACGTCGTAGAGCGTGGCGCTGGAGGCGAAGGACGAGATGTGGCCGCCGAGCTCCGTCGACAGCCGATTGGCCTGGACCACCATAGCCATGGCGTTCCAGCGCACGAAGGAGCGGATGCGCCGCTCCATGGCCCGGTCCCCTGAGAATCGTGCCTGCTTCTGCACCGGGATGGTGTTGACATAGGCCGTGTTGGCGCTAAACGGCAGATAGGCCCCGGAACGGCGCGCCTTGTCGATGAGGCGCTCAAGGAGATAGTGGGCGCGCTCGGTGCCCTCGTGCTCCAGCACGGCTTCGAGGGATTCGAGCCACTCCTGGGTCTCTTGCGGGTCGATGTCGGGCTTGTTGGCCATGGACCTTCCTGTGCGATGGGAAGCTGGGCGGGCGGCGCATTCGGCCCACGCCGGATCGGCTGAAATCAGCAGGCGCTCGGGTGCGCGGCAATGCCGGCGCCAGGGTGCGGGAGCGCCGGCGCGAGCGCGCACGCTAACCCAGGGCTGGAATATTGGCAAATACTGATCATTGGCAGGAAGAATGATCACAGACCCCAATGCTGCCACCGTTGGCCTGGGATACGCGGCGATTCTGCCGCAAGCGCGCTCGCTCGCCCATAAAAAAACCCCGGCTAGCGGCTGCTGCCCGGGGTCTTTTTGCCGCACCGCTCGCGGCGGTGGTGCGGCCTTGCTCCGGCGCGCAGCGTGGACGCGCGCCGACGCTCGCCGGTGAGCCTCAGCCGGCGGGGGCCTGCTCGGTGTCGGCCGCCGACTGCTCGGACGGCGCGTCGCTGCTGTCGGCAGGCATCGGCACAGGGCCAAAGCCGCGGGGCATGGGGGTATTGCGATAGGCTGCGGCGGCGGCACGGCGTTGCTCGGCCAGCTCCTGCATGGCGGCGCGGCGCTCGGCGGCGCGCTGCTTCATCTGCTCGCGGTAGGCCTGGTACCGGGCCTGGCGCGCCTCGCGCTCGGCGCTCTGCTCAGCGGGCGCGCCGGGGGCCGATGTGGGCATCGGCGGACGCTCCACCTTGGGCAGTTCGGGCATCGCCGGCGGCTCCGGCATGCTGAACTGCTCGGGCATCTGGGGCATCTGGGGCATCTGGGGCATCTGGGGTCGTTCGCCGAAGGCCGGACGCTCTGGCATCTCGGGCATGGCAGGCATCTCGGGACGCTCGAAGCCCAGGATCTCCGGCAGGCTCATCTCCGGCATTTGGGGGCGCTCACCGAAGGCCGGCGGCTCGGGTATGTCCGGGCGCTGCATCGGTCCGGCCATGGGCGCGGGGGCGGGCGGTGCGAAGCGCTCGAAGTGGGCACGCTGGCGCTCCATCATCGCCTCGACGGCCTTGTCCTGCTGCTCGGCGAATTCGCGCTGACGCTCGGCCATGGCTTCGAATTGCTCGGCTGCGACCGGCGCGTGGAAGGGCGCGGCACCATAAGGGCCATGGCTGTACGGCGCGTAGCCGGGCGCCATCCACTGCGCGGTGGCGGTGGCGGTGGCCGCCGCGAAGGCGACAGCGGAGACGGAGAGGGCAAGTGTCTTCATGAGTACACACCTTGATCTGTCGTGCCGCGGCGGCCATCGCATACGGGACGCGGCCTGCTGCGGGCTGTGAGGGGATTCCGGGTCAGCAAGTGTTGGTCTGGTTTGTCGCTGGTCCGCGTAGTGTCGGCGATCGCCGCTCAACGCAGACAAGCGCCAGTATATAAGAAAATACTGAAGTAACAATTGAATCCTTCGACGACGCGCCGGCGCCGATAGGCAATGGCTATGCGCCTGCCCGCCACACAGCAGGGCATCGGCGCCGTTCCGTCAGTGGCGGCTGCGTGCAGTCGCCTGTGGGGGGACGCCAATCAATGGGTGTTTGCCTAAGCCGGCGGGCCGTCTCGGCGGCGCTCGCGCAGCACTTCCCACAGGCCGCCGACATTCGAGCGCTCGCGATCCAGCACCAGCGTAATGGCGACCTCCTCCAGCGCCGCCAGCACGGCGAGGACGGCCGCGGCGCGAAAAGGCCATGCGGCCACACCGAGCAGCAGCAGAAACAGACCCGCCGCCGTCGCTACCACGGCCAGCTTCACCAGCCGGGTGTGATAGCTGGTAAAGCGGCGGAAGCGCACCAGACCCGCCACCGCCGGAAGGATGAAGCTCGCCACCACGGCGGAGAAGGCGAGATATTCCTGGCGCACCAGCTCCGGCCACAGCAGCAGCATGGATGCGGCCACCGCCGTATAGACGGCGACGTCTCCCCAGGAGTCGAGCATGGCGCCGAAGCGGCTCGCCTGACCGGTGAGGCGCGCCAAGGTGCCGTCGATGGCATCGGTAAAGAAAGCAGCCGCAAGCAGCCAGAGGAAGGGCTCGCGGTGGCCTTGCAAGGCCAGCAGAAACAACACCGGCGCCGCCACCAGCCGGAAGGCGCTCAGCAGATTGGGCAGGCGCCAGTGGTGCGCGTCCGTCATAAGCGGAACCAAGCCTGGAGTGGGGTGTGGTCAGACAGCCGGCGCCAGGGGGCGAGCCCAAGGCGCTCCGCGCGCAGCGGTGCCACGCCGCGGCAGTAGATCCGGTCCATGGGCAGCACGGGGGCCATTGCAGGCCAAGTGCGGGCATGGCGCCCGTGAAGGCTGCGAAAGACCTCCGAGAGCTCCAGCTCGGCGTTGAAGTCCCGCTCGGCGCGGCCCGACCAATCGTTGAAATCGCCGGCGACGATGAGCGGCTCGTGGTGGGGCACATGGGCCTCGATGCGCGCGGACAACCGCCGTATTTGCGGGCGGCGCTCGGCACCGAAGAAGCCGAAGTGTACACAAACCACGTGCAGGCGCTGATCCGCGCCCGGCATCTCGATGACACCGTGCAGCAGCGAGCGGCTCGCGGCGAATGGGTAAGGGGAGACGCCGATGTTCTCCCACTGCCGGAAGGGCCAGCGGCTCAGAATCGCATTGCCGTGATGGCCCTGATCATAAATGGCGTTCTGACCATAGGCGTGGTGGGGCCAGACGGTGTCCGCCAGGAACTCGAACTGGGGATAATCCGGCCACTCGTGCAGCCGCCGGGCATGGCTCTCGTGCTCGCCCAGCGCCTCTTGCAGGAACACCAGATCCGCGCGCGTGTGCGCCAGGGCATCGCGCATGCGATGCAGCACGAATTGCCGCCCGCCCATGCTGAAGCCCTTGTGGATGTTGTAGGTCAGGATGCTGAATTGGCGGCTCATGCGGGTCATCGGCGCGCCGGCTCGGCGCTTGATCGGGTTACGGCGCGTGCTGCGGGCTTGGGCAGACGGCCAGTGGTCTACCAGGGGCGGCGGCGAATGCGCAAACGGTACAGCAGCGGCGAGACCAGGGCGTCCAGCAGACCGAACAGGACAATTAATACCAGGATCTCGCCGCCGCCGAGCTGAAGCGCCCGCATGAGTCCGAGCGCGGGCAGCAGAGACTCGGGCACCGTGTCCAGCACCACCGCGCGGCTGCTGGGTGGCCGGTCCAGCCGCCGCTTGACGAAGCTGGCGAGCAGGTCGCCT
This sequence comes from Thiohalocapsa halophila, assembly GCF_016583825.1. Taxonomy (GTDB): domain Bacteria; phylum Pseudomonadota; class Gammaproteobacteria; order Chromatiales; family Chromatiaceae; genus Thiohalocapsa; species Thiohalocapsa halophila. The sequence continues at coordinate 9,949 of NZ_NRRV01000040.1, read as the reverse complement.
GCCATGGCCAGGGCGCCGGCGGCGAGCCCGAGCAGTGGCGAAAGCCCCAGCAGTGGCGCCAAGGCCGTGCTTGCGGCCAGGGCTGCGACGAGCCCCCGCCAGGTCTTGGCGTCGCCCAAGAGTCGGCGGCCGTCCGCCAGGCGCCAGCCGAAGTCGATAGGGGCCGCCCCGCGCTCGCCCAGCATCGCATGCGCCAGCACCGGCGCGCCATTCGCGGCGACGATCAACAGCAGTAACGCTAGCACGACAGTCTCACGCGTATAAGAAGCCTCGGAGTCGCAGCACCCGGCCAAAAAGGGGCTCGACGGCCAAAAATGGTTCAGGGATTGCCATGGCTTCGCGTCTTTGGGGGTGCGGGCTGGCCGCCGCCAGCCTTAGATCTTCGCAGCTGGCTGCAAGGCCGCGCCACCGGCAGCTCGGGATTGCCTGAATCGCTTACAATCCGCGCTGGGTCGACTCTGGGGGGCGCGGTCTTGCTCCAGTTGATTGCCATCGCCGGCGGCGGCGCACTCGGTGCGCTGGCGCGGTTTTTCGTGTCCACCGGTGTGTATCGGGTGCTCGGGCGGGATTTCCCTTGGGGCACCTTGAGCGTCAATGTACTGGGCTCCTTTGCCATGGGGCTGCTTTTTGTACTGCTGCTGGAGCGCAGCCTGCTAGTGGCGGAGCTGCGGGCGGCGATCCTCATCGGCTTCCTCGGCTCCTTCACCACCTTCTCGACCTTCTCGCTGGAGACCTTGACGCTGGTGGAGCAGGGGGAGATGCTGCGGGCGCTCGCGAACATCGCCGTGAGCGTGCTGGTCTGCCTCGCCGCCTGTTGGGCCGGCATCGTCGCCGCGAGAGCCCTATGAGCAAGCCCGCCTCCAGAGCCGAGACCGCCGAGACACCGTTGCTGTGGGCGACCATGGTGCGCGTTTATCTCAGCGAGTCCGATCATGGCCTGAAGCCCCTGCTCAAGTGCCTGCATGACGAGCTCAAAGTCCGCGGCGCCACCGTGACCCGTGGGGTGGCGGGCTTCGGCGCCTCCGGCGTGGTGCACGGCACCAGCCTCGTGGACCTCTCGGCGGACCTGCCGCTGGTGCTGGAGTTCTTCGACCGCCCGGAGCGCGCCCGCGCGGCCATCGAGCGCATCAAGGACTTCGTGCAGCCCGGCCACATCGTCTCCTGGAGCGTCAACGTCGAGAGCAGCGGCAACTAAAACCCCGCCTGACCCCGTGCCGTGGGAGCGGCATCCTTGCCGCGAAGGACCCGCTGCCGCCGTCACTCACGCCGCCGCATCTACAAGCAGGGGCGCCCATTTCGGTAGGATGCCCCAAACGCCGGGCGCCGCAGGCTGAACCGCATGGCCCCGGCGCCGCCGCTCCCCATCGCCGAAGACCCCACAAGAGCCGAGACCGTCATGCTGGATCCGAAACTCCTGCGCTCCGACCTGGAGCACGTCGCCACCCAGCTCGCCCGCCGCGGCGTGACGGTGGACACCGCCCGCATCGAGACGCTGGAGGGCCGCCGCAAGGACCTGCAAACGCGGGTGCAGGAGCTCCAGAACCTGCGCAACACGCGCTCCAAAGCCATCGGCAAGGCCAAGGCGGCGGGCGAGGACATCGAGCCGCTCAAGGCCGAGATCGCCGGGCTCGGCGACCAGCTGAAGGCGCTGGATGCCGAGCTCGGCGAGCTGCAGGCAGAGCTTCAGGACATCACGCTGGGCCTGCCGAACCTCCCGGATGCGAGCGTACCGGACGGCGCCGACGAGGACGCCAACCGCGAGGAGCGCCGCTGGGGCCAGCCGCCGAGCTTCGATTTCACGCCCAAGGACCACGTGGACCTCGGCGTGCCCGCAGGCTGGATGGACTTCGATGCCGCCGCCAAGCTGACCGCGTCGCGCTTCGTGGTGCTGAGCGGGCCGCTGGCGCGGCTGCATCGGGCCCTGATCCAGTTCATGCTGGATGTGCACACCACCGAGCACGGCTACACCGAGACCTATGTGCCCTACCTGGTGAATGCGGACAGCCTCACCGGCACGGGCCAGCTGCCCAAGTTCGCGGCGGACCTGTTCCGGATACCGGCGGCGACGGCCGAAGAAGATGCGGCCGGCCGGGATTTCTATCTCATCCCCACCGCCGAGGTGCCGGTGACCAACCTGGTGCGCGACGTCATCGTCGACGCCGATGCCATGCCGCGAAAATGGGTCGCCCACACCCCTTGCTTTCGCAGCGAGGCCGGCTCCTACGGCAAGGACACCCGCGGCATGATCCGCCAGCACCAGTTCGAAAAGGTGGAGCTGGTGCAGGCGGTGCGACCCGACGACGCCTTCCACGCCCTGGAGACGCTGACCGGGCACGCCGAGACCATTTTGCAGCGCCTGGAGCTGCCCTATCGGGTAGTGACCCTGTGCACCGGCGATCTCGGCTTCTCCGCGGTGAAGACCTTCGACTTAGAGGTCTGGCTGCCGGGGCAGGACCGCTACCGCGAGATCTCCTCCTGCTCCAACTTCGGCGACTTCCAGGCGCGGCGCCTGCAGGCACGCTGGCGCAACCCCGAGACCGGCAAGCCCGAGCTGGTGCACACCCTGAACGGCTCCGGGCTGGCCGTCGGTCGCACCCTGGTGGCGGTGCTGGAGAACTACCAGCAGGCCGACGGCAGCATCCGGGTGCCGGCGGCGCTCGTGGCCTACATGGGCGGCTTGGAGGTGCTGCGGCCCTGAGCCCGGAGCGCCCTGTGCTGCGTGTCACCCTCGTTCCCGGGCTCTGCCCGCGAATGCGCTCGCGAGGCTCCGCCTCGGATGTGTTAGCGAGGGGCGACTGGCGGGGCGAGGAAGAACCTGGAGACAGCCGCGTGCGTCGTGCCGACGGCAGGAGGCGCGATGATCCGGCGGTTGCCGTCGGCCCTTGGCTTAGGGATTCCAGAATTTGACCAGGGTCACGACCAGTCCGCCGACGGTGACGGTGGTGCCGAATGACCAAATCATGAATCGATCGATGCGGCGGGTGAGTGCCTCGAAGCGTTGATCCGCCTGCTCGAAGCGCTTATCGATTTGCTCGAAGCGTTTATCGACTTGCTCGAAGCGCTTATCGACTTGCTCGAAGCGCTTATCGACTTGCTCGAAGCGTTTATCGACTTGCTCGAAGCGCTTGTCGACTTGCTCGAAGCGCGCCAGCATGTCCTGGCGCAGCTCCTGGCGGCGCTGCTCGGCCGCTTCGAAGCGTTCGTCCATCCGCGCGAAGCCTTCGCGCATTAGCTCGCGCTGGTGCTTGAGCTCCTCCTCCACGCGGACCATTCGCTCGCGCAGCTCGACCTCGTAGACCGCCGGCGGCTTGCCGAGGGACTGCTCCGCCAGCCACTCGCCGAGGTGGTCTTTGATGAACTGGATGTCTTCCTGGGCTAGGGCCATTGCTGCTAGGGATACTTGCTGGCTCCCGGATCAGTATATCAGGCGGTGCGGGTGGGCCTGGGAGGGGGCCGGCGGCATGGTCGCCGCGTCAACGAGATCGGGCCGGACGGCCAAGGGGTGCGCCTGGGAATCGTCTGCCGGGGCGTTCCCTGGTCGGCACACGGCAAATGCATTGCAACCCGCAGCTGCCGGGCTGGTGCGCCGGGGCGCGGCGTTGGTGCCGGGCGTGTCGTCGTAACTCTGGCGGTTCGCTCCTCGTTCCCGGGCTCTGCCCGGGAATGCGGTCGCGAGGCTCTGCCTCGACTCCGCGGCACGCGAGGCAGAGCCTCCGGGCTGGGCTCCCAGGCGGACGGAGCCTGGGAACCAGGGTAGGGTCTTCGCGGCGAGGGGCTCAGCGGCTGCCGCGGCGCTCGGCCTCGAGGGCCAGCGCGGGCAGGCTGTTGTCGGCCGCCTCGAGCGCTGGCCGTTGGCCGCGGCGCGGCTGGTCGCCGGCGTCGATCATTGCGGTGGCGGTGCCGACCGGCCGCGGCAGGTCGCGGCTGCCGCGGCGGGTCACCTCGGCGGCGGTGTCGGCCTCGCTCGCCATCGCTTGCGCTGGGGGTATGGGCTGTTGGTGCAGCGCGGCGGTGGCGGCGACGCTGGCGGCGAAGAACAGGGCGGCGATGGACAGGGTCTTGGTCATTTCTGCGGTCTCCAATGGGTGGTGAGCTTTGTCGGCGTCGTCCGTTGCCGGGCGGCGCGGGGCGCTGTGCCTTGGAGATCAGCTTAAGGGGCGGGGCCGCCCCGGGCAGGTAAGCTTCGCGCAGTGTTTTGGTGAACTATTCCCGGTGTGCCGTGAAGGGCGGGCTCCGGCGTAGGTCGGGCTGAGGCACGAAGCCCGACACCCGACACCGAAGCTAAAGGGCTCTGACCCCTTTTTCGAATGATTGATGTCAGCGCTGCCCATCACTGACTATTTCCGCGACAATGTGCTCGTCAAGCGACCGTACATCCGGCGTGAATGGTGCGAGGCAGCTGTTCGTGATCCCATCCGCACGGAAGTGCAGTCGTACGACGGTCGCATCAGACACTGGATCTGGGTTGATGCCCTGGGCCGTTACCTGCGTGTGGTGACCCTGGCCGATGGGCAGACGATCCACAACGCCTTCCCGGATCGGAGGTTCAAGCCGTGAAACTCAACTACGATGCAGCAACCGATTCTCTCTACATTCATCTCAGTGAGCGTGTCGCAGCAGATTCCGATGAAGTCTCTGAAGGCGTGGTGCTCGATTACGATGGTGCTGGTGTCTTGGTGGGTATCGACATCCAACACGCCAGTCGGCGAACAGACTTGGCGACACTGTCTGTGAACAAGCTCCCACTTGGGCACCTTGACGCTGCATGACTGCGACCGCCAAGCGACCAGACGCGCACCAGCAAAAACAAACTCGCCGACGCCTACCTGCTCACCCCAGAAGGCATCGACACCAAGGCTCCCATCACCGCGCACTTCAGTCAGCGCAAGCGCGCCGATGACGACGCCCTTGAGGCCGAGCTCGAACAGCTCACCGCCGAAGCCCAGGCCGAAGGCCTGCTCGACCCCGCAACCGCCAACCCATGAGCTCTTTCATCAACGCACTCCTGCTCAAAGTCCACACCGGCGCCCTCGGCGAGCGCCCGTTCGAGCTGCTGGAGGCGTTCCGCTGCTGGAGCACCATCGGCGCCAGCGAGGCCGACCCGCGCTGGATCAGCGTGTCCGCCGGTTAATGCACCGACTCCACCGTAATCCCGCGCCTGGCCGGGTCCATGTTGCCACCGGTCAGGCGCAGCGCCAAAGCTGCCGTCACCGCGACGGGCGTCGACCCCTTCACGGCGGTATGGCCCAACACGAAGATAAAGGACTCTGACCCCTTTTTCTGGGCACCCAACGCGTGGCGGAAGACGACGCCCGTCGCCTCTTGCAACAGGCCGCCCCCGGAGATCCGATCATGCAGACCTTCATTGACCGCTATATCCAGCAAGGCATCGAGCAAGGCATCGAGCAGGGCAAGCGCCAAGGCGAAGCCTAGGTCCTACTGCGCCAGCTGGAGCGCAAATTCGGTCCTGTCAGCGCCAACCTGCGCCAGCGCATCCAGGAGGCCGACGCCGAGACCCTGCTGGACTGGTCGGAGCGCATCCTCACGGCGGACACGCCGGAGGCTGTTTTTCACTGAGCGCAGACGGCTCCAACCCGCGTTGGCCCACAACGAGCGCCCCGCGCGATAAACGGCTCCGACCCCCGTTCGGACCCGTGGGAGCGGCATCCTTGCCGCGACGGCCCCTGATCGTGCCGACAACAGCACCCCCACAGCGCTGACCGCCGCACCGAGTCGCAGGGCGCCTCGACCCGCAACCGCCCCCGGCATCATCCGGGCCAAAACGACTCCGACCCCGTTTCCCACAATCGGTACAATCGGCGTAGGTCGGGCTGAGGCACGAAGCCCGACACCCGACACCGAAGCTAAAGGGCTCTGACCCCTTGTTGCAGAACTTCCGCAACAGCCGCAACAAGCGCGCCTGTCTCTACCTGCTCACGCCGCAGGGCATCGACGCCAAGGCCCGCATCGCCGCCCGCTTCCTGCAGCGCAAAGAGGCCGAATACGCCGCCTTGCACGCCGAGATGAAGGCCGACGCCGACACTGGGCTGCGCTAGCCGCCGGCGCGCCGCAACGCCGCGGCGCTCGCCCAGCCCCAGCGCCGGACCTGGCAGATGATGATCAAGCTCACCGCCCAGACCCAAGCCGAAGACCTGCTCGACACCTGAGTACCCATGAGCTCCTTGCACCGACGCGCGCGTCCTCAAGGTCCACACCGGCAACCTCGCTGAGCCCCCGTTCGAGCTGCTGGAGGCCTTTCGCTACTGGAGCACCATCGGCACCAGCGAAGCCGACCCGCGCTGGATCAGCGTGTCCGCCGGCGACCGCAGCGACTTCGCCTCGATCCCGCGCCTGGTCTGGCCCCTGCTGCCACCGGTCGGGCGCAGCGGCAAGGCCGCCGTCATCTGGCTGCCAGGGCAGATCCGGCTGGCTATTGCAGCCTGAACAAGAGCTTCCCTGATGCCGACAATCAGCATGTTTTACGGGATCCTCGTCAGCATGTATGTGCTCGACACCGATCGCCACCACAGCCCGCACATTCATGTTCGCTACAATGAGCACAAGGCAGTGTTGCGCATCCCAGATGGAGACGTGCTCGACGGAGCGCTCCCTGGCAAGCAAATGAAACTTGTACAAGCCTGGGTTGCGATCCATCAGGACGAGCTGATGGCCGATTGGCAACTCGCCAGTGAGGGCCAAGCTCCTTTCAAGATCGATCCCTTGCGTTGAGGCATACGCCATGACACCAGATATCATCAAGGTCAAAGCCTTAGCTGATTTCATGCTGGAAGCGGAATTTGCTGACGGTGAGATCCGGCGGTTCGATGTCCGTCCGCTACTCGATTACCCTGCCTTTTCCGCGTTGCGCGAAGGGAGCCTGTTCATGGCAGCCAAGGTCGAAAATGGCACGGTCGCCTGGACCGACGAGATCGATCTTTCACCGGACACTCTGTACCTGCGCGGCGAGGTCGTGCAAAGGAACTGGGGTGCCGAAGCTGTGGCTTCCAAATGAGCTGACCGCCTACTTGGTAACCCCATAGGTCAACTAAGGAGCGACGCCAATGGCGCTGGCCGTTCGGCATCACGGTTGGCGTCGGCGGCGTGATCATCGGCGTGCTTAAGCTCATGAGCGTGCAGGGGCGACTGAATTCGCCCCCACAATCTCTACACGTCTCCCTGGACGCGCAGTTGTAGCGGCAGCCGTAGGGGCTGCGGTAGGGGCGGCTTCAGCCGCCCAAACACCCAGCAGGGGTAAACCACTCCGACCCCTTTTCCGTCTGCCGCCGAGACCCTACTGAACTGGTCGGAGCGCATCCTCACGGCGGACACACCGGAGGCTGTTTTTCACTGAGCGCAGACGGCTCCAGCCCGCGTTGGCCCACAACGAGCGCCCCGCGCGATAAACGGCTCCGACCCCTTTTCGGGCCCGTGGGAGCGGCATCCTTGCCGCGACGGCCCCTGATCGTGCCGACGACAGCGCCCCCACAGCGCTGACCCCCGCACCGATCGGCAGGGCGGCTCGACCTGGGGCCAAAACCACTCCGACCCCGTTTCCCACAATCGGCGCAATCGGCGTAGGTCGGGCTGAGGCACGAAGCCCGACACCCGACACCGAAGCTAAAGGGCTCTGACCCCTTTTTGCACAACGAAGCCCTGGCCGTCCTCGGCGAGCCCGCCTGGCGCCGCGCCATCATGGTCTGGGCCGTCAAATGGTTTGGGCCCAGGTTTCGGGCTGGCACATGACTTGACCGAAAAACTGGCGCCCGAAAAACTAGACGAGTCACCGGTTTAATACGAAGGCAGGGACCCAAAGCCCATGCTCAAGCGTTAAGACATCACCAACTTCACCTGTTTCGCCCATGCGCAGCTTGATTTTGGGCGCAACCTCAACGTCTTCGTTGGTGAGAACGGCACGGGCAAGACCCACCTGCTCAAGCTCGCGTATACGCCGCCTGCGGCCAGTGCCGAGCAGGCGCGCAAGGCGGTCGGCGCGCCGACCAAATCCGCACTACAGTCCCTGTGGGCCGACAAGCTGGTCAACGTCTTCCGCCCCGAGACCCTCGGCCGGCTCGCGCGGCGCGGGCAAGGACGGCGCCGCTGCGAGGTCGGGCTCACCTTCGCCGAGCAGTCTCTGGACAGCGCCTTCAGCTTCGCGACCAACAGCAAGAGCGAGGTCAGCGTCGAGACCGCGCCCGCGCAATGGCTCGACGCCGCACCCGTCTACCTGCCCACGCGAGAACTGCTAACCATCTACCCGAACTTCGTCGCCGTCTACGAGCAGCACTACCTCGAGCTCGAGGAGACCTGGCGCGACACCGCCGTGCTCCTCGGCGGTCTGCTCCAGCGCGGGCCCCGCGAACACCGTATTCGCCGCTTACTCGAACCCCTGGAAACGGCCATGCAGGGCAGCATCGAGCTCGACAACAATGGCCGCTTCTACCTGCGCAACGCCAGCGGGCGCATGGAGATGCCGCTGGTCGCCGAAGGACTGCGTAAGCTTGCGATGCTCGCCCGCCTGATCGCCACCGGCACCCTGCTCGACAAGGGCGCCCTATTCTGGGATGAGCCCGACGCCAACCTCAACCCGCGCCTGATCAAATGCATCGCCCGCAGCATCTGCGATCTCGCCGGCTCCGGCATCCAGGTGTTCATCGCCACGCATAGCCTGTTCCTGTTGCGAGAGATCGAGATCTTGACTGCCGCAGCGACACGCAAGCCACTCCACACGCGCTACTTCGGGCTACATGCTGGCGCCGATGGTGTCCAGATCCAACAGGGCCCCAACGTCGACGACATCGGCGACATCGCCGCCCTCGATGAAGAGCTCGCCCAGTCCGACCGCTTCTTGGCCGCCAATGCCTCATGACCCAGTCGATCGACGTCGACGGCCTGATCCTCGTCTTCCCGACCGACTGGCAGTGCAGCCGCTACGACGACTGGGCCTTTTATCGCAAACAAGCGCTCAAGATGCGCGATGGCATCAAAGGCATTGACCTGCTCGCGATCGATCCTCAGCGCACCGCCTGGGCCATCGAGGTCAAGGATTACCGCCGCCACCAGCGAACCAAGCCCACCGCGCTCCCAGAAGAAGTAGCCTTGAAGGTTTTCGACACACTGGCGATGCTGCTGCCGGCCAAACTGAACGCATCGGCGCCTGCAGAGCAACGGCACGCTAAAGCGGTCTGCGCAGCACGGCGCTTGCGCGTCGTGCTGCACCTTGCGCAGCCGCGCACCCATTCTCGACTCTGGCCACGAGCAATAAACCCGGCGGACGTTCAACAGCAACTGCGCAGGCTAGTCAAACCCATCGACGCTCATCCGCTCGTCGTAGACAACGCGAGCCCCGCAGTTGCCTGGCATACGCGATAACGCAAGGAAACCGCCCCATGCCCCAACCAGACAGGGCAGGGCGGTAGCGTGCCCAACACTAAAAACCCGCATCACCGCGCGCTTCATCCAGCGCAAGCGCGCGGAATACGACGGCCCAAGCCCCCATCCTATGGCGCACCGTACAAGAGGCGCCGCTTGATGCGGAGGTGCGCGACATTTTGTCGCAAGTACTGGAATTCTGGTTTTTTGAGCGATTTCGCGGCTTGACCGCGCAGGAGGTCTGGGCAAGGCTGAACCTGGTGACTCCGATACAGGAGACGAAGGCCTATCAGTCGATCTTTGCCGAGGGCGGGGGATGTCAAGGGCAAGGCCGAAGGCAAGGCCGAAAGCCTCAAGCGTCTGCTCGTTCGCCGCTTCGGTCCCCTGCCTGTCTGGGCCATGCAACGGATCGGCGCGGCGCCGGTCGCGCAACTGGATGCATGGCTCGATGGGATTCTCGATGCCCAGAGCGTGGAGGAGTTAATCGGAGGTGATGAGGGGTGAAGCCAACAGCTGGGGTTGTCCTGCGCATGCTCAGATGTGGCAACACAAGACCTGAACACCCCGTCTCCCCCTGACC
>NZ_NRRV01000039.1 GCF_016583825.1 Thiohalocapsa halophila | reverse complement strand
CCGCAGCGAACAGCAGGATCACTTCCAGCCCGACCTCTTCGAGGTCGACGACGACATGCCCTTCTGAGCCTGCTCCTCGCAGCGAGCCTCGCAGCCAGTACCCCGTGCCCCTCGGGCGGGCGTCGCGAAACTGTTCACCGTTTATGCGCAGGTTCGCTCAGCCGCTAACACCGGATTTATGCCAGAGCCCTCGCTCCCGTGCTACACCGCTTCCGCGACACATTGATGTCGGCGCTACGGTGGGACCAGCTTCGCGCAGATGCCCGCGGCGGGAGCAACCTATCCCCTCCCGGACAGGGCCCTGCCCCGGACAGTGGCGTATGCCAAGGCCTTGGAAGCGTTCATTTACGACTTCGATGATCGCCTGCGACGCGCCCAGCGCGACGATTACTGCGGCATTGTCTGCGCCGACGACCTCGATGCGCCGAGCTTCATCGAGGTGGGCCACAGGAGGCGACTCGGCGTCGCCTGTGGCTTCAGCGAGCAAACGCCGCTGCCGGACTGGATCATCAGCCTGATGCGGCCGGTGGACCTGCCTGAGCTTTTTATCGGCCGGAGGGGGTGCGCAGGCGGCTATCAGAGCTGCTGCTCAATGACCAGTCGCGATCCAGGTCGCGGGGTGGACAGCACCAGCACAGCCGCGATGCAGCCCGCGGGCATCGCTCGATGATTGCAATCGGTCATCGCAATAACCTTCGCGGGGAGATTCATGGCAGCCTTGCCTGATCAGGGGGGAGCCGCCGGCCGGCTGGGCCGGCGGCGCTGGGCAAAGGCCCTGTATCCGCGCCGCACGGCAGGCCTGCGCGTCCATCGCAGTGACGCCAAGCCCGCCGTGCGCCGCTCGCCCGGTCAGCGGACCTGGTCAATGGCCTCCTTGACGCGCTGCGCGAGCTGGGGGTCATTCTGCAGGCCGACGGCGATGTCGTTGTACTCCTGAACCGAGACACCGCTGTCTTTGACGGCTTGGGCCATCTCGTCCTGCGCCTCCCGCTGCATGGTCTGTGCGGCGGCCCTGTCCGGGGCCTCGGCGAGCTTGTCGCTCAGATCTTGCCTGATCTCCTGCACCGACAGGTAGGCGTCGGCAAACTCCGAGAGCGTCGCATCGTCCACATTCACCGGCGCGCTCGGCTGCGCGCCGGCCCCCGCAGCCGGGTCGCCGCCGGTGCCTTGCTGCTGCGCGGAAACGCCGCCGCCAAAAGCGAAGAGCGCAGCGAGTGTCGCTGCAGCGGCCGGTTTCGCGAATGTCGTCTTCATAGTGAGCCTCCGGATTGGGCTGTCGTGGATGGCGACGCGAACCAATCATGTGCCGTGCCAAGCCCCCGAAGGACAGCATGCGTCTTTCCCAGTCAGAGGGTTATGCCGCGGCGCTCGAGCAGCAGCGGCGGCTCGCATCGCCACCGCACCGTATCATTTTGACGCATGCGTCATCGCGCTACGTATCATGCCGACCCTGCTCCTCCAGCTTCCGGTAGAGCGTCTTGCGGCCGATCCCCAGGATCTTCGCCGCACGCTGCTTATTGCCCTCGGTCCACTCGAGCACGGATCGGATATAACGGGCCTCCACCGCCGCCAGCGTCTCCCAGTCCTCATCGGAGCCCGGCAGCGGCGGCGCTGCCAGCGCACCCGACCTCGGGTGCGCGTCGGCCTCCGCCCGCACGCGCTCGGGCAGATCGTCGAGGCCGATCTCGGGGGTCGGCGCAAGGGTCGCCGCACGCTCGACCAGGCTCGCCAGCTCGCGCACATTGCCCGGGTAGGGATAGCTCAGCAGGGCGCGCCAGGCTGCGGGCGCGAAGCGCCGGACGTGACCCTCGCGCGCCGCTGTCTGCGCCAGCAGGAAGTGCTGCAGCAGGGCGGCAATGTCTTCGCCCCGCTCGCGCAGCGACGGCACATGGATACGGAAGGTCTCAAGGCGGTAATACAGATCCTCGCGAAAATGCCCCTCGGCAATGCGCTCGCCGAGCTCGCGATGGGTCGCGGCGACGATGCGCACATCGGTCCCGATTTCGGTATTGGCGCCGACGGGCCGCACCCGGCCGTCCTGGAGCAGCCGCAGCAGCCTGGTCTGCATCGCCGGCGGCATCTCGGCGATCTCGTCGAGAAACAGGGTGCCGCCGTCGGCCTCGACGAAGAGCCCCTTGCGGGCGCCGCGAGCGCCGCTGAAAGCCCCGGCGGCATGGCCGAGCAGCTCCGACTCGAGCAGCGCCTCCGGGATGCCGGCACAGTTGACGGCGACGAACGGCGCCGCGGCGCGCGCGCTCTCGGCGTGCAAGGCCCGCGCGACCAGCTCTTTGCCGGTTCCGGACTCGCCGGTGATCAACACGCTGCTGTCGGATGGGGCAATGCGACGGATCAGATCGTAGAGCGCGCGCATCGCCGGACTCTTGCCGAGCATGCCGTGGAATTGCCCGCCCGCGAGGACTTCCCGATAGCGCGCTACCTCGGCCTGCAGCTGCCGGGTTTCCAGCACCCGCGCCACCGCGAGGCGCAGGTGCTCCAGATCGATGGGCTTGGTGAGGAAGTCGTCGGCACCCGCCTTGAGCGCTGCCACCGCTTGGCGAATGGTGCCAAAGCCGGTCAGCATGATGAATCCCGGCCGAGGCGTCAGCGCACGTGTCGCCTCCAGCAGCGCGAGCCCGTCTTCACCCGGCAGGCGCAGATCGCTCAGCACAAGCGCGGCGCTTCGGCTGGCGAGCTCCGCGCGCGCCGCTGCCGCATCGGCGACGCCGGTGAGCCGGTACCCGGCATCTTCGAGCTCCTCGATCAGGAGCGCCCGATAGCCGTCGTCGTCCTCCACCACCAAGATGGCGGGCCGCTCCGCGGGCGTCGTCTCGGGCTCAGCGCTCACGCTGCGAACCTCCTCGCTCAGCGTCCGTCGGGGCCGGCTCGAACAGCGGCAAGCGGATCAGGAAGCACGCGCCCGGCGCCCCCGGGTGCTCGAGCCACAGTGTGCCGCCATGCTCGGCCACGGCCGCCCGCGCCACCGCGAGCCCGAGCCCGGTGCCCTGGCCGGCCGGCTTGGTGGTGAAGAAGGGCTCGAAGAGGCGCTCGACATCGGCTTGCGCAATCCCCGGGCCGTCGTCTTCCACACGCAGGCGCAGCTGCTCGGGCTCCGGCTCGGCGCTGATCCGGACCCGGCGCTGCGCCGCCTGCAGCGCATTGTCGAGCAAATTGCCCAGCGCCTGCTCCAGCCGCAGCGGATCGACCTCGACCTCGAGGCCGGACAGGGCGTCGGACATCTCCACGGCGACGTGCAGATCGGGGCGCGGCGACGCGCTCAAGGAGCGCGCCACCACGTCCTCGATGAGGGGCAACAGCTCCACGCGGCGCCGCCTCAAGGGACCCTGACGCGCGAAATCGAGCAGCTCCCGGACGGTGGTTTCGACCCGCCCCAGCTCTGTCAACAGCCGCGACAGCTCGGCCCTGGCGGGCGACGCATCCGGCAGGCTGCGCGCTGCGCGCTGGGCGCGCCCGGCGACGCTGCCGAGCGGGGTGCCCAGCTCGTGCGCCAGCCCCGCGGCCAGGCGCCCGATCGCGGCCAGCTTCTCGGATTGCCGCAGCTCGCGCTCCAGCTCGGCCTCGCGTTGTCGCTGCTCGTGCAGGTGCTGCTCGGATGCCTCCCAGCGGCCGATCATCGCGTTGATGCCGACACCCAGGCGCCGCAGCTCATCCGGTCCCTGCTCGGGAACGCGCAGCCCCGGCTCCCCCGTGCCGATCGGCTGCATCGCTCCCGTCAGCGCACGCACGTGACGGCCGACCGCGCGATGGTGCCCAAGGAGTACGACCAGCACGAAGACCACCGCCAAGAAAGCAATCGCCATGCCGCCTACCCACCGCAGGCGCGCGATATAGTCTTGAAACCGGGAGAGATCGCGCGTGACCTGGAGCAGGCCCACCACCCGTCCTGCTGCATCCGACAGGGGCAGGAAGAACGAAAAGACCTCGCGGCCGCGCCGCTCTTCAAAGCTGCCCTGCGTCCCCTCCTCGGCAACGGCGCGGGCGTCGCGCCGGCGCTCCAGCAGGGGGCTGCGCGGCCCGCTGGTTGCCACGCGCTCGCCGGCGCTGTCGTAGACATAGGCGCCGAAGACCTGGTCGATCAAAAAGACCGAGTCCAGCGCCTCCTGGACCGCTTCCGTATCGCCACGCACCATTGCCGCCGCGATGGGAAGCCGGATCGAGCGCGCAACCAGCTCGATATCGTCCTGAAGGCGCCGGGTCATCTGCTCTTCGAGTCCGCGCAGGCCGAGCATGCCGACGCCGACCAAGACGCCGAGCACCGGCAGCAGGACGAACAGCAAAATGGCGTTGCGAAGTGAGCCCAGGCCTTTCACGGGGCCGATTCTGCCGCAGAGCGGCCCCGCTGTCGTGCCGTCGTCCTTCGGCGGATTCACGCAGGCGGGGGAGGCCGGGATACCCGTCTACGCCAAAGGCATTGTCGTTACGCGCAAAGCGGCTGATACAGGCCACCCAGCAGCGCACCGTAGAGCGCATGAGCGGCGATGGTGACCAGCGGCGTGCGCCGGCCGTAGTTGAGGGCCAAGAAGCCGGGTGGCTCCAGGGCCCGGGTCGGCTCCGGTCCGCGGTGCTCGCTCGCCATACGCGGATGCAGGCTCGGCGCAATGGGCATGAGGGTGATCAGCACGACCAGGGCCTGCAGCAGACCGATGCCGCCGCCCAGCAGCCAGCCCGCTCGGCACAGGCTCTCGAACACCAGCGCGTAGAACAGGGCGAAGAGCCAGCCGCTCGCAAAGTGCAGCAGAAAGCCGATCACCAACGCCCGGTCGTACTCTGGCGTAAAAATCGTGCCGAGCATATAGGGGATGCTCATGCGCGACAGGCCCAGGCCTTGGGCCGCCGCCATCAGGGTGGTGAGGAGCAGTGTCGCTGCAAAGCCCCAGAGCAGGATTTCGGGAATGTTCATCAACCGCTCGCTCGTGTCTGGTGATGCTCCCCGTTGTCGCGACGGGCGCCTGCCAGCGACAGTGCAGCATCGATGAGTCCGACATGGGTGAATGCCTGCGGAAAGTTGCCCAGCGCCGAGCCGTCCGCGGGATCGATCTCCTCGGCGAACAAGCCCAGGTCGTTGGCATAGCCGAGGACACGCTCGAACAGCGCCTCCCCGGCCTGAAGCTCCCCGGCCAGGGCATAGGCGTCCACGGCCCAGAAGCTGCATATGCCGAAGGCGCCTTCGTCCCCCGGGAGTCCGTCGTCAATGCCCAGGTAGCGGTATAGCAGCCCGTTGCTGCCCAGCGCCTCGATGATCGCGTCGCGGGTGCCCCGCGCCCGCTGCGAGTGCGGCTCGATGAAGCCATGACGCGCCAGCAGCAGCAGGCTGGCGTCGAGCTCATCGCCCTCGTAGACGCTGACATAGCTGCCGAGCCGTTGATTGAAGCCCCGGGCGTCGATCTCCGCGCGCAGCGCATCGCGCTCGCGCTCGAACCACTCGACCGGCGCCCGCAGCTTGCCGGCCTGGTGCAGCCGCAACAATCGGTCCAGGGCCACCCAGCACATTGCCTTGGAGTAGGTGTGATGCCGGCGGCCCGCGCGCACCTCCCAGATACCCTCGTCGGGCTCGCGCCAGCGCCGGCACACGGTCTTGCCGAAGCCCACCAAGAGCCGCGCTGTGGCGGCGGTCAGACGCCCGCCTTGACGCACAAACGCATAGGCGGCATCGATCACCTCCCCGTAGATGTCGAGCTGGAACTGATCGGACGCCTGGTTGCCGATGCGCACCGGTCGAGAGTCGGCAAAGCCCGATAGTGCCGTCAGCTCTTCCTCGGCAAGCTCCGTTTCCCCGTGAACGTCGTAGAGGATCTGCAAATCCGGCCAGGTGAGCCGGGTGGAGTGCGTCAGCCAATGGAGGAAAGCCAGGGCCTCTTCCGGAAAGCCCAGATCGAAGAGGGCGCGCAGGGTCAGCGAAGCATCCCGCAGCCAGCAGAAGCGATAATCCCAATTGCGCGTGCCGCCGCGCCACTCCGGCAGCGAGGTGGTGGGCGCGGCGATAATCGCCCCGGAAGGCGCGTAGGCCAGCAGCTTCAGCACCAGGGCGCTGCGCACCACCGCATCCCGGTGCGGACCCTCGTAGGTGCAGCGCGCGGACCAGGCGCGCCACCAGTCCAGCGTGAGACCAATGCGCCGCTCCGCTTCCTCGCCAAGGGGCGGCACAAAGGACGGCTCGCGCTCGCTGTAGACGGCCGAGAGGTGATGACGGTCGCCGGCTTGCAAGCGGTGGCGCTGCCGGACGCCTTCCTCCGTGCGGGAGAGCCGCAGTGGGATCTCGCTGCGCAGAACGAAGGCCCGACCCTGCTTCTCGAAGTAGAGCCCCAACGCGCCCCGGTCCTTGAGTCGGCAACTCTCGCGACCGTAGCTCGGGCGCGGATCGCACCGGATCTCAATGTCCACGGCGCCTTCGATGCATTCGACACGCCGCAGGATCTGGTGGCTCGCCCACATGCTGCGGCGCTTATCGGCCTCCGAGGTCACGGGCATCAGGTCGGTGAGGCGCAGCACACCGCCGTCGGTGACGAAGGTCGTCTCAAGGACATTGGTCTCGCCGAGGTAGCGGCGGGTGATCCTGGCCGGAGCCACCGGGCGCACCGAAAAGCGCCCGCCCTTGTCTTGATCGAGGATGGCCGCGAACAACGAGGGGCTGTCGAAGCGCGGCCAGCACAGCCAATCGATGGAGCCCTCGCGCGAGATCAGGGCCGCCGAGCGGCAGTCGCCGATGATGGCGTAGTCTTCGATGGCGTTCCTGGAGGCGGCTGGGGTTGGCGCTTCACGCATCAAGGCTGCTGCCTCTCATCAGGGGTCTCGGGAAGGAGCCAAACCGCGCCGCTGCGGAGCATGGCGCATCATCCTCGGCGGCGCGGGGCGGCACCGGCAATCGGCTACCGCTGCGGGACTTTGCGGCCGCTGACGAGCGCGGCCTGCCTAGGGCAACGCCGATTGATTGACGTCTCCCGTGGGGGCGGGGACGACCCATCAGCGCCATCTCCCCAACAGCAGCGACCGCCCCCTACGGCGGTTTCTTTCAGGCCGAAAGAAGGTCGGTCCGCCCCCGGTCAGAGTGCGGTACATCCATCCACCGTCTCGGGAGGTCCGCGATGCGCCTGACCGCTGCCCCTGACCACTGTCCCTGACCCGTGCGAATTGGCTCTTGCTTGTCGGCGTCCCAAGGGGTGCCGGCCGACGCCTGCCCGGCAATCGTGACCTACGGCGCTGCGCCTGCTGGGCCGGCCGAGGTCTGCACGGCTGCGCAGACAATGGCAATGATCATGGACTTCCACAGGGCCCCATTCATGTCACAGACCCTCAACCCCTGCCTCGATCGCTTCCGCGGCACCGTCACGTCGGCACTGCGTTGGCACCAGCAGGACGCGCTTTGGCAGCGCCTCCGCGCTGATGTCGGCAGCAAGTGGTACCTGTATGACACGCACGCGCCACCACCTCGTGCACGGGTAGGCGCCAACGCCGTGCAGCCGAAACCAAGCTGCTGTGAACGGCTCGTGCCCAGGGGGTCGGCATCATGATCGCGGACGACGTTCCCGCAACGGCGCGCGTCCGCCTGGTGGAGCCCGCGGCGGCGACCGAACCCGAGCTGGCCGCACTGTTCCGCCAGATCGAGGAGCAATTTGGTGGAGCTGGCGAGCGTCATGGACCTGTTCATGTCCCTGAGCTTTTTCCTCGATTTGCTCAAGGTGCCGCTGGACGAATAAGATCGCAGCTCCTGCCACTTGAATCCCGCAGCCTGGAGGGTGGACAAGCGAAGCGCAGTCCACCGAATTGGGAGGGGCACTGGGTGGACTTCGCTGCGCTCGTCCACCCTACGGGTCGCGCTGCCGGGCCTGATCGTCAGCACTTAACTTCTTCTCTTCTGTGCGCGAGATATTGTTCTCCCTTGTGGGGCGCATGCGCGACACGCAACCGCCCATGCCAGCGCCAGCGCCAGCGGATGTGCTACGTCGATCCACCGGCCGGTTGCCAACTTCGCCACGGGAGCGGTCTCGGCGCGCAGGCCTTACGCGGGCTGCCCCTCCCGGCACGCGGTGTCGGCGAGCTGCAGCCGGCCGGGGGCAACCGCGGACCGCGGCACCGGCTTCGGATACAGCGCATCGAGCCCGACGGTCAGCCCGTTCGGCTGCACCACCTGCGCGTGGAAGCGTCGCAGCTCGCGCGGGCTGCGCACGCCGCAGGCATGGGCGATGGTGCCGACTTCCTCGGTGACGTTCTGCGCATAGGCGGCCACGCGCTCGGCCTTGGTGGGTGGGTGCAGGCCCTTCTGGAGCTTGGGGTTGTGGGTGGTGATGCCGGTGGGGCAGGTGTTCTTGTTGCATTGCAGGGCCTGGATGCAGCCCAGCGCGAACATGAAGCCCCGGGCCGAGCAGACGAAGTCGGCGCCGACACAAAGCGCCCAGGCCACGTCGGCGGGGGTGATGAGCTTGCCGGAGGCGATCACGCGCACGCGCTCGCGCAGGCCGTGCTCGTCGAGCTTGTCCACCAGCAGCGGCAGGCTGACGCGCAGCGGCAGCCCCATGTCGTCGATCAGCGGCATGGGCGAGGCGCCGGTGCCGCCGTCGGCACCGTCCAGGGTGATGAAATCCGGCGCCGACGCCGGACCGCGTCGGTGCACGGCCTCGAACAGCTCGTCCAGCCAGCCGTAGGCGCCGATGACGGTCTTGAAGCCCACGGGCTTGCCGGAGACGCCGCGCACCCGGGCGATGAGGTCCAGCAGCTCCTCGGTGCTGCCCACGTCCGGGTGGCGGTTCGGGCTGATGCTGTCCTGGCCGACAGCAATGCCGCGGATGGCTGCGATCTCGTCGGTAACCTTGGCGCCCGGCAGGATGCCGCCCTTGCCGGGCTTGGCACCCTGGCTCAGCTTGAGCTCGAGCATGCGCACCTGTGGATGCTCGGCCACCTCCCGCAACCGCTCGTCGCTCAGGTTGCCTGCCAGGTCGCGCACGCCGTACTTGGCCGTGCCGATCTGGAACACCAGGTCGCAGCCGCTCTCCAGATGCAGCGGCGACAGGCCGCCCTCGCCGGTGTTGAGCCAACAGCCGGCCTTGGCCGCACCCGCGCCGAGGGCCTCCAGCGCCGGGCGGGAGATGGCGCCATAGCTCATGCCCGAGATGTGATAGAGCGCGGCGGTAGTGTAGGGGTGGCGGGTGTGCGGACCGATGGTGAGCGGCTCCGCCGGCACCGCGTCCTCGCCGAGGGTCGGGAACGGGCAGTTCACGAACATCACCTGCCCCGGCGTGGCGATGTTGCGGGTGGAGCCGAAGGCGACGGTGTTGTCGGTGTTCTTGGCGGCGCGGTAGACCCAGGTGCGCTGGGCGCGGTTGAAGGGCAGCTCCTCGCGGTCCATGGCAAAGAAGTATTGCCGAAAGAACTCCCCAAGGCGCTCGAAGAGATAGCGAAAGCGCCCGATCACCGGGTAGTTGCGCAGCACGGCGCGCTTCTTCTGGGTGCTGTCAACGATGAATGCATAGACCGTCCAGAGCGCGCCGACGCCGATGACGAAAATGAACAGGGCCGACATCACCTGGAGCGACGTCAACAGAAAGTACGAGGTATCGGTGAGCATGGCTGGGGTCTCCGGCGGCGCTAGGACTTGAAGACGATCAGCTTCTCGGTGCGCATGTCGGCGAAGCTGTAGGGGATGCCGCCGGTGCCGAGCCCGGACTCGCGCAGCCCGGCGAAGGGCATCCAGTCGGTGCGGAAGGCGGTGTGGTCGTTGACCATGACGGCCGAGGCATCCAGCCGCTGAGCCGCATGCAGCGCAAAGTCCAAGCTGTGCGTGAATATCGCGGCCTGAAACGCGAACGGCAGATCGTTGGCCGCCGCGATGGCGCTGTCCGCGTCGTCATAGGGATAGACGCAGATCACTGGGCCGAAGATCTCCTGCCTGCTGACCCTCGCATCGGCGGGTGGGTCGAACAGCACCGTCGGCGCATAGCAGGTCCGCCCCAGCGGCTCGCCGCCCGCGAGCAGCCGCGCCCTGCCGCTGAGCGCCGTGCGCACCCAGTCATCGATGCGATCCACCTCGGCCGGCCGGATCAATGGCCCGACGGCGGTGTCGGCGAGGCTTGGATCATCCACGCGCAGCGCCGCGGCGGCCTCGGCCAGGGCCTGCGCCAGGGGCTCGGCAAGGCTGCGCGGGGCAAAGACCCGCTGCACGGACACACAGACCTGGCCGGCATGGTAGAAGCCGCCCTTGGCGAGCGCCGGCACCACATCGGCCGGGTCCATGTCGCCATCCACCAGCACCGGTGCCGCACCGCCGTGCTCCAGCGCGCAGCGGGTGCCGGGTGCCAGCCGCGAGCGCAAATGCCAGCCCACACGCGCACTGCCGATGAAGCTGAGGAAAGCTACGCGCGGGTCGGTGGCCAGGACCTCGGCGGTCTCGGGGCCGTCGGTGACCAGCGCCTGCGCCCAGCCGGCCGGCAGGCCCGCCTCGCGCAGCAGATCGATGAAGGCGAAGCACGACAGCGGCGTGTCCTCGGCGGGCTTGACCACAACCGGACAGCCGGCGGCGACGGCCGGACCGACCTGGTGCACGATCAGATTCAGCGGGTGATTGAAGGCGCTGATGGCGACCACCGGGCCGATGGGCTCGTGCGTGGTGAAGGCGAGCCTGCCGGCGGCGGCCGCGCTGGCGGTCATGGGCACCTCGCGGCCGCCGTCGCTGCGCAGCACCTCGGCGCAGTTGTGCACGCCGTCGATGGCGCGCGCGACCTCCACCTGCGCGTCCACCAGCGGCTTGCCCCCCTCGCGGGCGATGAGCGCCGCGAGCCGGTCGGCATCGCGCTGCATGGCCGCGGCCGTGCGGTGCAGGATGGCGCCGCGCTCATGCGCGCTCAGCCAGGCGTCGCGCTCGCGAAAGAGCGCATGCGCCGTTGCCAAGGCCGCCTCGACGCCGCGTCGGTCGAGGGTGTCGACGCTGGCAATGGGCTTGAGATCGAAAGGGTTCTGCACCTCGAGCCGACCGGCCGGCGGCACCGGCTCGGCAAGACGCTGGGTGTGATGATCGTCCGACATCGCATCGGTCCTCGCAGTGTGCTTGGTCCAAGGCGCCGCGCCCGCGGCCGCCGCCGGGCTCAGACCGGACAGGTCAGGGCCGCCAGGCGCTCGGTGAGCCGCATGTTCTCGGCGTAGTCCACCGGGCAGTCCACGACGGCGACGGTGCCGCAGTGCAGGGCCTCTTCTAGCACCGACATCAGCGCCCCCGCCGCTTCAACGCGGTAGCCGCGTGCGCCGAAGCTCTCCGCGTACTGGACGAAATCCGGATTGTTGAAGCCGATCTGGGTGTCGCGGCCGAAGCGGCGGTCCTGGTGCCACTTGATGAGCCCGTAGGCGGCGTCGTTCCAGATCAGCACCACGAAGCTGAGGCCAAGGCGCAGCGCGGTCTCGATCTCCTGGGAGTTCATCAAGAAGCCGGCATCGCCCGTGATGCTGACCACCTGCCGCTCTGGATGCGCCAGCTTGGCTGCCAGCGCGCCGGGTACCCCGATGCCCATGGAGGCAAAGCCGTTGGAGATGATGCAGGTGTTGGGGGCCTGCGCCTGCCACATGCGCGCGATCCACATCTTGTGCGCACCGACATCGGAGATGAGGATGTCCTTGGGCGCCAGCACCTGACGCAGGTCCCAGAGGATCTTCTGCGGCTTCAC
This sequence comes from Thiohalocapsa halophila, assembly GCF_016583825.1. GTDB lineage: Bacteria > Pseudomonadota > Gammaproteobacteria > Chromatiales > Chromatiaceae > Thiohalocapsa > Thiohalocapsa halophila. The sequence goes on along the minus strand of NZ_NRRV01000039.1, from coordinate 37,355 downwards.
TGGGAAACCGTCGTCACCGGCATGCTCCTGATTCTCATCCTGGATGGCGCGGTTGAGGGCCGCCGCCCAGTTGTCCGCCCGCGGCGTCAGGCGCTCGGTGAGGCTCGATAAGGCGGCGCCGATGTCGCCGACGAGACCGGCCGCCAGGCTGTAATGGGCGTCCACCTCCGCCGGCAGCTGGCCCACGTGAATCACCTTCTGCTCGGGGTCGCGGTGCCAGCGCTCCGGGTGGTACTCGACCATGTCGTAGCCCACGCAGAGCACCAGGTCGGCGCGCCCGAAGCCGCAGGCGATGAGGTCATTGCCCGATAGTCCGACGGTGCCGAGCGACATCGGATGGCTGCGAGGAATCACGCCCTTGGCCATGAAGGTCATGGCCACCGGGATGCTCAGCGTCGTGGCGAAGGCGTCCAGCTCCGCGGCGGCGCCGGCGCGTATCACCCCGTTGCCGGCCAGCACCAGGGGCCGCTCGGCCGCGGCGATGAGCGCCGCGACCTCGGCGAGGCGGTCCGCCGCCGGCCAGGGCGGAAGCGGGTCCTGCACCGGCAGGGGTGTCCCTTCGGCGACCTCCTCGGCGGCGATGTTCTCCGGCAGCTCGATGAAGGTCGCGCCCGGCTTCTCGGTCTTGGCCACCTTGAATGCCTTGCGGATGATCTCCGGGATGACCTCGGGCTCGCGCACCGAGGTCGCGTACTTGGTGATGGGCACGAACAGATTCACCAAGTCGACGATCTGATGGCTCTCCTTATGTAAGCGGTGCGTGGAGCCCTGCCCGGCGATGGCCACCACCGGCGCGCGGTCCAGATTGGCGTCGGCCACGCCGGTGATGAGATTGGTAGCGCCCGGCCCCAGGGTGCCGAGGCAAACGCCGGGGCGCCCGGTGAGGCGGCCATAGACATCGGCCATGAAGGCCGCACCCTGCTCATGACGAACGGTGATGAAGCGGATGGGGCTGTCGATCAGCGCATCCATCAGGTCGAGGTTCTCCTCGCCCGGGATGCCGAAGATGTACTCGACCCCCTCGTTCTCCAGGCATTCGACGACTAGCTCGGCTGCGCGCATGGGATGGTCCGGATCAGCAATGCCGGCCACGGCCCCTGCGCGGCGATGCACGCTGCCGGAACCGGGCGGTCGGGTGGATTCACCCGCCTAGACCCCCTCCGCGCATGATTTCTTTCCCCGATCTGCGCGGCCGGGTCTGGCGAGGAGATCAGTCCCGATGCAGCAGAAAGTGCAGCAGGTTGTCTTGGAAGAACAGGTTCCCGGTCAGCGCGCTGTGCTCGGCGCAGAGCATGAGCGGGTAGTCCAGCGGGAAGAAGCTCCAGGGGTGGCGCGGCACCAGCGGGTCGAGGACGTTGCGCGCCAGCAGGGATGCCTTGGTGACCGTGCCGTCGCCGGGCTCCAGCATCAGCCGCGCATAGTCCACGCCGGGCTTGCCGGTGCCGATGGTCTCCGGGTGCAGATACAGCCCGCTGCCGGCATCGGTCTCATGCACCACCAGCCGCGCCGGCGTCAGCTCGCAATCGCCGCCGAATACCACCAGTTGCCACGGCGAGCGGTCCATCTCGACGGTCAGCGACCAGACGAAGCGCCGGCCGCGCTCCAGATACTTGTGAAACCAACGCTCCAGCAGTGCCAGCCGCGCGTCGGCGGCCGCCGGGTCGTCGAAGCGCTCACGGATGCGCGCGCGCACCTCCGGGTCGAAGATAGACCACTCGAAGCGCTGCCAGACTTCGAGGTCGAACGGGTCCAGGTCCAGGGGCTCGCCGGCGGCATCCAGCAGCCAGTCGTTGATCGGGTGCGGAAACAGCTGATAGAAGCTCGGGAAGGTCACGAGCACTTCCGGCGGCACGCGCCGCAGCCCGAGCCGGCGCCCGGCGATGAACGCCTTCAATGACTCCACCGAGCCCAAGTTCGGTGTGCCCAGCAGCACCACCCGCCGCACCCGGTCTTCGCCGTGGAAGTTGACCGGAAAGCGGTTGTCCAAGGTCACGTCCTTGGGACCGTAGCGCAGGTAATAGCGCGTGATCAGGCCGCCCATGGAGTGGGCGATGATGTCCACCGGCACGTCGCCGCCGTGGTCGCGGCGAATCTGCTCGATGAATTGGTCCAGGCGGCGCACGGTCTCGACGTTGTCTTGCCGCCAGTCGTAGGTGAAGACGTAGTAGCTGCGCGCCGCGGACGGCGGTGCGCCGGGCTCGGCGCGGTGGTAGCCGCCGGCTTCCTCCAGCGTGCGGATAATCGAGGCGTAGAAATCCCGGCCGGCGAAGGAATCCGTGATGCCGGTTGGGCGGATGCCGTCGGGCGCGGGCGTCAGGGTCTTCGGGTCGAGCTTCAGGGCCAGGTCGTCATAGCGCGACCACAAGGCCCGGCGCAGCGAGCCGATCCAGACCTCGCGACCGCGCGCGTCCTGCAGCCGGGTGCCCATGAGGCCGGGAATGACCACCACCGGCGGCTGATCGTCGGCACCGGTGGTGCTGGCGTACAGGCGCTCCAGGTCGGGCTTATCCAGCCGGGCGCAGCCGGCGATCGCCGCCGCGGCGGCGGCGATCGCCAGCAGACGGGCCGCAAGCAAGGCCAGGCGGTACATGCTCGCCGCGGGCGCCACAGCCTGGGCTCAAAACTGCATGCGCATCAGATTCGAGCGGGCCCGGTCCAGCATCTTGTCCGTTCCCTCGGCCTCCAGCTCCCGAGCGATGGTGTCCATCTCGGCACTGTCGTGGAACAAGAGCAGGTTGTCGCCCATGATCAGAAAATTCCGCGGATCGATGGCCACGGCGCGACCCAAGGACAGGCTGTACGGGCAGTGGTCCGGGAACACCGGGGCATAGGTGTCCGGATCGGCCTCGAAGCGCTGCACCTGCTCCGCGCTGGTGAGCCAGTAGACCTTGCCTGCATGGGTGCTGGTGTATCTCGGCGACCCCTTCTCCGGGCGCCCAACGGTGAAGTAGGACACCGGGCTGTAGCCGCCGATGGCCGGCGCTGCGTCCCCCGGCGTCGTCACCTCGGGCTGCACCGCGAGCGGCGCTGTCAGGATCAGGACCGCCCACAGCAGCGTGGACGCAAGCGGTTTGCGCGACATGGTCAACCTCGCTGACGGGTCGTGACGTCGCCTCGGCGGGCGGGGCACGCAGGCTCAACGACAATGGGTACAGGTCTCGAAGGCGAAGCGCTCCAGGCGCACCGAGTCGGCGGCGAAGTTGCGAATGCCCTCGGCGAGCTTCTCGGTGGCCATGGCGTCGTCGTTGAGCGCCCAGCGGAAGGCCGGCTCGTCGAGTGAGAGCCGGGGCTCGCCCTGCTCGGCGGCGGTTTTGGGGTCGAGCTTGCGCGGGACCTCGCCTTCGGTCTCTGCGAGCTCGTCCATCAGTCCCGGCGCAATGGTGAGCAGGTCGCAGCCGGCCAGGGCCAGGATCTGATCGGTGTTGCGGAAGCTCGCACCCATGACGGTCGTCTCATAGCCGTGGCGCTTGTAGTAGTCGTAGATGCGCCGCACCGAGCGAACCCCAGGGTCGTCGTCGGGGGCGTAGGCCTCGACCCCATCGTGCTCTTTGTACCAATCGAAGATGCGCCCGACGAAGGGCGAGATGAGCGTCACCCCGGCCTCGGCGCAGGCCACCGCCTGCGCGAAGCCGAACATCAGCGTCAGGTTGCAATGGATGCCCTCGCGCTCCAGCACCTCCGCGGCGCGAATGCCCTCCCAGGTGGCGGCGATCTTGATCAGGATGCGCTCCTTGCCGATGCCGGCGGCATCGTAAAGGCCCATGATCTGCATCGCGCGGGCGATGGTGGCGTCGGTATCGAAGGAGAGGCGGGCATCCACCTCGGTGGAGACCCGCCCCGGCACCAGCTCCAGGATGCGCACGCCGACATTCACCGCGAGGCGGTCCATCATCAGGCGGCTCTGCTCGGCGCTGTCGTCGCTGCGACGCTTACCGTATTCCACGGCATCGTCGACCAAGGGCTGATACTGCGGCAGCTGGGCCGCCTTCAGCAGCAGCGAGGGATTGGTGGTGGCATCGATGGGGCGGTAGGTCTCGATGGAGGCGATGTCGCCGGTGTCGGCGACGACGGGCGTGATCGCACGCAGGGCTTCGAGCTTGCTCATGATGGCTCCGGGGGTGTTTGTCGTATCACGGGTTGGCATAGGCTCGCCGTCGGCGCCATCGCATCGGCGCAGCGCCACCGGCTCTGCAGCAGAAGACGGACCGAGCAGAATGCTCAAGCGGTCGACTGTTCGACATGGCCGCCAAACTGCTGACGCATGGCAGAGAGCACCTTCTCCGCGAACGTGTGGTCCTGACGGGAGCGGAAACGGGTGTAGAGCGCCGCCGACAGCACATCCGCCGGCACGGCCTCTTCGACGGCGGTCTGGATGGTCCAGCGACCTTCGCCGGAGTCTTCGACAAAGCCTGAATAACCCTGGAGGTCGCCGTCACGCAGCAGCGCAGCAGCCGTGAGATCCAGCAGCCAGGAACCGACGACGCTGCCGCGGCGCCAGACCTCGGTGATGCGGGCGATGTCGAAGTCATAGCGCTGACCGGCAGGCACCTCCTGCCCGCGAGCGCCACGCAAGATATCCAGCCCCTCGGCGTAGGCCTGCATCAGGCCATACTCGATACCGTTGTGGACCATCTTGACGAAGTGTCCGGCACCAATCGGGCCGCAGTGGAGATAGCCCCGCTCCGACGAATCGGCCTCGCCATCACGGCCGGGAGTGCGCTCGGTGTCTCCGGTACCAGGAGCAAGGGTCGCCAAGGCCGGCTCCAGCTGGCGGAATGCTTCGTCTGCGCCGCCCACCATCAGGCAATAACCGCGGTCCAGGCCCCAAACGCCGCCGCTAGTGCCGGCATCCATGTAGAGCACCCCTCGCTCCAAGAGCCGCTCGGCGCGGCGGATGTCGTCCTTGAAGTACGAATTGCCGCCGTCGACGACGATATCTCCCTCGCTCAGATGCGGCCCCAGCGCGTCCAACGTCGCATCCACCGCCGACCCGGCGGGCACCATCAGCCACAGGCTGCGCGGCCTCTCGCACTTGTCCGCCAGCTCCGCCAGCGAGCTCGCCCCCTCGACGCCGTGCTCCTGGGCGAGTGCCGCTACGGCTTCGGCATCCAGGTCATAAACAACGCAGTGGTGTCCACCACGCACCAGACGCCGGACCATGTTGGCGCCCATGCGCCCTAAACCGATCATCGCGATCTGCATCAAACTGCTCCTCAAACTGGGGGGAGGTTGGGCTGCATCGGCAAGCGGGTCGTCAGCTGCCGCGCTCGCCTTCGGAGACCCGTCCAGGCGGGACATCCTTTCACCCGCCGCGGCGTGCGCGATCCGCCGCCGGCGCTCACAGCCGCACAGCTCGCCCCCGCCAGCGGCTGCCCCATGCACAGGCGCTCTACGCGCCCGGGCTGCTCCAGTAGCTGTCGTGCGACCAACTAGCTCATCGGCACCGTTCTGTATGCCCATTAAGGTGAGCAAGCCAAGCAATATTGGCGAGTGGCCGCCGTTTTGCTCGGCAGAGACTCGTTGTCTGCGAGCTTGTTATTCGCGCACTAATCGTGTGCGAGCGAAATGTAGAACCGCTGGCACTGGTCACTGCTCGGTATGTTTTGCCTACCACTCATACCTATCTCTAGGAGTACGCCCTATGACCCTCGGAGGAAAAACCGCACTCGTCACCGGCTCGACCAGCGGCATCGGCTTAGGGATTGCCAAGGGCTTCGCCGAGGCCGGCATCAATGTCGTCATCAACGGCTTCGGCGATGCCACTGCCATCGATGAAGAGCGGGCGGGTCTGGAAGCCCACGGGGTGAAGGCCGTCTACCACGGGGCTGACATGAGCAAGCCCGAGGCGATTGCGGCTATGATGGACAGCATCGTCGAGGAATTCGGTCAGCTCGACATCCTGGTTAACAATGCCGGGATTCAGCACGTTGCGCCCGTGGAGGGATTCCCTCCGGAGAAATGGGACGCCATCCTGGCCATCAACCTGTCGTCGGCCTTCCACACCATCCGCGCCGCGATCCCCTCGATGAAACAAGCGGGCTGGGGCCGGATCATCAACCAGGAGCAGTCATCATGCAGCAAGCCGATGTGCTCGACCTCCCGTCCATGCCCCTGGCTTCACCGAGCTACCCGCGTGGACCTTATCGTTTCATTAACCGCGAGTATCTGATCATCACCTATCTGTCCGACCCTGCCGCAATCCGGGCGCAACTGCCCGAGCCCTTGGAGCCGGACGGCTCTGATCTGGTGCTCTACGAGTTCATCAAGATGCCGGACAGCTCCGGCTTCGGCAGCTACACGGAAAGCGGCACCGTGATTCCGGCCCGATACGACGGCGAAGCGGTTAACTTTACTTCCCAAATGTATCTGGATATCGAATCACCGATCTCCGGCGGTCGAGAGATTTGGGGGTTTCCAAAGAAACTGGCGCAACCTACCCTGGCCGTTCGCCAGGACACGCTGACCGGCACGCTGGATTACGCGGGCGAGCGTGTCGCGCTCGGTACCATGCGCTACAAGCAGGAACACACCACCTACGACCTGAAGGGCGAGACCGTCTGTACGGCCTGCGTCGACACCATTGCGAAAAAAATGGCCAAGACGCAAGTCAACATGAAATGGATTCCACAGGTCGATGGCAGTGCTGCCGTTGCGCAACTGGTCGCCTACAACCTGGTGGACATCACGGTCAAAGGCGCCTGGTCGGGGCCGGCGCGACTCCATCTGGTGCCGCACGTGAATGCACCCGTCGCCGATCTGCCGGTTCGTGAAACCATAGCCGGAATGCATTTCGTCGCCGATCTGACGTTGCCATACGGACGCGTGCTGTATGACTATCTCGACCGGCCGGCAGGTGACGCATGACCTTCCGCGATGCCCTACGCTGCCGCCCCTCATGCACCCCGAACGTCGATCATGACTGCATCGAGCGCTGACGCGCGGCAGCGGGTCCAACGCCGCCGGTCGACAGATTGATCGAGACCCAACCCGAGTAGGCTCTACGATGGCAACAGCACAAAAGACCGTCAACCTTGCGCTGCAAGGCGGGGGTGCGCATGGCGCATTCGCCTGGGGCGTCTTGGACAAGCTCTTGGAAGACGGGCGCTTGGCCGTCGAGGGCGTTTGTGCCACCAGTGCAGGCACCATGAACGCTTGCGCGTTGGCTTATGGCATGCATCTAGGCGGCCCGGAGCGCGCACGGCAGGCGCTGCACGATTTCTGGTGGAATATCCACCGCTCCGGGCAGACGCACAATCCGGTCAGGCTACTGCCCTGGGAGAGTTGGCTCGGCCGCGGCATGGAACACTCCCTAGCCTACGTGTTTTTCGACTCGCTAACCCGCACATTCTCACCCTATCAGTTTAATCCTTTTGACATCAATCCGCTTCGGGACGTGCTGCTTGAAGCTATCGATTTCGATGAGCTTCGCCGCTGCGAGTGCGTAAAGCTGTTCATCAGCGCCACACATGTGGCAAGTGGCAAGGTGCGCGTATTCGAGGCCAAGGACATGAGTATCGACGTAGCGATGGCGTCGGCCTGCTTGCCGTTCTTGTTCAAAGCGGTCACGGTGAACGGCGAGGATTTCTGGGACGGGGGCTACGTGGGCAATCCTGCGCTTTTTCCTTTGTATTACGACACGGAAAGCCGGGACGTGATCATCGTCCACATCAATCCAGTCGCACGTCAGGAAACCCCGAGGCAGGCACCGGACATCATGAACCGTCTCAACGAGATCAGCTTCAACTCCTCGCTGCTCAAGGAAATGCGGGCGATTGCGTTCGTGAAGAAGCTCGTGGAGCACGATATGGTCAAGGACGAGTACAAAGCGCATTTCAAGGATGTCCTCGTCCACTCGGTGCGAGCCGACAAGGCGCTGTGCGAGTTTTCGGTGGCCAGCAAGTTCAGTTCCGACTGGGAATTCTTGACCAAGCTTCGCGACAGAGGTCGCGAGCAGATGGCTGACTGGCTCGGTGAGCATTTCGATGCGATTGGACAGCGCGACACGGTGGATTTGCACAACGAGTTTCTGACTTCCACCTCTCGTCTCTTCGAGGATAGGCCGCGAGACGAGATTTGAGACATTGTCTGGCGAGGAGATCAGCCCCGATGCAGCAGAAAGTGCAGCAGGTTGTCTTGGAAGAACAGGTTCCCGGTCAGCGCGCTGTGCTCGGCGCAGAGCATGAGCGGGTAGTCCAGCGGGAAGAAGCTCCAGGGGTGGCGCGGCACCAGCGGGTCGAGGACGTTGCGCGCCAGCAGGGATGCCTTGGTGACCGTGCCGTCGCCGGGCTCCAGCATCAGCCGCGCATAGTCCACGCCGGGCTTGCCGGCGCCGATGGTCTCCGGGTGCAGATACAGCCCGCTGCCGGCGTCGGTCTCGTGGACTACCGTGGCTCGTGCTCGACCTCGTAGGCCTCGATCAGATCGCCGACAACCGCAACGAGCGAGTACAGCGGATGCTCGGCATCATCCCGTACCTCGTCCAGCAGCTCGTTCAGAAAAGCCGTGGCTCGCTCATAGTCCGCCTCGGACTCTATGTGCGCTACGGGTGCCAAGGACTTCAGCGTCAGCCAGGCCGGCACCATCTTTTCAACATCGAGCACTACGTTCATTTGCACCTCCATCGATTACGGTCATAGTCGGCATGGGTCATGACATCCCGCACATAGGCCCGCTGCTTGTCGAAGTGGATCACCGCCGCGATCCGATACTTGTTGCCGCCTACATCGAAGATCACGTAGCCATCCACGTATTCCGCCGATCCGAAGGTCTGCCGCAGCTCCGGGAAGGATGCAGCGGTGCACTGGCGCAGGCGACGGTACCACTCCTGCAATGCGGGCTGAGACTCGGGATGCCGCGTCCAAAATTTCCGGATCGGGCGTTTTGAGATGACTCGCATGGATGGCTGGGCGCCTACGTGAGCGTGTCGAACAATATAAGCGACAACAGACGCGCGCAAAAGTGGAAGACGCCGAGAGCGAGGACGCAAAACGTCCGAGTGCCCGCGAAATCCCCGTCCGATGGCATCCGGGAGCCGCGCCGGCACCGCACGCCAAAGTCTTGAGCATAAACCTGGCAAACGAACCGCCGGTCACGCTCGAAACGCCTGTGGAACCAGCGCCTGTGGCGCGCGGACGGTTGGTGGACGGCCCCTGAACGACGGGCACAGGCGTCCGGACACCTGCCCTCAGAAACGCATGCGCATCAGATTCGAGCGGGCTCGGTCCAGCATCTTGTCCGGTCCCTCGGCCTCCAGCTCCCGAGCGATGGTGTCCATCTCGGCACTGGCGTGGAACAAGAGCAGGTTGTCGCCCATGATCAGAAAATTCCGCGGATCGATGGCCACGGAGCGACCCAAGGACAGGCTGTACGGGCAGTGGTCCGGGAACACCGGAGCATAGGTGTCCGGATCGGCCTCGAAGCGCTGCACCTGCTCCGCGCTGGTGAGCCAGTAGACCTTGCCTTCATGGGTGCCGGTGTATCTCGGCGAGCCCTTCTCCGGGCGCCCAACGGTGAAGTAGGACACCGGGCTGTAGCCGCCGATGGCCGGCGCTGCATCCCCCGGCGTCGTCACCTCGGGCTGCACCGTGAGCGGCGCTGTCAGGATCAGGACCGCCCACAGCAGCGTGGAGGCAAGCGGTTTGCGCGACATGGTCAACCTCGCTGACGGGTCGTGACGTCGCCCCGGCGGGCGGGGCACGCAGGCTCAACGACAATGGGTACAGGTCTCGAAGGCGAAGCGCTCCAGGCGCACCGAGTCGGCGGCGAAGTTGCGAATGCCCTCCCAGGTGGCGGCGATCTTGATCAGGATGCGCTCCTTGCCGATGCCGGCGGCATCGTAAAGGCCCATGATCTGCATCGCTCGGGCGATGGTGGCGTCGGTGTCGAAGGAGAGGCGGGCGTCCACCTCGGTGGAGACCGGCCCGGCACCAGCTCCAGGATGCGCACGCCGACATTCGCTTTGTGGAAAGTCTTGGCGTCGGTGCGGGGCAACCGGCGTCTCCTGCACTCATCCACCCAGACCCCCGCCGGCGCCGCGTCATTTCAAGCCCGAAGCGTCTCGTCGGAAGCGGCATTGGCCGGCAGGCCGGCATCAGCGCGCGCAGGCGCCGAGGTTGTCGGCGATGGCGCGCCAGCCATGGCCGTTACGGGCCAATAGAGCGTCGGCCGCCGCGGGGCCGTCGCTGCCCGCTGCATAGGTGGGCAGCGGCGAGTCGGCGTCGGCGGCCCAGGCCTCTAGGATCGGCGTGATCAGCCGCCATTGCGCCGCCACGCCATCGCGCCGGGTGAACAGGGTCGGGTCACCGCGCAGCGCATCCAGCAGCAGCACGGCATACGCCGAGGGCGGATTGGCACCGAAAGCGCCGCTGTAGCAGAAGTCCATAGAGACCGGCACGGCGCGTCGCTCCCCACCGGGCTGCTTGACCCCGAAGGCGAGGCTGATGGCCTCATCGGGCTGGATGCGCAGCACGATCACATTGGCCGTGAGCGCCTCCTCCTGCGGGAACAGCCGCATGGGCGGATGGCGGAAGTGCACCGCGATCTCGGTCACCTGCCGGGCGAGGCGCTTGCCCGTGCGCAAATAGAAGGGCACGCCGGCCCAGCGCCAGTTGTCGATGTGCAGCTCGAGCGCGGCGAAGGTCTCGGTGCGGGAATCCGCGGGCACCCGAGGCTCCTCGCGCCAGCCGGCGACCTCGGCGCCCTCCACCCGGCCGGGGGCATACTGGGCGCGCACGGTGCGCTCGGCCACCTGCTCCGCCGACATCGGCGCGATGCTGCGCCAGACCTCGATTTTTTTGTCGCGCACGGCATCGGCATCGAAGGCCACTGGCGCCTCCATCGCGGTGAGCGCCAGCAGCTGCAGCAGATGGTTGGCCACCATGTCGCGCAGGGCGCCGGACTCTTGGTAGTAGCCGGCGCGGTGGCCGACGCCGAGGGGCTCGGCGGCGGTGATCTCGACATAGTCGACGTGGCTGCGGTTCCACAAGGGCTCGAACAGCGCATTGCTGAAGCGGAAGAAGAGGATATTCTGGACCGTCTCCTTACCCAGGTAGTGATCGATGCGGTAGACCTGCGACTCGTTGAATGCCTCGGCGACGACGGCGTTGAGGGACTGTGCCGATGCCAAATCGTGGCCGAACGGCTTCTCGAGGATGACCCGGGAGAACCCGTGCTCTTCCGCGTTGAGCCCGCTCGCGGCCAGCTCGCGGATGATCTGCGGTGCCAGTGATGGCGGGGTGGCCAAATAGAACAGGCGGTTGCCTGCGGGCTGCTGCGCCAGCGCGTCACCGAGGCGCCGATAAGTATCTGGCGTAGTGAAGTCCCCCTGCAAAAAGTGCAGCCGCTCGGCGAAGTCCGCCCAGGCAGACCTGTCCAATGCTCTGATCTCGGCAGAGCCGTCGACGGCGTCGGCGAGCAGATCGCGGAAGCCCGCGTCATCGAGATCGTCGCGGCCAATGCCGAGCACCCGCACACCGGGGTCCAGGCAGCCCTCCAGGGCCAGATGAAACAGCGCCGGAATCAGCTTGCGCCGGGTGAGATCGCCGGTGGCGCCGAAGATCACGATGACACTGGGCTCGGCCTGCGGCAGCTCGGCCCGGGGCAGCTCGACGTGGGTGGTCAGGTCAATCTCGGCCGGCATCAGGGTCTCCTCGGCAATGGGTCCAAGCTCAGGGGCCAAGACCGGCCCGTGCTGCGCGTTCTTTCAGACCCGACGCGCAATCCCGCGGCTCTTCCGCCGCCGCCCGCCAACGTCATCATGAAACCCCCTGCCGCTGAAGCCCACGGCCGCTGAAAAATGGCGGGCCCGCGCCGGGTCTTGGTGGTCACACGCAACCACGTCAGCCCCGAGAGATGCCCCATGTCCAAGCCGCCCAGCTCCGTCGTTGCTCTGTTGCTCGGTGCCCTGACCGGCGCCGCTTGGCTGCTGCCCGCAGCGCCGGCGGACGCAACGTCCTATGGCTACGGCCGGAGCCACCATTCCGGCTACGACCGACACAGCAGTCATCGCAGCCGCTACCGCAGCCACCGCAGCTACCGCAGTCGCCCACAGCGCTCGGCGAGCCGCTGCAGCCAGGTGAGCAAGCGAGCGGTCATCGACGGCCGCACACGCCGGGTCGTCGGCACACGCTGCTATGACAGCCGTGGAACCGCCTACATCGTGCCCGGCAGCCGCTCCGTCGTGCGGCATCGCTGATTTTTTGCGCCTGCCGAAATTGAATGAATTCCCTTCAACAGGAGCTATTGCTGTGCCAGACGCCCTCGATTCATTTCTGGACCGCTTCCGTGGCAGCTTCACATCGACACTGCGCTGGCACCAGCTCGACGAGCTGTGGCGGCGCCTCGGCAGCGATGCCGACGCCGGCTGGTATCTTTATGACCTGGACGCCCCAGCGCCACCACAAGCACCGGCCGATGCCGCGGCAGTCAAAACCTTCATTACCAACCTGGATCATCTGCTGCGCCGGGAGCACCGCGAGGACTATTGCGGTATCGTGTACGCGGACGACCTGCAGGCGCCGACCTTCGTGAAAATCTACCACCCCAAACGGCTCGGCGTTGCCTGCGGCTTCAGCGACCAACCGCCGCTGCCGGGCTGGATCATGAGCCTGACAGCGCCGATGGACCTGCATACCGCGCTGGCGCCGGCGCCGAATCCGCGCTGGTGGGGACGGCTGCTCAGGACCGGCAGCGAAGGTTGAGTGCCGTTACAAGCGAGCTGCGGCGGCGGCAGGCACGGCCACATCCACCGGCCGCCCCATCCAGTACCGTTTTGCGAACAGCACGATGACTCCGGACAGGCAACCAGCTTCAAGCGCGCAAGCGATAGCCATTCCGGCTTACGAGCTCACAGCTGTCGGTGCGGATCTGGATCTCGCCGTGCAGAGCCGGGTATTCCTGCGCCTGCACCCAGGCGTCCATGTCTTCCAACAGCCGCTGCAAGTGCCAGCCGATCCGCTCACGCCCTTGGTAAGGAAGGCCGGTGAGGCGCCAGGCAAGCACTGCATGCGCGCGGCCGGCGCGGCCCAACGCACGCAGACGCTCCACCAGCAGCTCGGCCAAGAGCGCTTCGCCCAGCTGCGCGCGCAGCGCCGCCATCAGTGCCGCACCGTCCCAAGTGGCCGCTTGCGGCGGCAGATGGGCGCGCAAGCGTGCGCCGACGAAGCCATAGGCTGACTCGCCGATGACGCGCCCCGCCAGTAGGTCTTCGTGCACCATCTGTCGGTAGTCGGGCGTCGGGTCGGTGTCGGTGCGCTGCGCAAGCTGCGCGAGCGCCATGGCCTCGGCACGGTGGCCGCTGGGGGCGAAGCCGCACAAGAGATGATCCAGGATGTCGTGCACCGGCACCGAGGTGGGGATGGGGTCACCCGGCGTGCTGGTGGCGGCGATGATCTCCGGGTCGTCGATGTTGGCGTCGAGCTTCCAGCCGCGGGCGCCCAGGCCGTCGTCCCAGGTGTCGTGAAAGGTCATCGCAACGGTCACGGCGCCGGCACTGATGCGGACGCAGGTCCGCGACAGGGAGCGCAGATCGCGCAGGGGATAAGAGGCGGAAACGGGCAACATATCGACTCGACCGCCCGCCGGCCGGAATTCTTTCAGGTCGCAGCGCAACAAGCACGAGGGCCGCGGCTATTGGCCGCAGCGCAAGCACCGCAGCCTTGTCTCGACGCCGCGTCGCCGTCAGAACCTTTCCCGACAAGTCGCCACCCTGCCGAGGAGCCCTATGATGACAACCCTGGTCCAGCGCCTGGCCGCCCTGTTGATGCTGCTGGCTGCCGCCGGCGCCGCCGCCGGCCCCTGCGACGCCCCCATTGCCTTGCAGGTGCTCGGCTCGGGCGGCCCGGAGGCACAGCAGGGCCGCGCGAGCGCCGGCTATCTGGTCTGGCTGGACGGCAAGGCGCGCGTGCTCGTCGACCTGGGCGGGGGCAGCTTCGCGCGCTTCGGCGCCAGCGGCGCGCGCTTCGCGGATCTGGATCTGATCGCGTTGACCCATATGCACGCCGACCACGCCACGGACCTGCCGGCGTTGCTCAAGAGCGGCTACTTCAGCCGCCGCACGCGGGCGCTGCCCATCGCCGGCCCCACGGCCGGCGGCGCCTACCCCGACCTGGACGGCTATCTACAGGGCCTGCTCGCCCCGGAGAACGGCGCCTTCCGCTATCTCGCCGGCTACCTCGACGGCAGCGACGGCCTGGTAGCGCTGGAGCCCCGCACCCTGGACGCCGCCGGCCGCGAGCCGATCCCCGTGCACGAGACCGACGCCTATCGGGTCAGCGCCATCGGCGTCACCCACGGCCCGGTGCCGGCGCTGGCCTATCGGGTGGACATCGGCGAGCAGCGCATCGTCTTCAGCGGCGACATGAACGGTGACGACCCCTGGTTTGTCGACTTCGCCCGCGGTGCCGATCTGCTGATCATGGATCACGCCGTGCCCGAGGATGCGGGGCCGGTCGCGACGCGCTTGCATGCGCTGCCGTCCGAGATCGCTGCCATCGCCAAGGAGGCCGACATCGGCCACTTGGTGCTGAGCCACTTGATGCGCCGTTCCGAGCGCGCCTTGGATGAGAGCCTGGCGCGGATCCGGCGCGTCTATGCCGGGCCGGTGAGTGTGGCCGAGGATCTCGCCTGCTTCACGCCCTGATCATCCCCCTCGCGCGGGCTTTGCCGGGTGGCGGGACGGCCCATGCTGCGATGCGGGTCGCGGCCAGGATGCCGCTCCCACGGGCGAGCCTGAGCCGCGTGGCAGGGAAGCACACGGCGGTGGCGCGCCCGCCAGGCGCTGGTCAATCGGTGACCAACCCCAGGGCAACAGCAACAGGACCCGAGACTTGGAGGCGATCTCAACAGCTTATCCACAGCAGGCTCAACAGCCATCGTGGACAACCGCCTGGTGCTGAAATAACCCACAACACCGGTCGGTCTCTACAGGTAAGTGCAGGCGATGGCCGGGGCTGATGACCCAGGGCTCGCCGCCTTCGCCTCGATCCGGTGCCGATGCACCTACAGAACCGACCTAGGGGAGAGACCGCTATGACCAAGACCCTCGCCACATCTATGGCCCCTTCGGCGGCAGCCCGGACCTGAGCTACTGAGCCGCGACCCGGCCGGCGCCTGCTCGGTCGAGCCGAGCGCGCCGGCCGACAGGTTTCCCGCCTGGCAATCGCAAAGCCGGGCGTTGTCTTTCATACCACCGGGGCCGCTGTCGCCTCCCGCCGGAGCCCCCCATGCCCGATGATCCAAATCCCGCTCAAAATCCCGCTCACGCGGATGGCAGCGGCGGACCGCGTATCGTCATCATCGGCGGCGGCTTTGCCGGCGCCACCGCGGCGCAGGCGCTGGAGCGGCGCCTGCGCACGGCCGACATCCACCTCGTGTCCGCCGAAAACCATCTCACCTACAACCCCCTGCTGCCGGAGGTGGTGGGCGCCTCGGTGCTGCCGGGGCACGTGGTCGCACCGCTGCGCCAGATGGTGCATCGGGCTCGCGTGCATCAAGTCCGTGTCACCGCCGTCGATACGTCCGCGCGCCGGGTGCATTACGACGGCGGTTGCGAGAGCGGCAGCCTCGGCTACGATCATCTCGTGCTCGCCTGCGGCAGCAGCGCCAATCTGCGCATGATTCCCGGCATGGCCGAGCACGCGCTGCCGTTGAAGACGGTGGGCGACGCGCTGTTTCTGCGCAATCGCGTCATCTCCCGCCTGGAAGACGCCGAGCTGACCGACAACCCCACGCTGCGTCGCTGGCTGAAGACCTTTGTGGTCGTCGGCGGCGGCTTTTCCGGGGTCGAGGTGGCCGGCGAGATCAGCGACTTCCTGACCGAGAGCGGACGCTGGTACAGCCACTCGCAGCTGGAGCCGCCGCGCGTGGTCATCGTGCACGGCGGGCCGCACCTGCTGCCGGAGCTCCCCGAGCGCCTGGGCCGATTCACGGAGCGTAAGCTCGCCCGCCATGGCGGCGTCGAAGTGCGGCTCAACAGCCGCAGCGACGCCATCGATGGCCGCGGCGTGACGCTGAACAACGGCAGCCGCATCGAGGCCGGCACCGTGGTCAGCACCATCGGCACGGCGCCGAGCCCGCTCATCGAGGCGCTACCCGCCGAGAAACAGCGTGGGCGCCTGCGCGTGGATGCCGACATGTCTGTGCCTGGTCTGCCCGGCGTCTGGGCCATCGGCGACTGTGCCGCGGTGCCGAACAGCTACGGCGACGGCGCGCCCTGCCCGCCCACGGCCCAGTTCGCGCTGCGCCAGGGTCCGCAGCTCGCGGCCAACATCGCCCGCCGCGAGCGCGGCGAGCCGACCCGACCGTTCGGCTACCGCCCCAAGGGACTGATGTCGGCCATCGGCCACAACCGCGCGGTGGCCCGCGTCTGGGGCATCAATCTGTCCGGGTTCATCCCCTGGCTGCTGTGGCGCGGCTTCTATCTGCTCTATATCCCCACGTTCGCGCGCAAGGCCCGGGTCTACCTGGAATGGAACTGGGCCATGTTCTTCCCGCCGGACATCGCCCACCTGCGCTTCACGCGCACCGTCGACGAGCGCGATGACACCTGACGCAAGCGCCGGGGAGCCCGCCGCAGGGGTTTGCCGGCACCAAGGTCATCCGCTCCCGCTGATTACGGGAGGTCAAGATCATGCAGCCCGCAAGCGACGACCCACGACCCACTGCCTTTCTGCCGACGCTGTTTCTATTCGCTGCCGCGATGCTCAGCACCGGGCTTGGTGCCGAGACGCTGACAGGGAAGCTGAACGGCCAGAGCTGTGCCCAAAGCGGACATTTATGTCCAACGAGCAACCTGGATGCGCATTTGTCCTTCGAGCTGGACTTTGTGCTGCAGCAGCCAGACGGCGAGTACTGGTTCCTGTCCAACGTGCCGCGCGACACCAAAGTCCGCCATGTGCTGAAGCAGGTCCAGGTGCGCGGCTCGGTGAACGAGACCTACCGCTCCATCGAGGTGGATGCACTCATGGTACCGACGGATCAGGGCTTCGCAACTGTTTGGACGCCGCGGGCCCAGCAACGGGCATTCGAGGCGATCTACCAGGACGGCTGGTTCTCTTCCGCTCGCGACCCTGGTCAGACCCGATGAACGGTCTGAAAGACGAGCCACCGCAATGCGGTCTCTGGTGGTGACGGACATCGCGGCGACACCGGACCCGCACTCGCAGCACCGCACCGCCATGCGCCGTCATTTCATCCTAATGTCTACCTCGGAGCAAAGAGCATGCACCATTCAACGCAAACTCGTATCCGCGCCATGCTGGCGCTGCTGGCCCTGACGACCGGCGGTCTTGCCGCGACCACGGCCATGGCGGAGACCATCACCGGCAAGATCAACGGCCACGGCTGCGCGCACGGCGGCCACACCTGCCCTGCGGACGAGCTCGACCCGCACGTCGCCTTCGAGCCCGATTTCGTGCTACAGCAGGCCGACGGCGAGTATTACTTCCTCTCCAACGTCCCGCGCAGCGCCAAGGTGCGCCATGTGCTGGAGGAAGCCCGGGCCACTGGCGAGGTCAACGACCGCTACAACACCATGGTCGTCGACGAGCTCCAGGTGAAAGAGAACGGCGCCTACGAGACGGTCTGGACCCAAAAGGCACAGCAGGCGGCCTTCCAGCGCATCTACGAGGACGGCTGGTTCGTCTTCAGCGGCGAGGCCCCGACCCAGTGAGGTGCTGAGCCCCATCCGCGGCGCAGCGTCTTGCTGCTCCGCGGTCCTCGCCCCGCGAATGACTCAAAAGGATTGCCCAGCATGCCGACACCTGCATCCGACCTCCGACCCCATATCGATCGCCGTCGACGACAAATGCTGCTGGCATTGGCCGCTGCGCCAACGCTGGTCCCCGGGCTGACAAGCGCAGGCCGCCGCGGCTTGCAGTGGCTCGACCCGCGCCCGAGCGCCCCGGCTCTGCTGCTGCGCGCCGCCGACGGCACGCTCTACGACCGCAGCGCTGTGTCCGGCCGTGTGCTCATCGTCAATTTCTGGTCCATCTGGTGCCGACCCTGTCGTGAGGAGATGCCCGCCTTGCAGAGGCTGCATAGCAGATTCGGCGACAAAGGCTTGGCGGTTTGGGGCGTCGCAGTCGGCGATGCACCCGAGTCGGTGGCGGAGTTCGGGTCCACGCAAGGCCTGCGCTTTCCGCTGCTGCCGGACCCGGAGCGCGAGACCCTCGCCACCTGGGATGTCAGCGCGCTACCGACCACCGCCGTCGTCGACAAGCGCGGCCGAATCGCCTTTCGCGTCATCGGCGACGCGGCTTGGGATAAGCCACCGCTGTCCGATCACGTCGCGGCGCTAGTGCAGGGCCCGTGACCGGCGGCACACGACTGAACGGCGCGTGGAGTGGATACGACACCCGGCCGGGGCCCGAGTGATCTGTCACGGCGGCAAGCGTCGTCTTGGCTAAAGCCGCAGCCGCGCAACCGTACCCTCCTCGGCGGTGGAGGTCAGCGTGAGCTCCCAGTGATGCGCCGCGGCCACGCGGCGAACATAGGCGACCCCAAGGCCGTTGCCGCGGCCCTTGGTGGAGAAGAAGGGATTGCCGATGCGCGCCAGGACATCGGGGGGAATGGGCTCGCCGCCGTTTTGCACCTCGATGCAGGGCGCAGTGGCGCTGCCGCTGGTGCGAAGCGTCACGGGCTCGCCGGGGGCCACCGCCTCGGCGGCGTTGACCACCAGATTGGTCAAGACCTGCACAAGCTTGTCCGCGTCGGCCTGCACCTGGACACCGGGCAGACCCAGGTCCACGCGCAGATCGCGATCGGCTACAGGAGACCGGGCGGCGAGCGTCGGCACCAGCTCCCGAATCAGGGCGTCGATGTCGCAGGGGCTCAGCGCCAAATCGAGCCGTCCGGCATAGCTCAGCACCTCATCCAGCAGCCCCGCCAGGCGCGTCGACTCGCCGCGGGCAAGCGCCAGGCGGCGGCCGGTGCGCTCATCCAGGCTGCGCTGCGCGAGGTGCTCCAGGCAGAGGTCGATGGTCGCCAATGGATTGCGCACCTGATGGATGATCATGGCTGCGAACTCACCCATCTCGGCCAGGCGCTCGATGGCCGCCTCCGCCTCCTTCCGGCGGCTGATGTCCCGCAGCAGCGCGATGTAGCTCGGCGCATCCGGATTGCCGTAGGCGCAGATGCTCACTTCGCTCGGAAAGACGCCGCCGTCCTGGCGCCGATGCCGGCTCTCAAGCAGCTGCGGGCGACCGACTTCCAGCTCGTCGATGAGTGCCGTGAAGTCCGCCGCCGTCAGCCCGGCGTCGATATCCAGCACCGAGCGGCCGATCAGGTCATCGTGCCCGTAGCCCAACATGTCGCAGGCACGCTGGTTGACGTCTCGAATATGCCCACCGGCATCGACGGCGAAAAAGCCGTCACCGGCGTTCTCAACGAAAGCACGGAAGCGCTCTTCGCTGCGGCGCAGCGCCTCTTCGGCCGCCTTGCGCTCGGTGACATCCCGCACCACGGCGATGATGCAGTCCCGGCCCTCGAAGGACAGCACCGACGCGGAGATCTCCGACGGCAGCCGGCTGCCGTCCTTGCAGGTGCAGCTCAGCTCGTTGGTCCAGCCGCTGCCGCGGGTAATGACGTCGCCGGCGAAGGCCCGCAGCCGCGGCATTTCCTGCGGATGCACGGCGGAGATGGTCACCCGCGAGATCAGCTCCTCCGCGTCGTAGCCGAGCATCTCGGCGGCGCGCGCATTGGCCTCGAGGATGCGATCCGCCGCCGGGTCGATGACCAGGATGGCGTCGTTCGAGTGGTCGAAGATGCGGCGCAGGCGCTGCTCGCTCTCCTGCAGCGAGCGCTCGGCTGCCGCTCGCCGTGCGCGCTCCTGTTCGAGTCCCTGACGATGCTCCGTCATGATAGTCGGCTCCGTGTGAGCGACCGCACCCCCAGCCGCGTGGAGGCTCCGGATGGACGTGCGGTTGTCGCCAGCGAGAAAGACGCCCTCACAGCGCCTGGCGTGTGCTCGCTGACATGCCGCTTACGCCTTTGATTTCAACCTGGCCCGTCCAGGCAAACAAAATGCTGGCAGGTGCAGCGGGCCGAGCGCCGCAGCCACCCGAAATCAATGCGCTCTCAGGCCGGTCTCGGTCTGAAGCAGCGCCTTCGCCCGCCGCTGGGCGATGGCCCAGGCCACACCAAAGCACCTGCCCGGCTGACGCGCCGGGCGCCTTCGCCACCACCGAGGTCCTGAACATGCGCAAGCTCCCGCTACTTCTGACCCTACTGATCCTCGCGCCGTCCGCCCAAGCGGAGACCGATTCCGGCGGCGTGCTGCCGAGCTATCAGCAGGCGCTCGAGGCCTATCAAGCCGAGCGCGCGTCGCCCCCACCGAAGCTCGACGCCGCAGACCGGGCGGTCATGGAACGCGCCGCCGCCGATCTGGCCGACGCGATGCCCGAGCCCGGGCTGGCGGTGGGGGCGCGAGCGCCGGACTTCAGGCTTGCGAACGCGTTCGGCGAATCCGTGCGGCTCGCCGAGGCGCTGGCCCAAGGCCCGGTGGTACTGACCTTCTATCGCGGCGCCTGGTGCCCCTACTGCAATCTTCAGCTGCACGCGCTGCAACAGGCCTTGCCGCAGATCGAGGCGCACGGCGCACAGTTGATCGCCGTGACCCCGCAGCTGCCGGACCAGTCCCGCAAACAGGTGGAGGAAGACGGGTATCCGTTCGAGATCCTGAGCGATCTGGACGACCGCGTGATGCAGGCCTACGACCTGTACTTCGAGGTACCCGCCGACCTGAATGAGGTGTACCAAGATCGCCTCGACCTGGACCTGGCCGCGTACAACGGGCCCGGGCGCCATGTGCTGCCGGTCCCTGCCACCTTCGTCATCGACACCAACGGCGTCATCCAAGCCGCGTTCGCCGATGTCGATTACCGCCGGCGCATGGAGCCCGCGGCCATCGTGGCGGCCCTGGCCGCTTTGGAGTGAGGGGGCAATGCAGGCGCTCGGAACCCCCGTTTGCGAACGCCATGCCGATTTTGGCCATACTGGCCAAGAATACGTTTGCTCAGCTGGGCACCATTGCGACCAACACAACCTCCGGTAAATCTCATGCCCAAATACCTCCAGCGCACCCTCGGTTGGATCATGCTCGCCGTTGCGCTGCCGGCCGCAGCACTGAATGGCTTCGACCTGAGTCAGAGCCTCGTCGACAAGGGCGCAATCGAGTTTGCTGGACAACCGCCTGACGGTATCCCAGCACTGGATACACCGCAATTCGTGGAGGCCAAGGCGGCTCAGCACATCTCGCCGGACGACCATGTGCTTGGGCTCACAGTGTTCGGCGAGTCCAAGGCTTACCCGACAAAGATCTTGGCTTGGCACGAGATCGTCAATGATTTCATCGGCGGCGTCCCGGTCGTGATCAGCTACTGCCCGCTCTGCCGCACCGCGGTCGCATTCATTGCCGAAGCGGATGGCGTGCCGCTGACCTTCGGCGTTTCAGGCCTCCTCTACAACAGCAATCTCTTGCTCTATGATCGCGAGACAGAATCCTTGTGGAGTCAACTCTATTGGCGCGCCATCGCCGGCCCGATGGCGGGTACGCGATTACGCCGAATCCCAGTGACCCAAATGCGCTGGCAGGAGTGGCTGCGGAAACGGCCCAACAGCCTGGTGCTGTCGGATGACACCGGTTTCCAGCGTGCCTACGATAGCGACCCCTATGAAGACTATGACAAGAGCCAGGGGCTGCTGTTCTCGGTGACGCGCACTTCCGATCGTTACCGCAACAAGGACAAGGTGCTCGGGGTTTGGCTCAACGGGCGAGCCAAGGCCTATCCATTCCCGGAGCTACGCGCGGCAGGCGTCGAGATGCTTGTGGACGGTGTTGCCGGCAAAGAAATCCTGATCCACTTTGACCCCACTACCGAGAGCGCACGCGCTTACGCCGCGAATGGCGTCGAGCTGCCGGCTACCGTCTCCTATTGGTTTGCCTGGTACGCCTTCTATCCCGGAACGGCCGTTTACGAGGCGCCTTGACCGTGAAGGGCTGGCGCATCGCCTTGCGCTAGGCAGGCGTTTGCTCCGGCAGCCTGAATGAGCTATCGGTCTGCGACCTCGAAGCCGACGATGAGCCCGTCGGTGATGAGCCCGCCCAGCTGCTCCACGGCATAGCCGCGCTCGGTGAGGGCCGCGATCGACTGTCCGTCGGCGATGGTGCGAAGCAATGCGAAGGCATCCCGGGTCACCCGCTGCACCCGCGGCCTGAGCGCCTGGCGGCACACCACCAGCCGATCGCCATGCCCGGCGGGCACCTGCGTCGTGTCCCGTGCCTCCCGGTGGCGGCGCCAGATCTCGTATACGGGGAACTGGGATGCCAGCAGGGTCACCGACCGCCCGAGCCGCAGGCGCAACTGCCCGGCCGCGCCACGCTCCACCGCCGCGGCAAAACCGTCCGCGTCCCAGGGCAGGTCGTCTGCGGCGAACAGCGCGGCGTGGAAGGCCAGCTCCAGGCGTGCCAGATCCGGCAGATACGGCAAGTCCGACCCCAACGGCTCCGAGGAAGCCGGGTCCAGCCGCCATCGCGCCAGGTAGGGCGGAAACGCCGCAGCGAGCTCCGTCAGGTCCGGCGACCGCGACGGGCATGCGGCAACGCACGCCGCCGCGAGCCCCCCGAATGCGCCGGCGCCGAGCACCTGGCGGCACACCGGGTAGACCAGCTCCAGCGCGCGTGCCCGTGCGCGGCGCGAGCTGTCGCGGTAGACGGCGGCGCCGGCCGCCGGGCTCCCCAAGCGCCCCCCGGATACCACCATCGCCAGTGCCGCGGAGGCATGTGCCGGCAGGCTGTCGTCGATTTCAGCCGCCAGCAACCGCTGCAGCGCCCGCAGGCGCGCCGGAGGCGTGGTCGACGCTGCCGGGACGGGCTCGGGGACATCGTGCCTGGACACCATGCCCCTCACAGCACCGCCGCCGTCACCGCTGACGCCCGAGCGGCGATGGCATCGGCGCGGGCCGCTTCGGCGCGCAATGTCCCCAGCTCCGGAATGTCGTTGTCCCATTCGATGAGCGTCGGCACCGCGCCGACGCCGGCGGCGGCGAGCCAGCGCTGCACGCGCTCGTACAGGGCCCAGACCGGTGCCGCGACGGGGGCGGCGTGGGCGTCCAGCAGCCAGCCGTCGCGCTGCGCAAAGCCGGCGAGGTGCAGCTCCTGCACACGCCAAGGCGGCAGCGCGGCCAGGGCTGCGTCCAGGTCATCGCCATGGTTTGCCTGGTTCACGTAGAGGTTGTTCACGTCCAACAGCAGGCCACAGTCGGTGCGGGCGCTGAGCTCGGCGAGAAACTCCGCCTCTGTCAGCGCCGATTCACGAAAGCGCAGATAGCTGGAGACATTCTCCACCGCCAGCGGCATGCCGAGGCGCTCCTGAACCCTCTGTACTCGGGCGGCCACGTGGCACAGCGTGGACTCGGTGTAGGGAAAGGGCAGCAGCTCGTGATAATGCCGGCCGTCGATGGCGGTGAAGCAGAGATGATCGGAGACCCAGGCCGCAGCGCTGCGGCGCCGCAGGTCGTCCACGCGCCGGAGATAGTCTGGGTCCAGCGGATCCGTGCCGGCCAGATTCATGCCCACGCAGTGCAGCGTCAGCGGATAGTGCCGGGCCAGCGCGTCCACCTGCACCAGCGTGGCCCCGCCGTCGGCGAGGTGATTGTCCGCGAGCAGCTCGAGCCAGGGTATGGACGGACGCTCCAACAGCACGGCGTCGATGTGGCAGTGGCGCAGCCCGATGCCGGCGCCGGCGGGCAGTTGTCGCGCCGGACCGGCGGCGACGCCGTGTCGGAAGCGATCCGCCGGCGCCACGGCACGCTACTCCGCAGGCTTGGTGGCGGCGACCTTGCCGCCGACGATCTTGGTGCAGGTCCCCTCCGGCACATAGACCCACTCGTTCGGGTCGCTGTCGGTCGGGGCCTGCCCGGCGCAGCTGTGGGACTTGTCCAGCGCGCCGCAGTCGTTCATGCCGGCCTTGGCGATGCCGGCGCACTTCTCCCAGGCGGTGGGTGTCTCCGGCACGGCGACGGCCTGGCCGGCGCCGAGCAGGGTCCCCGCAGCGAGGATGCCGACGACGGCGGCGTTGATGCGAGCTTCGGACATAGCGGTGTCTCCGGATTAGGCAGATGTTGCGAGCGGCGATATACCGCCCAACTGCCCAGACCGCCGTGGGGCGCCGGATCTTTCTTGATGGCGGCGAGGTGGTCGCGCATGTTGGCGAGCATGTGCGCGCGCATCGGCGCCGGCAGGTCCACCAGCGTGCGCTGATCGCGCGGCGACTCAGCCAGGGCCACGCTCGCCGGAGCGAGGCTCGCCGTGAGGATCAGGCCGAGGGTGGCAATGCGCTTGCGCAGCAAGAGGAAGGGACTGCGGCCGTCCGCAATGTCTTGACTCGTCATCGTCTCCGACTCCTGCAATGGGGTCTGGGGGCCTGCGTGCGCCGGCCGTATCGCTCAGCCGCCGGCGCCGCCAAGTGCCTGCTCCAGGTCGGCAACGAGCTCGGCCGGGTCTTCGAGGCCGATGGACAGGCGAATCATCGCATCGCTGATGCCGCGCCGCTGCCGCTCCTCGGGTGTCAGGCCGTGGTGGGTCGTGGTGCAGGGCTGGGTGACCAGGCTTTCGACGCCGCCCAGGCTCGGGGCCAGCGTGAAGAGCCTGAGCCGATCCACCACCGCGGCAGCGGCCGCCGCGGGCGCGGCTTTGCCTGCGGCGACCTCCAGCGTCAGCATGGCGCCGGAGCCGGTCATCTGCCGCGCCGCGAGCGCATGCCCGGGACAGGATGGGAGTCCTGGATGCAGTACCCGCGCAACCCGCGGATCGGTCGCCATGGCCTCGGCGATGGCCAGTGCGGAGGCGTTCTGCGCTCGGACCCGCACCGGCAGGGTGCGCAGGCTGCGCGCGAGCAGCGCGGCGGTCTCGGGCGCCGGCACCGATCCCAAGTTCTTGCGCCAGGCCGCCACGGGTGCGATCCGCTGCGCCGGGCCCATCAACGCGCCGGCGGTGAGATCGCTGTGGCCGCCCAGATACTTGGTGGCGCTGTGCACCACGAGGTCGGCGCCGAGGGCGAGCGGCTGCTGGTTCACCGGCGAGGCGAAGGTGTTGTCCACCGCCAGCAGGGCGCCGTGCGCATGAGCCTGCGCGGCAATGGCCGCGATGTCGAAAACCTCCAGCGCCGGGTTGGTCGGCGTCTCCAGAAACACGAGCCCGAAGCCGTCCGCCAGCAGCCCGTCGAGCCGCTCCAGCTCGCTGCCGAGCAGCAGGCGGGTGCGGATGCCGAGCAGCGGCAATTGGTCTGCGAGCAGCTCCAGCGTGCCGCCGTAGGCGTCGCCGATGCAGACGATGCCATCGCGGCCATGGGCCAGGAACAGCGCCGCCTCGGCGGCCATGCCGGAGGCAAAGGCGAGCGCCGCCTCGGCACCCTCGATGGCGGCGAGCTTGGCCTCCAGCGCCTGGATCGTCGGGTTCAGGCCATAGCGGGTGTAGAGGCTGCCGGCGGCGCGGCCCTCGACGACGTCGAGGATCGCTGCGGTGGACGCGAAGGCGAAGGTGCTGGTGCTATAGATCGGCGTGTGCGGGCTGCCGTGGGCATCGGCGGCCTCGCCGGCGTGGACGCAGCGGGTGGCGAGCGTTTGCTCGGATGTCGTGGACATATCGGTTCCTCGTTGATGCTTGTTGTCTAGTCGTTGCCGAAGCCTTCACGCAAAGCCACCTGCATCGCCGTGATGACCTCCGGCGCGAGTGGCGCGCTGGCGTTATGGTCGAGGGAGATCACCCGCGCACCTCGCGCTCACTGACCCAGCGACCGTCACTGAGCGGGCTCATCGTCTCGTGACGCGGGATATCACTCTCCATCCGCTTGCAGCCTGCATCATTGGCGGTGTTGACGGCGCTGGCGAGCTCGGGTTGCTTGGCCGCCAGCGAGGTTGACAGATCTCAACCGCATGATCAACGATTGGGTTGAAGGTTATCGCGCACAGCCCGCTCGACCCGACAATGGGCGCGGAGACGACCTTAAGCCCTGCCTCGGTGCGATCGCGACCTTGATGCCTCGATGCCACTGCAGCGCCGCCATCCTCACCACTGGAGTCACAAACACCATGATGAAAAAACCTCTCCTCGCCGCCTGCGCGGTCCTCTCCCTGCTGGCCGCCCCGCTCCAAGCCGATGACCGCTCGGCCCTGGCCGAGGCCATGGAAGCGTACCTGGACTTCACCGAATACGGCTCGAGCGTGATTCTGCCGGAGCAGATCCCGGCCGAGGATTGGCCCAATATCCTGGTCATCGATGCCCGCGATGCAGCACAGTTCGAGGCCGATCACATCCCGGGAGCCACCAACATTGAATGGCGCGAGGTCGTGGCACGGCGCGACGAGATCCCACGCGATCAGCCTGTGATCATCTACTGCAACACCGGCTCGCTATCAGCCCAGGCCGGCTTCGCCCTGCGCCTGCTGGGCTGGGACAATGTCCGTATCCTGCAAGACGGCCTGGTCGGCTGGAAGGCCAAGGGCGGCTTCGAGGCCAACCAACGGGCCATCGAGGCGGCTGAGGAGGCCGGCGCGTCCTGACGCACTTTCGCTCGGGCAGCGCGCCGGCTTTGGCCCGCACCTACTCGTCGATGACACGGGCTTGCCTTGAGACTCCAGATCGATCAACCGCCAGCAGCCCAGCGTCCGTTCTGTACGAAACGGCTAGCCTGGTGGGACAATCGACTTGGGCTGTGGGCTCGCCGCCCGCCACCCGATGAAAGCCGCAACCCTGTTTCCTGCGCTGGCGCCAGCTCGCGCGAAACCTCCGCTGACCCGAGCCTCACCATGCCGGAACTCTATCTTCAAGGGCAAAGAATTCGTCTACAACCATCACCTCGCGGTGCCGCATCGGCCGCTATTGCCGCGCCCAGAGCGCTCCATCGGCACGCCGAGGCTCGACGACAATCTGATCACCCACGGTGACAACCTGCATGCGCTCAAGGCGTTGCTGCCGGAGCGGGGCAGCATCTGAATCACCCTTGATGACAACGAGATGCATCGCGCAAGGTCATTGCTCGACGCAGGTATTTGGCGAGGAGCCACACCAATGAACGCGAGTGACTTGGAAACCACCGAACGCCACGAACCCGAGCTGCTGCGCCGAATGGTCGACATCATCGTGCATGAGGCCGCCCCGGAGGCTATCATCCTGTTCGGCTCCCGCGCCCGCGGCGATGCGCGTCCCGATTCTGATATCGACTTGCTAGTCATCGAGCGCGAGCCCTTTGGTCCCGGCCGCAGCCGGATCAAGGAGGCAGCGCGGCTGTATCGGGCTTTGGGCGATGTGCCAGCCTCCAAGGACTTGCTGGTCTACAGTCGTGACGAGGTCGCAGACCGGCGGAGCACCGCGAGCCATGTCGTTGGGCGCGCCTGCCGCGAGGGAAGGCTCCTGTATGGCCATGCTTGAGCACGCGGCATCGATGCTGAAAATGGCCAACCGGGACCATGACACGCTGGTGGCCACGGTCGACCTCCCGCAGGTCGCGGATTCGATCTACGGCTTCCACGCACAACAGGCGGTGGAGAAGGCACTCAAGGCCTGGCTTGCGCTGCGCGGCCTCCAGTATCCAGTCACACACGACCTGCCCCGGCTGCTCTCGCTATTGCGGCAGAGCGGCGCCGATGTTGACGCCTTTCAAGAGCTCGACCGCTTCACCCCCTACGCAGTTCAGGCCCGTTATGAAGCTGGCGATCCTGACGAGGAAGAGGCGCTCGATCGTCCTGCCATCGTCTCTGAGGTGGAAGCCCTGCTGAGGCAGGTCGCACGTCTGCTCGACGCAACCGACGGCGGATCTCGCCATGCCCCTGCGTGACCTCGACTACCAAGCCCGCGTGCTGGCGCAGCTGAATGACTATTTCATCGAGCTATCCGCGCAGAAGGTCAACGCGGACAAGATCATCATCGCCAATACCACGACGCCGGTGAGGGTGATCAGCACCACATGCAGCACGCGCGCGAGACCCAGCTCGGTCATGACAGCAGGCCGCGCAGTGCTTGAGGTCTGAAGTGGGAACGCGCGACGATGTCGCGGAGGACGTCCAGATCATCAAGGGGTTGGGGATTCTGCAAGACAGCACTCCAATGACGATGTTGGAAGGGTCTTGGCTGGCGGCCTGCCCAGGCAAGCGGCGTGGCTGGTGGGGTCGGGCACGTGAGCACGCACAGCGCCGTCACGACCCTTAAAAGATCGACTCTACCCGGACCCCTTCTGCTGGCCTCGACCAATGTCAAGCTGGCCTCCAGCGGCGGAGCCGAGTCGACTGGCGGCTGCCATCGATCGCTCGCAGCCAGATAAGCGAGGTCGCGATGAAGGCATCCCATCAGCGGCCTTGGCGGGCCCTGCGGACCTCGTCGTGTGGATGAGGCACGGAAGAGCATCCAGTCGCGATCTGTCGGCTCAGTGAATCGATGATCCGACACTCCTCGATCACGCCGCCCTGGCAGCAAGACAGCAGACGTTATAGCTCCTGCTCGAGCCCTTGCAGATCGCGAAGGCGCTCTCGGACCTGTTCCAAGTGTGCTTCGACCTTGGCATCGACGGCGGCACAGGAGGCCTGACGGTGGTCGGCCAGCTCCAGCAGCTCGCGCACGTCATCGAGACTGAAGCCCAAGGCGCGGCCACGGCGGATGAACAGCAGGCGATCGCGTTCCGCTTCGGAGTACACCCGGTAGCCGGAGCTGTTGCGTGGCACGGCGGGCAGCAGGCCAATCTGCTCGTAGTAGCGGATGGTCACGGCCTTGGTGTCAGTGGAGCGCGCCAGTTGGGCGATGGTGAAGGCGACCTGGTTCATGGCCTTTGACTCTATAGTGGCTATAACCCTCATGCTCCCGTCAACGGCAGAATGCATGAGGACCGTATCGTGGACAGCTGCTGCGAAAACAAGACCGGCGAGCTCGCGAAACTGCGCGCCAAGCAGAGCCAAGTGCTCTATCTCGTCCTAGCGATCAATGCCGTGATGTTCGTCGTCGAGTTCAGCGCCGGCTGGATCGCCAGCTCGACCGCACTGCTTGGCGACTCGCTGGACATGTTTGGCGATGCCTCCGTCTATGCCCTGACCTTGTTCGTCCTGCACCGTAGCGCCCGCGCCCGCGCCGGAGCGGCGCTGTTCAAGGGCGGACTCATGCTGCTGTTCGGCCTGCTCGTCATTGCCGATGCCGTGCGCAAGCTGCTGCTGCAAGAGATGCCCGCGGCCGACTGGATGGGCAGCGTCGGTGCGCTCGCGCTACTGGCCAATGGTATCTGCTTTGCGCTGCTGTATCGGCACCGCGCCGACGACCTGAACATGCGCTCGACCTGGCTCTGCTCGCGGAATGACTTGGTGGCTAACAGTAGCGTGATGGTCGCTGCCGGTCTCGTCGCATTGACGAATAGCCTGTGGCCGGACGTCCTGGTGGGTCCGGCCATCGCCGACTTGTTCCTGCTCTCCGCTACGGGTGTCATCCGGGAAGCTTGGTGGGAATGGCAGGCGAGTGATCGCAGCGGCGCACCGCAAACGCCCGCCAACGGACCGATCAGCATCCCGATTATCCAGAGCGCCGGCTGCGGCTGCGGGGATAGCGACGACTGTGAGGCGCCTTCCACCGGCTCCCGGCGGAACCGGTGAACGCTCTCTCAGGCATGAGTGCACCACCGCAATTGATGATGCTTAGGCGCCAGCATTCGCCTGCCCGCTCGCCCCGCTGACCGTGCCCTTCTGACTCGCTGCGGTCGCCTCAGGCGTCCCGGACGCATCGGCCCATTGCCGGCGGTTGATCGCATAGTCGGTCACTTGGCCGACGAAGGGCAGCAGCAACATGCCATCGAGGCGATCAACCCGCTGGGGCTCGCGATGCTGGCGGATACCGATGGTCATGCCCTGCTGGCCGGCGCGCGGCTGCGCGCGGTAGGTGCCAAGCAGCCGGTCCCACCAGGAGAGATTGAATCCAAAGTTGGAGTTGGTCTCGTCGTCCTCGATCGAATGATGCACCCGATGCATGTCTGGCGTGACGACGAGCCAGCGCAGGACGCGATCGACCTGGGCCGGCAGCGCGATATTGGCATGGTTGAACATGGCCATCGCGTTGAGGATGACCTCGAACAGGATCACCGCGACCACCGGCGGCCCGAGCGCGGCGATGACGGCGAACTTGATCAGCATCGACAGGATGATCTCGATGGGATGGAAACGCGCGCCGGTGGTCAGGTCGTAGTCGAGATCGGCGTGATGGACTCGGTGCAGCCGCCACAGCGCCGGCACCGCATGGAAGAGCACGTGCTGCACCCAGATGGCGAGGTCAAGCACCAGCAGCGCGAGCAGGATCTCGAGCCAGAACGGCCAGGCCAGTGCGTTGAGCAGCCCCCAGCCGACACTGTTGACATACAGCGCCATACCAACCGCGGCAGCCGGAAACAGCAGCCGCAGCAGCACCGTGTTCAGCACCACCAAGCCGAGGTTGCTGCTCCAGCGTTGCAGACGCGTGAGCATCCGCTCGCGGCGTGGCGCGACCACTTCCCAGGTCGCCATCAGCGCGAACACGCCGAGGAAGAAGCCGAGGCGAATCATCGCCTCATGGGTCTGGATGAAACTGTCCATCGGCCTTGCCTCAAGAATCCTGGTGAAAAAACTGAGCAGGATACTGGCAGATTGCAGCCAAATGATCAACTACAACGTTGAATATTGGCGATGACCCTTCGGGCTGTTGGAGGCAGCTCAGGTCATCCTCTCGCTGTGGACCCTCGAGAGGCCCGTCGCTGCTTGATCAAGACCGGCACACAAAATTCAACTTTCTGGCTGATTATTGTCGTGGAAGCTGGCACGATTTTCCTGTCCGCAGCGTTCCGCTCGATGGCTCGAGCGGTTGGACGCACCTGGTGAGACCAGGCCGAATTCGACAGGAAAGGACGGGCCAGACCCCTGTCATCACAGATCGTTGACTTACTGAGCCACCGCCGGAGGCCGTCATGCATCGCTCGGTTCTCCGCATCCTGAGCGCCCTGCTGCTGATCGGCGCGGTGGCCACCGCCCTGCTCTACCGTGATCAGCTCGACATCGCGGCACTGGAGACCTGGGTCAACGGCGCTGGTGCGGCGGCCCCGCTGATCTTCATCGGACTCTATGCGCTGGCGACGGTGCTGTTCCTGCCCGGCGCGGTCCTGACTCTCGCCGGTGGCGCCCTGTTTGGCCCGCTCTGGGGCACGCTCTACAACCTGCTTGGGGCGACCCTTGGCGCGACCTTGGCCTTTCTGATCGCGCGACATCTCGCGGGCGACTGGGTGCAGACACGCGCCAAGGGTCTCATCGCGCGCCTGATCCAGGGCGTCGAGGCCGAGGGCTGGCGTTTCGTCGCCTTCACCCGGCTGGTGCCGCTGTTCCCGTTCAACCTGCTCAACTACGCCCTGGGACTGACGCGCATCCGTGTTCTGCCCTATCTGCTAGCGTCGCTGATCTTCATGCTGCCCGGCGCATTGGCCTATACCTACCTGGGCTTCGTCGGGCGCGAGGCCATGGCGGGCAGCGAGGGGCTGATCCGCAACGGCCTGATCGCGCTGGCGCTGCTCGCTGCAGTCGCCTTCTTGCCGCGGTTGATCACGCGGCTGCGGCAGCGACCGATGCTACCGGTTGAGGAGCTTAAGCGCCGCCTCGACACCGGGGACCAGGATCTTCTGGTGCTCGATGTCCGCACGCCCGAGGATTTTGTGGGCGACCAAGGCCATCTCGCCGAGGCCGTCAACATCCCGCTGGAGCACCTCCCCGACCAGATTGAAGCGCTCGAATCGAACCTCGAGCGACCGATCGCGCTGATCTGCCGCACCGATCGCCGCTCGGCCCAGGCCGCGGCGCTGCTCGCCGGCCGTGGCTTCGCTCAGGTGCAGGTCATCCAAGGCGGCATGACCGCCTGGCGAGCCCATGGCTGGCCGGTCGAGCAGGCGCATGCTCAAGCCAACTGAACCGCGTTCGTGAACTTGCACAAGTCTGCTCGATCACGACCCGCCTCGCCGGCATCGACAACGAGACCCTCTTGCCAGGCCTCGAGGTCGTCGGCAATACCTTCGTCTCGCAGATCGGCTATCAGTCCAAGGGCTACGCGACCATCCCGATCATGTAAGCGACTCGAAGTGCGAGTCGGCCCGTCCCCAGCCGTCGGACGGGCCGCTTCGATCGGTATCTATGGGAGCACTCAGCGGTCCCGCCCGCAGACCAGGCGTCCGAGCTTGGCCAGCACCAGCACCAGCACCAGCACCAGCACCCAGGGAATGCCATTCACCAGCAGGCCGTCGCAGACAGACCGCGAGAAAGCCACCGAGGGGCAGGCGCTCACTGTGCTGGCCAATGCCAGACAACCGTTCAGCCCAACGCGCCAGCGGCCCGGCGCTCGGAAGGAGCAGCGCTGAGCGCGCTTCGATCTGAACGGGCCGCGGATCGAGACTCTGCGCCCAGGCTCGCACCTCACTCAGCTGATCCCAACGAGCGCCCTGGTAGCTGCCGCGCCCGGCCTTTTGCCAATACAGCAAACTGCGTCGATGCAGCAATCCCAGCACCACTGCCTCGCGCGACACCCGCCAGAGCTCGGAAAGGGCCTGCTCTGGTCGTCCGCAGAAGCAGAGACTGGTCATGGCGACGGCGGCGTTGAAGGCCGTATCGGCGAACGGCAGTGCCTCGGCATCACCGCGCACGCCGGTGATGCGCGGATCGCGGCGCAGCGCAAAGTTCAGCGCCGCGGCATCGGGATCGAGCCCGGTCACCCGCAGCCCGGCATCGGCCAGCACACTGCTGAAATAACCGGTCCCGCAGCCGACGTCCAAGACCGAGGTGGTCGGCGCCGGCGCCAGCAGATCGAGCAGCAGACGGCGCTCGCGCGCGCCCATCCAGACACCGCGCGGGCTCTCGTACCAGGCATGATAGCGGGCTGGGTTCCAGGTCATGGCGCGTTGCTCCTACTCACGAGTGCTTCCTTGGGAAGATCCTGATACCGGTTACTCATTCAAGCCGCGAGCGGCTTACCCGTATAGGTTCAACGAAACGGCTTGGCCAGCTTGTCGTTGAAGAAATCGATGAAGTTGGAGAGCTCCTCATGGAGATCGTCGACCTAGACGAATGTTGGCTTGTCGTTGGCAGGACGAGGTTGGCAGGACGAGGTGAATCAGACGCCAGCCAGCAGATCGGTCACCCGTTCGACGACGGTGTCGATCTCGTCGGCGGTGGTTTCGCGACCGAGGCTGAAGCGCACGGCGCCGAGCGCCAGCGCATCCGGCACGCCCATCGCACGCAGCACCGCCGAAGGGGCGACCTCACCGGCGTGGCAGGCGGAGCCGGCCGAGGCGGCGATGCCATCCAGGCGGGCCAGCAGCTCGCCGCCGCGCTCACCCACAAAGGCACAGCCCAGCGTATTCGGCAGACAGCGCGTTGGATCGCCGAAGCGCACCACAGGCTCGCCGAGCCGCGCCTGCAGGCCCTGCCACAGGCGCTCACGCAGGGCCTCGACCCGCGTCATCGGTGACAGGTCCGCGGCCAGCCGGCAGGCGGTGCCGAGCCCGGCGGCGAGCAGCGCGCTCTCGGTGCCCGCGCGCCGGCCGCCCTCGTGGCCGGCGCCATGGAGCAGTGGCTCCAGCGTGACGCCCTGGCGGACATAGAGCGCGCCGACGCCTTTGGGCGCCTGGAACTTGTGCCCGGCGATGCTGAACAGGTCGAGACCCAGGTCATCGACGCGGGTCGGGATCTTGCCGACCGATTGCGCTGCATCGCTGTGGAATAAGACGCCGTGCTCGCGGGCAATGGCCGCGCACTCGGCGATCGGCTGGATGCTGCCGACCTCGTTGTTCGCGTGCATGATGCTGACGAGCCGCGTCTCCGGGCGCAGCGCCTGGCGCAAATCGTCCGGGTCGACCTGGCCGCGGCTGTCGACTGGCAGCCAGGTGACACGGGCGCCGAGTCGCTCGAGGACGCGCAGTGGCACGGTGACCGCTGGATGCTCGATGGCGCTGCTGATCAGATGCGCAGACCCTGGTCGATTGGATGGACTGTTGGCGTAGAAGACGCCCTTGAGCGCGAGATTGTTGGCTTCGGTGCCGCCGCTGGTGAAGACGATCTCGTCTGGCGCGCAGCCGAGCAGGGCGGCGACGTCGGCACGCGCGCCCTCCACCAGCGCCCGCGCCGGCATGCCGGCCCAGTGCGGGCTCGACGGGTTGCCGAAGCCGTCGCTGAGCGCCGCTTGCATCGCCGTGATCACCTCCGGCGCGAGTGGCGTGCTGGCGTTGTGGTCGAGGTAGATCACCTGTGGGCTACTATCGATGATCCGCCGGACTCGTGCGTCTCGGCAACACGGCCATCACTCAGAACACCAGCACCTTGTCGGCGGCGAGCGTGCGCTCGGTCAGCTCATCCATGGTGCCCCGGCGCGCGCCCTCGACCAGCTCGTCATCGGTGATACCCCGCGCATCCATGCAGGTGCCGCAGAGCAGCATCTCGCCTTTGCGGGCGACGCCCTTCACCATCAGCTCGAGATTGTAGTAGCCCTGCGGCACCGTCTGTCCGGCCTTGGCGCAGGAGACGGCATCCGCCATCAGGAAGACGCCGACGGTCTCGCCCTTGCCCTGCAGGGCCTTGGCCAGGCGCAGCCCATTGAAGCTGCGCTCGGTGCCGTAAGCGGGGTCGTTGAGGATGAACAGGGTGGTCATGGGTGTGGGCTCCGCAGTTGAGGTTGAAGGCGTCAGTATCCCATGAGTACCGACATCATTCAAATATTAAGTTGAATGATGAGTGGTTGCCATGGAACAGATGCGTCATGGTCCGAGTTGGGGCTTCGCCATGACCATTTGATCAGTGAAGCGTGAGAGCTGAGGGGGCGGAGGCTGAGTGCCGACGGATGGCGAGCGGGCTCTGACGTGCGTGGCGTTATACTGTGGTGCCTCGTCTTCGCCAGCCTCTCGTCGTGACCCAGTCCCAGTCTGCATCGCCCAAACAACAGCTGTTCGAGCATCTCGCCGTGATCGCCCGCGCCTTGGGACATTCGGCACGCTTGGAGCTGCTCGACTACCTGGCCCAAGGCGAGCGCAGCGTCGAGGAGCTGGTGCGGCTCAGCGGGCTGTCGGTGGCCAACACCTCCAAGCATCTGCAGCAGCTCAAGGCCGCGGGGCTGGTCAATGCGCGACGCGATGGCAAGTATGTGCGCTATTCGCTCGGCGATGAGCGGGCGCTAGACGCCCTCGCCGCGCTGCGCGGGATCGCCCAGGATCGCAGCGACGCGGTCGCGGCGCTGGTGGCGCAGTATCTGCTGCAGCGCGATGCGCTCGAGCCGATGCCGGCGGCGGAGCTGTTGGCGCAGGCTCAGGATGGGCTGGTGACGGTGCTCGATGTGCGCCCGCCCGAGGAATTCGGTCAAGGGCATCTGCCAGGCGCCCTCAACATCCCGCTCGAGCAGCTCGAGACCCGACTGGCGGAGCTACCCCCGGAGCGTCAGGTCGTCGCCTACTGCCGTGGGCCCTGGTGTGTACTCTCCGTCGAGGCGGTTGCAGCGCTGCGCAAGGCCGGCTTCGAGGCCCGGCGCCTGGCCGATGGCCTGCCCGAATGGCGTCATGCCGGGCTGCCCGTAGCGCGGGATTAGAATCCCGAAACGCTGTTGGCCTGGTCCACCAGAAACCACCGAAGTGGACCGCGAGGACAGCGAGTCTTTGGTCCGTGAACGCTCACTAGGCGACTCGGCGCCGGGATCATTGATCAGCCGACAGATGTCATCGGCAATAGGAGCCCGCTGTGAATGCCCTCATCGATCAGGTCACCGATCAGCCGGGCTGGCGGCTACCAATGGTCTCGCCCTGCTGGCCAGCGCGCGGCTGCGCGCGATAGGTGCCGAGCAGCCGGTCCCACCAGGACAGGTTGAAGCCGAAGTTGGAGTTGGTCTCGTCGTCCTCGATGGAATGGTGCACCCGGTGCATGTCCGGGGTGACGACCAGCCAGCGCAGCGGGCGTTCCACCCCCGGCGGCAGGCTGACGTTGGCGTGGTTGAACATGGCCATGGCATTGAGGATCACCTCGAACAGGATCACCGCGACCACCGGCGGTCTGAGCGCGGCGATGACGGCAAACTTGATCAGCATGGACAGGATGATCTCGAGGGGATGGAAGCGCGCCCCGGTGGTGAGGTCGTAGTCGAGATCGGCATGATGCACGCGATGCAGCCGCCACAGCGCCGGCACGGCATGAAAGAGCACGTGCTGCACCCAGATCGCAAAATCCAGCACCACCACGGCGAGCAGGACCTCGGCCCAGAACGGCCACGCCAAGGCGTTCAACAGCCCCCAGCCCTGGGCATTCACCGACAGCGCCATACCCACCGCGGCGGCCGGGAACAGCAGCCGCAGCAGCACCGTGTTCAGCACCACCAGACCGAGGTTGCTGCTCCAGCGCTGCAAGCGCGTCAACAGCCGCACGCGGCGCGGCGTAACGACCTCCCAAGTCGCCATCAGGGCGAAGATGCCGAGGAAGAAGCCGAGGCGAATCGTCGCCTCGTGGGTCTGGATGAAGCTGTCCACCGGGCAGAACCTCGCATCGTTAACCGCGTTGATGGTCGCGGAGATTGACAGATCGCAACCGGATGATCAACGATTGGGTTGAATGTTGCTGCGACCACCACCCCGGAGCAGCGCCATGGCCGCCGCCGGCCGCGTCCGTGCACCACGTCCTGTTCCCGGAGACCGCCATGCATCGCAGGCCGATTCGCATCCTTGGCGCCCTGCTGCTGCTCGGCGCGGTGGCCGCCGCCCTGCTCTACCGCGACCGGCTCGACGCGGCAGCACTGGAGGCCTGGGTGAGCGGCGCCGGTGCCGCCGGGCCGCTCGCGTTCATCGGTCTCTATGCCGTCGCCACGGTGCTGTTCTTGCCCGGTGCGGTGCTCACGCTCGCCGGCGGCGCCTTGTTCGGCCCGCTCTGGGGCACGCTGTACAACCTGATCGGGGCGCCGCTGGGCGCCGCGCTGGCCTTCCTGATCGCCCGTTATCTGGCCCATGACTGGGTGCAGGCGCGGGTCAAGGGCCCGCTCGGGCGCCTGATGCAGGGGGTCGAGGCCGAGGGCTGGCGCTTCGTCGCCTTCACCCGGCTGGTGCCGCTGTTCCCGTTCAATGTGCTCAACTATGCGCTCGGCCTGACCCGGATCGGGTTTCTGCCCTATTGCTTTGCCACACTGGCGTTCATGCTGCCGGGGGCGCTGGCCTACACCTATCTGGGCTTCGCCGGCCGCGAGGCGATGGCCGGCAGCGAGGGGCTGATCCGTAACGGCCTCATCGCGCTGGCGCTGCTCGCCGCGGTGGCCTTTCTGCCGCGGCTGGTGCTGCGGCTGCGGCAACGGCCGCCCCCGTCCGCCC